>CALUMT010000001.1 GCA_944321845.1 uncultured Butyricimonas sp.
GCTGAGGGTGCTGCCGCAGACCCCGTAACGGTCCAGCACATCCTGGAAACTTAACTCCCCGTACATCCGTTGACGGACGGCTCTCAATTTTTCTTCAATGCTGTGACGGCTTGTCGTCACGTTCCTCATTTTTACTGACATAAGTTTACTCTTTTTAAAGTCAACTTATTTAGGATAAGACAGGCGGGGAAGTGGCTGGTAGGAGGTGGGTAGCGGGCGTGTAGCAAGGGAGTTGCTACGGATCTCCTACGGATCACTTACGGATCCGCTACGGAAAAATCAATAGAAATTCAATAGAAAATTCATCATAAATAGATGTTTTTATGCCAGCTACCCCCAAGCTACACGCCTCCTACCCCCCGGCAAAGAGCCACTTCCCTCCGCACAGTATAAAAAATAGACTTAAAAAATCCGCGGTAGTAACGGCATTATCTTCCCCGACGGCGCAGCCACAGCAGCACATAGAGGGCAATCAGTATGGCCGGCATGACCCACGTCATAATCACCTTCCACACCCTCATCGACTCTTGCGACAGATAAACCTCGTCGTCTGTCGGTATTGGACGCCGCACGTCGATGGGCACCTTGTTGTCCGACAACCAATAGAAGTTACCCATGATAATGTTGAAGTTGCTGGCTCCAAGCTCCACGCGGTCCATCTTCAACTCTCCGTTGCTGATACAGTCCGCGTCGCCGTAGATAAGAACCCGTTGTTCCTTCCCGTTCACATTGCGTTGCAAAGCCAACGCCGTCGTGTAATTTTGCTGAACCTCTCCGATTGTCGGATTCAAACGCACCGTGTCGTCAATGAAATTCGTCGTCTCCAACTCGTTCCAGACTATATCGTCCGTCATAAACAGAGGAATCACCTTATATCCGGCCTCCGTATAGGTCAACCCGGCGGCTCCCGGCGTCACGATAAGCCGTCTCGCCTTGCGCATCTCGTCAAACTGGTAAATCAACTCTGCGGCTTGCTCCGTGGGTGCGGCCAACACCAACTCCGGCGAATAATCCTCCGTCACGCGAACCAATTGGCCGGGAACCATGCTCACTCCGAACTCTGCCAACAACGGTTTCATGACATCCGCCCTACTTGGCTCACACATAATCATCAGATTGCCGCCGCGGGCGATATAACTTTGCAGATTCTTGTGCTGCTCCTCGCTCAATCCCCACCGCATTTCCGCGATGACAAGAATATTGATATCCGCGGGAATCTCCTGGTCCAAGTTCACCTCTGCCACGTCGAATCCCTGATTAATCAACGCGTAACGGTATCTCTTGTCCCATGCGAAATTATAATCCCGGTCACCCGTTTTCGAGATGTCGCGCTCTCCTTGTCCCACCAAGAAGCCCACTTTCGGCACTTCCATCACCAACCGCTTGAAGGCGGCCGTCATTTCAGCCTCGCCCGGATGGTGCGACATATCGTTGTACACGCGAAGGAAAGTCTTCTCCCCGCTCTCGCGCTCCAGCAAACGGACGAACCGCCTGCCTTCCGGCAACAAATCGATTTGCGAGCGGATTTCCTCCGGACTGATAAACAATGTGGAATCAATATTATACAAACGCGTGATTTCCCGCATCCGCTCCTTGGCGTTCATGCCCGGATATTGCAAATCCTGAATGGAATCATTAATCGAGTCGTAGTAATAAACATACTCCATCTTGATTTCCGGCTTAAACCGAATGTATTGGCGGAACAACTGTTGGTCATACTTTACCGCAGAAGGCAGCGCCGTCCATATATCATACACGTCCAAAGCGTTCACGTAAGTCGTGATGGTCAAGCCGCCGTCCAATTGTGCGATTACCTCCTGACTGTTCGGCGTCAGCGTGTTCTCTTTCGTGGCGGTCGAGTCGTAATACGTCATCAGTTTCGGACGCGAGGAAAGGTATCCCAACAAGCAGGCTCCCACTAACACCCACACATACTTTCCGAAAGTCACCGTCCAACGGCTCTTCTGCCGGTTGGCTTGCAGGTGGATAATCGACAGGCTCAGGAACAGCACGGACACGATAATGAAATAAAGCACGTCCTCGCTGCAAATCAATCCTGCGATAAGCTCGTCCGCGCGGCCCGAAATGGAAAGCCAGTACGTGATTTCGCGGACAAACTCGATGTCCTGCCACCAATTGCGCACATAAGCCAAAACCGTCAGCATGGCCAGCGTCAGAATGGCGGCCACCACCTGATAGGAAGTCAAGCTCGACATGAACAAACCGATTGCCGCATAGGCGCACAACAGCAGATAAAGCCCCAACATTCCGGATAATACCATCGGAAGGTCGAAATCCTTGATAGTGAACGCGCCGAACAGCACGAAGCAAAGCAATACCGCCATAAGAATCAACCCGTAAATCAACATCGAGAGGTATTTCCCCAATATGATTTGCGTGTTCGTCACGGGCGAGGAATACAACAACTTAATCGAGCCGCTTCCAAACTCCCGGCTCATCAAGCCCATCGTCAGCAATGGGATATAAAGATAAAGGTACCCTTGAACCGACGGGAACAACGAACCGCCCATCGAATTCGCAAATAGGCTATACGTCACCGACCACAGACTGAACCCCATGGCCTGTCCGTTGGCTTGCTCCATCATGCCCGATGCGAACGTCAGCGCGCATTGGCAAGTAAACACAATCAGAACCAACCACGCCACCGACGAGTAAAACAACGTCTGTAGTTCTGTTTTGGCTATCTTGAATATCTTTTTCATCTTCTATCGTTTTTATTTTGATTTCTTAGACAATTCTGCAAATATCGTGTCAAGAGAACTCTTCTCCAACGACAACTCGTTCAATCGCCATCCCTTGGTGGCACTGACTTCCGCCACTCTCTCCAAGGCTTCCTGAGCGTCGGCGAACTGGAGCTTATATAGTGTCCCTCCGGCTTCCTCTGCGCGAATCAAGCCCGGAATGGCTTGCAGTTCCTCCAAGGTCGGGCGGGCGAGCAACGACACCTGCACCGTGTTCGGCACGATATAACTGTCAAAATCCTCCACCGTTCCGGCGAACACCAACTTGCCCTGCTCGATCATGCGGATATAGTCGCAAGTCGCCTGCACCTCCGACAAAATGTGCGTCGACAACATCACCGTTCGCTCCGTGGCGATTTCCCTAATCAAATGACGAATTTCCAAGATTTGGTTCGGGTCAAGCCCGTTCGTCGGCTCGTCGAAAACCACGAAATCCGGCTCGTGGATAATCGCCTGGGCGATTCCCACGCGTTGCTGGTATCCTCCGGAAAGATTGCGAATCACCCGCTTCCGGAAATGGCTCAGTGCGCAACGTTCCAACACCTTGTCTATGGCCTTCGGCACATCCCGGTCGGGAATGTCGCGCAAGCTCGCCGTGTATGCCAAATATTCTTCCACCGTCAAATCCGTGTGCAGGGGTGGTTGCTGCGGCAAAAATCCGATATGACTTTTTGCTGCCACAGGGTTCTCCCGCATGTCGATTCCCTTGATGACAACCCGTCCTTCCGTAGGTTTCAACACGCCGCACATGATATTCATCAACGTCGATTTCCCCGCTCCGTTGGAACCCAACAATCCATAAATACCATTCCTATTAATCTCGAAACTAATGTCCCTCACCGCCCACTGCACGCTGTAGCGATGCGACAAATTTTCTACCTTTACAATTGATTCACTCATAATATAACTCATTACATGATTTACAATACTCTTTTCCTTAATCCATCCCCACAAGGAAGGGATAAAATTCCCACCAACTTCAATCGCTATCCATAAGCGGGAATTTTATGCTCCGTCTCACACAGCCATCTCCACATACAATATTCCCATCCCCCACCTAAAAATCAACACCAAAAGATTTCTTTTCTACTCAAACGTCGCATTCCCGACGTTCGTTATGTCAAATCCATATTCGTTCTGAAAGAAGTTCCGCAATATGTCGTACTTCCGCTTAATCAGAGGATACTGCGACAAATCAGTTTCCCAGGTCTCCGCATTCCGTTGAACAAATGCATACATATAATACCTTAAGTCCTCAAGCCGCGGATTTTGATACGACCATGTTCCAGTTCCAGGCCAATAATCCACACACCAATCCGATGTGAATCCTCTCGTCTTAGCCTCATCCTCGGAAGTTGGAGCCGTGGAATAATCACTCACGGTAAAAAACTCTTCCGGGAAATCATCGTAGTAATTTTCACACCAGCGTCCCCAGAGTCCCTGCTGTATAGCATTCTTAATCGTGTTCTTGTTCGCCGGAGTAAACGTGCTCAATGTATCCGAACAATAATTCAAGCGTATGGCATTTGTGCTGGCCAAATATGTCATAGGACGTCCAACATTATCCAATCTTCCGCACAAAAATATCTTATACGGCATAAACTTCTTGTGAAACTTTTCGGTATAGAAACCAAACCAAACCCCATCCAAGAAATCCAACATCTCGTCCACGTATTGCGGATCCGGTTCCTCATAAACATAATCTGTGGCCGGAAGATCTCTCATAAAATCAAGGAAGGTATATTGATACAATATAAAACTCCCATAATCGTTATAAATCTTCACGATTCGCTCGTCTGCCGCCTGATTTCCTCCCTGCGGCAAACTATATTCCGGAGTGAGAGGATCTAGCGTTTTCAAATCATCATCATTTCCGCTACAACTTGCGAATAGGACGCAAGCCATAAGAATTGTCCAAAATGTATTTTTCATTTTCATAATAACATCCATTTATCGATTAATTTGCTGGTACTCCGCTCCGTCTCGGCTCCGAAGCTGACGGATTTTGTTGCAAGCTCATATTATGCTCTATGGCCGAAGTCGGGAACGGCAACGTGTAAAGCGGATCGTTTTCCCGCAATGTGTATGTCATCAGCGGATCTTCATTCGAAGCCCTATAGTCATGCGTGATGGCAGGCATGCCGTAACGACGCAAGTCAAACCAACGATGCCAATCGAAACACAATTCCCGACGGCGTTCATTCCGCACTTCTGTCAACAAGTTATCCGTGCTTGTCATATCTTGATACCCGGTGATACGGTGACGCTTCAACTCGTTCAAATCCGACAAGGCTCCCGTCAAATCCGGCGTTGCGGATAATATTCTCGCCTCGGCTCTGTTCAAATATGCCTCGGAAATACGTATCGTGTTCGAAGGAGTATTTGCGCTCGCATTCACTTCTTTTTTATAAACCATATTATATGGCATCCACAAATCCAATCTTCTATCGTTCGATGTGTAAAGAGCGAGCAACTCATTCGAGGGATCAAATAGATAATAAAAATTGAACCAAGAGAAATAATTTCCCCATACCCACTCCACTTCGGAGAGTCCATACGTAGGCATAATGAAATTGCCTCTATACGATGCATACATTTCATACCCGGTATAATCCGACAAACCTTCTGCACTTTCAATGGCCCGGGTTGCCGCCGTCACCGCATCATCCCATCTCTCCATATACAAATACACGCGCGACAACAGGATGTCCACCGTTGTTCCGTTCATCCGATAATTACCCCGCCGTTTGGGATACTGAGCGAACAATGCGGATGCATTTTCCAAATCGCTCACCATCTGATTATACACTTCCTCAACCGTGTTGCGCAGCATTCCGTTTTCTCCCAACACGGCGGTCAGCTTCAAGGGAACTCCCAATGCTTGTCGGTTGGAATTATACGGTTCGCCAAACATATTTACCAAATAATAGTAAGCCAATGCGCGCAAACCAAGAGCCTCCGCCTTCACCATATCCCGCTCTTCCTGCGTGCCCTCCGCATCGTCAATATCGTCCAACACGGCATTGAATCCCATAATCGACGTATACGTTTCTTGATAGCCGCTTATCAATGCGTTTTCCAACTCCCACATATCCGGTTGCCAAGTAAAACAACCTGCATATTGCACTAACGTGGTGGGATAGGATATATAAGAAGCCAATTGAACATCATCATCCAATATATAAAGCATGTCATAATTGTACAGGCTCATATATGTTAATAGTATTTCGCTATAGTCTGCCGTGGTGGTAGGAATCACCTCGTCTTGTGATCTTTCTTCCAAAAAGTCCGAACAAGACACGGCTGCCAACAACCCGACCGCAATTGCCATTATCAAACTAAACTGTTTCATATTCTCCTATTTTTAATTAAAATATCACTTGTAAAGACAACGAGGATATCCTACGCGCAGGCCAGTTTCCAGTTTCCGGATCCAAACCGTCCCACTTTTTATCCATCGCCCACACAAAGGGATTCGTCATGCTTGCGCTTACCCGCAAATAATTGACTCCGGCACGCTGCATCCAATCGCCTCTAAAATCATACCCCAAGGATATCGAACGGCAACGGATAAAGTCCGTCTTGGCCACCCGGATATTGGATTGGTTATACAAAGCGTAACTGCTATATCGCAAGCCGATCGCGGTTGCATTAGTCTCTTGTGCAATGGTAGGCAATGTAATCGGTTCAAATCCCGTACCCGGCAAAGAAGGATAAATCGTGTCGTCTCCGGGCTTTCTCCAGCGGTTTATCAATTTCTTCGACACATTGTCTTGCGGCAAAGGCAATCCGCTATCCAACGACATCGTGGGATACAAATTAGGCAACCGCCCGTATCCGCCCCACTGAACAGCAAACAAGGTGTACAACGTCAAGTTTTTATATCGGAACGACATATTCAATCCTCCTGAAAAATCCGGAGTTAATTTGCCGCTTTCCACCAAAAAATCCAATGGGCTGTCCACTACCGTTTGGTCCAACTTATTAAAGGTCGGCTGACCGTATTCTTGTTCCAAACCGGCAAACTCGTAAGAATAGAACGTCGAGTAAGGACGACCGTCTACAACGGCGCTTCCGCTCAAATAATCCTCCAGTGTATTGTCTCGATTGTTCTCGACGCTATTTTTGGTTACAGACGTGTTCAACGACAACTGCCATGCGAAATCTTTCGTCCGGACAGGCGCCACGTTAATTACAAAGTCGTAACCGTTGTTGTTCATCTTCGAACCGGACACAACCCCGGAGCCCATTCCGTTTTCGTAAGGAATATTGCGGGTGGTGTACACATCGCTCACCTTTCTAAAATAGTTAAACGTGAAATTCAACCGTCCGTCCAAAAATGCGGCGTCCACGCCCACATTGAAGCTCTTGGTCTTCTCCCATCCCAAATCCGGATAGGCCAACGATTGGATTCGCAAGGCATATGTATTATACAATGACTGGTACTCGTCCCTTGCAATAAGATAAGGAGACACCGTGCTCACTGCGTTTCCTTGATAACCGTAGGAGATGTAAATATCCAAATTGTTCAGCCACCAAGTCTCCCGGGCGAAATTCTCGTTACCGGCTCTCCACTTCAAACCGGCGGACCAAGTCGGTTGGAATTGCTTGTTTTTGTCCTGTCCGAAACGGTTCGATGCGTCCACGCGTCCGTTAAGGTTCAACACATAACGCTCATCGTAGGAATACACAGCCATTCCGTATCCGCTAAACGTGTTTTCCACCCGATTCACGACGGTATGATTTCCTTGAGCGTATGCCGAGTTTTCCATCGTATAATCACCACCAACAGGAACGTAAGTTAACGGAGGAGTGGCGAATGTTTCACCCCGGTCAGGCATATACCCATAACGGGTATTCGTTTCACCCTTTGTATCCACGGAATTGGTCTCCACTCCCAATTGCAACGTCATCCGGTGCTTGTCCTTAAACAAACGGTCATACACCAAACTGTTTCTCACCATAATGGTGGTCACGTTCGACAAATCCGTTTCCAACAAACCGCCAATGGGAAGCGGGGTAGCTTGCGTCTCGGGTCCGTTTGACTCCACACTCCCGTATTCATATCCGCGAATCTGGGTGATATGGAACGAACGATCTGTGGCGTAGGACTTCGTGTCCGACGAGGACGAAGTGTACGAGAACAAACCTTGATATTCTAATCCGGAAATAATTTGCCATTTCAAATCGAACGACGCTCCCCACGTACGCGTTTTGTTCCGACTGCCCGTGTTCGCCATTTCATTCAAAATGTTGTATCGATAAGTCGATTTATTCTGTATTGCGCTACTCTCTGTCCCCGTTTTATCATGATAATACAAAGTACCATCTTCATTGAAGGCCGGAATGACACGGGAGGTATTATATGCGTAGGAAAATGGGTCCACGCCGTAGGCGAATCCCTTTACATCGCGGATACTTCCGTTCAACGATAGGTTCAAGGTAACACACTCCCAAAGGTTGATGGTGGTGTTCGAGTTCACCGTGAATTGCGTCACGTTGTTTCCTCTTGCCTCGCCGTTCTCTTGCGAGTAACCAAAAGAAGTTCTGTTTTGCACGGTCTCGGAACCACCGCTAAAGCTCAGATTGTGAGAATGGTTAAAGGAATTGCGGAACAAAATGTCGAACCAGTCCGTGTTCTGTTGCGCCATTCGCTGGTATTCCGTGTTCATCTCATCCAAAGTAATTTCCTTGTTCAAATAGCGGCTCAACAATCCCTCGAACCCTATATTCAATAGAATCTGACTACCACTGAAAGAACGGTCTTCATCATAAATGTCTTTCGAAAACTCCATACGTTCCGCCGAGTTCATCAAGTCGTACAATCCGTAGCGCGGACGCTGGCCGATGGAGAAATCTCCGCTATAGCTTACCTGCACCCGGCCCGTCGACGCCTTCTTCGTCGTGATGACAATCACGCCGTTGGCAGCCTGCGAACCATAGATAGCCGTGGCGGAAGCGTCTTTCAACACCGTGATGGTCTCGATGTCGTTCGGGTTTAACCACGAAATGGCATTACCTGCCAATTTCTTAATGTCGTCGGCCTCCATCGTGAAGTTCGTGTTGTCGTCCGAGTTAAACGGCTGGGGATTACGTTGTATCACACCGTCCACAACCCATACCGGCTCTTGCCTTCCCAACAACGTCGAAGTTCCCCGCACGCGAATGCTCGGACTTGCGCCCACCATACCCGTCCTGTTCATCACAAGCATTCCCGGCACCACGCCCTGCAACATCTGGTCGATCGAGGACACGCCCGGCATTAAGATGTCCTTGGCGTTCACCGTCGTCGAGGCTCCCGTGTAATTTCCCTTCGCCACGTTGCCGTATCCCGTCACCACCACCTCGTCTATCGCCTTCACGTCGGGCTTCAAATATATCTTTAAGGTATCGTTTTCCGTGGCGCGAGAAAAGCTCACTTTTTGGCTCCGGTAGCCCACGAAAGAGAACTCCAATTGCCCGTCGTTGATAGGCAGCGTCAACTGGAACCATCCCATCGCATCGGTCACCGCTCCCACCGTCGTCTCCATCAGCACCACCGTCACACCCGGCATGGGCACCTTGTTCTCGTCATACACAAATCCTTTCACTTTCAACGGTTTCACCTCCTCGTCCTTCACCAATGCGGGCTTGATAATCACCATGTCGTCGTGATACTCCCACGTGAATCCGTCGCCCAAGATAAGGCGCAACACGTCGTCCACCCGCTCCTGTGTCACATTCAACGAGATAGGGCGGGTAACATCCACCTCGTTAAAACTGTAGAAGAAATCCAAGCGGGTCTGCCGCTTCAGCTCTGAAATCACTTCCTTGAATGTCGAGCCTTCGACCTTCAAGGTCACCATCTGGTCTTGCGCCCGTACCCCCGCGGAAAGGGACAGCACGAATGCGCACACAAACAAAAACGTTAACTTCATAATTCTTTTCATTTGAACACATGATTTATTTCGTGGGAACCATGTGTCCGTTCGTGTTTTTTCCATAGTTTTGCATTTAAAATTAAACAATCAATCTTTTGGGGGTTGCAAGTTCCCTCGAGATTTCTTTTACATCCGGGAGTTGTTGCAGCAACTCCCGCCTTTATTTAGCGCTATTCAAGTTCCTATCGTCTGCTGACCACAACGGTTCGCCCGTTCACGGTGAATTTCACCCGTGCCGTCTTCTCGATAATCGAAAAGATTTCGTTGGCCGTGTAATACTTCTTGATTACTCCCGCAAACACGAAATGTTTCACGTCCTCCGAAGTAAAGAAAAAGTCTATGTCGTACCACCGCCGCAATTGCTCGGTGATTTCCTCCAACGTGGCGCCCTCCTCAAAGTAGAATTTGCCGTCTACCCAAGCCGCCACTGCGTTCACATTCACTTTCCGGGTTGTGAACGAGCCTCCCTGCCATTCCGCCTGCAAACCCGGAGCCAACGTCACCGCCTCTCCCGTCAACCGGTCGTTCACCCGCACGGCACCTTCCACCAACGTCGTCCGTATCGTCTTCGTGTCTCTGTAAGCCGTCACGTTGAACGTCGTCCCCAGCACCCGCACGTCCGTCTCTCCCACCGTCACGATAAAGGGCTTCGCCGCATCCTTCCGCACCTCGAAATACCCCTCTCCCTTCAAGAAAACCCGTCTTTCCTTGCCGCTGAACGTCGTCGGGAACCGCAATTCCGATTCCGAATTCAAATATACCTTTGAACCGTCTGCCAACATCAATTGGTATTCTCCCTTCCGGGGAACAATAATCTTATTATATTCCACCTTATTCACCTTGGCATCCCCGGCCTGATAAGTCACACCCCGGGAAGAATCCAAGCGAATTTCCACCTCACCCTGTCGCAAAAGCGTATCCGTCAACGAGGCCAAATCAACACGTTCCCCTCCGGCCATCACCAGCGTGGCCCGGGAACTTCCGCTCTCGATGACCCCTGTACTAGCCACAACCGTTCCTTTCGGTTGCTGCCACGAGAAATAAAGCATCCCTCCTACCACGAGCAAAGGCAGGATTACCGCTGCGGCCCAACACCATCTCTGATGTCGTCTTCGGGCGTTACGTCCTTCACCTCGATATGCCTCTATCACCCGCCACATCTTCTCCCGGTCAAACTCCAGGTTTCCCCGCTCCATCATCCCCACCTCCCGCAAGGTTCTCCTCACCCGCCAGAAGTCCCGCTCCCGCCAAATCCGATCCCAAGCCTCATCCCCGGGTTTCACCTTTCCCTCCAGTATCGCCCTCAGCCATGTTTTTTCGTCATTTGTACTCATGATACAGTGTATTTAAATTCCATCTTACACCCTATAAGCGGGAAGAGGTAAAAAAAGGGTGAAAAGAAAAATAATTTTTTTCAATGGAATTCGTAGAAAAAAAGGAACCGAGATAATATCAGATCATTTCCTCTTCTGAAACACAAGCAAATAGCAAAAGCATGAATTTATTGTTACCCTCCTCAAATTCACTCTTGATTTTTTTATAGGCCACCTTCATCTGGGTCTTGACCGTATTCACGGAAATTCCCAGCTGCTCGGCAATCTCCTTGTAACTCATTCCTTCCACACACCCCAGGATAAAAATCTCCCGGCATTTGGCCGGCAAAGCATTCATCACTTCCTGCAAGCGGGCATACAATTCCTCAAAATTCTCTCCCTCGTCCATGTCTGCCTCCTGACCGCCCGCCAGAATTTCCCGCTCGTAACGGCTCTTTACCTCCTCGTGCAGCTTATAGTCTATGCAGGCATTCTTCACCGCCCGCAACAAATAGGCATAAACGGAACCCGTGTATTCAATCTGATCCCGGTGTGTCCAGAAATAAATAAAGGTATTCTGCACGATATCCTCCGCCTCCTCCTTCAACTTCACGAAACCCAACGCGTAATGAAACAACGATTCGGCATGCTGCTTGAAGAAAAAATTGAAAGCAGCCCAGTCGCCCCGCTGCATTTCCCGAAATGTCATTTCCTCCTGTTGCATACCATAAAACGATTTAAGACAAGCAAATATCTGTAATTTTTTCTACAGGAACAAACAGGGAAAGGGTAAAATCGCTAAAATTCGCACTAACTCTCTCATACACGGCAATCCCCGACATTCCACAAAGCAATACGCAAGGAAATAAAAGTCGCTCTATGCCTCATTATTCCCTGTTCAACTCCTGATTAATCCAGCAATTCACCAGGAAGTGATCAGCACGAGAACAGCGATTAAATCATGTTTACAGGCATATTGCCCCGGAGAGGCTCCTCCCGGGACAGGAAAAGCCCTCCAAACAGTGCAGTATCCCGATCCGATTTCTGGCGAAGAGAAGAAAAAGCGATTATTGCGCGGGAGGGAAAAAACTGCTAATTTCGCGAAAAGCAAAACAAACAACATGACCGAGAATAAACCGTTAACGAAACTTTCCACGTTGGGCGAGTTCGGGCTCATCCACCACCTGACCAAAAATATTCAACTGAAGAACGCCTCTTCCCTGAAAGGAGTGGGCGACGATGCCGCCGTGCTGGACTACAAGGACAAAAAAATCCTCGTGAGCACGGACATGCTTATCGAAGGCATACATTTCGATCTGACCTATGCTCCCCTGAAGCACCTCGGCTACAAGGCCGTGGCAACGAATGCCAGCGATATCTACGCCATGAACGGCACACCCCGGCAAATCACCGTGGCCATCGCCATGTCGAACCGCTTCACCCTGGAAGCCGTCGAAGAATTATACGAGGGTATGTACCTCGCTTGCGAACATTACGGGATTGACCTCGTGGGAGGCGACACCACCTCATCCAAAACGGGACTGTGCATCAGCATCACCGTACTGGGAGATGCCGACGAGGAGGATATCGTGTACCGCAACACGGCCCGGGAAAACGAGCTGATATGCGTGAGCGGAAATCTCGGGGCCGCCTACATGGGACTCCAGCTGCTGGAGCGGGAGAAGGTGGTTTTCCAAACGAATCCCAATGCCCAACCCGATTTCAGCGGTTACGAGTACATCCTCGAACGGCAGTTGAAACCGGAAGCCCGGAAGGATATCATCCAGATATTGCGGGACAAGAAAATCAAGCCCACGTCCATGATGGACGTGTCGGACGGACTTTCGTCCGAGGTATTGCACATCTGCCACGACTCCGGGGTAGGCTGCAAGGTGTTCGAGGAGAAAATTCCCATCGACTACCAGACCTTCAAGATGGCCGAGGAGCTGAACATGAATGCCACGGTATGCGCCCTCTCCGGCGGGGAGGACTACGAACTGGTGTTCACCGTGCCCCTGTCCGAGTACGAGAAACTGCTGACCATCGAGGAAATCAGCATCATCGGCCACACCTGCCCGAAAGGCGAAGGCTATAACCTCGTCACGAAAGACGGCAAGGAATTCGAGCTGAAGGCCCAGGGATGGGTGAACTTTAACGGGAAGGACGAATAATAATACTTCAAACAATGGATGCCTTAGAACAATTTTTAGCCCAGGCCCGACAACACCACGAGCAGGGCGACCGGCGGGGACTGAGCCGAGTATTGAAACAAGCCATCCCCAACCGGATTGACTATTACCGGGAATGCCGCACCCTGGGACGGGATGCCGAGTTTTCGGACTTGCTGTGCAAGGCCCTGCTGCTGGAACTGGATGAGGAGGAGGAAGAAAGCATCGAATTGGCAGAACTCGCCTACGTGTGCATGTGCGAGGGATTGCGGCAAGAACCCGCAGATCTGTACGAGCAGCTCAAGAGAAGGGTCATCCTGCTGCACTATTTCGCCGATTATTTCACGGACAGCATCATCGAGATTTTCCTCAAGAAATACCGGGAGGACAACCTGCTGCAAGCCCGCAGCCTGGCTCTTGACTCCATCGCCCGGATGCAGTTGTCCGATATTTTCTATATCGAGCAGCATTTCGGGGAACGAATCGACGAGGACGAGCAATTGAACGATATCTGCAACGACATTGAACTTGCCCCCAACCTGACGGACCAGGAACTGGAGGAGGCGGATCTCATGCACCGGGTGCTGCATGCCTACCTGAAGGCAAAATACAAGTAACCCTTACAGCAAGGCGCAAAGCGTTGCCCCGGTATATTCCACCAATGCCGCGGGAGCAAGGCGAATCTGTAATCCCCGAACCCCTGCGCTGATATAGATAAAGGGGTAATCCATCGCCGTCTCATGCAGGAAAACGGGGAAGGGTTTCTTCATCCCGATGGGGGAACATCCCCCGCGGATATAGCCCGTGACGGGCAAAAGTTCCTTCATGGGAATCAGGTCGGCTTTCTTGTTGCCGGATACCTTGGCCGCCAATTTCAAATCCACTTCCTTATCCCCGGGAATCACGCAGACGAAATAGCCGGAACGGTCGCCGTGCAGGACGAGCGTCTTGAACACCTGTTCCACCGGCTCGCCCAACTGTTCGGCCACGTGGGTAGCAGCCAGGTTGTTCTCGTCCACCTCGTAAGGTATCAACTCGTAAGGAATCTTGGCCCGATCCAGCAGACGGGCGGCATTCGTCTTATTGATTTTCTCTTTCATACGGCACGTTTTTAAATATTACCCCTTTCCTGCCCCCTCCCGTTCCCGTCGGAGAAGTTTTTGGAAAGGAGAGCATCAAAAGTAGAATCCAAAATTAAAATAATATTCCGGCTTTTTACTCCAGTCGGAATAACTAAATATCAAATCAATGGGGCCGATCCGGGAATCACGGGAATAGCCCAGGGCACCGCCCCATATCCCGCGGCGATTGAGGAGATTCCCGAAATCATTGTCCTGCAAGGCGTAATTCCCGACCAACGAGAGATAGTGCTTGCTTCCCATCCGTTGGCGGAAATGCAACCTGGCAACAACAACGCTATTCTCGAAGACCTCCACGTGGTTGATTCCGGCAAAAGGCAATTGCTGGCGGACATATTTCCCGAAACTCGTTCCGCCCACGCAGTTCATGCAGGGGCTGGCCAGATTGTTCCCGATCAACACCCGCCCGTAGAATGCAGGCAAAAGGGAAAGACGGGAAGTCAACGGCAAAACCGTCATGGCATGCCACGACAGGGCCGAAAAAGGAGTTCCATCCTTGTACGTCAGCAGATTGTCCGTGAACAGGGAATAATCCACCCGGGCCAACACGCCTTCCGTCGGGTAGAAACGACGGTCGAGCGTTTCCCAATGCACCAGCCCGTAATAGGAAAACACGCCCCGGGGCTTTATCTTCACGATATCCCCTTCACGGATGAAAAGCAGGGAATTGTAATCGAAGTACTCGTAACGGATTCCCCCGCTAAAACGCAGGTTGCGGAAATAGAGATTGGACATACTTAAATCCGCGGCATGATAACGGAAAGTGATATTGTTCGTCTTTTCACCTTTCTGGTAAAAATTGATATCGTTATACTGGAAAGTATAAGCCAGATTAAAACGCCGCAGGAAAGTGTTCTCCAGCGAATACTCCGCCCGGAACCAGGGATTCTTGCTCAGGCTGCCCGTCAAGGACAGTTGTCCGCCCCGTAAGGCTCCCCGCCGGTAAGTGGTATTCAACAGAATTGCGGCCATTTCCTCGGAATCGAAACGAAAGCCCACGTTGACAGCCCCCGAGGACTGTGGCATCAAGGACAATTCCAGGTCATAAGGGGCCTCCTTGCCCAACAAACGGTAATTCACCGCGGCATAAGCCTTCGTGCCATACAATTCCGCAATTGTACGGTGGATATCCGTCATCGTCACCTCGCTGTTCGCTTTCACTCGCAGACGGCGTTCCACGGCCTCCCTTTCCTTCCCTTCCACGCCCCGGATATAAATATTCCGCACGGCAAGAACCTCCCTTGTTTCCTGCTTTCCCGTTGGAGATGTTTCCCGACTACCTCCGATATACTCTCGCAAGGCAATCAGTTCATCCCACTTTTTCCGGGCCGCAACCTCACCCCGCACCAGAAGGGTGTCAATAGCCCGATCGCCAAAACTGGCCGAGGAATACCCCTTCACGTTAGGCCGAATCACCAGATCCGCCCGGGCGAGATTATCCTGATACTTGTTCATGCACATCAGGTTAATCATCTGAGCCAATACCGTAGACACGTTTCCCAGTTGCTCCGCCTTCATCAAATCGGCCTGCACATCCACCCCGATGACCACCTCCGCCCCCATGGCCAAAGCCACATCCACCGGGAAATTATTCAGCACACCCCCATCCACCAGTACCTTATCTCCCAAACGCACGGGAGTAAACGCACCCGGAATCGCCATGCTCGCCCGCATGGCCTGCACCAGATTTCCACCATGGAATACGACCTCTTCCCGATGTACCATATCCGCCGCCACACAGGCAAAGGGTATCGGCAAGGTGGAAAAGTCCAAAGAATCATGATACCCCACGGTCAGGTCGCTGAAAAGATTGTACACGTTATGCCCGCTCACGAATCCCCGTTGTCCCTTCTTCATATCCCGTAAATCAAACGAAACAGAAAGCAGGTATTTACCGTCATTTTCCTTCTCCGTGAAAGGCAGATCGTAACGGTACACCTTGTCGCTCAACAGGAATTCCCAGTCCTGAGCCTGAATCATACTGTCCAATTGTGCCGCACTGTAACCGATGGCATACAGTCCCCCGATAATGGACCCCATACTCGTGCCCACGATATAATCCACGGGAATGCCGGCTTCCTCCAATACCCGCAAGGCTCCCACGTGGGCAACTCCTTTCGCCCCTCCTCCACTCAGCACCACGGCCACCCGTTTCCGTTGGGCATCAACGGGAATACTGGCAAGCATACAGGCAAACACAACAACCAGCCATTTTACATTCCTAAGCATCATCTATTCCTTTTGGTCTCGATTTACAAAACTAAAGAATCTGGAACTTTATCCCAAACGAGATATTTAAAATATCACCGGGTTTCAGGTACTTGTTCGTGAAAGCGGAAATCAAGTACAGGTCACATGTCCCCACCTCGTAATAAAGCGAGATACGCTTAAACCACATGTCTTCTCTCTGGTAGACCGTGAAACGCTGCCCCACAGAAAGCAGGAAACGCATACGGGTCGAGAATTTGTAATAAGGCGCAGGATACTTCTCCGGTTCCCTGATCCAGAAATCATCATCCAGCACCGTACTCATTCCCAAACTCACCGAAAAAGGACGGAATTCCCACGAGTCGGACAACTTCACCCGCCAAGGCATGTAATTCTCCCGCAAGGTGAGCGTCACCTTCGTCTCGTTGGAGGAAAAACGGGGAATGATTCCCAACAGGAAATCAGTTTCCCATTGCTTATGTTTCCCGTAATCCCATCCCGTACCGACAGACACAAGCCCTATGGAGCCGGCAAACTGCAATACCTGATACTTCGGGATCATCTTTTCCCAACCGCTCCGGTAATTCTCCCGACGCCGCTCATAGCGTTCCACCCGTCGTTCATAACGTTCCTTCTCCCGCAACAATCTTAGACTGTCCCGTTCCTGCGCCCATCCCCCGACAGCTGAAAGGAGCAACGAGGCGAAACAAGCCAACTTAATAATCGACAACCTCGTAAGCATAACCATCAGGTGTTAGGGTAAACAACAGATAATTCCGGTCATTCATATAACTACAACCGTAATACATGATTCCGTCTCCAAAAAGATCACGTGTCAGCAAACGATGATTATGGGCATGCAGGCAGAACTGCATACCGGGGAAACGCTTCAGCAACTCGTGGAACACCCGCGACACGTTGTTATTGAACTCCACGTCGCCCGGCCCCACGTGCATCACCGGTATCGTGCGGGTTGCTCCCGAGAGCGTATCCGACAAAAGCGAATAGATGTACTCGAAATCGGGTATCGAATGGGAATAATCGAACTCCAGCGCGTTCGTGTTCAAGCAAATGAAACGGGTATCCCCCGCCATGAAAGAGAAATTCACCTCGCCGAACACCTCCTCGAACACCTCCAGACCATTCCCCAGCACGTCATGATTCCCGAGTAGAGTCACGTACGGAACGGTCAGCTTATTCATGATGTCACGCACCCACATGAACTCCTTCGTCAACCCGAAATCGGACACGTCGCCCCCGTGAATCACGAAATCCACATCGTCCCGACCGTTCACGTGCCGGACGAAATCTTCCGTCTCGTCATAATAACGCTGCGTGTCGCCCATCAGGATAAAACGCACCGTGTCCTTCCCGCGACAAAGCGACTCAACACGAGCTATATTCTTCGCATTAATCCCCGTTTCCCCGGACAGCCGCACATCATAAGGATGATACTCCACCATGTTACATCCCCAGAGAAACAAAAAAAACGTGATTATCCAAAATTCTCGTTTCATAATCATTCCATTTACGCGGGGGAGTCTGCAAAAAACAGACCAAATCCCCTGTCGATACAGGAATAAGCAAATTTTAACGTGCTGGACAACATTTCCTCCCGCCACCCCTTATCATCCAGAAGAAATAGCTAACTTTGCCGCCATTAAAAACAAAACCCCTTAAATCAGGTACATGAAACATTTCGCGTTTTTATCCCTAATCATAGCCCTCGTGTTCAGCACAGGAGCCTTCGCGCAAGAAAACCCCAAACGGGAATTCCGCGGGGCATGGATTCAGACCGTCTTCCAAAGTGAATACGCCACCATGACTCCCGAGGAAATGAAAGCCGACTTCATCCGTAAACTCGACTTTCTCCAGTCCTGCGGCATCAATGCCATCATCTTCCAGGTGCGTCCCGAGGCCGATGCCTGGTATGCCTCCCGGATAGAACCCTGGAGCCGTTTCCTCACCGGGAAACAGGGCGTGGCCCCCGAACCCTACTGGGATCCCATGGAATTCCTCATCCGGGAATGCCACTGGCGCAACATGGAATTTCACGCCTGGCTGAACCCCTTCCGCGCGGGAACGAGCGGAACGGCCAACCTGGCCGACTCCCACGTCTATTACCAGCATCCCGAGTGGTTCGTCACCTACGGGCGGCAACTGCTCTTCGACCCGGGTATCCCCGCCTGCCGGGAATACATCTGCCGTGTCGTGCGGGACATCGTGCGCCGGTATGACGTCGATGCCATACACATGGATGACTACTTTTATCCCTACCCCGTGGATGGAAAACCTTTCCCGGACAACAACAGTTTCCGGGAATACGGCCTCACCGCCGGATACAAACCCAACGAGCGGGACAACTGGCGGAGAGAGAACGTGAACGAGTTGATACGTTCCCTCCAGAAAACCATCAAGGACGAGAAACCCTGGGTTCGCTTCGGCATCAGCCCATTCGGCATATACCGCAACCAGTCCAGCGACCCTGACGGCAGCCGTACCAACGGACTCCAGAATTACGACAACCTCTATGCCGACGTCACCCTCTGGACACGCAAGGGATGGATTGATTACTGTGCGCCCCAGATATACTGGGAAATCGGTCACAAGGCCGCCGACTACCTCACCCTTCTCCACTGGTGGGACAAGCACCCCGGGAAAGCACATCTCTACATCGGGCAGGACGTCAAGCGCACCATGAACGCCGGCGACCTCACCCGCAAGATGGCCACCGCCCGACAAGCCCGTCACGTGAGCGGCAACTGCTTCTGGCCCGCCAACGAGATTCTGTTCAACACCGGCGGATTTGCCGACAGCCTCCGCGAGCACTATCATCAGGCCCCGGCCCTCATCCCGGCCTACACCCGCCTGCACGACTCCTCCCCCCGGAAAATATGCAATCTCAAGAAGGAACGCACCCGCCAGGGATACACCCTGCGCTGGATGACCCGTGGCGACCGGGAGGACCCCCGCAACGCGCAATACTTCGTCATCTACCGCTTCGCCCCCGGTGAACGTGTGGACCTCGACGACCCCACCCGCATCATCGGTATCACCCGTTACACGGAATGCTACATTCCCGCCTCCCTCGGCAAATACCGCTACGTCATCACCGCCGTCGACCGCTACCACAACGAATCCAAAGGCCAATCCATCAAAATCAAAACCCGGTAACCCGAAGTTATTCAAATTAATTTCATAATATTGCACTTGCCGATTAGCTCTATCAATGAAACCAACACAGCCATGGGAAAGCCTCTTAAATACGCGTTTCGCATCACTCATATAGACAACATGCCGCATATTATAAAATACGGCTTAGTGAAGAATGACTCTCCACACCGCAACGAGCATTTCATAAACATTGGCGATCAGCAAATCATTCAATCACGCAAAGAAAACAACATCAAAGGCCATAAGCTTAGCGATTACATCCCATTTTATCTTGGACCCCGCTCCCCCATGCTGTACGTGATTCAACACGGATACAACGGCGTTCAGCCAATAGAACCCGAACAAATAATTTACTGCGTCATCAAACTTGAGGATTTAACAAACAACCGGATTGATTGCATCTTCACCGATGGACACGCATTAAGCATATTGACTTCCTTTTACCCGAAAGAGGATTTAACACGGATAAATGATATCGTCCGTTATGAAGACGTGTATTCCGCGCAATGGAATTCTGAAATCGACATCGACTTAAAACGCCGTAAGGAAGCGGAATTACTAGTGAACAGTGATTTGCCTCCGCACCTTATTTGTGGATATGTCGTTTATAACGAAAAAGCAAAGAGCACATTGATGGAACTGGGCATTCATGATAATAAAATCATCGTGAGACCAGATTATTACTTTTAAACCAGGACAGGAGAAGCGCCATGATACAATATGTCAAAGGAGATTTATTGAAGAGCCAAGCAGATGCTTTGGTAAACACAGTCAACACCGAGGGAATAATGGGGAAAGGCATTGCCTTGCAATTCCGTGAGACTTTCCCCGAGAACTACCGTGTCTACAGGGACACATGCCGCAGGAATGAGTTACATATAGGCGAGTTACTTATCGTGGAAGACTCCAATTTAATGACAGGTCACAAACTAATCGTTAACTTTCCCACGAAAACACATTGGAAATTGCCTTCGGAATACTCCTACATCGCACAAGGCCTCACCACCTTGCGCAAGGAAATCATCAACCGGGGAATACGTTCCATCGCCATTCCCCCATTAGGTTCGCATAACGGCGGATTGGACTGGTCACGAGTGAAACAAATGATAGAAACAGCTTTGGCGGATTTGGATTGCGACATCATGCTCTACGAACCTTCGGACGTCATCATCGAAAGGATGAAATCGGAAAGAGTGAAAATGACCCCGGCAAGAGCCATGTTGCTCCACCTGTTTGTCGACCTTAACATCAATGGCGAGTTCGCCTCCGTGTTCGCCTCCGAGAAATTAATCTATTTCATGCAGCGTTTCGGGGCGAAGAGTTATTTCAAAATAGACTTCAAGCCTTACTATTACGGACCCTACTCCGGTGGCAAGGTGGCCCATGTCCTTTACCACATGAACGGGAGTTACATCAAAGGCATGGGAAGCATGGAGAATCGCCCGTTTGACTACCTATGGTTGACAGACGACGCGGAACAGGAAGCGAACGCTTTTATCAATGGATACAAAGACAATAGCCTGCGTGCGATTTGCGACAACACCAAGAGATTCCTGCGTGGCTATTACTCCAATTATTCGTTGGAACTGCTGGCGACGGTGGACTACCTATTGGAAAACGCCGAGTCACTGAAGAATTGGAGAAACGACAACATGGAGAACGTCCTGGACACCTTGGAACTGGAAATCCAAAAATGGAGCAAACGCAAAGAGCAGATGTTCAAACGGGCATTGCTTTCCATTGCCGTTTGCCACCTGCGTGACAACCTATAACACCATAAACGGATTACCATCTTTGACCCCTATAAACGAATAACCCGGGAATGCCTAGATTCCGACAAGAATCACAAGCATTCCCGGGTTGCATGGATGATGGGTATTACCTACACGGGAATGATTACTCGTCCTCGCTCCTTATCTTCAAGTGCGTGGAAGAATACCATTTACCCATTTTGGAAAAAATATAGGAATACGAAAGCAGAGAAAAGATAGACAACAAAAGCGGGAATATCAAAGCGCAACAAATACCCAACCCCGCAGCCAAGCCAAGAAGGAACACCACCGCAATCCAAGCCAACATAACGACCCGGACAAAAATCTGTGTCACTTTCTGTGTGGAAACAAAACCCGGTAGCATGAGGTTTGACTCATCTGTCTTACCAGACAAAACTTTTCCATACAAAACTCCGTCATACACAAAAATAGCCTTATTGTCCCCAACTTCACCCTCAAAATACTTACGTTCCCGTAGTTTCAACACCCGAGTCCAACTAAGCATCCACCGGTAATGCCCCTCAATGCTTGCCTGCCAGCAAATGGAAGCGAACCATCCCACAAGAGCAATCAATAGCGAAAACCACCATTCCAACGGCAACGAGGCCATACAACAACCACATACGGCATAACCACCTTTAAAATCGGGCATAACATTATAAAATGCCACGAACAAAGCCCCCGTGAAAATTGCGTAATAATTCACCCACGTGTGATAACGCTGCACGTGAAACTGGTAGGCTTTTATCGCCTGCTCGTAAGCCACCAGTTCTTTATTATTTTCCATATCGTTTTCCGGCATATCCATAAAATTTAAAATTCAATTTCTTCTATAAGTTTAAAGTATTTCCATTCTTCCGCTTTAGAATACAACTGCTTCGTTCCTACAGGCACTCCTAAATAATTCCAACAAGCAAAAGCACGAGTAGCAATGTTTGGAGGAGTTAGTGTTTTACAATATATCTTATAATTACCCCTAAAGTTATACACATCAAATGCAGATTGACCAACAGACTCAACACTAGCCCCAAGCAACAAATATCCGGTAAAACTGACCCTATAAAAAGCGTAATCTCCTATTTGTTTCACCTTATCAGGAATAATCAAATTACCTGTAAATAGCACCTCAGTATCAGTATTCCACATGTAAAAAGCAGAATCTTCTATTTCTATGACATTTTCCCCAATAGTTAAGGCCCCGCTAAAACAAGAACAACCACTAAAAGCACTCCTTGGGATAACCTCCAGTCCATTCCCTATCCGTAAGGAACCGGTGAATGTAGATTCACTGAAAACAAAAGTTCCCATCTCCGTAACGGTATTCGGTATTATCAAATCCCCGGTAACTTTACTACATTCACAAAACGCCTTTTTTCCTATCGTCTGTAAACCTTCATGCAAGGTTAACACTCCATCAAAACGTGATTGATAAAAAGCATAATCGCTTATTGTCTTCACACTTCCCGGAATATCCACATTCCCGGTCAAACTTTGAGTTCCAGCGAAAGCATACTCTCCTATACTTTCCACCGTTTCCGGGATATAAATAGAGGTAATCGCACTTTGATAGAATGCTCGATTCGATATGGTCTTCAAGTTCAACGGAAGCAACACCGTTGACACTTTCGAGCCGCTGAAGGCGCTAGCGGGGATATTTTCATCGCTTAATCCCGACAAATCCACGCTTTTCAAGTTGGGCAGCGTTTTCAAAAACTCGTAATCAAAGGTATTCAAATGTCCGGTAAGTTTCAGTTCCTCGATGATTTTAGCATCCTCGCTGCTGATTAACTGTTCCAGCGTGCCGGGAGTTGACACCTCCACGTCCTGTGAACTTCCCCCGCGTTGGGTAATTTGTATCGTCTCTGAAGTAACCCCCAATTTATCCACCAGTTTGATAACCGTGTAACGCAATTGCGTGCTGTTATTCTGTTGCACGTCAAAAGCTATCGTCTCATCCCGCATCACGGCCCGCCCGACAGTTTGAGCAAGAGAAACCCAGCTTTGGTCAGCTTCCGGGATTTCCACCGTGTAATCGATATTGGTCGAGAGTTCCACCTCAATCCGTCCACCCGTGTACCCTACCGTGTACGAGCGGTTGGTGATATTAATCACGCCTTCCACAAAGTTGATACTCCGCATGATAGTGCGCTCCGCCCCGTCCGTCACGAAGACCAACACCTCACTCGTCAATATCGTGGCGGGGGCAGTCACCTCGATTGTTCCGGTGGCATAGTCCGTGGGCTTCACGACAGCCCGGAACCCGTCCTGTGCCAAGGCCTTAATGACTGTCTTTTCCGTCGCCCCGCTAATCGTGTATTGAATCGGGTAAGTACGGCCGGACAGCACCCGGATATCCTCCGTCTCGCTGAATGTCACGGAAAGTGGTTTACGCTTGGGTACGGCTATCGTACTCTCGTCGGAAAGAAGTGTCAGGTAAACGTAATCCTCGTCCTCGGTCACCTCCTTGAAGAAACTGTCCCCATCCCGACCGTCCTGACCGTCTTGGCCATCTTCACCAGTGGCCTTTCCCAACCGGGTCCAATCACTTCCGGAATTATAGGAAATATACCAGTAACCGTCCTCTTCTATTTTTAACTGTGGTGTAATGGCATCCTGTCCATCGGCTCCCGGCTGTCCGTCCGTTCCGTCTTGGCCATCCTGTCCCGGAACACCATCCGAACCTTCCGCCTTAATCTTTTCCCCCGCTTCACCTGTCAACCACTCTCCGTTCAGCGTCCAGTAATATTTACCGTCCGTATCCTGGCGCACACCGATAAGGGGCGAATTTCCGTCCTGACCGTCCATTCCGTCTTGCCCATCCTTACCATGGTAAATATTCACGGGAGCGTGTTGTTCGAAATAAAGCGTGTACCCGACCTCCTTCCCCTCCAACATCAAGGTTTCCACTCTTGTTACAGCATCTCTAGATTGTAACGCCTCAACTAACGATTGCAAGGTAAGGATATCCTCGTTAAATTGGTCGCACCTAGCCTGTAATTGATCGAACGCATACCAAGTAGGTATCTTCAACACCGTTCCTCCTGTCAACGTGAACAGGACATAATCCACGCTCGTGGTATAATCCACGCTCTCGAAGAAAGAATCACCATTAATCCCATCCTTACCATCCTCTCCGTTGATACCATCTTGCCCATCCTGGCCATCAGCTCCGGTAGCCTGCCCGAGATCCTGCCATGAGGCGCCATTGTCCATGGAAAGTAACCAGCGTCCTTCCTCAATTTTCAATTGCGGGGATACACCATCCTGGCCGTCCTTACCATCTTGCCCGTTCTGTCCATCCGCACCATCCTGACCATCCTCTCCATCGGCACCGTCCTGCCCGTCTTGGCCGTCTTTACCGTCCATACCGACAGCCTTCACCTTAGCACCTCCTTCATCGGTAAGCCATTCCCCATTCAGCGTCCAGTAATAAATACCGTCCGTGTCCTGCTTTACCCCGATAATGGGTGTGATTCCATCTTGGCCATTCTGGCCGTCTGCCCCGTCTTCACCATCCGCACCATCCTGACCGTCTTTACCGTCTTGGCCATGATAAATGGTAATCGGGTCACCTTTCGTGAATTTAATCGTGTAACCAATGTTCACCCCACCTTCCGTCAATGGAGTCACGGACGTGATGCTGATATTATTTTGGGCAGCATCAACCAACTTCTGGATAGCCTCGATATTGCTATTCATTTGCTCACAAAGTTTTTCCAGGCTTGCCACTCGATTCTCCAAGTTGTCCACACGGCCAGTCAAAGCCGAATCGTCATAGTCATCGCTACAACCGACTGCAATCAGACATAAAAATGCCGCAATGCAACCAGTAATTAAGGCAAATTTACACTTGAATCTCATAAAATAAAATTATTAGTTCTCCCAGTCCCCAAGAGATATACACCATATACCAAAAGAAACGTGGGTACTGATACGCCCACATCTAAAGTTGAGGTCCTGAGAAAACCCTGGTACAAATGAGGATGATAGTAGCCCACGCTATAGCATGAGAACCACTATGCTCTCTTCTTGTACCAATTCGAAATTTCTCAGGTTTCAACTTTACAAGATAAGCATAACGCTTCTTTAAAAATCCAATACTCAAAAAACGGGACGTTTCCCGTCATGTCAACAAAAATACGATGATTTAACGAGAAGGGCAAACGGGAGGGTATTTTTTTTACACCACAAGGCACGGAGCGAGCGAAGAGTATGTACCAAGGCGGACAGGTATCCGAAAAAGAAAAGACAACACGAGTAGGTACGAGGAAAAAAGCAGGATCTTCCAGGGGTTATCTTCGGGTTGTCTCCGGGTTATCTCCGGGTTATCTACCCTATTCGCCGCTTCATTGCCGCTTGATTCCCGCTTAATCACCGCTCCATGGATAGGCAAAGAAGCGACAATCGACTAATCATAGATAGCAGAATTCGGAAATTTTTCCCCAGTTAACCCCCAACCTCTACCTACACTCCCCCCAAAAAACATTTTCCGATTTAACAATAACTATATAATATTATACATACAAATAATTACAAATGCTAAAATAAAAAGGAAAAACACATCACTTAAGGATTTTAACCTCACGAGAATCTCCGAAACCCATTTTTAATATACACAAGCACAACTAACTATAAACTAACAAAAAACACTTGCAAAAATAAAACAAACGAATGAATTTTACCCCATCAACAAACAAAAAAAATATGACAAACACATCTATTAGTAAAACTCATTATTTAACAGGTATCATCGGAGACCACGTGCTGTACACTCGAAACGGACGGACACGGCTAAGACAACGACCGAGCCCCTCGCTCAAGCCAGTCGCCCCGGGCGTGGCAGCTCAACGGGAACGGATGGCCTCGGTGGCCATCTTTTACCGGTGCGCGCGGGATGCCGGTCTTTTCCCCTTCTGGCAACGAGCGAGCGCAGGAAGTCCAATGAACGGTTACACGCTGTTGACCCGGGAGAACCTCCCCGCGTTCGAAGCCGACGGGACTATCCGGGACTTCGACAAGTTGCAACCGACACCCGACCTGATGCCTTTGCCCGACCATCTGGGTATCACCCCCTCTGCCGACGGGGGATGGACAATCCGCTGGGACGTTTCAGAGTGGTTGCCCGGGACAGCGGCCGACGACCGTCTGTGCCTACTCGTAATGAGGGACGAGTCAACCTTTGCCCTCAAACCGCTGGACACGGGAGGGGCATGTAGGGCGGACGGCGAAGCGCACTTCACGTTGCCCGATGAACTAACAGATTTCAAGCACCTGTTCGCCTATTTTGCTTGCTCACGGACAGGGGCAACGAGTTCAAAGAGCAAGTATTTTGACCTTAATAGTTTCAAACATGAAACATTTTTTTAACGAGGACAAAGTCCCCCGGGGAGCCTGCAAGGCAGGTGTCCCCGAACTGGAAATGAACCGAAACAATGACCGCCAACCCGCGTGTATCGTCCACTCCCGGGCTGAGGTGAAGAATAAAGCAGTGGACATAACCATTAACAGAAAGGAGGAATATCATGGGAACATTTGACAACACCGCCATCAGCCGCAAACAACGCAACTCCGTCGGAGACCAGACGTTCTGCCAATGGAGAGGGAAAAACGTGGTGAAACAAAAAATCCAGGAGAACAAGTCGAATACCCCAGCACAGCAGCAACAGCGCAAGCGCTGGAGCAAAGGGGTAGATATAGAGGTCCTGTTCGAAGCGGCATACACCATCGGTTTTCCCAGTCGCAAACGCGTACACTCGCCAGCCAATGCCTTTTCCAGCGAAAACATGAAGAAAGAGAAAGGCGTGTTCACCACGGAGGAGGACGGCACGGTAACGGTCGATTACTCCCTCATCACGTGCGCCAAGGGCCGCCTGCGGTTACCAGCAGAGATAAACGTGTCGTACGAGACGGAAAACAACTCGCTGACGTTCTCGATAACAGCCGAAGAAGCCGGCGTGCGGCGCAACACGACGGATATCGTGTACGCTCTGGTCGTGGAGACGGAAATGTTCGATTCGGAACTAATGGAACTGGGACCCCGTGGCGAAGGAGGGATTAAGACGATGGAGCTGAAATCCGGGTGGTCGGCTACGGACTTAGCCATTTACGTGTTCGTCGTGTCGGAGGATGGCAAAAAGGCTTCCGACTCACGCCACCTGACCGTGGAATAAGGGAACCATTTACCCGTTCATCCCCGGACGTGCCATCGCGAATGGCACGTCCCTTTTTCTGTTGATTCTGGTCAACATCCCGCTCCATTCTTGAATTACCGGCAAAAACGCGGACACCATCAGTATACGCCTCTCTATTTCCCGGAAGCACGGGAACAGTCTGGACAAACACCCTTCAGGACGTAATTGACGCTCTTCGTGACAAAGCCCTCGGGAAGCTCGACCACGGGCACGTGGATTTGCTTGAAGCAGAAGGTGCGATGGCAACGCTCGCAATAGAAATGCGAGTGCTGGTCCTCGAGTGAGCAATCGCAATCATCGCTGCAGACGGCATATTTCAGGGCACCGGAACCGTCATCGACACCATGAATCAAGTGGTGGGCATGAAAGAGCGTTATCGCCCGGAAAATGGTGGATTTGTCCACGGTTTCCAACTCCGTCTCCAAATCCGTCAACGACACGGCCCGGGACATGGAAAGCATGGCCCGCAGGACCAACAGGCGGGTGGCCGTGGGCTTAATGCCCCGCCGGTTCAATTTGGCAATACATTCATCCATCAGTTGCTATTTTAATCGTTTCTGTATACTTACCGCGTTCAATATGGCCAACAGGGCCACACCGACATCGGCGAAAACGGCCGCCCATAAGGAAGCCCAACCGAGCGTGCCGAGTAACAGGATAAGGAGTTTCAGGCCAAGAGCCAACACCACGTTCTGCCACACCACCCGACGGGTCAATCGCCCAACACGGATGGCCAAGGGTATCTTGAGCAGGCGGTCGTCCTGAATCACCACGTCGGCCGTCTCGATGGCCACGTCGCTCCCCAGCCCTCCCATGGCAATGCCCACGTCACTCAACGCCAACACCGGGGCATCATTAATACCATCCCCCACGAAAGCCACCCGATGATCCCGTTTCAGCTCCTCGAGATGGCGCACCTTCCCCTCCGGGAACAAGTCCCCGTAACCGGCATCCACTCCAGCCTCCCCGGCCAACGTGTCGACAATCGCCTGCTTGTCGCCCGAGAGCACCTGTATCGTGGATATATTCAATGCCCGCAACTGGCGAATCGCCTCCCGGGCATCATCCTTAAGGGTGTCGGCCAAAAGCAATACCCCGGCAAAAACCGTTCCCCGGGCACAAGCGACCACCGTTCCCACCATCTCCTCCACCCCGGCAGGCACTATCACACCACGAGAACGCAACAAGTGAAGATTCCCCACCAGCAGCATCTCCCCATCCACCAGGGCCTCCATCCCGGCACCGGCCAATTCCGTAACCCGCTCAACGGGCAGCAGGGTAATTCCGCGTTCCCGAGCATGCGCCACGACGGCCTTCGCCAAGGGATGGTTGCTCCCCGCCTCCACGGAAGCCACCAAACGCAAGAGCTCATCACCCGACATTTTCCCCGCGGGACAGACCCGAGTGACCTCGAACGTCCCCCGCGCGAGGGTTCCGGTCTTATCGAACACGACGGCATCCACCCCCGTGATACTGTCCAGGAAGTTTCCTCCCTTGAAGAGAATCCCCAGCCGGGAAGCCGCACCAATACCCCCGAAATAGCCCAGCGGGATGCTGACCACCAGGGCACAAGGACAGGAGATGACCAAAAAGACCAGTCCCCGGTAGAGCCAATCGCGAAAATCATAGACAAAACCGCTGTCCAAACAGGAGTACACCCACGGGCAAAGAACGATGAGCAGAGCCAATCCCGTCACCACGGGCGTGTAAATCCGGGCCACCCGACGGACGAGCAATTCGGCCGGAGCCTTACGCTCCGCCGCCTCTTCCACCAGGGAAAGTACCCGGGCCAAGGCACTCTGGCCCGCGGGACGAATTACCCGCAAACGAACGGTACGGTCAATGACAATGCTCCCGGCTGGAACTTCCTCCCCTTCCCGGCATTCCCGAGGCAGACTCTCTCCCGTCAAGGCGGACATGTTGAACTCCGCGTTATTCCCCACCAACCGGCCGTCCAAGGGAACCCGTTCCCCGGCCTTTACCTCGATCAGCGCACCCACCACCACCTCATCCGGGGACAACACTCGCCTCTCTTCGCCCTCGACAACAGTCGCCGTATCCGGACGCACATCCACGAGTGACTTGATATGCCCCCGAGCCCGTTCCACGGCAGCCTCCTGTAATTTCTCCCCGACGGTATAGAAAAGCATCACGGCCACGCCTTCCGGGTATTCCCCGATGACGAAAGCTCCCACCGCCGCGATACTCATCAAGGTAAACTCGTTGAAAACATCCCCTTTCCGAGCGCATTCCCAAGCCTCCCGCACCACGGGCAATCCCACGGGCAACAAGGCTAACAGGAACCACGCAAGCGTTATCCCGGGAGCCTGGAACCACTCCCAACTCATTTCCCGGAAGACGATGCCCGCCACGAGAAGAACAAATGCCCCTATTTCTATCCTGTATTTTCCCATAATCTTTTAACTTTGCTGAACCAAAGGTACAATTTTTGCCTTGCAACTTGGTTGCAAAACAAGAATCATGCAAAAACTATTATAAAAAACAACCGAATTCTACCATCATGGAAGCATTGTTTCATATCAACCAGCCGGCCTGTATCCGTTGCGGAAGATGCGTGCAGATATGCCCATCACGTCTTTTCGCCCAGGAAAAACAAGGAGGAGACATCCAGGTCAAGGACACCGCCTCATGTATCGGTTGCGGCCATTGTGTGGCTGCATGTCCGCGGGATGCCATCGAACACAAGCTATTCCCCCGGGAAAAAGTACACCCGTTCTCGCTGAAAGACTACCCCACACCCGAGCAGATGATGCTCGCATGCAAAGGGCGACGTTCCAACCGGGCTTTCAGCAAGGAAACTGTACCGATGGAGGCTTTACAACAAATCGTGGAAGCCGCCCATCGTGCTCCCACGGCCAGCAACCTGCAGCAAGTGAGTTTCACGGTCATCACGGACCCGCAACGTTTACGGCAAATCACGGAATTCACGATAAACGTGTACCGGGGTGTACTGAAGAAATTGCGCAACCCACTCCTAAAACCCCTTATCAAAGCGGCCATTCCTGATGCTTTCCGCTACATGCCGGTATTCGAACGGCTCAGCAGGGAATATGAAAAGGGGAACGACCTGATTCTACGGGGTGCGACCGCCGTCCTGCTTATCCATACGCCAGCGTCCTGCCGATTCGGAATCGAGGACTCCAACCTGGCCTACCAGAACGGATCGCTGATGGCCGAATGTTTAGGAGTAAGCCAGTTCTACACGGGATTTGTACTTTCAGCCGTAAAACAGGAAAAGAAAGGCAGCCTGGAAAAATCACTGGGGATACAAGGAACAATCCGGGCAGGCATGGCTCTCGGTATGCCCGCCTTCCGTTTCACCAAGTATATAGACAAGCAAGAAGAAGGATTCGTCAGGTATTTATAATAAAACGGGGAGGACGATAGCGCCCTCCCCGTTCCAGTCTTACAGTCTGCCCTATTCAATCTCCAGCAGACAGGGACAATGATCGGAATGATTGACATCCGGCAATATTTTCGCATCCTTCAGGCGGGATTCCAGGTTACGGGTCGCCATGCAATAGTCGATACGCCATCCTTTATTGTTCTCCCGGGCCTTGAAGCGATAACTCCACCAGGAATACTGCCCACCCTCATCATGGAAATAACGGAAGGTGTCGATAAAACCCGAGTTGATGAAATGGTCAATCCACTCCCTCTCCTCCGGAAGGAAACCACTGTTGGTGGCATTACGCACGGGATCATGGATGTCGATCGGCCGATGGCAAATATTGTAATCTCCACAAAGGATGAGTTGCGGACGGGTCTGTTGCAAGGCGTGAACGTATTGTTCGAAGTCGGCCAACCATTGCATCTTGAAAGCTTGACGTTCCTCCCCGGACGTTCCGGAAGGATGATAAACGCTAACAATGGACAAGTCGCCGAAATCAGCACGCAGGAAACGGCCCTCGTCGTCATAACGAGGTATTCCCATACCGTACTCCACGTGGTCCGGCTGAATCTTGGTCAATATGGCCACACCGCTATATCCCTTCTTCTTGGCCGAGAAGAAATAGGATTTATAGCCCAGGGCCTCGAACTCCAGCGTCGGGATTTGTTCCGGCTGAGCTTTGGTTTCCTGCAGACAGATGACATCCGGTTGCTCCGCCGCCAACCAGTCCGTGAAGCCTTTCGAGAGAGCGGCTCTCAATCCATTCACGTTGTAGGTGATAATTTTCATAGTCATATTATTTGTTTATTATTCTAATTCCAATCCAAAAAGGGTTTTCAATTCAGCCACAGCAGGATTTATCGCCATGAAATGATCCAACTTGTCCTTCGAGGTAAAAAGGCGCTTCTGCTCCCGCCCGTCATCCTGCTCCACATAAAGACAGACATTCAGGGATATGTAACCGTTATTCAAATGTTTCTCCAAAAAAGAAAGCAGGTAAGGCTGCAAATCATTAACCCGTTCCAACAAAAAGTCATTGTCCACCTCAATGGTTATCACAAAGCCCTCAACCTTGGGCGGATGGGAGGTTAAAGCGACCTTCACGGCCTGATCGGCCTTCAACGTGGTGATATAGGTCTGCAAAGCTGTTTTTACTTTCTCCCCCGTAAAAGCGTCCTTAGCCTTCACGCGAAGATCACTCGCGTCACGAGCTACCGTTTTCTCCTTGGGTGAGTCTTCCCGTGTTTCATTCATCGCCTGCTTCAGACTAAACGAGGACACCGGGGCTGTTTTCAAAGGACGAGAACTACCCGTCGGCATTGTTGGTCGGGAAGAGACGGCAGGTTGAGGGGCAACCGGTCTATCCGAGGTTGAGGATGTTGTTGCTCCTTGCTGAAACTTACCTCCAAATCCCTCTATTTTCAACAAAACAGACGAGGAGTCTATACTAAGGCTTTTTTTTTTAATTCATTGATCTGGCAAAGCTTGATAAGCATAAGTTCCACGCACAAGCGTTTTTCCACCCGAATCTTGTACTGCATCTCGCATTGTTCCACGATTTTCAAGGCATCGAATATAAAATCGGGGGTAAGCACTTGCGCCTGTTGCAAATAACGATCCCGAATGGAAGCGCTCACTTCCAGAAGACGAGCCGTCACCGGTTCCCGGGCCACTAGAAGATCCCGAAAATGTTTTCCCAAACCGTTCACGAAATTGCCTCCATCGAATCCCTTGGTCATGATTTCATCAAATACCAGGAAAGATTCGGCCACTTTGCCAGCGTTGAACAAATCGGTCAACTTGAAATAGTAATCATAATCCAACACGTTCAGGTTCTCGATAACCTTGTCATAAGTCAGGGTCTTTCCACAAAAGCTAACAACCTGATCAAATATCGAGAGCGCATCCCGCATGGCACCATCCGCTTTTTGGGCAATCACGTTCAAGGCCTCTTCCTCCGCCTGCACCCCTTCCTTGGCAGCGATGTATTTTAGATGCTCGATGGCATCGGGTACTGTAATCCGGTTGAAATCGTATATCTGGCAACGGGAAAGTATAGTTGGCAATATCTTGTGCTTTTCGGTCGTCGCCAGGATGAATATCGCATGGGCAGGGGGTTCTTCCAGGGTTTTCAAGAATGCATTGAAAGCGGAGGTACTCAACATGTGCACCTCGTCGATGATATAGACACTATATTTTCCAACCTGGGGCAGGATACGCACCTGATCAACCAACCCTCGGATATCGTCAACACTATTGTTGGAAGCCGCATCCAACTCATGAATATTCAAGGAACGTCCCGCATTAAACGCCTTACAGGATTCACACTCGTTACAAGGTTCGGCGTTGGGCTGGAGATTCATGCAATTAATCGTTTTGGCGAATATCCGGGCACAAGTCGTTTTCCCTACCCCACGAGGTCCGCAGAACAAATAAGCTTGCGCCAACTGCTTGTTCAATATGGCATTCCTTAAGGTGGAAGTAATTGAATGCTGCCCGATAACCGTATCAAAAGTCACCGGTCTGTATTTACGCGCAGAAACGATAAAATTCTCCATGATGATTATTTAGTTATTACACACTCACGCTATTCCCTCGTAACGCATGGACAAAGCTACAAAGAAAATCAGGAAATCGGAAACCGAGGACATAAAAACAATATTTCCCGAAAAGGAAACACCAGAATATACTCCTGAGGTATCAATCAAGACAAATAAAAATGGGAGGAATTAAATCATCCCTCCCATAACCTTATTCTTGTTTTTTTATTTTAATGTTCCGGCTTCTGCCTGTTGAATCATCTCCTTGCTGGCATACATGTACACCTCAACCCGACGATTGGCCTGCCGACCGGCTTCCGTTGAATTATCCGCAACCGGATCACTCTCGCCCTTACCCACAACTTCTTTTATCTGCCGGGAAGCAACACCACAATTCAATAAATAACTCGACACGACCTGTGCCCTTTCCTGAGAAAGATCCAGATTCTTCTGGATACTTTGCTCTCTCGTGGAATTTTTCCAGCCCTGATTGTCCGTGTATCCGTAAATAACGACATCCATATCGGTATTTGCCTTTAACACGTTATTGGCGAATTTGCTCAAGGATGATTTCGCGGAGGTACTTAAAGCAGCACTTCCCGTCACGAATAAGATTCCGGAATCAAAGGTCACTTTCACTGCCTGTAATCCATTCTGGTCAGTAACTTGTTCCACATTGGCCCCTTCAACAGCCGCTGCGGCTGCCGCAGCCTTATCCATTTTTCGCCCGATCAATACTCCAGCACCCGCACCAACGGCAGTACCGACAGCAGCTCCAATAGCTGCACCCTTACCCTTTCCCGCCAATCCTCCGATCACTGCACCTAAAGCAGCACCGCCACCAGCACCGATTAATCCACCCTTTGTTGTCTTGTTCATGGAACTACACCCTCCAAATAATATACCTACAACCAGCAAAGCAATAATCCAATTTGTCGCTTTCATAATTTTACCTCCATTATTTATTTGTAAACTTGAATAAACATTAGCAAAACTAATATCATTTTTCAAGTTTTTCCTCCTTTGTCAAATTTTTTCTACATCCAGTTGAGGAATCCATCCTTCATTCCCGTCTGCCAAGCGAATATTATACCACTCGCCCAACGAGTCCACGACCTGCACCTTCAACCCTTCATGGATAACAAAAAGCTCTGTACCGCTATCATTGGGGGCACCTCGCACGATCACGCTTGGTGTCATCACAATGCCATCATTTCTCGCCACCATTCGAGCATTCTGCTTCGAAGCGAACAGGATCGTCATCCCTGTCAAGAACAAGAAAATTATTCCCGTGGTAAATCCCAATTTCTTCACGGTAATCGAAGTCGCATGGAAAAACACCACGGCCATCACGAGAAAACACAAGAACAGGAACACGGAGATATAAGCCCATTGGTCCGTGGTCAATGTGGTAACCAAGGCATTGTACCAACGGACAAGGAATAATTCCGGCAACACCTTGATATCATCCACCGTGTTACGCTGAGCCATCGCCAGATTGTACTTCACATCCTTGTCCCCAGGACGAAGCAACAAGGCTCTCTCGTAATTCAGAATAGCTTTCGCCATATTGCCCGTCTTATAGTAAGCGTTCCCAAGATTATAATAAATATCCGCAGACTCTTGATTTCCACTCAATATCTGAGTATATGATTCAATCGCTTTAGCGTAATCTCCTGCTTGGTACTGTTGTGCAGCTTCCTTCTCCAGGGTCGCAGCATCTTCAACGGCAAACGCAGACAGCGTTATCAATATATTTACACAAATGACATAAAATCTTTTCATCATCTTACCCTTTAAATTATATTGCTTTATCCAGTTTCGTAATCACTTCTAAACTGCTTCTGTAGAGTTTATCCATTTCTTCATTTTTACTACTGTCCGGAGCATAACGGGCATACTCACAAGTATCGAGAACAGCTATAAAACTTTGGATCAAATCATCATTGATTCCGCGTTGCTGAAGGATTCCGTTAATATTATCCCGATTGAGTTCCGAAGCGGCAATATTCAATTTGTAGCTCACGTATCCCAACATGGCCTTCAATATTTCCTCGTAGAAAGATTCCGAATTCGAATTTCTCATCGCGGTAGCAGCAGCCCGAAGCCGTTTCTGTGCCATTTTATTGGCAGCCTTACTCTTCACGCGAACAAGATCCGCATTCGCTCTAATACGTTGGCGATTCAGATACATTCCCACAACAAACAACACGAAAGGTACGAGGAAACTCAACCAATAAGCTGAAGTCCCATAATAGTGTACTCCTTTTTCCCTCAAACGAGCTGCATCTGTTCTAATATAACGGATATCCTCACCCAACATCTTCACGTTCTCCTTCTTAAAGGATTGTATTGCCGTTGCCCCGGTAGCATTCCCATCATTCTTTCCCTTTTTCACATGAATCTTGTATTCTTGACCTTTCAATTGCTTATAAGTCCCAGTAGATGGATTAAAGAAGGAGGTCTCCACGGCAGGAATCGTGTAGTCACCGCCAAAACGGGGAATTATGAGATATTCAAAAGTAACCGTACCTCCTGTTCCCTTGGTTGTCGTTTGAATATCCTTGGTCGCCTTTGGGTCATAAACCTCGAAATCCGGTGGCAAATTAAGCTTGGGAGCCTCAATGAGTTTCAAGTTTCCCGTACCCTTGAAGATCACCTTATACGTCAATGCATCATTTGTATTCAACGTATCGGCAGAAATGGATGTCGACATGGTAAGGTTTCCCACTGCCCCGCTAAAGCCTAATGGCTTACCTTGTTCCGGGAGATTTTTGACCGTAATATTCACGGGTTTGCTTTTCGTCATGACACGCACATTCCTATAATTACTGTCAAAAAAGTCGTCAAAGAAACTCCTGGAACGACTCAGCCGTTGACGTACGATACATTCCAATTCAAAAGGAGCTATTGTCAATGTCCCAGCATGCTGCGGGAATAATATCGTCTGCTGCAAAACACCGACATCATATACTTGTCCATTATATTCTTCCCGACGGAATTCTATATTTTGAGGAGTCTTTACCTCTTCTGCCAAAAATCCGTCAAAAGGAGGAAACTTACTCCTTCCAAATTGGGAGACCCCAACCCGAGTATATATCTTCAAGGTCGCCACGAGACTTTCACCCACGTACAAGGAACCCCGACTCACCTCTAAACGCAAAAATATATCATCATTCTTGATAGAGGTTGCAGCCTGGGTCTCCGAGCGCCCCCCACTCTGCTGATTTTGCTGGACGTTCCCGGAACCTTTCACCACTTTTATTGTCAACGAATTAGATTTCAATTGTTTCCCATCAACAGTAATTGTAGCTGGTTCTATCGTATATTCTCCCTCTTCGGTAGCCTGTAAGACATAGGTATAAATAAACTCTGAATTAGTTGTCACTTTACCATTAATAATCGTTGTTGACATAGAGGTACTCATGGATGGACCCGCCAACAACTCAAATCCTTTTAAAGTGGGCAACTGTAATTCCTCTCCCTGTTTATTCAGTGAAAAAGAAAGACGAAACTGTTCCCCCACTTCAACGACACCCGGTGCCGAAGCGGTAAAGGAGACATCTTGTGCCTGTAAATAATTTCCACCAATAAAAAACAATAACAATATAACAATTAACGACCTCATGGCTTTATTTTTTATTTCACACATCCTATGGACAAATTACCAATTCTTCTCTATTTTCATTTTTTTGGACTTTTGCTCTTCCGCTTTTTGCTTCTGCACCTTTTCCTGGGTTTTCTTTTCATCATTCTCCAACGCCTCTAAAAGTCGATTGGCATCCTCCTTGGAAATCTTTCCCTCCTGCTGTTGTCCTTCTCCTTGCTGTTCTTTCCCTTGTTGCTGATCTTTTTGTTGATCCTGTTTATTTTGATCTTGCTTGTTCTTATCCTGATTCTGTTGGTCCTGATTTTGTTTATCTTGATTTTGTTGGTTCTGATCGTTTTGATTCTGGTCCTTATTCTGGTTTTGCTGATCCTGTTTGTTTTTGTCCTGGTTCTGCTGATCCTGATTTTGATTTTGTTGATCCTGCTGGTTCTTGTCCTGATTCTGTTTATCTTGATTCTGTTGGTTCTGATTATTTTGATTCTGCTGATTCTGGTTTTGTTGCTGCTGTTGACGGGCAAACTCCAAATTGTATTTCGTTTCTTGAGAGGTAGGACGATTCAGTAAAGATTTCTTATATGCCTCAATACTTTCATCCAATTTATTCATCGCGAGAAACGTGTTCCCGATATTATGATACAACTCGCCTAAACGTTGCTTATCCGTCTCTTTTTCTGCAAGATTTGCAAATTGCTGTAATGCCTCCTCATATTTTTTCTGCTTGTAAAGAGCATCCCCCAGATTAAAAGCTGCCTCATACGAGTCATCTTTTGTCTCCAAGGCCTTACGATATTCCACCTCGGCTTTCTCGAAATCATTATTCTCAAACAAATCATTCCCATTACGGATAATTTTTCGCTCTTCTTGGGCAAAAAGTGATGCACAAATCAATTGCATCATGCAAATTATCATTACCGTCTTCAGCATAATTTTTCCTCCTAAATTTTAAATATTTTTCTTTTCCCCAGTTCCAAACAAATTTATCTTCAACAAATTCTTGTTCTTACGCTCCAGTATCATAAAATCGATCAACACAAACAGCAATGCCACTAACAAAAAATACTGGTATTTCTCAGCATAATCACTGAACACCTGTTCCTCCAATAAGGTCTTGTCCATTCGGTTAATTTCATCCAAAAGGGTATTCAAGCCCACATTAGTAGAACTAGCACGCACGAACAATCCTTCCCCAGCCTTGGCAATCTCCCGCAAGGTATTCTCATCCAACTTGGAAATTACCACATTTCCCTGTCCATCTTTCATGTATTGGCCAGAACCACCCTGCTCCGGAATCGGGGCCCCCTGCGGCAATCCCATTCCAATCGTGTGAACGTAAATCCCTTTCTCTCGGGCAGCCTTTGCCGCAGCAACTGCATCATCCTGATGATTCTCCCCATCCGTAATGACGATAATGGCTTTGGAAGCTTCCGTTTCAGGAGTAAAGGAATTTGCGGCCAGATCAATGGCATTCCCAATTGCGGTTCCCTGTATGGGAACAATATCTGTCGTTATTCCTGATAAAAACAGTTTGGCAGAGGAATAATCCGTGGTTATCGGCAACTGCACATAGGCATCACCAGCAAACACGATCAATCCCACCTTATCATTACTCAATTTATCTGTCATCCGGGATATCGCCTGTTTCGCCGCAGCCAAACGATTGGGCTTAATATCTTCCGCCATCATGGAATTGGAAACGTCCAAAGCGATTATCAACTCGACACCTTCACGTTTCACCTGCTGCAATTTGGAACCGAATTGTGGTCCCGCAACACCAATAATAACGAAGAACAAGGCAATCAAAACTATCACGAATTTCATGGTTTCCCGCTTGTAAGACTGCAACGGCATTAAAGTCGCCAGCAATTCCGGGTTACCGAATTCCTCAATAGCCTTCTTTTTACGTATTCTCATCACCACGTAAAAAGCAATCAACAAAGGAATAATAACCAACAGATATAATAAATCAGGATGTGCAAATCTAAACATAACTATTCTTGTTTAAGGTATTTTTCTCAATAAAGTATATTTACCCAAAGCTTCAACGATCAAAAGTAAAACTCCTATCAATGCAAAAAGGAAATATTGCTCATCTTTCTTACTGAAATGCTTTACCTCAATCTTGCTTTTCTCCAACTGGTCTATCTCACTATAAATCTGCTCCAATTTCTTATTATCCGTTGCCCGGAAATACTTTCCTCCCGTCATGTCTGCAATTTGAGTCAAAATATCCTCGTCAATTTCCACGGGCATATTTTGCAACTGGATTCCCCAAGGCGTTTGAACAGGATAAGGAGCTTCCCCCAAAGAACCGACACCAATCGTGTAGACTCGGATACCAAAAGTCTTGGCCAATTCTGCAGCAGTCATTGGCGCTATCGCACCCCGGTTATTCACACCATCCGTCAATAGTATAATAACCTTGGATTTTGCCTTACTGTCCTTTATACGATTCACGGCATTTGCCAATCCCAAACCTATTGCGGTACCATCCTCGATCATTCCGCTCTTCAAATCCTTCATCAGATTAACCAACACGGCCTTATCCGTTGTCAACGGACTCTGGGTAAAACTTTCTCCACTAAAAACGACCAAACCGATTCTGTCCTGTGGACGTTCCAATACGAACTTGGTCGCCACTTCCTTTGCTGCTTCCAAACGGTCCGGTTCAAAATCCCTCGCCAACATACTACCCGAGATATCCAAAGCCAACATGATGTCGATCCCCTCGCTATTATAAGTCTGCCAACTATTATCCGATTGAGGACGTGCCAAGGCAAATATCAAGAATGCTATCGCCAAAACACGTAAAGCGAATAACACGTGACGCAACCAAATTCGATTTCCCCGCTTTAAGGTTTTAAAAAAACTTATCGAAGAAAATTGCAAATCGGCATGCGAGTTCCTTTCCTTGAAGACATACCATACCACCATCGGCAATATGACCAGTAGCAACCAGAAATACTCGGGATTTGCAAATTCATATCCAAACATATCTTCAGCTTTTTAATTTCTATTTATCTTCATTATTCAAATGCTTGTCAGCATCTTCCTTCGCAAGAGTGTCTTGGTCGGCATGTTCACGTTCCGCCTCTCTCTTCGCTTCTTCCGCTTGTCGGGCTTTCTCCGCCAACTCCTTTACCGTATCATTCGTAACATTTACAAAGCCATAAGCTATTTCCAAATTATTCACATTCTCATCCGGTAGCGGCTCTGCCTTAGCAAACTTCACAAAATCTGCCGTTTCAAACATCAAAGCTAATTTCTCCCGTTGTTCTTTTGAAACCTTGTCATTTTTATCCAAGTCTCTCAAGATTTCCAACGAAGTCTGCTCCATGGCCGATATTCCTAACTCCCCGTTCAAATAAGTACGAATGGCATTGGTCAATTGCGTGTAATACTCTTTCACCTTACCACTCTGCCATAATTTTTCCTTCTTTATTTCATCCAGAGTCTTTATAGCCAAATCATAGGGTGGTATTGTCGGTTTTACTGCGGCAAATATCGGTTCCCGTCTCTTACGTTTCAGGATCAACCACCAGGCAAGGGCTATAACCGCAACGATCAACAAGCCCCATAACACATAAGGCAGTATCTCCGAGAAAGTCCAAGGAGCATCCTTGGGCATCACAATATCATTATAGCCTTTCTGAACATCAACGACATAAGTATTAACGATCAGATTTACGGGATCCGTTCTTAACACGTTATTATAGTCTTCTCGCAAAACCTGAATAGGTATTGAAGGCAACACATAAACACCCGTATCAAAAGATGTAATGACATAACTTTCTTCGAATAATATCCTTCCATCTTTCTCTTTTACAGAATCACGGGTCGGTCCAGACACAATCTCAATCCCTTTGATGAGTGTATCACGGAATTCCGGAAAATTCACTTTTACCCCCGGCTCAGCCAATACTTTCATCCGGAAATGGATCTGATCACCAATCATAATATAATTAGTATCCACCTCTGCCGTGTATTCTACATTTTGAGCCTTTGCGATCCCGAGGCCAAACAACCAAACAAGCAATAATAGAATAAATCTGCTTTTCATGTCTTACTCTCCTTTCTCTAGTTTTACTAGTAACCAGTTCCTCGCTTCTTAAACAAGGTAATTAACGCCCGCACATAATCTTCATCGGCACTGATTGTCGCCACATCTACTCCCGAACGTTTAAATACTCGCTCCAGGTCTTTTTCCCGCGTCTGCATGTATTTTTTATATTCTTCCCGCACTCTCCGGTCCGAGGTATCCACCCAGATCCGTTCTCCCGTTTCCGCATCCTTCAAATACAGTAAGCCGACAGCAGGCAATTCATTCTCACGCTGGTCATAAACCCGCAAAGCAACCATATCATGCTTTTTATTCGCGATTAACAATGGATGCTCGAAGTCGTGTTCGTCCATAAAATCCGACACTAGAAAACAAGTACAACGTTTCTTTATAGCGTTTGTCAAGTACTGTAAAGCTAATGTTATATCAGTTTGTTTCCGCTCCGGAGTAAAATCAATCAACTCTCGAATGATATGCAAGATATGCGTATGACCTTTTTTAGGCGGAATAAATTTCTCTATCTTATCCGAGAAAAAGATCACTCCAATCTTATCATTATTCTGAATAGCAGAAAATGCCAACACGGCCGCAATTTCTGTTATCTGATTCTTTTTCAATTTAGATACCGTTCCGAAATTTCGAGAAGCACTCACATCGATCAAAAGCATCACGGTCAATTCCCGTTCTTCTTCAAAGATCTTCACGTAAGGATGGTTATAACGAGCAGTCACGTTCCAGTCAATATTTCGGATATCATCCCCGTATTGATATTCACGCACCTCACTAAAAGTCATTCCACGCCCCTTGAACGCCGTATGGTACTCTCCAGCAAATATATTATTCGTGAGCCCCCGCGTCTTTATCTCGATCTTTCGAACTCGTTGTAATAATTCAGAAGTTTCCATAGTCACAATTTTAACATTAAAACAAAAGACAAGAAGCACACTATCAACGTCTTCTCAGTCTGTCTTTCGATCTAAGACTAAGGCACTTCCACCGTATTCAGGATCTCACTGATAATATTCTCGCTAGTCAGATTATTGGCCTCAGCCTCATAACTCAAACCGATACGGTGACGCAACACGTCATAACATACAGCCCGCACATCCTCAGGTATCACGTATCCACGACGCTTTATGAAGGCATAAGCCTGTGCGGCCTTCGCCAAACTGATACTGGCACGAGGCGAAGCTCCATAAGAAATCATGGATGCAAATTTTTCCAATCCATGTTCTTGTGGATAACGGGTTGCGAATACAATATCCACGATATATTTCTCTATCTTTTCATCCAGATATACCTCTTTCACCACTTCACGGGCCCGAAGGATGTCCGCGGGTTGTAATATTGTATTAGCTTTTGGGAATGTCTTTTCCAGATTCTGACGGACGATCATCTTTTCATCCTCTTTCTTCGGGTAATCAATGACTACTTTCAACATAAAACGGTCAACCTGCGCCTCCGGAAGCGGATAAGTTCCTTCTTGTTCTATCGGATTCTGCGTTGCCATTACAAGAAACGGTTCCTCTAACTTATAAGTTGTATCCCCGATTGTCACTTGACGTTCCTGCATAGCTTCCAACAATGCAGACTGTACTTTTGCCGGAGCACGGTTGATCTCATCAGCCAAAATGAAATTCGCAAAAATAGGACCCTTTTTCACCACGAATTCTTCATTCTTCTGAGAATAGATCATAGTTCCCAACACGTCCGCAGGCAACAAGTCCGGAGTAAACTGAATTCTACTGAATTTAGCATTAATAATATTCGCCAGAGTATTAATTGCCAATGTTTTAGCCAAACCAGGAACTCCCTCCAACAAGATATGACCATTAGACAACATACCAATTAACAATCCCTCTACCAAATGACGTTGTCCCACGATCACTTTGTTCATCTCCATGTTTATCATATCAACAAAAGAACTCTCTTGCTGAATCCGTTCATTTAAAGCTTTGATATCAATTGTATTCATATCATTTATTTTTAATTATAATTCTTGTTCATGCTCATTAGAAACCGACATTAAAATACTTTGCAATGAAATATTTTATAATCTCTTTCGGTTTCCTCAAAAGTAGAGATTATTCCCCCGAATGTTAAATTCCGTGCCCCTAAATAATGTTAATACAAATTTTAATCTTTTCATAAGGATAACTCCCTTTGCCTGAAAAATAAAGACTACGTTAAGAAGGGGTTTAACATATAACTAAGACATGGATTCAGACTGAATCTTTCTAATTGTAAATTTTGCCAAACAAGACGTACTCATCACAACGGGTCCACATCAAAAAAGTAACGAATCCTTTGCCACCTATCTCTTGAAGCGACTAATTTACAAGTATTTGACAAAAACATCTTCACTTCAGACAATCCTTTCCCCTGTTCAACTTTTATAACTATCTGAAGTCTAAATAAATTATTAATTTTATTCACTTGCGGCTCCGCCGGTCCCGCCACTTGAATTCCAGATCTCTCCCTGTACAAGCGAACCAATTCATTAGCCATATCACGTAATTCTTTAGGTCGAGAATAACGCAACTCCAAAAGTATCAATCTATAGAATGGAGGATAATGGAACAATTGCCGCTCTTCTGCCAGCAAAGAAAACAATCCATGAAAATCTTCATTCAGCACGAAACGGAACACTCGCTCATTTATGTTGGGAGCCTGAATAATCACCTTTCCTCGTTCTTCCCGTCTCCCACATCTTCCCCCCACCTGTACCAGCGTATCGTAAGCCCGTTCCTCTGCTCTAAAATCCGAGAATCCCATCAATGTCCCGGCATCGATAATTCCGACCAAACTCACCCCGGCGAAATCCAACCCCTTAGCGATCATCTGCGTACCGACAAGCACATCTATATTTCTGGATTCAAAATCATTCATCAATTTTTGGAATCTTGCCTTATTCCCCATCACATCCGTATCCATCCGTGCAACCCTGGCTTTCGGGAACAGATTTTTTATCTCTTCCTCTATCTGCTCCGTCCCGGGAGGAGAAGTAAAAACATAATTCCCCTTACCACACTTCTCGCACACGGGCGGCACCTGACGTATTCTTCCGCAATAGTGACAATGCAACTGTTTAACATATGCGTGATAAGTAAGACTGACATCACAATGCTTACATTTCAATATCGATCCACAATTATCACATTGCACATACGTTGAAAACCCCCGGCGGTTATGAAATAATATAATCTGTTTTCCCCGCTCTAACTGCCTTCCTATTTCATCATGCAGTATAGATGTTATGTGTCCCTTCAATAATCCCTTGCGACGACACGCTTGCACATCAACAATCTGCACATCGGGAGACATTACCCCCCCATAACGCTGATCTAACTTGACAAAACCGTATTTCCCCGCCATGGCATTCTGATAGCTTTCAAATGACGGTGTTGCGGACCCTAACAACACCTTGGCTCCATGCAATCTGGCCAACATGATTGCGGCATCACGCCCATGATAACGCGGTGCAGGATCCTGTTGCTTATAGGATGTATCATGTTCTTCATCAACAATTACCAATCCAAGATCCTTAAATGGTAAAAAAATAGAGGAACGTACCCCTAGAATTATCGGGAAAGGTGTCGCCCCGTTTTGTCGTTGCCACATTTCAACCCTTTGTGCATTTGATAGGCCAGAATGATATACTCCTACCTGATCTCCAAAAACACATCTTAATCTCCTAACCAACTGCACGGTAAGACCAATTTCGGGCAATAGATAAAGGACCTGTTTCTTGTTCTCCAATATCTGTCGTATTAGATGAAGATATAACTCTGTTTTCCCCGAAGAGGTTACTCCTTGCAAAAGGACACATGCTTTCTCTTTAAATAAACATCGTATCCGCTCCATCGCTTCACTTTGTACTCTCGACAAAGCATGAATATTTCCCACATTTCCATCCACTTGTCCAAACCTACTCACCTCTACCACAACCTCCTTTAACACACCTCGCCTACACAACGCATTCAACGCGGAAACAGAAGAACTGACTGATGCCAGGAATTCTTTCCGTTCCAAAACCGATGTTTTATTTTCCGAGCAATAATTGATCCAATTACACAATAAGGCATATTGTGCTTTCGCCCGTTTTAAATCATCCAAAAGCGCATGTAATTCTCCCTCACGGAAAAATCTATTCCAAGTAATAACTTTTTCCAGCTTAGGTCGATACACACGATATTCATGTTCTTGAATTTCCAGAATTCCCTTCTTTATCAAGGAATAAAGCAAAGAGAAGTTCACGACCCCTCGCTGTTTCATAAAATCATAAACAGCATCCAAACCTATCAATTGCTTGGTCAAGTCGTTTCCACCCCAAAATTCTTCTAAACCATGTACAACAAGGAGTTCTTCTTTCTCTAGGTTCTCTACATTTATATTCCCCGCAATCCAATCCGAAGAAAAGCACAAGTAGGCTCCGCTTTCCAAGCGCATTGAAACAGGCAATGCTGCTTTAATCACCACTCCCAAAGGAGCCATATAGTATTGGGACAACCACTCCAAAAAATGCAAGTAAGATAAAGACAAGGTAAAATCCCTATCAATTACATAGGTTATACCTTTTATTCCCTTATCTTCACTTGCCGCTTCCCGCAAAGCGTAGACAACCCCCGTGTACCAGCCTTTTTTACCGAAAGGCACAACCACAAGCCTACCTATTTCCACCTGAGAAACAAGTTCTTCCGGGACTAAATAGGTAAATAAACCATCTACCCCCAACGGGATTATCACATCTGCATACAACAAAGCAAATATCTTTAAATATCTGCAATATTAAATCGACAACACCTCCGTCAAACCTAACAAATTATGATTTAACGGTTTCGAATTTTTAATAGCCTTATTAAACGGAACATGCACAATATCCTTATTCATGATTCCCACCATTATACTGGTTTGATTATCCAACAAGGCATCCACTGCAGCAACCCCTAGGGTGCTTGCCGTCACTCTGTCAAAAGCGGAAGGAGAACCACCCCGCTGAATATGTCCCAACACGGTAACTCGGACATCATACTCCGGATGACGTTCAGCAATCTGCTCCGCAATCATATAAGCACCACCCGACTTATCTCCCTCTGCAACAATAACAATTCCACTTGACTTATGAGGTTTATAATCATGCTCCAGGTACTTGTCCAAATCATTTACATCTGTTTGAATCTCTGGCACCAGCACAGCCTCTGCTCCCGTGGCGACAGCAGAACGCAAGGCAATAAAACCGGCATCTCTTCCCATTACTTCTATAAAGAATAATCGATTATGGGCACTGGCCGTATCCCGAATCTTATCAACAGCCTCCACTACCGTGTTCACCGCGGTATCATAACCTATCGTATAATCTGTTCCATAAAGGTCATTATCTATAGTTCCGGGGATTCCTACAATATGTACATCATACTCCTGACACAACTCCCGTGCTCCAGAGAATGTTCCATCACCACCGATCACGACCAGGCCATCCAAATTAAATTTCTTGATCTGCTCGTATGCCTTAGCTCTTCCTTCCGCCTCACGGAACTCTTTACACCGAGCCGTTTTCAGAATCGTCCCTCCCCGCTGAATAATATTACTTACATCATGAGATTCAAGACGTCTAATATCCCCATTCACTAATCCTTCATAACCATAATAGATTCCATAAGCGTTACAACCATTATAAATGGCAGCTCTCACCACGGCCCGAATGGCCGCATTCATTCCAGGAGCATCCCCTCCCGAGGTTAAAACTCCAATGTTCTTGATTTTTCCCATAACATTTCAATTGAAAATTACTATATCAATGTTTTTGCGATTTCTTCCATTACCCACCTCGGAGTAGAAGTTGCACCTGTAATACCCACGGTATCTACTCCTGTAAACATCTCATCTTTTAAATCACATGCTCCTTGTACAAAATAGGTTCGAGGATTAACCTCCCGGCAAACATTAAACAATTGTTTGCCATTAGAGCTTTTCTCCCCACTCACGAATATGATTACATCATGCTGCAAGGCAAAATTCCGCAATTGCGGGATTCTATTGGCAACTTTACGACAAATCGTGTCATTCACTTCTACTATTCCATGTGCTCTCCCTTGTACCAATTCCACGACTCTTTTAAAACCCTCCAAGCTTTTAGTCGTCTGGGAAAACAATATGATTTGCTTTTCAAAATCTATTTGATCCAAATCATGCTCATCCTCTACAACAATAGCTTCACCATCTGTCTGGGCCACCAATCCATTCACTTCGGCATGACCTCTTTTCCCGTATATGACTACTTGCCCCCCCTCGGTTGATACCCGCTCATAAGCTTTCCTTATTTTTTTCTGCAAATTCAACACCACCGGACACGAGGCGTCAATAACCTCCACTTGATTCGCTTGCGCAATGCGATACGAACTTGGGGGTTCTCCATGAGCGCGAAACAACACGCGGCAATGATGCAACCGGGAGAATTCTTCATGATCGATCGTGTGCAAGCCTAACTTATTCAAACGTTCCACTTCCCGGCTATTATGCACGATATCACCTATGCAATAAAGTTCACCTTTCCGTAATTCCTCTTCTGCCTTTGTAATGGCATTCACCACACCAAAGCAGAATCCTGAATTTTCGTCAATCTCTACTTTCATATTTTTTTCGAATAATCTCGGCCATTTTCGTCACTTCCTCCTCCAACGTCATATTCGTCGTATCTATCAGCACGGCATCCTCGACTTGCACCAAGGGACTTGTCTCGCGATGGGTGTCTATATAATCGCGCTGCTCTACATTTTTTTTCACCTCCGCCAAGGTCACTTGTTCCCCTTTCTCCAGCAACTCCTTATAACGACGCTCCGCACGAATATCCACAGATGCAGTCATAAAAAATTTAACATCAGCATGAGGGAACACCACGCTGCCGATATCCCGTCCATCCATCACGACAGCACTCTCTTGTCCCATCTCCCGTTGTTTCTCCACCAGTAACTTTCTCACTTCAGGTAACGCGGCGACGAAACTAACATTAGCGGATACATTCATTCCCCGAATCTCATCTTCTACAAGCTCACCATTCAGATAGGACTCATAACACCTTTTACTATCATTATAACAAAAAGCAATTTCCATTGAAGAAAGAACCTGCGACAGCATCTTGTTATCAACAGTCCCGTTAGAAATCAACTTTTTCCGTAACAACCCCAGAGTCACAACCCGGTACATTGCACCGGTATCAATATAAATGAATCCCAACTGCGCTGCAAGCAATTTCGCCACGGTACTCTTCCCTGTGGATGAGTAACCGTCTATTGCTACTATAAAACCTTTTTTCCCCATATCTACAAATCTTTCAAATGCGAAAATACAAAAAAAGGGATTAATCACGTGATTAATCCCTCGCATATTTTTGTTACATTCTTAGCCTACTATTTTCAGCAATTCTTTTGCTCTTTCCATTAAAGCCTGATTGGCTGATTTTTTTGCCAATGAATCCGCTATTTCCGCATATTTCTTTGCGACATCATCAAAACCGCATTTCTCTGAAATCAAAACATAATTATAAATAGCGTCAAAATCAGTCTTGGATTCAACCGTTTTACCCGCCCACAATTGTATCACTTTCAAACGGGAAACGTCATTCATGATTTCCAAGGCCCCATCCGTAATTTCCTTTATCATCTTTCTGTTTTCCGGGAAATAACGGAATAACTTTCTTGCCTTATAAAAATAATCCTCTGACTTCCGCTCTGCCCTCAATTGACGGATATAAAAATAATCTTCAACCACATCATAATGCTCGTAACCAGTATTTTTCAAGACTTCAAGATACTTGTTATACTCTACCTTGTTGGTGTTATAATACTTTTCCAGGAAACCGACAAACGTATCATCCAGTTTCTGCAATACATCATCTTTCGAGTAGCTCTGGATAAATTTCGCCTGATTATTGAACAGATATTTAAACTGAGGAGCATTCACATCATCCACGAAGTCTCGGATGATTCGCCAGTTATATTCTTTTAAATAATCCGATTCCTTTTGCGTCTCAAAATAGCGACGTACAAAATCACAATTGGATTTACCCTGCCTCTTCAATTCCTGCAATAATTGAATTGTCGTTTGCGGATCAGAAGGATTCGCCTCAAACTTTTTCACTAGATTATCCAACACTGCCGTTTCTTTCTCATTGGCTACACCGACAAGATTAAACAACAAAACGCTTACAATTAAAAAAATTCTCAACATCATAATTATACTTTTGTTCCAAACTTCACCTATAAGACACTTTAAGGAGCAAAAAGTATTACTCGAAATCCGGTTTTAACATTATATTTAACACACATTAATTATTACAATTACATTATGAAACAAATAAGCATTTTAAAATAACAATTTAAAACCTACACCTGTAATAGAAACGGCAGAATAAACAATGTTAATCAAAGAGTCTCTAATTGGCTTTTAATCCATTAACAATATTCACGAAGCGCCATCAACAAACATCTTGATTAACAATAGAATAATTACAACAATGGCAACAATTATCGCCCGACGGAAAGTTGTTAAATCGCTTTTAGCTGCCTTATGCATATCCCCTACAGCATGATTTTCCTCCTCAGCATTTGCCAGACGATTCAATAAATCCACGTGTTCCTTTTTTTGTAACCAAGCATCCACCTCTTCCTGATCCAACTCCTCTCTTTGATGTAATATTTTGTGAGCAAACATTACATCCTCATCTTCATATTTCATACAAAACCCTCTTCAAAAACTATTCTATTGACACTTGGATATTTCCGCTGATTAACAATAAAGACAACTCAGATACCTTTGCCTGATAAAGAGCTGATAATTTTCGGTCTACAGCCTCCAGATAACTCCTCTGGTATTCTCTGAATTCTATCCCAGACAATGACCCGATCTTATATTTCTCCAAAGCCGCATCCAGATTTTCTTCCGCAACCATGGCACTTTCCGATTCAAAATCCACCATCAACAGATTATTCTCGTAAGTATTAAACAATAAAGCCAAATCACTTAACGTCTCTTGCTCCACCTCTTGATAGGTCAATTCCGTATTTTCCAGTTCCAATTTGGCATTCTTCAACTTTGTTCGACTCTCCAGACGATTAAAAATCGGAACATTTAAAGAAAACCCCCAATAGAAACCATTAGAACGGTTCAACCTGGAAGCAGAAGCCGGATTTTTAGTCTTATCGTAATTATAACCGGAATTAAAATCCAACGTGGGGAACAATACCGCTCTGGCATTTTTTAAATCTAAAGCCGAGATACGCTGATTCTTCCGAGCCATCAACAGGGCCGTATTCAATTCCAGCGTCTGCTTTTCCAATTCGGTCAACGTCAAAACAGGCCCCAACAAGATAGTATCCTGCACGTAATTATCCAATTGTAATTCAACATTCATCAAATTATTTAACGTGATATACGCACTTTTCAACATTTCCTTCTGTTGCACGTAAACAGAACTATCTGCATTCAAATCGATTTTTGCCTGCCTCATCTCCAAACCGGAAAGATTACGCAATTCATAGCGTAATTTGGCCTCCTCGTAACGCTCAGAGGATATATCCAATGAATGTTTATTCGCTATCAGCTTATGCTGTTGAATCAACACATTATAATAAGCAGAGCTGATTTCAACGATCAAACTTTCTACAGCTTGCTGTAAAGACAACTCACTCAAAAAATGTAATTCCTTACATTTTTCATGTGTGATAAACATCTCAAGTCCATCAAACAATCTCCAGTTTAACCCGACGCCTGCCGAATAATTATTTACAGTCAAACCCGACTGCTTATTCTCCACACCACTGGCATCTTCCGTTTTTACGCTTTCCCGACGTTGGGTTTGCCCAGCGGTTAATTCCAATGTCGGTAAAAACGAAGAATAATTCACATTATTCTTCGCCATTGCAGCCTGATTTCGAATAATCTTTATGGAATAATTGGATTCTAAAGCTTTAGTTATACATTCCGATAATGTTATCCGCTGCTGTGCGGCCACAGTCCCTCCACCTAGAAGAAAAACGAGTCCACAACTCCAACAAATACCACTTAACCATTTACCATATAATATTTTCATCATTTTCTCATTAACTAATAAACCATTTATCAATTACTCTTCCTCGATTATATTGACCTTCTTTGACGAGAAATAGGTATAAATAGCCGGAATCACGAACAAGGTCAACAACGTGGAACAAATCATTCCTCCCACAACAGCAATTCCCATGGCCACGCGACTTTCCGATCCGGCACCTGTAGCCATTGCCATAGGAAGGATACCAAGCACCGTCGACAAACTCGTCATCAATATAGGACGCAAACGAGAAACTGCAGACTCCCGGATTGCTTCATGCAATGTCAAACCTGCCGCCTTGCGCTGATTGGCAAATTCCACGATCAAGATTCCATTCTTGGACACAAGCCCAACCAACATGATAATACCAATTTGACTAAAAATATTCATCGTCTGTCCAAAATACCATAACGACAATAAAGCTCCGATCAATGCTAACGGCACGGTCAACATGATAATTAAAGGATCCCTGAAACTCTCGAATTGCGCCGACAACACCAAATAAATAAAAACCAAAGCCAGCAAGAATGCAACCATAAGACTGGAAGAACTTTCCACAAAATCCTTCGATGTCCCGGAAAGAGTCGTTTTAAAATCGTCATTCAGTACTTCTCCTGCAATTCGATCCATTTCTTCCAATCCCTGGGATATCGTCTTCCCTTTTGCCAATCCTGCAGAAACAGTTGCGGAAACAAACCGGTCGTAACGGTACAACTGAGGAGGCGTAGATGTTTCCTCCAGATGAATCAGGTTATCCAAATGTACCAGTTCTCCCTTGTCATTACGGACATACACACCTTTTAAGTCCTCCGGTTTATTTCGATTCTTCCTATCGAATTGGCTGATGATCTGGTACTGTTTCCCGTTCATGATATAATATCCCACTCGCTGTTCACTCATCGTCAACTGCAACGTTTCAGAAATATCCTCCACGGACACCCCCATGGCTGCTGCCCGATCCCGATCTATCGTCACGGTTAATTCCGGTTTCGTGAATTTCAAATTCAAATCCGAAGCCGAAAAGATTGGACTTTTATTCACCTCATCCATAAATTTCGGCAACACGGCTTTCAAATCTTCCAGATTTTTCGCCTGCAACACATATTCAACAGGCAATCCACCTCGTCCTCCTCCAAAAGTCTGTTGTTGCGACACCAAGGTCCGCGCTCCTGTAAATTGCCGGACACTCACGGCCAACTCATCAGCAATTTCCTGCTGTGTCCGCCGACGCTTGTCTGCATCTGCCAACCACAATTGGAAACTGGCTTGATTAGTGGTACTTCCCCGCCCGATATATTCTATCAATTTTGCCTGCTCCGGCACAACAGAATCCAAATAAGCAGATATCTCGTTGGCATAACGTTCCGTGTACTCGTACGTGGCACCCTCCGGAGCAATGGAACTCAGTCGCACCAATGAACGGTCTTCCATCGGGGCCATTTCTGACGGCAAGGTCATCCACAACACGACAATTCCCACACCCGCAACCAAAACAATAATCAAAGCCCAGTAACGAACAGTTAGGAACTTATCCAACCAACGACGGTATATGGTATTCATACCTTCAAATATCGGTTCTGTCTTTTGATACATCCAATTTTTCGTGGAACTTTTCGTCAATATCTTCGTCGAAATCATCGGTGTAAACGTCAAGGCTACAAAAGAAGAGAACACCACAGCACCTGCAATGACCACACTGAATTCCCGGAACAAACGCCCCGTGGTTCCTTCCAGAAAGACAATGGGAATAAACACGGCAACAAGCACTACCGTCGTGGCAATTACCGCGAAAAATATCTCATTCGAACCTTTGAATCCCGCCTGCAAAGGAGTCATTCCCTGCTCAATCTTCGTAAAGATGTTTTCCATAACCACAATGGCATCGTCCACCACCAGACCTATCGCCAACACGATAGCCAACAATGTCAGAATATTGATCGTGAAACCCGCGATATACATAATGAAAAACGCACCGATCAAGGATACTGGAATTGCCAATACCGGGATTAACGTTGTACGCCAGTTACGCAAGAAAACAAAGATGATCAACACGACCAAAATGAAAGCCTCCACGATTGTATTTTCCACTTCCTCGATAGACTTACGGATATAGACCGTATCATCAAAAGCCACCGCGGCATCAATATCTGCCGGCAGATCTTTCTCCAGATCAGCCATCACCTCGTATGCTCGATCCGCAATGTCTATATAATTCGCACCCGGTTGAGGAATCAAGGTAATCATTACCATCGGAACTCCGTTACGACGGGATATACTGCGGGTATTCTCTGCGTCAACCTCTGCCACACCGATATCCTGGAATCGGATAATTTTCTCTCCATCCCGGGCTATCACCAAATTATTAAAGTCATCTATTGACATCAAACGCCCCATTGTCCGAATCGTCAACTCGGTATTATCACCCTCGATACGTCCAGACGGCAATTCCACGTTCCCCGCATCAACGGCACTTCGGACATCCATCGGGGTTAACTTATAAGCAGCCAACAACGCCGGATCCATCCGCAATCGCACCGAGTATTTTTTCTCTCCCCATATTTCCACGCTACTGACACCGGGAATAGTCTGCAACCGTTCCTTGTAATACAACTCGGCAAACATACTTAAATCTATCATGGAACGGCTATCACTCCGCAAAGACACTCCAAATACCGGTTCAGAATCGGCATCCGCCTTATAAACTGTCGGCGGCTCTATATCCTCCGGCAAACGTCTCAATGTCCCCGAAACCTTATCTCTCACATCATTCGCAGCAGTCTCCAAATCCACACCCAACTCAAACTCAACCCGGATACGGCTCATTCCATCCCGGCTGGTACTACTTAAGGAACGAATCCCCTGTACCCCATTAATCGCCGCCTCCAAAGGTTCTGTAATCTGAGTCTCTATAACCTCCGCGTTAGCTCCTGTAAAACTCGTCGAAACGGATATAATAGGAGGATCCACACTCGGGTAATCCCGCACCCCTAAATACATCAACCCTATCGCACCTAAAATAACCAAAACCAGATTCAGCACAGTTGCCAACACCGGCCGCTTTATACAAGTAGAAGACAAACTCATAACCTAACAATATTTATATATCATATCTTCACATCTACCTTCATACCTTCACGCAACTGCATCAAACCTCCTGTAAGCACAGTATCTCCCGGCTGGATTCCAGAAACGACTTCCACCATGCGCTCATCACGACTGACCGTCTCTATTGGAACACTGGTTGCAACTCCGTTTTTCTTTACCCACAGACGCTTGCCATCCATCTCCGGGACGACCGCTTCCGAGGGGACCAACATATAACGCAATCCCTCTTCCGTGAGCAACTCTCCCGACACGAATGCACCTGGCATCAATCCATCCGTATTGTTATAACGAGCCCGCACCGCAACCTTGTGAACATCATCTGCGGCCACATCTATCGCGTACACCTTCGCTGTAACCTTCTTGTCATGACCGGCAACATTAAAAGACAAAACCCGATTTTCTAAAGAAAGTAAAGCATATTTCTCCGGTATCGTAAACTCCACTTTCAACACCGCATCATCCACAATCGTCGAAACCTGAGTATTCTGTTGCAAATAAGTACCCTCGCTCACGTAACGGAAACCCATCCGACCATTAAACGGGGCCCTTATCTCTGTCCGGTTAATTTTCACTTTCAACAACTCGATATCCTCCAACAACATCCGGTATTCTGTTTCTAATTCTTGAAAAGACTCATAACTCACCGACTCACGATCTAACAAAACCTGTTGGCGCTTCAAACGGTCCTCCAGTAATTTCTTTTGAAATTCTTCCCTCTTCAATTGCGCCAACAAATCAGAATCATCCACCTTCAACAACAAATCCCCCTTTTTCACCCGTTGTCCTTCTTGAAAGCAAATCTGCACCACCTTACCTGCGGTCTCGGAAACCAAATCCACCCGCTCATTCGGGAGCATCGTTCCCGTGACTGGAATTCCATTACTCACCGTCTCATAAGCAGCTATCATCCCCGTAACCGGAAGAACACCTCCCTTTTTTCCCCCAGGGGCCGACACCATATCCAACTTCTCCGGGAAAAAATCAATTCGAGGAAGTACTACGCATGCAACCACAACAACCGGCAAACCGATCTGTAAAACCTTCTTTAGCTTTCTATTCATACAATTAAAAACATTACAATTATTTATGAATACAACTTCACACACTTTCAAATTTAGATATACAATCTTAAGACACAACAAATATCCGAAAGTTTATCGACCAAAAGTTAATACTTTGTTAAAAGCTATCTCCACAAAAAAGAGGCCGTTACCACGACCTCCTGTATTCTTTTACTTAAAAACATCAAATCCAATGCCGCCACTTAAAAATAACAAACCCGAAAACAGAGAACAAAAAGGATATCAACAGGGCAATCAAAAAGCCGTAAGGATTATTCTCCAGTGAATTCGGCACATTCATCCCATATAAACTGGCAACTAACGTCGGCAACATCAAAATAATCGAAATCGAAGTCAAACGCTTCATCACGATATTCAAGTTATTCGAGATCACGGAAGCGTAAGCATCCATCGTTCCACTCAAGATATCACTATAAATACGGGCAGAATCCTGAGCCTGACGTAACTCGATCTCCACGTCCTCCACCAGGTCATCATCAAAGAACTGCCGTTGCGAACGCAAGGTTTTCATCTTCATCAACAAGTTGTCATTCCCTCGCAACGAGGTAATAAAGAACACCAACGACTTCTCGATTTTCAACAACCGTTGCAATTCCTCGTTACGAATCGAACGTTCCAACTCTACCTCGGCCATATGCATCTGTGCATTTACCTGTTTCAGATACTTCAAGTACCAAACTGACGAGGAAAGGAACAGACGGAAAACCAGATCCCAATTATTGGCTAATTCCAGATTCTTACGAATCACGAAATTAATAAAATCAGGCAACATTTCAGTATGGTGATAACACACGGTCACAAACACCTCTCCCTTGATAATAATACCTAACGGCACTGTAATAAAAGGGATACTCGTGTCTACAGACTTATACGGGATACGCATAATCATCAGCGTCCATCCATCCTCAATCTCCAAACGCGAACGCTCATCCACGTCCTCAATGTCATCGATAAATTCTTCCGGAACCCCCATTTCATCGGTCAAAAAACGCAAATCTTCACGCGTAGGGGCCACAACATTAATCCAGCAATTAGGTTCCCACTCTTTCTTTTCAACAAACCCCACCTTACCTACAAGGAATGTTCTCATAAATAATCCTCCTTCAATTTACGAACAGAGGATCCCGAAAAATCCCCGTTCTGATTAATACTGTTGATGATAGTCGTCCATATCTATACTCTATGAATTTTGCCGCAAAAATACATTTTTCTCTCAAAAATACTATTTCATCTTCCCAAGAATATTCAACCAAATCTTTAATTATCTATAAAACAAACGAAGAAAGCTATCCCAAAGGACAGCTTTCTTCGTCACTTTACTAAATACCACAAATAATTTTAATAACAATCGTAACGCTGACGAGCATTTGCCCCCAACAATTGTTTTATCTCAGCTATTTTTCCATCAATTCTTGTTTTGTAAATTAATTGAGGATTTTGTATAACACTAATATCAAATATATAAATTTCCCCATTTTCACAACCGACAACCAATCGCGTGTAACTATTGTTCAAATCATAAGCGAGTGCAGTAATATTAGAATCAAACACATAACCATTCATAAATTCGGATACATTATACGTACTATAGTCCGCATAAGTTACACCACGTTGTGCCCAATACAACTTATTATCCACAGAAAAGAAATCTCTATTAGTTGCAGAAATAGCATTTCTCCCATCAGTAGCCGCACTCATCATGAAAACTGAAGATTCGTTCAAATCAACCCGTACACCATGCCATCTTAACATAGCCATATACTTACTTGCATCACATTGTTGTGAAATCTCATTATAAGCAAAATCTCCAACATAAGGATATGGTGCATCAGGTAATTTATAATAAATGGTGTAATACTTCGTATTCATTCCTGGCATTTGAATCAAATGCTGATTTTCTGACATATAATAAACGATCGTACCTTCTGGGAAATCTGACACTTGAGCACCTCCGTAAGAACCGGTTCCATCGTATGACAATGCAACCATATTCGTCCGGTAAACATAGTAGGTATTTGGAGATTCTCCTATATTTTCCTTCCACGTACTTGCAATAACTACACGACGATTCTTCTCATCATAGCATGGGAATGCTGAAGAATAAGCTGCATGATAAAACTTTGTAATTTTATATCCTTTCTCATCAATATAATAAGGTTCCGTCAAAAATTGTCCACCCATATAATTCTCGTTCAATTTCCGAGTAAATACTCGTCCATCTTTTGTTGCAATAAATGAAGACGGTCCCTCGTTATATTCCCATGCATCTTTATCTCTTCTATCCGTTACCACAAAATTCTCTGGAGTTCCATCTAAAAACAAATCTTTTAAATCATTTGCTTTCACTAAATCCTCCGCATTCAATTCATATGCCACTTGGTCTGTTACTACGGTCCAAGAACCTTGTGAACCCACATTCAAAGATTTCGACCAAGTTAATTGCACCGGTAAACCCGGAAGAGAAGATCCATTTATCGACTCATACATATTTTCTTTTACGGTATAATCGAAAACAGTCTCTCCATTTACTTCCTTCGTATTATCACGCATCGTTGCTAACTCCGTATGGTCTCCACGCTGATACAAAACAACCCAATCTCCTGGTACATAGGCGGAGTACAACCACAAAGCCAATTTAGCCTGAAACGAAACTCCAGTTGCTTTATCAATTACAGAAAATGTTCCATAAGTCGGCACAGATGTCGAATAATAGTCCAAACCAAGAGTATCTTTTAACCAAGCAGCAGGAAGAACGACATCCAATTCCTCACTTACAACAACATCATCAAATTTCCATTCGTAACGAACTTCATTTTTACGCGTTGCAGAATCTGCACCCCAGATAAATAATTTACTTCCCCTCAGCTCGACATTCTCTCCTTGATAACCAACTACAGAATAAGGATTATTACTATAATCTCTCAACCATGTAGGAGGATTCAATTCCACATAATCATAATTTCCTTCATCCTTGAAACAGCTCCACAAGAACAAGCAACAAACAAAACAAATAAATACGTATTTCATGTCCTTAAATTTTCAAATTAAACATTTACAGTCATCAACGTAACACCGTCTTCTTCATATGTCGGATTCTCTAACAACCATTGCTTAAATTGACGAACTAATTTAAGCGCTTGATCTGGATGCTGTGAAATTAAAACGCCATCCAATCTTTCTGCACCTTCAACATTTTGCAAGAAAGTCTTATACTTTTTCGGCGAATAATCCCCCATCAAAGTTGAAGACACTTCCCGTGTCCACCACTCTGGTTGAACTGGATCCTGCATAATTCGAAGTACAGCTCTAGAACGTTCATAAGGTCCAACACCTACCTCATCATTTGGAACTATTTCCAGCGTCAAACGGTAACCATCTTGTAAACTTGCCAAACGGCTACTGCGATTCAATTGAATATGAATCGTATCCTGAAAAACAGTAGCTCCTTCCGCCAATGGCAATGCTCTAAAAGTATAAGAATCTGCCAATGTATATTCTTCTGGTTGTGCTGTTGTCATATCTTCCACTACACGCAGTGAAAAATGTAAATCACGTTCCAATTGTCTACCAGACAAATAAACTATCAAATCTCCATACACGCATTCATCATCATCATCGGCAAAAAAGAATGTAACTAATGTAGAATCCGCCTTAGCTGTTCCTGGATAGGCCTCATCCTTAAAATATTTGGCAAAATAAATCTCATGCTCCTCTCCAAAAGTTTGGATATCATCTGTAGAACAAGAGCAAAATAACAATATCGCAGGTATAATATACAATAAAAATCTTTTCATAACTATTTCGGTTTACATATTTTGATTTTCCGGTATCGGCAACATATACTCAGATTTATTCATTTTACGCGTTTCCCCTTTTATATAGAAAGAGGCGCCTAAACGCTTGTATAAATAAAATAATTGTCCCTCGGATATCCATTCCCGCTGTGCATCACGGATCAGATCCCGTTGGAATGTTTTCCAATCTGATGCGACTGGCAGATTATTCCATAATCCTCTATTTTGACGAATTTTATTCAAAATAGAATAAGCCTCTGTAAAATTCCCTTCACGAGCATAGGTTTCTGCCATAATATAACGCAATTCAGTAACTCGCATTACAGGTACCGTTTTTACATTATTCTCTCTAGTTGTAGTATTTGAGCTACCATATCCTTTTGCAGAAATAGCTTCATTATTCCAAAAGCTACTATATTCTGGGGTAAACAACAAATAAAAACCTCTATAATCTTGCTCTCGCTCATCATCCCCTGTCGCTGGATTAATAAACATTTGCTGATTATTCATATCCAACACCAACCATGTCCCAACGCCTATTGAAGTCGCATTCATCATAAAGAAGTTCTCCAAATTATAATCATTATAGGCATTCTCGTTATAAATTGCAAATAACAAGTTTGTTGTCAATTTCAAATCTGTACGATCATCTATTTTATCCTGAATAATTCCACTAAAATCCTCATTAGCAAACATATCATAAACAGTTGTTCCATCAACACCATAAGCCTTAGCTTCCAAAACCTCCTTTGCCAAAGTAAATGCTTCATCATAACGTCCCATATACTGGTAAACCCGAGCCAATACACCTTTCGCAGCATAATAACTCAATCGGTATCCGCGCCCTAAAAAGAAATCATCTATTTTTTCATCTCCCACATTACCAGCCATTCCATAAGACAAATCTCCTTTAAAACGAGTTGATGCCGTTGCGCTAGCACTCTGTCCATAAGCTGATGTATCAAACTCCATCGTCAATTCCATGGATTTTAACAAATCTGCTTCCACTTTCTCCAAATAAGTATCAACACTTATACCGTCCGGCTGGATATTCGGATAAACATCTACATAAGGTAAAAAATTACCACTTTCATTTTCTACTGGAGCAGGAGCAAATAATCTTAACAAATCAAAATGCATCAAAGCACGACAAGCATAAGCCTCCCCTGCTATCAATTTACGTTCCATCTCTCCGTTTTCAAAAATATCTGGAGAAGCTTTTTCAATCTCTTGAATCAAATTATTAGCATTCGCAATGACATTATACCCACTCTTCCACATATCATCAATTACGTTCTTCAATGTCACATCAGTAAAATTATAATTTGCAGCTTCACGATACATTTCACCTCCATAATTTTCGCTTCCAGACAACCAACTCCAGGTATATTCTTGAGCCAAACACTCCACAATACCAAATTGTAACTCCCTTCCGTACAAGTTAGCAGCCCCCATCGCCTTATACACCCCTCCAAGCATTGAACGGAATCCATCTCCCGTCCCTGTTAACTTTTCAGTCGTAGCTTCCCCCTCCGGCTCCACATCCAACCATTTTTCACATGAAGTCAGAGACACTACCAATAGCATTACCACTAATAACACATGTATTCTTTTCTTTTTCATATCTCTAAACATTAAAATCCGATACTTAACGTGAAACTATAATTTTTAGCAAATGGATAACTCGTTCCTCGTTCGGCTTTAATCGTAGACCAACGAGCGATATCATTAGCGTTAAAACGAATACCCAAAGATGTCAAATGAAATTTCTGAATCAATCGTTGATCAAAGTCATAACCAGCAGAAAGACTCGTGAACTGCAAATAATCATCATCTTGTACAAAACGAGAAGTAGGTTGAGTTTTCGTCGTATTCTTTATATCATAGAATGGAGCCACATCTCCAGGAGCCTGCCATCTATCCGTCAAAACCCGACGATCCACGTTACTATTTGCAATATCAGCATGTTCTACCTTATTTAACAACGTCTCGTTATATTGCTGTGCTCCCCAAGCATACAAAAATGAGGTATTCACGTAAAAGCCTTTCCACCCGATATTAAACCCAAAAGAACCTTGAGCATCTGGACTTGTATCTCCAAGAACAACTTCATCTCGAGAATTCCACAAATAAGTACTACTTCCATCCCGCTTACGGAATTTTTCTTTACCATTTGAAGGGTCAATACCATAAGACACAACTCCATAAATAGCCGTTGTTGATGCTCCTTCATAGTACTGAGTCAATGGCACATACATCAAATCCTCGTAAGCAGCGCTTTCTTCTGGCGTCAAATTATCCAATTCGCCATTGTGAAAATCCTGAATATGTTCATTATACTGTGCAGCATCCTGACCTAATTTTGTGATTTTATTCTTATTTGAAGCTAACGTTCCATTAAAAGCTACTGTCCAGTCTTCGTTTTGGAATATTGTTGCATTCAACTTAACCTCAAAACCTTTATTCTCTATAGAACCTGCATTAGTATAATAATTTTCAAAACCGGAAGACGTACGAATTGACAACTGGGCTAATTGATCATCCGTCTTCTTTATATAATAATTTGCTTCCAAAGTATAACGATCTTGGAACAAACCTAAATTGATCCCGACATCCAAGGTTCCTGTTTTTTCCCAAGTCAATTTTGGATTTCCTAAAGCAATCAATGTATTGGCCGGGAAAGAATAATACCAGTCATCTGATGTATTGTATGTTGACACTGCCGCATACGAAGGGAAGCTTACGTTTCCTGTCGTACCATATGTTCCACGTACACGTAACGTAGAAATCATTGCCTGATCCTGCATCCATTTATAATTATGTATATTTACACCAACTCCTAATGACCAGAAAGGAGCAAAACGCTTATCACTACCAAATTTTGACGAACCATCAAAACGGAATGAACCATCAAACAAGTAGACATCATTATACGAGTAATTTACAGAACCAAGTACTCCAAACAAACGACTTTCATCATTAGTTTGAGAGGTCTTATCCGGCTGTTGAGCAGCATAAGAAGGTTTATTCATATTACTCAACTGGAAGCCTTTATACAAAGTAGAAGTAGTTTTACTTGTAACTTGCTGGGCATTAATACCTAAGGTTGCATTTACAAAATGATGATTAAACGAGCGATTAAAATACGCCATCACATTCACATTCCAATTTAACCCATTACTTGTCGTTATATCCAAAATACCCTTTTCCTTACTGTCCACACCATTAAATTGCACCTCTTTGGGGTCATCAAAACTTTCTGCCTCAGAATCCGTTCTTGTTACCGACAATTGAGCTTTAGCGGAAAAACCCTTATCAAAAAACAAATTCACACTCAAATTATTCGTCAAATCATTCAATGTTGTCTTTCCGGAATAACTACCTAAATACTTTGCCTGGAAAAGAGGATTAGCCGTAGAATTACTATTTCCCAACGTTTCCAGCAAATTACCATCATTATCATAAGGAGCCCAATAAGGTTTTAATGCTGCATAAGTAGAAAAATCTCCATAAGGAGAATCCTCCGATTTCGTCACATTAAAAGTAATTGAATTCATCACCTGCAAACGTTCACCTTTACGATAATCCAAGGTTAACCCTACTCCCATATTATCACGATACGATCCCTTCATTGCCCCGTTATGAGTTCCATAATTCAAATCCAAGCTATAACGAATACTCTCAACACCTCCTGATATATTCAAAGAATGTGAATGATTAAAAACATTCCGCAACGGTTGAGCCAACCAATCTGTACGCACACCTCTAGCGACCTCGTTCAATAATTGATTATATTTATAATCTAAATTTGCTTGAACCCCAGGATCCCCATCTTCAGCCGTGAACAAACCAGCTAAACGCTCCACTTCCAACATTTCCCACGCATTACATAAGTTATAATCAGACAAATCAGGAAATTCTGCTCCACCAGTAAAATTATACATCACGCGTAATTCACCCGGCTTTGGAGCTACAGTCGTCACAACTACGACACCATTTGCCGCTCTAGATCCATACATGGCGGTTGCTGCCGCATCCTTCAATATCGTCATACTTTCAATACGATTCATATCCATATCATAAATCTTTTGAACGTCAACCTCAAAACCATCCAAAATAAAAATAGGTAAATTCGGGTTATCCTCCAGATTTGTCCGTTGAGAACGGCGAGCAGCAGCGACATCCAAACCTCTATTCATACCAATACTGCTCTCCCCTCGAATCGTAAATTCCGGTAAACTATTTGGGTCGGAACCAAACAAATTGTTCTGCTTTATACGGAAAGAAGGATCAAAAGACTGCAAAGCCGCAATTACATTCTTATTATTTGTTTTTAATAACTGATCCTTTGTCACTGTCGTTGCATTACCAGTAAAACTCTCTTTCTTCACCCGATTATAACCGGTTACAACCACCTCGTCCATTTTCTTCACTTCTTCTTTCATAACCACGTTAATCGTGTCTTGTCCGGTATACTTTATCGTTTGTGATGCATAACCAACAAATGAAAAAATAAACACGAAATTTGTATCTTTAAGCACAGGTAAAGTCAATTTATAACTTCCATCCGCATCTGTTGCCGTACCTATATTCAGATCCTTCACGAGTACTGTCACTCCCGGTAAAGGCATCTTCGATTCATCTGTCACTTTCCCGGAAATTCGAATTTCTTTACGCTTATCGTCTGCTGCAGTCTTCGCTTTTTGGTAAATTACAATCAAATCATCTCGGAATCGATACATCAGATTCGTTCCTGAAAACACACGATCCAACACAGACTGAACCGCTTCATTATTTGCTTGCACTGACACTGTTCCTATCTTATTGGTCTGTTCCGGATTAAAAAGAAAACTCAAATTTGTCTGTTTCTGAATCTCATCCAAAACTACATTAATTGTCACATCATGCAAATCCAGATTAACCCTCTTCTGTTGTCCTCCTGCTTGTGCAACAAAAACAAACATGAATAAACCAATAAGCAAGAAAATGCTTTTCATTCCAAACACTGTCAATAACCGCCATCGAAATCGCCGATAACATAAAAAAATTTCTCTCATAAAAGCATCATTTAAGTTATTCAATATTAATACAAAGTCACAGTTAATAAACACATCATAAATCTCTTTTATTTCATGAAATACATCACATATACAACCACACATTAAAAAAGTAGTAAAAGAAAAGTGACTTTTTTTCAAAAAAATCTCACTCCATCCAAATTTCCGTTATCTTTTATCATAAACACAATCAAACAATATCATGTATATCAATACCTTAATAACACAAACCAGACTATTATCATTTTTTTAGACAAAAGTATTTTCAATGCCTGCAAGTTCGATTCTACTTCGATCCAACTTCGATTCTGCTTCGATTTTTAAAGGAAATAAATTGAGCTTCGATCAGATGGCTTTTCCTACGCGATACAGCAAAAATGATTCAGGATCACGTTGTATCATTATCCAACACCAAATTCATCGGGACCAGGAAACAGCGAGGGAAGCATGTAGAAAATATTCCAAATAAAATCATCAAGGAAAGGTAACACGATTAAACAAATTTCATACTTTTGAGAAATAAACTGTAAACATAACCCTATGATTAAACAAGGCATCTCTCGAGTAATAATCCTTACTCTCTTATTAGGAATGTTCGCTTGTAAAGAAACAGCGAAGCAGACAAACCAGCTGGAATACAGCGAATACGTAACGGCATTCACGGGTGGCGTTATCCGCTCCACGGATCCGATATTCATACGCTTGGATGAAGGCGTCATTAATCTTAAGGACAGCCTGAAGACTTCCCTGCAGGATGTGATAAAAATATCGCCTGCCTGCCCCGGAACCGTTAGCCTTAAAGAAGGGAACACGTTAGAGTTCACTCCCGATGCTCCTTTCAAGAACGGGAACACGTACAAGGTAAGCCTGGCTCTGGGTAAAATCACCACGGTTCCCCAAAAACTGGGAATATTCACGTTCGACGTGAAAATATTACCGCTTACCTACTCGTTCCTCGGTGGGGAATTAAACACGAACCCGGAAGATGCCACAACGTTTTATTACACGGGAACCATACAGAACTCGGACATCACCCGGGACGAGGAGGTAGAGAAATTAGTATCCGCCGAACTGGACAACAAGTCGATCGCCATTACCTGGGAACACGAGACATACTCGCACCGCTTTACAGTTCAACATATCGAGAGGAATAACGGGGTCAGGTGCTTACGGTTGATGTTTGACGAAAAGGTCCAAAACGGGGATATCGAAGAAATTGCCATCCCCGCCATAGGAGATTTCTATGTCATTGACGTGAAACCGCTAAACGAGGAGGCTTCCAGTCTGAATATCATTCTGTCGGACAAGGTTGATCCCTCGCAGAATCTGGCCGGTCTCATTGAAATTGAAGGTGTCGATAAACTGAACTTCAACGTGCAGGGGAACACCATCCGCACGTACTTGCCCGAAGGGAATCACCTGCAAGGCGTGGCAAACGTGCGTATCCACCGGGGAATTGCCAATATCTCCGGGGATAAACTGCAAGACGACAAAACGTTTCAGGTCAATTTCCCGTCGAACAAGCCCCAGGCCGAATTCATCGGTAAAGGGATATTCAGCCCGGCAGAAGGGAATATCCTCATCCCGATATCAACAGTCGGACTGCGGGCCATACAGCTGCACGTGGTGAAAATATTCAACAACAACACCCATTTCTACCTGCAAGAAGCGAATTACGATTACATACGCAATTACGAGACTCGACGCTCGGGTAGAACTATCCTGAACAAGAAAATAAATCTCGTTCAACCGGGACAGGAGATAGACCTTTCCCGCTGGCAAGATTTCACCATCAATCTCGGGGACTACATCAAGGTCGAGAAAGGGGTGATCTATCAAGTGGAATTACGTTTCTACAAATCATACTCGACATTTGCCGATGGAACAACCCCGGCCAACGGACTGGAGGAAGAGAACGCCATCCCGAAAGACGAGGAAGCCTTTTTCGACGGGGAAACGTACGGGTACAGCTATTACCCGGATAATTACAATTGGCAGGAACGGGATAATCCCGCTTCCGACTCCTATTATACCTCGGATCGCTTCCCTGTACGCAATATCGTGGTGACCTCGCTCGGCCTGACCGTCAAGGGCGGAGCTGACGGAAAATACATAGCCGCGGTGAACAATTTACTCACGGCCGAGGCGGTGAAGGACTGCAAGGTCGTGTTCTATAACTACCAGCACCAGAAACTGGATTCCGCGTTCACGGACAAGGACGGTTTCGCCACGGTACGACTGAAAGGCAAACCTTTCACGGCATTTGCCTCCAAGGGGAATGACAAGGTTTACCTGAAGATTAACGACGCCTCTTCCCTCTCGTATAGCAATTTCGACATCAGCGGGGACGTTACCCAACAAGGCATCAAGGGATTCCTGTACGGGGAACGTGGCGTATGGCGCCCGGGGGATGACATATACCTTTCCTTCATGCTGGAAGATAAGGAAAACCTGATTCCCATCGGGCATCCCATCATCGCGGAACTCTATGATCCGAACGGAAACATCGCCGACTCCCGAAGAACCGGTCGGAACGAACATGGCCTGTATTGCTTCACGTTCAAGACAGACCAGCAGGCCGTGACGGGTTACTGGCGGGCCGTGGTTCGCATCGGGGGACGTTCTTTCACCAAAACCATACGCGTGGAAACAGTGAAGCCCAATCGCTTGAGCATCGAAGCCAAGATTCCCGGGGGAATAATGGGTGAAGGTTCCGCGACGGAATATATTCCCGTGATGACCCGTTGGCTGCATGGGGCCAAAACCTCTTCCCTGAAAGCCCAAACGGGATTGAGGCTGACAAGAGGCAATACCACCTTCGAGGGATACGCCGGATTCATCTTCGATGATTTATCCCGGGCATTCAACCCGAGCGAAACCACCCTTTTCGATGGGACCACGGACACGGAAGGCAACTTCCGCATCCCGCTCAACACGATTACCGCCGAGAACGCACCCGGTATGCTGAACGCCCGCCTGACAACGCGGGTTTATGAACCCGGGGGAGATTTCAGTATATCTACCACCGGATTCAAGTATTCGCCCTACAAGGAATACGTGGGTATCAAACTGGCCAAGAGCGAAAACGACTGGTATGCGGCCGGCAAGAATATTCCCCTGCAAGGCATCGTGCTGACCGCCGACGGCAAGAAGATAAACAACCGGGAAATCAAAGTCGAGGTCTATGCCCTGGAATGGCGCTGGTGGTGGGATGCCGAGAACGAGAACCTGAGCAATTATGTCAACCGGGCCTACCGGAAACCCGTTTGGACAGGCAGCTTCAAAACAACCAACGGAAGTTTCAGCACCAACATCAACCTGGCCGAATGGGGCCGCTACTTTGTCATCGCCCGGGACGAGATTTCCGGTCATACCTGCGGCACGACGTTATACGTCAGTTCCTGGGACAACGACATGAACATCCCCGGTATGGCCTCATTGTTGAACCTGACCACCGATAAAAAATCCTACCGCTCGGGTGAAACCATCCGAGTGAAGTTCCCATCCTCGGAAGGAGGTATTGCCCTCGTGAGCATCGAGAACGGGAAAACCGTGAAAGACATATTCCGTGTTCCCACGCGGGCAGGCAGCACGACATTCGAAATTGCGGCGACCAGCGAAATGTGCCCGAATATCTACGTGAACATCTCGCTCGTGCAACCCCAGAAAGACCGGGACAACGACAAGCCCATCCGCCTCTACGGGGTAGTGAACATCCCGGTGGAAGACCCCACCCTGCAATTAAACCCGCGGGTAACGGCCGCCGATGAAATCCGTCCTTCCAGCGACTTTACCGTCACCGTGAAAGAAAAAGATGGCAAGCCGATGACCTATTCCATTGCCGTGGTCGACGAGGGTCTCCTATCCCTCACCTCTTTCAAGACACCCGACCCCTTCTCCGCGTTCTACGCCCGGGAAGCGCTCGGGGTGAAGACCTGGGACTTTTACGATGACGTGTGCGGTTCCTATGGCGGACGATTGGAAAGCGCCTTTGCCGTCGGAGGGGACGAGGCCGTAAACATGGAGAATGCCCGGGAGACTAACCGCTTCACGCCGGTTGTCATATTCAAGGGACCTTTCACCCTGGAAAAAGGCAAGCAGCAACAACACACCTTCCACATGCCGGAGTACGTGGGCGAAGTCCGCGTAATGGTAGTTGCCGAAGATAAGGGACGCTACGGTTCCACATCCCGCGACATCAAAGTCAATAAACCGCTGATGCTTAACGTTACCATGCCCCGTCTCTTCACCCCCGGTGACGAGATTGAAATTCCCGTGACCGTCTTCGCCATGAAAGACAACATCAAGGACGTGGAGGTAAGCCTGAAGACAGACGATAAACTGGAAATCATCGGCAGCTCCAGAACACAAGTACATTTCAACGGTACCGGCGAACAAATCGCCTTCCTGAAAGCCCGGGTGAAAGAGAATATCGGGAAATCAACCCTGACCTTCTCAGCCCGAAGCGGGAACGAAACCGCCCGATACTCCTGCGAAGTGGAAATACGCGTACCGAACCCGAGAATCACCCAGGTCAAGAACCTGGAAATACCCGCCGGGAAAACCATCACCCTCGAGTCGCCCGTCGAAGGACTCGAGCCGCTGGCCACGCTGGAAGTAAGCAGCATCCCGGCCCTGAACCTCGAGCAACGGTTGAACGAACTCATCCAATACCCCCACGGGTGCGTGGAACAAATCACCTCAACGGTACTCCCGCAACTGGCATTGAATCATCTTCTCGACCTCGACGAGGGCGATAAGGTCACCGTGGAGACCAACGTGAAAGAGGTCATCAGCCGTTTGCGCAACTACCAGCACAGCAATGGCGGATTCTGCTACTGGATGAATTCCAAGCAGGTTTCCGAATGGGCCACCACCTACGTCACAGACTTCCTCGTGCAAGCCGAACGACAAGGCTACCGTGTCCCCGCCGGTATGAAAAACGGGGCTCTCGACTACCTGACCCGGCAAGCCAACACCTGGCGCCAAGGTGACCGGTACGACGAACTCGAGCAATCCTACCGTCTCTACGTGCTTGCCTCGGCCGGAAAGAGCAACCTGCCCGCCATGAACCGCCTCCGGGAAATGGAATACACGAATCCCGTGGCCCGCTGGCAACTGGCCGGAGCCTATGCCCTTGCCCGCCACGAGGACATTGCCCGCAACCTCGTCGCCCATCTCCCGGCAGAAGTGGAAAAATACCGCCAATTGGGACGCTGCTACGGTTCCGACCTTCGGGACAACGCCATCATCCTGCGAAGCCTCATCGACATGGATATGCGGGAGAAAGCCTACAGCCTCATCCAGAAAATGGCTCGCCGCTTCGCCTCCGGGGAATGGCTAAGCACGCAGGAATGCGCCATGGGACTAACCGCCATCGGACTATACGCCGGCAAATACCTGCAACAGGATAAAGGCATCGACATTCTTGTCAACGGGAAAGCCGCCACCACGGCAAAAACAGTCTTCCAGCAGACAATCCCCGTGAAGAACGGCAAGACCTCTGTCTCCGTGAAGAACAACAGCCAATCCACCCTGCATGCGCAACTCATCAGCAGTGCCATTCCACTGGGTGTGGCAACCGACGAGGAAATGAACGGACTGTACCTGAGCGTTGACTATTACCGGAACGGCAAACCGGACAACTCCGCCATCTACAAACAGGGAGAAGACATCGTCATCGAAATCACTGTGCACAACACGGGCTCCATCGGCCGGTACGACGAACTGGCCCTCACCTTCATGTTTCCCTCCGGCTTCGAGTACCTCAACGAGCGGCTCACTTCCGGCGATACCCCCTTCAAGGAAGCCGACAATGCCGACATCCGGGACGACAGGGTAAATCTCTACTTCTCCCTGGAACAGGGCCAGTGGAAGAAATTCCGTTTCCGCTTCAACGCCGCTTACCCGGGACATTATCTTTTCCCGGCCATCAACTGCTCCGCCATGTATGACAACAGCATCACGGCCACTCTCGCCGGAAAGCGGATAGAAATAAAGCGGTAACACTCGTTCCAAACAATATACCCGTGCAAGCCCCAAGGTCGGTCACTTGCACGGGTATATTTTATCACACGGGGAGAATCACTCGCTCTCCGTTTCCAGCAAATTCTTCTCTCCCGACAAATCCCGCAAATCCAGTTTCGGGGAAGGCAGGGTACACATTTTTATCGAATCCCCCCGTCCGCAGGTATAATCATACACCAGCCACTCCTCGTCCGAAAACTCCTCCGGGGGAATCAGCCGGGCTTCCACACGCTCAAACTCCTCCGGGGTATAATGGTCCGCCAGTTTCACCAGCACGATGCGGCGGGCTATCGGGTTCTGGTTATAATCCGGAACCAGGTACAGCCCCCTCAGGTAATGAATCCGCTCCAGAAAAGGCAACTGCAGGTAAACCGTGACCAGCGACAGATCCGGTTCCTGAAAAGCATTCAACAATAGATATAGGATCTGACGCTCCTGCACGATGCCGATACCCTCCCGCACAACCCCGTGCACGCTCTTGCGTCCCACAACAAAAGTCCGGTTATCCCCCGAGCGGGTAAAATAAAACGGTTCCGCCTTCAACGTCCTCACCGACGAGGAACAGCTGTATGACATGTATATTCCCTCCAGTTGCCCCAACTTACTTCCCGAATCAGTTGCGAACCGTTCTAGAGACCTCAGGAAAGCGGGTTGTCGCATTCCTTCCCCGACCACCGGGCCCGGGAACTCCATCACGTTCCGGTACAAATCATCCAGCATCTCCATCAGCCGCTTGCGGGAAAGATTATTCACGTTCGACAAAGCCTCCGTCAGGGCTTCCTCGAAATCCTTCACCCGGATCGCCTTCCGAAAAGCGGGCAACACCGTGGCATACAGCGCCGACAACACGCTCGGCGACAAATCCATGCTGGCTGCCACATCCTTCATCTTCACCCCCTGATGCTTCAACTGATCCAGGCGCTCGTGAATGGCCATTAACTTTTCCTGTGCCGTCATAATCTTATGATTCATCATGAATACATGGTTTTCCCGCCCAAATGTAAAGAAATTCGCGGTATCGGAAAAATGAAATAAACCATGAAAAGCAAAATTGCCATTTTTTATAAAACCGGTACTCCCCTCCGGATCGAGGAACAGGAGATACCGTCCCTTCGGGAAGGGGAAATACTCGTGAAAAACGAGTACTCCACCCTCTGTCGCAGTGACATCAGCACCTACACGGGCAAAAGGATAGAGAAATCGCCGACCATCCTCGGCCACGAGATAGTCGGCCGCATCGAGGCATTAGGGCCGGGCAAACCCGCCACGGACATCAACGGCAACCCCCTGCACACCGGGGAAAGAATCACCTGGGCCATCTACGCCGCCAATCCCGACGGAGAAATGGCCCGCCGGGGCATACCGCAAAAAGCCCCCGACCTCTTCAAGTACGGCCACGAACAACTGACCCCGGACAACACCCTGCACGGGGGACTCGCCGAATACACCATCCTGCGGGCATACACCCCCGTCCTTCCCCTGACCGAAGCCGTACCCTTACCCGCGGCAGCCATCATCAACTGCTCCGTGGCCACCGTGGCCGGCTCACTCCGCCTGGCCGGGAAAATCCGCGGCCGCCGGGTAGCCATCTGGGGAATCGGCATGCTGGGGACCATCGCCTGCGCCATGTGCAAGGAAAAAGGTGCCGCCGAAATCATCGCCATCGACGTCAACGAACAACGCCTGGCCGAAGCCAAACCATTCGGCATCACCCGGGCCTTCAACCCGGCCGATCCGGCCCTGCGCAACCTGCAGGCCGACATCACCATCGACTACAGCGGCCACCTTCAGGCCATGGCCGCCACCCTCGATACCCTGGCCATCGGGGGCACGGCCGTGTGGGTCGGCGGAGTCTGTCCCCAACCGCGGCTTCCCATTGACACGGAAACCGTCATCCGCCGGTTACTCACCATCCGGGGACTCCACAACTACAACCGCGAGGACTTCCGCGAAGCCGTTGCCTTCATGACCGCCCACCACGGGGACTACCCCATAGCCTCCCTCGTGCATGACGGGTTCGACCTCGACCACGCCGAGGAAGCTTTCCGCTACGCCATAGAAAAGAACCCCTACCGGGTTGGCATCCGTTTCCGCTGACCCCGGGGAAATCCCTACATGTAAAACAACATAAACTTCAAAAATATGAACCGAATCAAATGTATCATCATGGACTGGGCAGGCACCGCCATTGACTACGGCTGCTTCGCCCCCCTCAACGCCTTCCTCAAGGTATTCGCCGAGGAAAAGGGACTCACTATCACCCCGCGGCAGGCCCGCGAACCGATGGGTATGCTGAAAATAGACCACATCCGGGCCATCCTCGCCATGCCGGAAGTCTCCGCTGCCTTCCTCGCCCGCCACGGACGCCCCTGGACCGAGGACGACGTGAACGAACTCTACCGCCATTTCGAGCAACACCTCTTCGCCTCCCTGTCCGAATTCACCACCCCCATTCCCGGGGTCATCGACACCCTCGACGCCCTGCGGGACCAAGGCATCCTCGTCGGCTCCACCACGGGCTACACGGCCCGCATGATGGACATCGTCCGTCCCGCAGCAGCAGCCAAAGGCTACATCGTGGACAACCTGGTCACCCCCGACGACACCGGGGCCGGACGACCCGCCCCCTACATGATATTCGAGAACATGAGGCGGCTCGGCATCACTTCCGTTCGGGAAGTTGTCAAGGTGGGCGACACCATCGCCGACATCCGCGAGGGGCTGAACGCCGGAGTCCACAGCGTGGGCATCATCACCGGCAGCAACGAGATGGGGCTGACCGAGGAAGAATACGCCGCCATCCCTGCCGATGAACTCTCCCGCGTGAAGGCCGCCGTCCGCCAACGCATGGAAGCCGCCGGGGCCTCCGCCGTCCTCGACAACATCACGGAACTCCCCGCCTACATCCACCGCCTGGAAAACGAACTCCATTAAACCTTCCCCCTGATTTCAACCGGAATCGGGACACGAAACATTTCACTACACGAAAAAGCCGCCCCAAGAGAGAGTGGTAGGGCGGCTATACTTCCCTGTGTCCGGCAGGGAAGTATCTGGTTGCAATATGTGTATCCAGCGTATCTCAAAAACATTGAGAAAAAGCCGCCCTAACAACAGGGAAAGGACGGCTTGACGGGGTTTCATCTCGAATGCCCGAGAGGAGCATGAAACTTACAAAAACAATTTTACATATAACTATAAAAAGCTCCCCTTTAATCTTATATTCCTTTACGGCAAAATCGTCCTTCACAATAAAACAAATGGACACGATGACGAAGTCAGGGCGTCGTACAGCAAATTTGTCTTCACCGCCACCTTTTGGCTAAAAGCCCCTGTCGCGAAGAGGCAAAACAACAGTCCAAAAAATAGTTTTTTCATATTCATATCCAAATTTTACTTTTTCTCGTCAATCCAAAACTTCATATCTTCTATTTCGCGAAGGTAGGGCAACCATTACTCATAACCAAATATTCTTTTAGTCTTTTTTGGTTCATAATGGTTCACGTTTCTTCGAAAACGTTTTAAATAACTACACACCAAACATTTAAACAAATCTTTTAACAGTAGTTAAACATGAGCTTATATATTCAATAAACAATGTAAACATGAACCCCTTCCCTCATCCATCCAGCAGGATTCATTTAGTCGCCAGAAAAAAATACAGACAAAGACAACCGCTTCACTTGCAAATGGCAAAAAACACTCCCATCTTTGTCGTAAAATAGTTCAAACCCGGTACCTGCGCATACACGAAAATCAAATCACCATGAACAAGACGACACTCATCCTGCTGCTGTCAGGCCTTTTCACCATTTCCTCCTGCATCAAGGACAACGAGGACAACCGCGTCATCAACCGCGTCAACGTGGGCGACACCGTTCCCCGCTTCAGCGTGAGCGATGGCAAGGGCAATACCTTCATCTCCGACCAATTCACTGGCAAGCGCTCCCTGCTCGTGTTCTTCCACACCGAATGCGGGGATTGCCAACGGGAACTCCCGCTGGTGGACTCCGTCTGCCGGGCCTTGTCCGCAGAGGAAGACTATCTCGTCATCGCCATCGCCCGGGAAGAATCCCCGGAAGAGGTTGAAGCCTACTGGCAGGAAAACGGTTTCTCCATACCTATATATATAGACGGCGACCGTTCCGTCTATTCCCTGTTCGCCAACATGACCATTCCCCGCCTCTAGGCCATCAACGAGCAAGGGCAAGTGACCTGGATGGCCATCGAGCGGACCGACCTGACCGCGGCGGAATTAACCGCCATCATCCGGGAGCAATAACCGCCCCCGCCACCCCGGGGAAATTTCCCTTCCCCGGGAAAGTTACCCTTGCCCTCATTCCCTCACCTCCCCGCCTTATCCATTCCACGGGCCCCGTCCCGCCACCCGCGAGCGCGTGGTGGTAAGCAAGGAAAAAGCCCCAAGTCTTAAATTATGGTTAAATTTTTAGCAATTTGTTTACAACCAACCCACAAAAAGACACGTTTTCGGGCTCACTCCTGACAACCAGGAGGTAATCGCTGTATTCCAACAAGATACCTCCTGTTTTCATGCACTTACTTCCCTGTAAGTTCCCTGCAAGTTCCCTGTAAGTCTCCTGCATTGCCAGGGAACATTCAGCAAACAAAATCACAACATTCTGCAAGCATAATTAAGATTCATTTAATCTTCCCCGAATAATCCCCCATCATTCCCTGCCTCGTGTCCCCCTCATCCCTCCCGCACGTCAACCGCCCTCACCCTGCCAACAGACCACGGCCCAACCAGCAGGTGACCAGCAAGTGAACAGCCCCCGACCAGCCGGTAAGCCCAACCCGCAAAAAGGAGATACCTCCAATAGCAAAAGGTGAAAAAAGAAGCGGGACCCTCGAAGAGTCCCGCTATATGATCAGGTAAGGATTCGCGTCGTGCGACCCGGCATCATTTCAGCTTGGCGTCGATGAGACGGGTGAGGAAGTCGCGGACCGTCCAGCCGATGGCCCGTACCATCTTGGGGATGAAGCTATTGGCCGTCATACCGGGGGCGGTATTCACCTCGAGCATGAATATCTCGTCGCCCCGGACGATGTAGTCCACCCGTACCACGCCCTCGCAGCGGAGGATGTCGTAGATGGCGGAAGTAAGCCGCTTCACACGGTCGGTAAGCTCGGCGGGGATGGGTGCCGGGATAATCTCGTCGGACATGGTGGGGTCGTACTTGGCCTCATAGTCGAAGAAGTCGTTCTTGGGTACCACCTTGGCGATGGGCAGGACGAGGTCCATGTCCGGGGTCTTGCACACGCCGCAGGTCAGCTCCATGCCGTCGATGAAAGCCTCGACGAGGACGTCAGTACCGTGGGCAAAGGCCTTCTCGATGGCGGCGGGCAGTTCATCGGCCGTCTTCACCTTGGAGACACCGAAGCTGGAACCGTCGGCATTGGGCTTGACGAAGCAGGGCAGCCCCACCTCGGCGATTATCTCCTCGGCCGACCAGGTGGTGCCGCGGAGGACGAGCACGGAAGGGGCAACCTTGACGCCGTAGGCGGCGAGGTAGGTGTTGCAGGTGTGCTTGTCGAAGGTGAGGGCGGTGCAGAGGGTGTCGCAACCGGCATAGGGGATGCCCATCATCTCCAGGTAGCCCTGGAGCATGCCGTTCTCCCCGGGATTGCCGTGGATGATGGGATAGGCAAAGTCGAAAACCACCTTCTCGCCGTCTCGGGTGAAGGAAAAGTCCTGGCGGTCGACGGGATAGGTCTTGTCGCCGATGACCACGTGCCAGTCGCGGCCGCGGAGGTGCATCAGGTATTTATTGTAACGTTTTTCATCAATCTCACTGTAAACGAAATTCCCGGACTGGAGGGAAACATCGTGCTCGGAGGAATTGCCCCCGGCGATAACCACTATGTTTTTCATGCGATTTTTGGTTTTAGAACATGGACAAATGTATAGATAATTGAGGAAAGGTATGTACTTTCGCGGAGAAAAAATAGAGAACGGATGGAAACAAATGATTTGACGCGGGGCGACATTGGCCGCGGGATACGGAGAGTGGCCGTTCCCCTCATCACGGCCTCGTTCGTGCAGATGGCGTACAGCATGACGGACATGGTGTGGCTGGGAAGGCTGGGGAGCGAGAGCGTGGCGGCGGTGGGCGTGGCCGGATTCTTCACGTGGATATGCAACGCGCTCTCGTTCACGAGCAAGGTGGGAGCCGAGGTGACTATATCGCAATCGCTGGGAGCGGGCTCGCCCCGGCGGGCACGGGTGTACGCGAATCAGGCGACACTGCTGTCGTCGCTGATGGCGCTGGGGTATGCCGCGCTGGTGTTCACGGCAGCACCGCTGCTGGTGGGACTGTTCCACCTGGAGGCGGAAATCTCGGCCATGGCGGTGGAATACCTGCGGATAGTGACCCCGGGATTGTTCTTCACCTTTAATAATAACACGTACAGCGGGCTGTACAACGGGCAGGGCGACAGCCGGACGCCGCTGAAAATCATCGCGACGGGGCTGGTGTGCAACATCGTGCTGGACCCGCTGCTGATATACGGCTGGGGACCAATCCCGGCAATGGGAACGGCGGGAGCGGCCGTGGCAACGGCGTTCTCGCAACTGGTGGTGTTCGGGATATTCGCGTGGAAACTGTACGCGCGGCAGTCACCGCTGGGACGGTTGCGGGTCATCACCCGGCCGCGGCGGGCGTTCGCCGGGCGGGTGGCCGTGCTGGGACTGCCGGTGAGCCTGCAGAGCGGACTGTTCGCCCTGTTCTCCATCACGCTGGCGACGGTGGCAGCCCGTTGGGGCCACATCGGGGTGGCGGTACAGAGCGTGGGGGCACAGATCGAGGCCATCACGTGGATGACGGCAGCCGGGTTCTCGACGGCGCTGGCAACCTTCACGGGGCAGAACTACGGGGCGAGGAACTTCGCCCGCATCCAGGCGGGTTACCGTTACACGCTGCGTTTCGCCGGAGGTATAGCCCTGGCGGCGACGATCGCCTTCCTGGCCTTCAGCCGGGAGATATTCGGGGTATTCATCGACAGCGCGGAGACGGTGGAGGCCGGGAGCGCGTACCTGAAGATACTGGCCATATCCCAAGTATTCTGCGTCGTGGAGACGGTGACGGCGGGGGCCTTCAACGGCTGCGGACGGACAACGCCCCCGGCGGTGACGGGCATCGTGCTGACGGCGGCCCGAATCCCGTTTGCCTACTGGCTGGTGACCTTCCCGAGCCTGGGACTGAACGGCATCTGGTGGAGCATCACGCTGTCGAGCGTGCTGAAGGGAGTGGTGCTGGCGGGATGGTACGCCGTGTTCCGCCGTCGCCTGCAGGAATACCGTGCCGCATCGCCGGGTTGGGCTCGCTGGGCCCGGGCCGTGGCCAGCCGCCTGTGGCAACAATTCAACCAATAAAGAAATCTTTCTGCAATTTTCCCACCGAAAGATTGGCGAAGTGAAAAATAAGACGTACATTTGACAACGTGAAACGATTACACGTTAACCGTAATATAAACACGTATAACAATAAAAGATTACAGAAATGAAAGTAACAGTTGTAGGAGCAGGAAACGTAGGTGCAACATGCGCCAACTGCATCGCTGAAAAAGACATCGTGAACGAGGTGGTCCTCCTGGACATCAAGGAAGGTGTGGCAGAAGGTAAGTCATTGGATATGTGGCAGACCGCCCCGATTAACTTATATGACACCCGCATCAAGGGCGTGACCAACGACTACGAGGCCACGAACAACTCCGAGGTAGTGGTGATCACTTCCGGTCTTCCCCGCAAACCGGGCATGAGCCGTGACGATCTTATCGCCACGAACGCCGGCATCGTGAAGTCCGTTACGGAAAACATCATCAAACACTCCCCGAACGCCAAGATCATCATCGTTTCCAACCCGTTGGACGTAATGTGCTACTGCGCTTACCTGACGGCAAAGGTGGATTCCAGCCGCGTGTTCGGTATGGCCGGTATCCTGGATACGGCCCGTTACCGTGCATTCCTGGCCGAGGCCTTGAACGTATCCCCGAAGGATATCCAAGCCCTGTTAATGGGTGGTCACGGTGATACCATGGTTCCGCTTCCCCGTTACACGACCGTTGGCGGTATCCCTGTTACGGAATTGATCGACAAGGATACGTTGAACGCCATCATCGAGCGCACGAAAGTGGGCGGTGGCGAGTTGGTTAAACTGATGGGTACTTCCGCCTGGTATGCCCCGGGTGCCGCTGCAGCCCAAATGGTTGAAGCCATCGTATGCAACCACAGACGGGTATTCCCGGTATGCGCCCTGTTGAACGGCGAATACGGCATGAAGAACATCTACCTGGGAGTTCCGGTAGTGTTGGGTAAGAACGGTATCGAGAAGATCATCGAGGTATCGTTGAACGACGAGGAGAAAGCCTTGTTGGAAAATTCAGCCAAAGCCGTAAGAAGCGTGATGGACGTGCTGGACAACATGAAACTGTTTTAATCTCAAATAGGACTTTTAGAAGAAGCCGCCGCGGGAATCCGCGGCGGCTTTCTTGTATGAAGAGGAAGGGGGGTATCAATACCACCCCTCGTTTTGTTCCAGTTTGGCATCCAGGTTGGCGTCGATGGCCTTCTGGGGTATGGGGAAGAGATGCCAGTCAATGGTACCCGTGAAAACAGGGTAATCGGCCGTGTAGTAGGCATGTCCCAGCAACTGGGTTTCCATGACTTCCTTTTCCATGCGCAGGAGGGTACACCAGCGGCGTTCCTCGAGGAAGAGCTCGCGGGCCCGCTCGTCGAGAATGTAATAGATGGTCACGTCACCGGGAGCCACCTCTCGCTCGCATTTGGCCCGGCGGCGAAGCTGGTTGATGTCGTCAGCGGCCAGGTCCTTGTTGCCCAGCCGAAGGTAAGCCTCGGCACGGAGAAGGTAGGTCTCGGCCAGACGGGCGGCGTAGTCGTCACGGAACATATTGGAGCGGTTGCCACCGTATTGCAGGTCCTCGAATCCCCAGTCGTCCACGGGGCAGAACTTCGTCCACACGGGATAGAAGCGGTCCATGTTGTCGGTCTGCAGCATATCAACGGAAACCGTCTTGCCGTAGAGGGAATGTTTGCTGTCGATGCACACCCACTCGCGGCGGATGTTGGCCGGAGAGTTGCGGATGTCACCGGGATCATCCTTCCAGATATCCTCGCAAAGGTAGACCGTGGGAGCGTTCTGGGAGGTACCGCGTCCCCCGATGTAGGCGCAGAAATTACCGCCGGGGTAAAGCGTCTCGTCGATATTGGTATTCCAGGGACCGCTACCGGCATTCTCCTCGGCATATTCCGGTTTCCATTTCATTTCCCGCAAGACGGGAGAGAACATACCGGTGTAGGAAACGACCTGGTTGCCACCATAGGTGTGCCATACCTCTACATCATTCTGCAGTACCCAAAGCGATTCGGTATTTCCCTCCTCCCGGTCGAGATTGCCCCGCTGGAAAAGGTCGAAGAAAACATCGCCATCGGCATAATAAGCCGGAACTCCGTTCATCTCCTCGCCACCGTTGGGATTGGCCCGGGAACCGAAACGCTCGGTCATCAGGGAATGGAGACGGGTAACCTCGGTAGCCGCGTTGACAGCCAGCTGGAGCGTGTCACGGTTGTTGCCCAACTCGGTGGCCAGGGCAAGATAGGCTTCGGCCAGGAAATGGTAGGCTACCCCCTTGCCCACGTAACCGGCTCCCTTGGGATAATCAGGCAGGGTATCGGCAGCCGCCTTCAACTCGGAGATGGCGAAGCGGTAGGTCTCCGCCCGGGAAGAGCGGACGAAATCGTAGCGGGGAGCCTCGTAGAACTTCGTCACGAGGGGCACACCCCCGAACAGTTCACCGAGCACCATGTAGGCGTATCCCCGGAAGAAGTGGGCCTGTGCCCGGAAATAATCACGGGTGGCGGGGTCTTCCCAGGTAAGGGTCTTCACGTCGGTTCCCTCAAGCGTCTGGTTGGCATAGCTGACGAGCTGGTAGAATGCCTCGTAAATCTGGTTCGGCTCGCTCTTGTCGGAGGACCAGGTGGAGAAATTCGAGAGCCCGTTACCGCTGGAGCGCCACATGGGCGTATCGTAAAGGTCGGTACCCTGGCCACGGAGAATATAATTATTCTGCAGCCAGTAGCGGGCATGTACATACATATTCGTCACGCAGGCCTCCACCTGGGAGACGGTCTGGAAGGCATCCTCGGCCGTGTAGAAGGTGTCGGGGTGTTCCTCCAAAAATACATCATCGTTGCATCCTGCCAGGCCCAGGGAAAGGAGGGCGGCGGCAGTCATCGCGTATCTTCTCAAAGTCAGGTTATATCGTTTCATAGGCTATATCTTAAAAAGTCAGGTTCAATCCAAAAGAATACATGGCGGAAAGCGGGTAACCGTAGCTGCCACCGTCGAAAGTCTGCTTGATCTCGGGATCGCCGCCTTCCCAGTTGGTGATGGTGAAGACATTCTTGGCGGCGAAGAACACCTTCAGGCTATTGATTTCCAGCTTAGACAACCATTTCTGGCGGAAGGTGTAGGAAAGGCTCAAGTCCTGCAGGCGCACGAAACCGTAGCTCTGCAAGGGAGTGTAGCGGCTGTCCGCATAGCCGACACGGGGATACTTGTTGCTCTTGTTCTCGGGTGTCCACCAGGGATGATCGAGCATATTGTCCCAGATGATACCGGTAGCGCTGCGGTAGGCATAGGTATTCTTGTACATCCCATAGCCGTTCCCGCCGAAGACTCCCGTGAAAAGGAAGTAAAGTTCCAGGTTCTTATAGGAAAGCGTGTTGGACATATTCAGGCGGAAATTCTCCTTATTGTATCCCAAAATGGTACGGTCGTCAGCCGTGATCTTACCGTCGGCACTGCCGTCGAGGTTGGCGAACATCACATCGCCCGGGACAGCGTTATTGGCCTGCATGTATTCCGTGTCGCCCTCCTGCACGATGCCGATTTCCTTATAACCGTAGATGGCACCCAGCGACTTGCCGATGAAGAGGCTGTTGGAAATGTCGTCCTTGCCGTCGCCGTACAGTTCCTTCAGCTTATTCCGGTTCAGGTAGAAATTCAGGTCGGTGGACCAGCGGAACTTCCGGGTGCGGATGTTCTGGGTGGTCAGGTTGGCCTCGATACCCCAGTTGGCGATTTTACCCATGGTGGCTTTCATGGTCGTCAAGCCGTTGTTCATGACGGGAATCTGGCGGTCGAATATTTGATCGGTGGTTTCGGATATATAACCGTCCACTTCCAGATAAATACGGTTACCCAGCACCCCGAGGTCAAAACCGAAATTGTAGGCCTCCGTGGTCTCCCAGCCGAGGTCGGCATTACCGAGTTTATCGTAACGCTGCCCCCAGCTCACGGTGGAGGAATTATTGAAGGGGTAGCTGATTCCTCCCTGCTGACCAAGAATGATGCTCGAAAGGGTGGCATAGGGAGTAAGCGACTGGTTACCGTTCTTACCCCAGGAAGCCTTCAGCTTCAAGTGATCCACGAAGCCCAGGCGCTGCATGAACGGCTCGTTGGAGATCGTCCAGGCCACACCCACGGCGGGGAATACCCCCCACTTGGAGTTGGTACCGAATACCGACGAACCGTCACGACGAACGGAAACGTCCAGGTGATAGGTTCCATCGAAGTTATAATTCAAACGACCGAGATAACCGACATTGTTGTGTTTCGTGCGGTCGATATCGGTAATCTTCTGCGTCTTGGCGAAAGTCAATCCGTTAGCCCCAAGAATGGTGTTTCCCTGATCGGTGAAATCGCTACCGGTCATCTTGCGGTAGTCATACTTCTTGGAATCCCGGGTATACACGTAAGTAAGGTCCACGTAGTGACGACCGAACTGCCGCTTGAAGTTAATGATATTATCCATCACCCAGTAGGTATTCTTGGTACGGGCACTATACCCGTTGGCCTTGCTCAAATAAGTGGTCAAGGATGATTCGGCGTAACGGTCTTCCGTATTCCCCTCTCCCACGAAATAGCCCTCGTGCTCGAAATAATCCCGCTCCACGTTCTCCTGGGAATGGGAAAGATTCAGCCGATAGGTCAGACCCGACAACCAGGGGCAGGTCACCAGCACGTGTCCCTTCAAGAGAAGCGTCCCGTAGGTGTCGTGGTCGTCCACGGTACCGCTCTGGCTGCTCCACAGGGGATTGACCGTACTTAATTCCCGGGGATATTTCTCGATCTCGCCGTTCGGGCGGGTAGTCCGGGCATAGGGGCTGAGACTCACGGCTCCCAGAATATTGTAGTTGGTGGCACCGGAATAATCATTAAAGGTATAGTTTACCTGTCCGCCGACCTGCAACCAGGACGTAAGGTCGCTCTGCAGACGCAAGGAAACGGCCTCACGGCTGTAATCGTCCCCGATGATAATCCCCTCCTGGTTCAGGTGGGAAGCCGAGAAGTAATAGTTCAGTTTTTCCGTGGCCCCGGAGAAAGTCATGGCATAACTCTGCATCAGGCCGAGTCGGGTCACGTAATCCAGCCAGTCGGTGGTCTTTCCCGCCTTGTAATTTTCCAACTCGAAACTGGTCATCCAGATGGTGGGATCGGCATCCTCGTCAAATCCCTGTATGGCATTCACCTTGCGGATGTAATCCTCCGGGCTGAGAACGTCCGGACGGTTGGCAATCTCGGACAAGGTCCAGGAAAGGTTGAAATTCAGTACCGGTTTTCCCAGGCGTCCCTGCTTGGTGGTAATCATGATAACCCCGTTGGCCGCCTGTGAACCATAAGCCGCCAGCGATGTGGCATCCTTAAGCACGCTCATGCTCTCGATATTGTTGGGGTCAATATCCCGAAGACTTCCCATGAAGATCACCCCATCCATCACGATAAGCGGATCGGATGCCCCGGAACTGATGGAACGCTGTCCCCGCACCTGCAGGGAAGGCTCCTGCCCTGCCCCTTGCTGCTGGGAAACGGTCAACCCCGTGACGGTTCCCCGCAAGGCATCCATCGGGTTGGAATTAGGCAAAAGAGCCAGCGGGGATTCCGTCATGTTGACCGTACTCACCGAACCGGTGAAGTTTTCCCGCTTCACGGCCCCGTAACCAATCACGACCACCTCATCCAACCGCTCGTTCTCCTCCAGAAGCACCACGTTCAACGGGTCCTGGGTCTTCACGACGATATCCTGAGTCTTGTAGCCCAAATAAGAAAAACGGAGGACGGCATTCTGCTTTACCGTGAGCTTGAATTGGCCCAGTGTGTCCGTCACCGTACCGTTACCCGTGCCCCGTTCCAGAATTGCCGCCCCCACGATGGGCTCATCATTCTTATCCTTTACTGTTCCCTTGATTTCCCAAGTATCCTTCTTCTCCTTCCCCGAATCGTCCGGGGTAGTGGCAAAGGCATTCCCCGCCACGCTCAGCATCAATAAAAGAACCAACGCTCTCGCATATTGGCTCTTTCGCGGTAAAAAACTTAAAACATTCTTCATTATCTCCTAAATTTATATGTTTTCTATGCCATATTCAAAATCCTCCCGCACAAGACAAAAAACGAGCCGGGAATCAACTGATTTTCTCTTGAGTTGAGTCCTTGTCAATTACAAGAAAAAAACGTATCGCCTTTCCATCCATTTCCGCGGAAATATTCCACACCTTCCCCAATACAGATTTCCACAAACACTAAAAAACACTATTCCTTCAAAATATTCCTTTCTTCCTCTTGTTATATCATGAAAAGCAATTAACTTTGCAATACAAAGTACTACGAGATATGAAACAGGAAGAAGCCTTAAACACACTGAACGACATTCGGAACTTGATGGAGAAATCCACGAAATTCCTATCACTAAGCGGACTTTCATCCATTGTGGTCGGCCTATACGCCTGCGCCGGAACCCTCATGGCCTATCACCTGCTGGGGACCGAGTCATTGAACTATCCCACGGAAGATCAACCGTTCCTGGATATAAATACCCCCGACAAACTCATTTCCATCAGCCTGTTGGCCTTAGGTGTACTCGCCGCCAGTCTCCTGACCGTATTCCTGCTCAGTTACCGCAAATGCAGACGGGAAGGAAAGGCCCCGTTCCTCACTCCCGCCACGAAGCGCCTGCTGTGGAACTTTTTCCTGCCGCTTGCCACGGGAGGAATCTTCTGTTTCTCGTTACTGCTGCACGGCTATTACGGGCTCACTTCCTCCATCATGTTGCTATTCTACGGACTTTCCCTGGTGAATGCATCAAAATACACCTACTCCAATACCCGCTACCTGGGATTCGCGGAGATTGCCCTCGGGCTTATCGACAGTTTTGTCGTGAATTACGCCTTGCTGTTCTGGGTCTGCGGGTTTGGGATTTTCCATATTATATACGGTATTTTCTTCTACCTGAAAATAGAACAACATCCCACCAGAACCAGAAACTGACACGAAGCATGCTCGAATATCTTTCACATATCAACAAGGCTTTCGAAAGCAAGGTACGGCTGGGAATCATGTCCGTGCTGATGGTGAACGAATGCATGGATTTCGTGTCCCTCAAACAATTACTGGGGCTCACCGACGGCAATCTGGCCAGTCACGCCCGGGCCCTCGAGGAAGCCGGTTACATCACCTGCACCAAACAATTTGTCGGCCGCCGCCCAAACACCACTTATTCTGCCACCCCCGAGGGGAAAGAAGCCTTTCGGCAACACCTGGACGCCCTGGAAGCCTTCCTTAGGGAACAACACTCGTAATTTTTTTTGCCTACATACTTTGAATTTCAAAGTTCTTTTAATAACCTCAAAACACAAAAGAAATGAACACAATCACAACACCCCCGACTCCCCCTTCTCCATTCAAGGGTACGCCAACAGCAAACCACACGATGACCATCAAGATTATTCTCATCGCCTTACTCATCATTGTGCTGATCATTCCTATCCTTCTCGTGCACGGGTTGATATCCGAACGGGAAGAACGCCTGCAATCCGCCATCGAGGAGGTCCACCAAAAGTGGAGCGGCAGCCAAATCGTGGCCGGTCCCAGCCTCACTATTCCTTACTCTTACCAGGATGCGGAAGGCAAATGGACTACCCGCCACATCAATTGCCTGCCGGAACAGTTGGAAATCACGGGAACCATAAGCACCAAGCAACTGCAACGAGGGATATTCGACATTGTCGTCTATGACGTCCCGTTGACCATACGGGGCAGATTCAAGGCCTCAACCTTATCCTCTCCCTCCATCGACCCGAGTGAATTGCGCCTTGCCGATGCCATACTCAACATCGGTATCAGTGATTTACGCGGGATAGAAGAGCAGGTGAACGTGGAACATAACGGGCAAGTATATCCCGTCACCCCAGGGACCTCCCCGCATTCCGTAATGAGATCCGGGGTATCACTGCCCACGGACGCCAGCCCCTTGCTGAAAGCAGACGGAGAACTGGAGTTTACCATCTCACTCCACCTGAAAGGCTCTTCCAACCTACTCTTCGCTCCACTAGGACGAACGACCACGGTACACATCACTTCAGATTGCCCGACACCCAGTTTCACCGGAGCCTTCCTTCCCCGGGAACGGGAAATCACCCCGGAAGGATTCACCGCCGAATGGCAAATCCTAGAATTGAACCGAAACTACCCGCAAGTACTTGACGAAACACCCCAGTTTGATTCATACTACCCCGGTAGTACGTCATCCCTTCCCCAAGATGCCGATTACACCCACGTGTCCGGAACCATTCTCCCCTCCATTTTCGGGGTGAGTCTTCTACTTCCCGTGGATCAATACCAGAAGTCCAGCCGAGCCACGAAATACGCCTTTCTCGTCATCATCCTGACCTTCGTAATCTGCTTTTTCACGGAAATCATCCAAAAACGCTACATCCATCCCATGCAATACCTGCTCGTGGGACTGGCGCTGTGCCTCTTCTACACGCTACTCATCGCGGCATCGGAACATATCGGGTTCACGGCCGCCTACCTCGTCGCCGCCCTCATGACAACCGTCCTGATCACCCTGTACATGGGAGGGATACTTAAAATCAAACGAACGGCATTCACCATCGGAGGATTACTGGCCTGCCTGTACGTGTACATTTTCTTCCTCATCCAGTTGGAAAATTACGCCTTGCTCGCGGGCAGCATCGGACTATTCGTGATACTGGCCATCGTCATGTATTATTCCCAGAAAATCAACTGGAACAATTGATACAAAATACCCCGGGAAGAAGCTAATTTCTTCCCGGGGTATTCTATTAAGAATAAGACAGGACTTGCTTATTTTGCCAGGGAGACCCCGATCTCTTCCAAACCGATCTGTGCCGGCATCCCGTTCAAGGACATCGCTCTCAGACGGATATAGCGCACATCCTTCGCCACGGGGAGGCGGACGGTTTGCGGCAAGGGATTATTGACGATATTACTGAATTCGCCATCTGCAATTACTTCTTCCCAGTTCGTCCCATCCCGACTGACAGAGAACTCGTAACGGAAAGCCAAGGTCGGCTTAGTCTCTCCGTTTAAAGGAGCATAGGTAAATGCCGCCAATTTCACCGTTTCACCCAAATCAATGACGAGTGGTTCCCGGGAAATCATCTTCCAGGCGGTACGTTTCAGGTCGTTCCAAGCAACATGCAAATCGACATTCCCCAAAGGAGGCGCATAATAAGCCGACACCTGTTTTATATTTCCATCCAAACGCACCTCCCGAATCGTCAAACGCAAGGAATCCGCTTTTGTTTCCGGGAAACGCAAAATACGTTTATACCCCAGGGTTGTTCCCTCTCCCACTTGTTGCCACGCTCCCTTAGCATATAGCTCGACAGTAAATCGTTCGACACGCTGCCCCTGTTCAATGTCTTCCTGAAGAAGGACGAGATTGATTAAAGAATCCGGGTTCAAAGCATAAACCCGGCTAATGCCTCCCCGTGTACACCAGGGGATATCGCCTGCCACGACACGGTCATGCGCGAAAACCTTATCCCGATAAGCGGCGAATTCCCTCAAACGCTCCACGTCAATATCATGTATACGTCCCTCCCGATTCGGCGGAATATTCAAAAGCAATACAGAATTACGGCCTACCGATTGACAATAGATATCCATCAATTGCTCGACAGTTTTTACCCGGTTATCCTCTTCCTCCCGGTAGAACCAACCGGGACGTATGGAAACATCAACTTCGGAAGGATACCAGAAAAGCTCAGTAGCCTTAGCCAACATGGCCCGACTACCTAAATCCTTTGAAAGTTCGGTGATACCCAGGTTCCCGTTATTCTGCCCGGACCGCTGATAAATGCCAGGAGTCAACACCGTCGCACTCCACTCCGTTTCCCGTCCCATTCCCCGTTCATTCCCCACCCAACGGACATCATCCCCCATGATAGCCATAACGGCATTGGGTTGCAGGCGTTGGATCGTCTTATAGTACCGCTCCCAATCATACTCCTGTTTTCTGCCATCAGGTCCCTCTCCTATTGCCCCATCAAACCACACCTCATGCACCTCCCCGTAGTTCGTCAACAGTTCCGTCAATTGCCCGACAAAAAAATCGTTATATTCCGGGGAATTTCCATAACAGGGAGCATTGCGATCCCAAGGAGAAAGATACACCCCGAATTTCAAACCGAACTTGCTACAAGCCTCACGCAGTTCCCGAACGACATCCCCTTTCCCCGCTTTCCAATCCGAAGCCGCGACGGAATGATCCGTGAATTCAGAGGGCCAAAGACAGAAGCCATCGTGATGCTTTGCCGTAATCAAAACCAACTTGAATCCTGTCTCTTTTAAGGTCCGCACCCACTGTTCCGCATCCAGGCCGACAGGATTAAACCATTTCGGATTCTCTTTTCCATCCCCCCATTCCCTTCCCGTGAAGGTATTCATTCCGAAATGAATAAAAGCGATCAATTCCATCCGCTGCCAGTCCAATTGCTGGGGAGAGGGGACCAAACGTGCCGCCATTGCCACCTTCTCTTCCAACGTGGCATTTTGCGGAAAGACAAGATGCTTCACATAAGTTATGGAATCCTGCCGAGCCATAAGCGAACGAGGGGTAAGCATTATCGCCACGAGCAGTGTCACTACAAATATTCCTTTCATATTCATATATTATTGTTTATCATATCGCCACTTGACCGGAATCAGAAAAAGTGAGGTAAAAATAAGGATTCAAGAAACAAAATACAAGTTTATAGATTTTCGTAATTTAAAGGAAAAGGATACTTTCGCACAAACGAAAAAAGATGGAAATACAAATACCTCTCGAAATCGTGGAACTGGAAGACAACAGTTACCATATCATCACCACGGTGCTCATCGGCAGCATCGAGGGAGATTTTATCATCGACACGGGAGCCTCGGTCACGGTCATAGACCGCAACACCCCATTCTCGCACGAAGCCATCGCCGATGTCCCGGAAATAAATTCCGGGGGAGTCAGCGGACGTATCGAGGAAGTAAAGCTGGTCAACCTACCTACCTTTCAGATAGGCGATTACACGATAGAAAACCTCCATGCCGCGGTTATCGACCTTGATTACGTGAACACGCTATACGAGAAACAGCTCCGCCGCAGGATATCCGGTTTGCTGGGAAGCGACTTCCTCGTGAAATTCAAAGCTGTCATCGATTACGAAAATAAATATTTACGATTAAAAGTATCTGACTAAATATATAGTAATATTGAAAAAAATGTTTTAGTTTTGCGCTCTAAAATATACGCTTGAAACAAAATTATAGCATAAGTAATTATAAATTCATAAGACAGATGCAGAATAAAGGAGCGATTACACTACTTGCTGTTGCATTAGCATTAGTGAGTCTTTACCAGTTGTTTTTCACTTACAAAACCAACCAGGTAGAGAAGGCGGCAAGAGAATTTGCCAATGGTGACCCTGCCAAAGAAAGGGCTTATTTGGATTCCGTAACGAATCAAACAGTTTACAATTTCCTGGGTATCGCAAAATTCACTTACAAGGAATGTAAGGAACTTGAGATCAATCTCGGTTTGGACTTGAAGGGCGGTATGAACGTGACGATGGAGGTAGACGTTGCCGATGTGGTAAGAAGTCTGGCCAACCACACCTCTGATCCCGCTTTCAATCAAGCAATCGAGGAAGCTATCCAGATGCGCGTTTCCAGCCCGAAAGATTTCGTGACACTGTTCGGCGAAGCTTTCGAGAAAATAGCCCCGGGACAATCATTGGCATCCCCCAATATCTTCGGGACTCACGAGATGAAAGACAGGATCAAGATCGGGGCCACCAATCAGGAGGTGCTTGACGTGATCCGCAAAGCCGCAGAAGGAGCCATCGACAACACATTCAACATCCTGCGTACCCGTATCGACCGTTTCGGAGTTGCACAGCCCAATATCCGTAAGGCCGACATTTCCGGACGTATCATCATCGAGTTGCCGGGTATCAATGATCCCCAACGTGTACGCGAACTGTTGCAAGGAACCGCCGCACTGGAATTCTATGAAACTTACGACAATCCCGTTTTCAGCCAATACCTGGACGCCGCAGATCAAAAGGTAAAACAAGTACTTGACGCTGAAGCTGCCGTACAAAAAGACACAATTCCCGCCACGGAAATTGTTCCCGCGGAAGAAGCAAAGGCTGAGGGAAGTGATTCTGACCTTTTGAAAGACATCACGGGAAACAGCAACGACTCATTGGCCAATGCCAGTCTTGAGGATTTGCAAAAGAGATTCCCGTTATTATCCCGTTTGATTCCAGCCCGTACGCAAAACGGACAGGCTTACCCGGGATCAACCGTGGGTTATGCCTTACCGAAAGACACAGCGCTTATCAACAAATTCTTGAGAATGCCTCAAGTGAGGGCCGTATTGCCTCGGGATGCCCGCTTAATGTGGGAAATGCAAGCTGGCGAGAACGGTTATGTTTCATTGCACGCCATCAAAATCACCACCCGTAACGGAAAAGCACCCCTGGAAGGAGATGCCGTGGTGAACGCCAAACAAGACTATGACCAAAACGGACGCCCGGTTGTTTCCATGCAAATGAACAGCGAGGGAACAAAAACATGGGCCCGTCTGACGAAAGAAAATATCAACCACTGTATCGCCATCGTGCTGGATGGTATGGTAGCTTCCTCTCCTAACGTAAACGACGAGATCAAGAACGGTAGCTCCAGCATTTCCGGTAACTTTACTGTACAACAGGCTCAAGACTTGGCTAACATTCTTGAATCCGGTAAATTACCTGCTCCCGCACGTATTATTGCAGACGAAGTGGTAGGTGCTTCTTTGGGTAAAGAAGCCATCGAATCCGGTATGTGGTCATTCGTTATCGCATTCGTGTTGATTCTGATCTACATGGTATTCTTCTACAGCAAGAATGCCGGTTGGGCTGCTGATATCGCTTTGTTGGCCAACTTGTTCTTCCTGTTCGGTATTCTGGCATCCATCGGAGCCGTACTTACCTTGCCGGGTATCGCCGGTATCGTGTTGACGATGGGTATGGCCGTCGACGCTAACGTGTTGATTTACGAACGAATCCAAGAGGAATTACGTGCCGGTAAAGGCTTGAAACTCGCCATCAAGGAAGGTTATAGTAATGCCTATTCAGCCATCATCGACGGTCAGTTGACAACGTTGTTGACCGGTTTCATCCTGTACTACTTCGGTGAAGGTCCTATCAAAGGTTTCGCCACCACGTTGATCATCGGTATCTTGACCTCTTTGTTCACGGCAATCTTCATTAGCCGTTTGATTCTGGAAAGAGCAGCCAAGAAGAGCGACAATGTAACCTTCACCACTCACTTTACCGTAAATTTGTTACAGAATACTAAATTCCAATTCCTGAAGAACCGCAAATACAGCTATACGATTTCCGGATTGGTTATCCTTATCTGTATCATTTCCTTGTTCACGAAGGGATTGGATAAAGGTATTGACTTCATGGGAGGACGTAACTACACGGTAATGTTCGACAAGAACGTGAAAGTGGAAGATGTAGCCAGCAAATTGGCCAAAGTTTACGGTACTGCTCCTGAAGTGAAGACCGTAGGTTCGGATAATCAAGTAAAAATCACCACGAAATACAAGATCACGGAAAGCGGTGCTGCCGTTGACCAAGAAGTAGACTCATTGTTATACGTGGGATTAACCGACTTCTTGCCTGCCGGAACTGATTACGAAACATTCAAGACAACGAATCTGCAACAATCCCAGAAGATCGGTCCTGCCGTGGCTGAAGACATGACTCGTGCCGCTATCTGGTCGGTAGTATTCGCATTGATCGGTATCTTCCTGTATATCATGATCCGGTTCTCCAAATGGCAATATGGTGCCGGTGCCGTTTTAGGTCTTGCACACAACACGATTATCGTTATCGGAGCCTTCTCCTTATTGTCTGGTTTATTACCATTCTCCATGGAGGTTGACCAAGCGTTCATCGCCGCCGTGCTGACCGTAGTCGGTTACACGATCAACGATACCGTGGTTGTATTCGACCGTATCCGTGAATATCGCAAACTGTACCCGAAACGGGATGATGAGCAAACCGTGAACGATGCCTTGAATTCCACGTTGCGTCGTACGTTCAGTACCTCATTATCAACTATCGTGGTATTGTTGGCCATCTTTATCTTCGGTGGAGCATCCATCAAAGGATTCATCTTCGCCTTGTTGGTAGGTATCATCGTGGGAACTTACGCGTCTATCATGATTGCCACCCCGATTTCATTCGACTTGACAAGACGTTTCGCCAAGAAAAAATAAACGGTAAACAATCATATAAAACGAGGGGTTCCAATAAGGAATCCCTCGTTTTATATTTATCTCCGTGATATAAGCAAAATCCTCAAAAAAACGACTTTAAAATTTGCATTTCCCCAATAAAGCCGTTACATTTGCAAATGAACAAAAGAAAACAACCTATGAATAAGACATTACAACATATGCATCATCACCATAACTGCCATTTCAGGTAAGATGATGTTATATGCTGTAATTAAAAATAGAAGTATAAACGAGCTTGCCTGGATTCAGGCGGCTCGTTTTTCTTTTGCCCTTCATGAACCTTCTGAATCCATGGCAATGCAAAAACAAAATCAACATGACAAAATTAAAGATTGCCATCCAGAAAAACGGACGGTTAAACGAAGAAAGTCTCGCTCTTTTAAAAGAATGCGGCATCTGTACCAACAACGGTAACGAGCAATTGCTCGCCCAATCCTCCAACTTTCCCTTGGAAATCCTCAATCTACGCAACGCGGACATTCCCCGATACGTGGAAGAAAACGTGGCTGATGTCGCCATCATCGGGGAAAACACCATCATCGAGACTCAATCCAACGTCAAGAAACTAATGGACCTACGCTTTTCCCGCTGTCGGGTCTCCATCGCCATCCCCAAAGACGAAACCTTCGATGGGTTACAATGGCTGCAAGGGAAACGCATAGCCACTTCCTACCCGAACACACTCAAGGAATTTCTTGACCGGAACAACATCCAGGCAGAAACACAGGTCATTTCCGGTTCCGTGGAAATCGCCCCGGCCATCGGATTGGCCGATGCCATTTGCGACATCGTCAGCTCGGGCAGCACATTATTCAAAAACGGATTGAAAGAAGTCTACACCTTATTTTCCTCCACGGCCATACTCATCGCCAATCCCAACTTAAACGAAGAGAAAAAAGCCATCGTGGAACAACTCATTTTCCGCATGCAATCCGTACTGGCCGCCAAACGCAACAAATATATCCTACTGAATGCCCCGGAAGAGAAACTGGAAAACATCTGCAACATCCTACCCGGCATAAAAAGTCCGACCATCATGCCGTTGCACGAAAAAGGATGGTACTCGCTGCACTCCGTGGTCAACGAGGACCAGTTCTGGGAATCCATCGGAAGCCTCAAGGCCGCCGGGGCGGAAGGCATCCTCGTCATCCCGATAGAAAAAATGATTGAATAACCGAACAAAAACCAGCACCCATGAACACCATTTTATACCCAAGCCGAGAAAAATGGGCGGAAATACTCCAGCGCCCGGCAGTAAACCCATTCGAACTGGAAGAAACCTGCAAAACAATTTGCGAAGAAATCATCAAACACGGGGACGACATACTGAGGAAATACACCTGGTATTTTGACCGGGTAAAACTAGACGACATTGAAGAGCCTGAAGAAGAAATACAGGAATCCGCCTCTCTCGTGGATCCCGACCTGCAGCAAGCCATTCGGAATGCCAAGAAAAACATAGAAGCCTTTCACCGGTTGCAATTGTCCGCCCCCAAAACTTACGTGAACGAAAACGGCTTCCGTTGCTGGCAAGAAGAACGTCCCATCGAAAAGGTGGGTCTATACATCCCCGGGGGAAATGCCCCGCTATTCTCCACGGTACTCATGCTGTGTATCCCCGCCAATATTGCCGGTTGCAAGGAAATATTCCTCTGTACCCCCCCGGGGAAAGACGGGAAGATCAATCCGGCCATTCTCTGGACGGCCCGCCTCTGCGGTGTCACCCGCATCTTCAAGGTCGGAGGAATCCAGGCCATCGGGGCACTGGCCATCGGCACGGAAACCATTCCCAAGGTGGACAAGATATTCGGCCCGGGCAACCATTTCGTGACGGCCGCCAAACAATGGGTTACCCGCTACCGGACAGCCATCGACATGCCAGCCGGACCCTCGGAAATCATGATCGTGTCCGACGACAGCGCCACTCCTGCCTACATCGCCGCCGATCTCCTGTCCCAGGCGGAACACGGGCCGGACAGTCAGGCCATCCTCGTCACGAATCGGGAAGACATCGCCATCCGGGTAAAACAGGAGACCGAACGGCAACTCGGGGAACTGCCACAGGGAAGCATGGCCTTCAAAGCCCAGGAGCACATCCGCCTCATCGTGCTGAACGATCTGGAGGAATGCATTGAGATGGTCAATCAGTACGCCCCGGAACACCTGATCCTGAACATCCGGGATTACCTGAGCTTCACGAAAAAGGTGCAGCATGCCGGTTCCGTCTTCCTGGGGAACTATTCCCCCGAAAGCGCCGGGGATTACGCCTCCGGAACAAATCACACGCTCCCCACGAACGGGTATGCCCGAAGTTATAGCGGCATCACCGTGGACGCATTCCGGAAAAAAATCAGTTTCCAGGAAATATTCCGGGAAGGACTAAGCTACCTGGGGAATACCATAGAAACCATGGCCGCCAATGAACTGTTGGAAGCTCACCGGAAGGCCGTCAGTATCCGATTAAAAGAAGAACCGCTTAAATAAATTATCATGGAAATAGACAACCTGGTCCGCTCAAACGTGAAACGCCTGCAACCGTACAGCTGCGAAAGGGAAGACTACAAACGGCAGGGATTCTCGCTGCTCGACGCCAACGAGAACCCTTACGGGGGCATATACCGCCGTTACCCCGACCCGCTACAGCAGGAGTTAAAACAATGCCTACGGGAAGTAAAAGGTTTCGCCCCGGAACGCCTGACCATCGGGAACGGGAGCGACGAACTCATCGATCTACTGCTCCGCACCTTCTGCTCTCCCCGGGAAGACAACATCATCACCATCAGCCCGACCTACCCCATGTACGGGATATACGCCCAAGTGAACGAGGTGGAAATCCGGGAATCACTTCTGGACAAGGACCTGATGCCGGTTTTGGAAGATATTCTCGGACGGGCAGACAAGCATACCAAACTCATATTCCTCTGCACGCCCAACAATCCCACCGGTAACACGATTCCTCTCGACACAATATGCCGGCTCGCGAGCCGCTTCCAGGGACTCGTCGTGGTAGATGAAGCCTATATCGACTTCACGGATAGTCCTTCCGCGACAAGCATACAGGACCGATACCCGAACATCGTGGTCCTGCAAACCCTCTCCAAAGCCTGGGGTGCAGCCGGCCTACGCGTGGGCGTCTGCATCGCCGATCCTGCCGTAACGGGATGGCTGAACAAGGTAAAAGCCCCTTACAACCTGAATTCCTTCGCGCAAGAATGTGCCAAAGCTCTACTGCAAGAACAGGACAAGGTACAGGCTCAGGTAAAAGAAATCCTCCGGGAACGGGAACGGCTGCTCGAAGGATTACGGCAAATCCCGGACTTGCGTATCATGGGCAAACCGGAAGCCAATTTCATCCTGGTGCAGCATGGCCGCTACCGGGAACTCTATCAATACCTGCTGGACAACCGGGTTGCCGTCCGCCTGAGGGACATGCCCCCTCTCCTGCCCGGCTGCCTGCGCATCACGGTCGGGAAACGAGAAGAAAACGATAAAGTCATCCGATTATGCCAAACATTCCAATGAAAAAAATCATCATCATCAACCGGGAAGGGGGAATCATCCGACAACCCGCCTCTCCCCTCTCCAATACCCCTGTTCAGGGGATAGACCTGCTGCCCGGGGTAATCGGGGCCTTGCGGGAACTCTGCCGGGACACGGACTACCGCCTTGTCCTGTTCACCCGCCGGCCGTATTTCCCCGAGGACCTTATTCCACGACTATTCGCGGGAGAGGGTATCACCTTCGACACGGTATGGAGCGAGGAAGAAGCCACTAAAACCTGGAAAGACGTTTACCTCAACGAAATATGGGACAAAAGCAATTCCTATTTCATCGGTATCATCCCGAAAGACCAGCCTTTGGCCGAGGACTTGGGCATCAACGGGATATGGTTAAACGAAAGGGATCAGTCATGGACAAACGTGGTTGCCCGACTGAAACGGGATTCCCGGAAAATCACCCGCACCCGGAGGACCTCGGAAACCGATATCACGGTATCGCTGGATTTAAACGGCACCGGGGAGGAAAATATCGACACGGGAATAGCCTTCTTTGACCACATGCTCCAGCAAATCGCCCGCCACGGGCAGGTAGACCTCACCATCTCGGCCCGCGGGGACCTGCAAGTGGACGTACACCACACCATCGAGGACACGGCTCTTCTTCTGGGAAGCTGCTTCCGGGAAACCCTCGGCAGCAAAAAGGGCATCAACCGTTACGGCTTCGCCCTCCCCATGGACGAAAGCCGGGCCGAAGTGCTACTCGACTTCGGGGGAAGAAGCTGGCTGGAATGGAAGGTGCGATTCAGCCGGGAACAGGTCGGGGATTTCCCCACGGAAATGGCCCGACACTTCTTTGCCTCCTTCTGCCAGAATGCCGGTTGCAACCTGCACGTCACGGCAAGCGGGGAAAATGACCACCATCTGCTGGAAGCCATCTTCAAGGCTTTCGGACGGAGCATCAGTACCGCCATCCGGCAAACCCGCGAAGGAATCATTCCTTCCACCAAAGGCTCGCTCAACCAGTAACACGAAACAACAAACCAAACGACAATGCAACAAATCACCATTATCCAATACGGGGCAGGCAACCTGTTTTCCGTTGCCAACCTGATCCGCCGCCTGGGATACACCGTAACATGCACGGAGAATCCCGATATACTCCGCCAAGCGGACAAAGTCATTTTCCCGGGAGTGGGACAAGCCGCAAGTGCCATGCAGCGTCTGCAGGCCAACGGGCTGGACACGCTTATTCCCCGCCTGGAGATGCCGGTACTAGGCATATGCCTCGGGATGCAACTCCTGTGCAACCGGTCCGAGGAAGGCAACGTGAAAGGCCTCGGCATATTCCCGGCCGACGTGGTAAAATTCCCGGCAACGGGTAAAATCCCACACATGGGCTGGAATCAGGTATCGTTTCAGGACAGCCTGCTCTCCCGGGGTATCGAAGAACAGGAATGGATGTACTTTGCCCATTCCTACTACCTTCCCCCGAACGACTACACCACAGCCATCTGCACGTGTAACCAGATTCCCTTTTCCGCCGTCATCCACAAGGACAATTTCTGGGGATGCCAATTCCACCCGGAAAAATCAGCAGAAGCGGGACAACAACTTATCCAGAACTTTTTAAACCTATAAAGCATGAGCATTACCGTTATTCCAGCCATCGATCTTATCGGGGGAAAATGCGTACGCCTGCAACAGGGGGACTACAACAAACGCACCGTCTATCAGGACGACCCCGTGGCTACCGCCCGCCGATTCGAGGAAATGGGCTTCACCCGCCTGCACCTCGTGGACCTGGAGGGCGCCAAAGGTTCCCCCGGCAAGCACCTGCATATCCTCGAACGCATCTGCCAGGCCACCCGCCTGCACGTGGATTTCAGCGGGGGACTGAAAAGTCGGGGAAGCATACAGTCGGCCTTTGATGCCGGAGCCGAATGGGTCTGCCTGGGGAGCATTGCCCAGCAACAACCGGAAATAACCCGGGAATGGCTGCAAACCTTCGGTCCGCGGCGTATCATCCTCGGCGCAGACGTGAAAGACGGATGGATCCACATCAACGGGTGGCAAACCCGGACAGACACCTGCATCGACGAATTCATCGAAAACTACCTGCCCGACCTGCATTACCTGCTCTGCACGGACATCAACCGGGACGGAATGCTGGGCGGTACGGCTGTCGAACTGTATGAAGAATTGCAGAACCGCTACCCCACGCTTTCGGTCATCGCCTCGGGAGGAGTGCGCTCCCGGGAAGATATTGATGCACTGGAAAGAATCGGCATCTCCTCCGTGGTCGTGGGGAAAGCCTTTTACGAAAACCGTCTATAACACAGAATCATGACATTAGCCAAAAGAATCATCCCCTGCCTTGACGTGAAGGACGGAATGGTCGTCAAGGGGGAACAATTCCGGAACCTGCAGATCTCCGGCAGCATCGTGGAACTGGCCGAACGCTACTCCCGGGAAGGAGCCGACGAACTCGTCTTTCTGGACATATCCGCCAGCCTGGAATCCCGCCGTACCCGCCTGGAGTGGGTGGAGGAGGTCGCCCGACACATTCAGATTCCGTTCACGGTAGGTGGCGGCATCTCTTCCGAAAAGGACGTGGAAGCCCTGCTGGCACGGGGTGCGGACAAGATTTCCGTGAACACAAGTGCCTTGCAGCATCCCTCCCTCATCACCCGATTAGCCGGACTCTTCGGCAGTCAATGCGTTGTCGCCGCCATAGACGCCCGCCCCGACAACGGGCAATGGGAAGTATACAGCCACGGGGGACATCTCCCGGCCGGGAAAGAACTGTACTCCTGGGCAAAGGAAGTGGAAGACCTCGGTGCAGGCGAAATCCTGTTCACGGCCATCAACCGGGACGGCACCTGCCAGGGATTCGCCACCGAAGCCATCGCCCGCCTGACGGACATCGTGAACATTCCCGTCATCGCCTCGGGTGGAGCCGGTTGCAAAGAAGACTTCCTCGAGGTATTCACCCGCGGCCGAGCCGACGCCGCCCTGGCTGCCGGCACCTTTCACTCCGGTAAAATCCGCGTACCGGAACTAAAAACCTATTTACGACAAGAACATATCAACATCCGTTAAATACATTCACCACATGATTGACAAAACAACACTCAAATTCGATGCGGCAGGTTTAATCCCCGCCATCATCCAGGACGCCGACACCCGTGTCGTGCTCATGCAAGGCTACATGAACCCGGAATCACTGGACATCACCCAACAAACCAGGAAAGTATGTTTCTTCAGCCGTTCCCGCCAACGGCTCTGGACCAAAGGAGAGGAAAGCGGACATTTCCTGCTCGTGAAAGAAATACTGGCGGACTGCGACCGGGATTCCCTGCTCGTCAAGGTTAAGCCCGTCGGTCCGACCTGCCACACCGGGCAAGACACCTGCTGGAACGAGAAAAACCGGGAGAAAGACTTCCTGTTCTACCTCGAGAATTACCTGCGGGAAAGGCAGCACGATTCCCCCGAAGAATCCTACACGGCCCGCCTCATCCAGCGGGGAATCAACAAAGTGGCCCAGAAAATAGGCGAGGAAGCCGTGGAACTGGTCATCGAGGCCAAAGACGACAACGCCGACCTTTTCCTCAACGAGGCCGCCGACCTGCTTTACCACTACCTGGTCCTGCTTATAGCCAAGGGCTTCCGCCTGGAGGACGTGCTCGGCATACTCCGGGAGCGCCACCACCCTTCCCGCTAAAGCACGCGAACCTTCCCGTTCTCCCTTCCCCTTCCTGCCGGAGAACGGGATTTTAATTTAAAAATAAAACAAATCAGCACAGTCCAGTTCAATTTTATTCGATTTATTAAGAAAAATGTCATAATTTTGCAGCGGGACGAGGATCGAGGGATTGATAAACCAATAGCGTGACGACATGGCAAAACGACAAATAAGAATCTGTTTAGGCAGCTCTTGTTTTTCTCGAGGTAACAATGTCAACCTGGGGGCAATCAAAAAGTACCTAAACGAAAACCACCTGGAAGCAGATATTGACTTTTGCGGTCATCTTTGCGAAGAGTTATGCAGTAAAGGCCCTATTATCCGTATCGATGAAAAAGTATACGAAGAAGTGAATCTTTCACGATTGTACAAAATCCTACAAGAAGAATTTCCATGCAATTAAGACCGATATACACGGAACCTGACAACTGCCAGGACTGTTACAAGTGCATACGGGAATGTCCCGTGAAAGCCATCCGCATGGAAGACAACAAGGCTTCCATCATCGAGGAACGCTGCATCTACTGCGGCCATTGTACCCAGGTATGTCCCACGGGCGCCAAGAAAGTCCGGGACGGACTGACCCGGGCCAAGATGACGCTGTCGCAGAACAAGAAAGTTTTCCTGTCATTAGCCCCCTCCTACGTGAGCGAATTCGGGCACATCCCCGCTGAAACGCTGGTGGCCGCCATCAAGCGGCTGGGATTCACCGATGTATCGGAAACGGCACTGGGAGCGGAAATCGTATCCGACAGAACGGAAAAATTCCTCCAGCAGGCTGAAAACGGAGTATATATTTCCTCCGCCTGCCCCGTGGTAGTGGAATATATCCGAAAATACTCTCCGGAACATGTTCACAACATCACCCCGATCATATCCCCCATGCTGGCTCATGCCAAAATCCTCAAACAACTTTACGGGGAGGACACCAAGGTCGTGTTCGCCGGCCCCTGCATCTGCAAGAAACTGGAGGCGGACACCTTCAAGGACCTCGTGGATGTAGTCATCACCTTCAGGGACCTGAAAAACTGGTTCGAGCAAGCGGGCATCAACCTGCAGCATCTCGCCCAGGAAGGCACCCGGGAGAAATTCGTGCCCTACCGTTCTGGCCTGGGTTCGCTCTATCCCATTGAAGGGGGAATGCTGCAAGGATTACACGAAACACCCAAGAAAGTACACAACATGGCTTTCTCGGATCTTTCCACCATCAAGGACGTACTGAAACACCTGGAGACACACCGGGAGAACGACACCATATTCCTCGAGCTACTGGCTTGCAAAGGAGGATGTATCAATGGTCCCGCCCACCTGAGTCACGTGTCCCCCGCCTTGAAAAGATACGAAATCATACATAAATCGGACATCGGCAACCCGAAGGACGATTTCAAGGATATAGACCTGCAAATACTCTTCTGCCGGGATACCTACATCAAAGAACCCCATTACACGGAAGAGGAAATAAAAGACGCCCTCGCGGCCGTGGGAAAAACCACCCCGGAGGACGAACTGAACTGCAGCGGTTGCGGGTATGACAGCTGCCGGGACTTCGCCATCGCCATGCTGGAAGGGCGTGCCGAGGAAAACATGTGCGTGTCCTACATGCGCAAGATTGCCCATGACAAGGCGACCGTCCTGTTGCAGAAAATCCCTGCCGGGGTCATGCTCGTGAACGACGAATTGAAAATCACGGACATGAACGAATTCTGCGCCTCCCTTCTGGGCGAGGACGTTCAAACCATATACGAGGTATCACCGGGATTAAACGGGATGGAAGTGGAAAACATCTGTTCCTTCGCCGACCTGTTCCGGGCGGTACTGACAACCGGGAAAGAAATCACGGAACGCCAGGTACGGGAAGACGACAAGACCTGGATTATCTCCATCTACAACATCCAGCCCCATCGTCTGGTGTTCGGCATATTGCAGGACCTCCGCGAGCCCTCCGTCCGCAAGGAATGGATGCTGGAGAAAACGCAGGAAGTCATCAAGAAACACATGGAGACCGTGCAGCAGGTAGCCTGCCTTCTCGGCGAGAACGCCGCCTACACGGATGCCACCCTGCGCACCGTCATGGAGGCCTACAAGAAAAACGAGCGAAATACCCTTTAATCCTTTAGTGCGATACACCGTGAAGAACAACGACAATTTCATAGAAGTGGATTTCTTCCAGAAGAACAAAGCGGGCAACGTCGTCTGCGGGGACAGCTTCATGTCGCAAAAGCTAAAGGGCGAAGGACGCATCATCAGCGTGCTGTCCGACGGACTGGGCAGCGGCATCAAGGCTTGCGTGCTGTCCACCCTCACGGCCACCATGGCCATGCATTTCACGGCGATGAACGAGAGCATCTTCCAGACCTCGAAATCCATCATGAACACCCTTCCGCGGGACATGGTTCGCAAAATCAGCTATTCCACGTTCTGTATCTGCGACATTGACTGCTTCGCCAACGTGAAAATCATCGAATACGAGACTCCGGCCTATTACCTCTACCGGGGAGGCCGCTTCCTCGATATCCCGAAGCAGAAAATCCCCGTGGAACGAGACGACCTGGAAAACACCTTCCTGTGGATATCCGAGTTCAAACTGGAAAAGGAAGACCGCATCATCTTCTTCAGCGACGGGGTCAGTCAATCGGGCATGGGAAGCGCCTCCATGCCTTTCGGTTGGGAGGATGGAGCAAAAACATACATTGCCGGGTTAATCGAACACCGGGGAGATATTTCTGCCAAGGAACTGGCGCACAAGATCGTGTCCCAGGCGGAAAAGAACGACGGCTACTCGCTGAAGGACGACACCAGCTGTTGCGTCATCTACATGCGCAAACCGCGCAACCTGCTCGTGTGCACCGGCCCACCCTACGACGAGAAAAACGACAAATACCTGGCGAACCAGGTAAAGGAATTCCAAGGCAAGAAAATCCTCTGCGGGGGAACGACCGCCACCATCATATCCAGGGAACTGGGAGCCCACATGGAAGTGGACATGAACATCATCGACAAGGAACTTCCCCCCATTTCCCACATGAAGGGAATAGACCTGGTCACGGAAGGAATCCTGACACTCGGGAAAGTGGAACGCATTCTCAGCGCGGGGGACACGGAAGGACACAAGGAACCGGGGCCGGCAGAGATGGTCGTCAGGATGCTGCTCAACAGCGATAAAATCACCCTTTTGGTCGGCACGCGGATCAACATCGCCCACCAGGATCCCAACCTCCCGGTAGAATTGGAAATCAGAAGAAACGTGGTAAAAAAAATAAAATATTTATTGGAGACAAAGTATTTGAAAGATGTAGAAATAAGGTATATTTAGGGGAATAAAAAACAGACAAAACTTAATTGGTATGACAGGAAAAATCAATCTAAAAATCTGTGTAGGCACCATGTGCTACGTGATGGGAGGCGCCGAGCTTAGAGACGCCGCAGAGTCCCTGCCCCCTGAAGTGAAAGAACATCTCAATATTACCTACTCTCCATGCATCGGTTGCGAGGAAGGCTTGCGACCTCCGTTTATCGAGATAAACGGGAAAAAAATAGCAGGTGTTAGTAAAATCAATTTAATACAAATCGTAAAAGAAGAGATTAGAAATGTTGTATGACAATTTTGCCATGCTCACCAAACGGGAGCTGTTGATTAGAATTGTGAAACTCTTAAAAGAGAAGAATTTAGTAGAGGGTGTAAAATATATCCCCGTAGAAATGCGGCCGCGGACCAACACGCCGATCAAGTGTTGCGTTCACAAGGACAGGTATATTTTAAAGCACAAAATCATCTCCATCCTCGGGTTTGAGATCACGGACGAAGAGATCGACCTCATCCCGTTAGGAGAATTCGCCCAAAAGGCCCTCGATAACAAAAATACGAAGGAAAACATCCTTTCCGTGGTGCACGATGCTTGTAGCGCCTGTATGCAATCCCAGTACTTCGTGACGAACATGTGCCGCGGTTGCGAGGGACGTCCCTGCCTGATGAACTGCCCCAAGGCAGCCATCTCCTTCAAGGGCGGCAAAGCCACCATCTCCCAGGAAGACTGCGTGGGTTGCGGACTCTGCTTCAAGGTTTGTCCCTACCATGCCATCGTCTACACCCCTGTTCCCTGCGAGGAAGCCTGCCCCGTGAAAGCCATCACCAAGAGCGAGGACGGCACGGAACACATCGACAAGGACAAATGTATCTACTGCGGGAAATGTATGCAGACCTGCCCGTACGGGGCCATCATGGAACGTTCCAAGATCATCGACGTGTACAAGAGCATCACTGACCCGGACAAGAAAATCATCGCTATTCCTGCCCCTGCCATCTACGGACAGTTCAATGCCACCCCGGGACAGATACTCGCCGCCATCAAGGCCATCGGTTTCGATGACGTGGTGGAAGTAGCCCTTGGCGCGGAAGACACCTCCCGCAACGAGGCAGCCGAGTTCAAGGAGCGCATGGAAGAAGGCAAGCCCTTCATGACCACCTCCTGCTGTCCGGCTTACGTGGGCTGGGTGGACAAACACGCACCCGCACTGAAACCCTTCGTGTCAGACACCCGCAGCCCGATGGTATACGCCGCCCGCCGCGTGAAGGAACAATACCCGGGAGCCGAGGTAGTCTTCATTGGCCCGTGCCTTGCCAAACGCTACGAGGCCGAGATGTACGTGCCGGAAGTGGACTACGTGATGAGCTTCGAGGAACTGGGCGCCTTCCTCATAGCCTACGACATCGACGTGAACACCATGGAGGAACTGCCGCTTAACCCGGAGGTAACGAAATACGGTCGAGGTTATGCCCAAGCCGGAGGAGTAATGGGAGCCATCGTACACGCCGTGGGACCGGACTACAAGACCATGAACGTGGAAGGTCTCGACAAGAAAAACCAAACCTTGTTGAAATCCTTCGTGAAAAAACCGGAAGCCCAATTCGTGGAAGTCATGGCCTGCGAGGGCGGTTGCGTGAACGGACCTTGTTCACTGGCACCCCTGACCCTGGCAAAACGCCAAATCAAAAAAGCCATCGAGAAATAAAGCCTCGAACAAAAACAAATACAAGGGGAGCCCGAAAGCTCCCCTTTTTCATTCGCTCACCACATCCTTTTCTGATTCGTATCTAACACGTTATTTCTCCGTGTTTTACATTGAGTATCTCCGTATCAATTCCGTATTAATTCCGTATCATTAGCGTAAAAATACGCAAATGATACGCAGATAATTTGGAATTATATTATAACTTAGTGACTACAAGTAGCCATTGGACACGGACGAAAACGGGAGGGGATTACAGGAGATAGGGAGGACGCCTAGAAGATATTTCTGCCATTGATGGATGAATAGACAATTGTCTCCATTAACAACAATTTGAGGCTCAACAGAAGAATCTGGAAATAAATATTTTATCTCATCAAATCAAAAAAAAAATGGGAGACATCGATACAAGTTATACAAAATCTGTGGAAAAACCTCCAAAATTCGGCAGATTAACGCAATGTAATCTGTGAATTAAGTAGTTAGGAGAAAATCGCGGAAGTTGGATAGAGGGCTGAATAGCGTTTCAAAGCGGATTGGAGAAA
>CALUMT010000002.1 GCA_944321845.1 uncultured Butyricimonas sp.
GCCATCTATGAAGACGTTTATAACATTTTTTTTCTACATCACCTTCTTCTTTTGTTCTAAATCTTACAATTCCTGCACGTGGCTGAAAATACATATTAGCATTGGGATGATGTGTGACATCATTTTCTGTCCACCAATGCTGTACTGTCAATTCTGCTATAATACCATCGGGCATAGGTGTAGGAGTATTTTCCAGGTATGGGGATTTGTTAGGCCATGGCAGATTTTTTACTTCTTCCAAGTTATATCTTTTATGAGCTTCCCAAGGAAAATTCACTAAGATTCCATTATCAGTTTGAAGATGTAACCTATCAACAGCATCTTGGTGAAATCCTATTAATATAATTCTATCTCTGTCTTGTGCAGCTCCAAATTCTAAGGAATTTACAAGTTGTTCCGTTAAAGAATATCCATGCGCAATGAATTGCTGTTTTAGGTCTTCAAAGAATTGTCGATGTCTTGCAGTTCTATATAATCCTTTAACATTTTCGAAAAGGAAAAAATCTGGAAGTGTTGTACAAATCAGTTGCGCATAGGTACCAGATAATCTACCATTTTCTCCATCCCGTCCTCTATTTTTTCCCGCTACAGAAAAATCTGGACATGGAGGACCTCCGATAAATCCGGTGAGTTCTTTCTCTTTGGACTCTTCTACCCAATTTATAAGTCTTTGAAGTTTATCTCTATCCTCTCCATTAACATATTCAGTTATATCTTCTATATGGTGACCGTATCTAGGTTCTTGCAATCCCATATTTTGTCTTGCATAACGGTAAACACGATTAAAGGCTTCATGAAATTCATTCACAAAAACAATATTATAATTACCTTGTAATTCAAATCCTAAATCTAAAAAACCTGCTCCTGCAAAAAAAGAAAATATGTTCATTTGTTGTTATTTTATTCTTTAATTGACCAAAGTAAATCTTTCACATCTACATCTAAACATTCAGCAATCTTGACTAATGTCTCTAAATTAGGTTGCATAGTGTTAGTACACCATTTCGAAACAGTTCCCGGATCTTTTCCCAATTGTTCCGCTAACCATTTATTAGTGCGTTTCTTTTCTGCTAAAACCACCTTCAAACGATTAATATCTCTGTCCATACATCCAATAATATGAGTTCAAAAACAAATATAATCATTATAATCGAAAAATATTCTGATTATAATGATTATTTACCAAATATATGTTGAAAAACGACTTTATATTGGAATATATTTCAACACTATTTATAAAACTAATATGAATATTACTATGTAATTCTATTGTTATTTATGGTTTGATGATAATGCGCCAATAGCCAGTCTTATCAGAGCCTTCATGGACGAGAATACCTCTGTCCTTAAGATTTTTTATCTGTTTCTTGACACCTTCCAACGAGATACCCAATTCATCGGCCATTTTTCACGTGTTATCATTGGGTTTGATATAACCATATCAATGATACGTTGAGCCGTTCTACCAACAGGTTTGTTTAGATTCTGTTTTACAGGGTACTTTTTTCGTTTTCAGGGTACTTTTCGAGGGTACTATTTTACCCTGTTGGCAACATCCTCAACAGGTATCCTTTCATTCTCTCACCAATTCAAATTATAGAATGTGATGTAGAAAAAAGTCGCTTCTGTTTGATAATGTGGTTCTTTACCCGGCAGGAAATTAGGAAGTTTCTCCGTAAGTTCCCGCATTTTCCGTAAACCCGAACCTAGTTTCTCTATATAGTCCAATTGGGTAAACATATCCGCAATGACAGGGTTACGGCGCATGGACGGTACTTTGTATATGTCTCGTAGATTACCACTTTGTAAAATATCCTTCAAACATCTCTGGCACCGATTTAGGCGTATTTTGATCCAATTCTAATCCGGCAAGCCGCACGCCTATCCGGTTCTCATCCGCTTCTCCCCGGTGTTTGATATGCAGTATCTCCGTATCAATTCCGTATTAATTGCGTATCATTAGCTTAAAAATACGCTTATGATAGGCAATTATTCACGAATTAATTTGCGTAATACGTTTTTTATCTATAGGTTTGCTTGGGAGCAGCAACGGAGGAGGATGCGGGTAGGAAACGACAGACAGGGAACAATGGGTAAACAACAGTAAAAACAAAAAATTATGGAAGTGATTAATGACAACGGGCAGATGTTCAAGGGAAAGATGGGGAATATGATTTACTACACGATGAACGGACGGACATTTGCCCGCCGGGCAAGTATTCCCGGGAAGGAACGGAAACCCCAGACGGAAAAGCAACGGGGAATAAGCAAGCGCTTCGGTATGGTGCAGAAGCTGTATTCTTTCTACATGGAGAAGATTTCTCCCGATATCTGGCGGTTGGCGGCCAAGGCGCTGGGAAAGCGGGCGCATAACCTGTTCTACTCGGAGAATTGCGGGTGTTTTAACGGCGAAGGAGCGATGGTTGCTCCAGAGATGTTTCGTTTTTCGGCAGGAGAGTTGCTGTTGCCTCGGGATATCAAGGTCGAGGCAACTGGGGAGGGAAATTTCCGGGTGACGTGGACGGAGGAACGGGAACTGGTGACGGCTGCATCGGCTGACGAGTTGCGGGTAGGGGTGATCTACGATTCAACGTTACTGGGCCTCACGTGGGCGAACACGATGGAAGGCCGGAGAGGAGAGGGGGCTGGTACCTTTTCCCTGGACACGGACAAAGAGACCGGGGCGCATGTTTACCTGTTTTTTGCCCGGGCCGATGGTTCCGCTTATTCACCCTCGTGGCACGTGCACGTGGACTTATGATTCACTGGAGACGATTTACAAGAGATATAAAAAAAGCACCCTCGCGAGGGTGCTTTCATTTTTAGCCTATGGAAAAAGGGATGCCAGCGGCATCCATTATTTTAGATCTTGGAATTCACGATACGCAAGATGTCGTCTTCCATCTGCTTGGCCATTTCGACAACTTTCTCGGCACGGCCGATGATGTCTGCAGCGTAAGCCTTGTCGTCGAGTCCGGCGGCATTGATCTTGACGTTGAGGTAAGCGCCGATAACCCCGGAACGGGCAGCCAAGGCTCCCACACCCGCGTCAGTGACGGAGTTCGGGTTACCGATCTCGGCCATAGCCTTAACGACTTCCATGCACTCGTAGCAGAGCATCATGGTACGGAACGGTACCTCGGTAGCGTATTTGGTGGCATCTTGAATGGCCTGGTGACGGGCTGCTTTCTCCTCCTCGGTTTTCTTGGGAAGACCGAAGGCATCCATGATACGGTTGAAGGCGTTGGTATCCTCGTCAACCATTTTGATAAGTTCCAGCTGGTAAGCTTTGCCGCGTTCTGCCCAGTTGCTGAATTCTTCCCAACGGTCGTCCCAACCGCGTTTGTGTGAAGAAAGGTTGGCTACCATCGTGGCCAGAGAGGAACCGAGGGCTCCCATGTAGGCGGAGATGGAACCACCACCGGGGGCGGGGGATTCAGAAGCCGTTTCATCGGCAAATTCACGGAGGTTCATGTCAATCAGGAATTTCTTTCCCTTGTTCATCTCATCCTCGAGGATGTACTCGATGATTTTCTTATGCGGCTCGAAAGGATAGAGTTCGTCCAACCCGAGGGATTTGACAGCTATCTTGATGAGTTCCTTGTCGGATACCCCGGTAGAACGTTGTTGTTTGCGCAGGAAGTAACGTCCGGCATCGAGCATGGCTTTCAATGGAATTACTCCCACGAGTTCGGATCCGGTAACGCGGATTCCGCGGTCCTGAGCCTTGCGGCATACCTCGTCGAAAGCCTCGTGAACGGAGGTCACGGAGATGTCGGTGAGGTTCATGGATATCTGGGCAATACCGTATTCCTCGATGTACCAGCCGATGGCCTTAACGGATTTGAGGGTTCCCGGTATCATGACTTTCTTGCCGTTCTCGTCGAGTACGGGTTTTCCCGTGATCGGGTTCCCTTCCCGTTTCACGCGGCCGCGTTCACGCACGTCGAAGGCGATGGCGTTGGCACGACGGGTGGACGTGGTGTTAAGGTTGACGTTGTAAGCCACGAGGAAGTTACGTGCACCGACAGCGGTGGCTCCGGTCTTGGCTGTCCAGTCGTTGAGCTCACGGGGTCCGAAGTCGGGATGCCATTGCTCGCTGCAGAGACGTTCGCCAAGAGCCTCGTATTCACCGGCACGGCAGGTGGCCAGGTTCTTGCGTTCGGGCGTGAAAGCCGCACTTTCATAGCAGTAAACGGGGATGTTCAGTTCCTCGCCGATACGTTTGGCCAGGGCACGGGCATATTCCACGGTTTCCTCCATGGTGATGTTGGAAACGGGCACGAGCGGGCACACGTCGGTGGCACCGAAACGGGGATGTGCCCCATGGTGTTTTTTCATGTCGATAAGTTCGGAAGCTTTCTTCACGGCACGGAAGGCAGCCTCGCATACTTCCTCGGGGGTACCGACCATGGTAACCACGGTGCGGTTGGTGGCTTTACCGGGATCCACGTCAATGAGGCTGACGCCTTCCACGGCTTTGATTTCGGCCGTAATCTGGTCGATGATGTGCATGTCATTGCCCTCGCTGAAGTTGGGCACGCATTCTATTAATTTCTTCATGATGATATTCTTTTTTATTCGTTTATATTCTATTCGTGTTTAACCATTATTTTCCCGTCGCGTACCCGGGGACTACGGGTAGCGGATGCGGTACGCCTTGCGAATCCATATTTTCTTGTAATGGGAATAGGGCATAGGCGTCAGAGTTGTTCCCCGTTAAGGAATACGGCTTCCACGAGATTACTGCCGTAGGCGTACGGGAGGAATTCGATTCCGGTGACGGGTACGGTGATATAGAAGTTGGCTTTCTTGCCGACAGCGATACTTCCCAGCTCTTCCTGCACGCCCATGGCGTAGGCAGAGTTGATGGTGGTAGCGTTGATGACTTCCTCGGGGAGCATCTTGTAGTTGACACAACCGAGCGACATGACGAATTTCATATTACCGGAAGGAGATGACCCGGGGTTGTAGTCGGAAGCCAGGGCCACCGGCAGTCCGGCCTGTATCATCCGACGGACGGGGGAGTAGGGCATGTTTAGGAAAAAGGCCGCTCCCGGCAGGACGGTGGGCATGGTCTCGCTACCCTTGAGTGCCTCGATCTCGGCGTCGCCCACGTACTCGAGGTGATCGACGGAGAGGGCGTTGTACTTGACGCCGACCTGTATACCCCCGGAATAGTCAAGCTCGTTGGCGTGAATCTTGGGACGCATGCCGTATTTCATTCCGGCGTTGAGCATGCGGTCGGTGTCCTCGACAGTGAAGAATCCCTTGTCGCAGAAGACGTCGATGTAGTCGGCAAGATCCTCGGCGGCCACGGCGGGAATCATTTCGTTGATGATAAGGTCAACGTATTCGGTCTGCCGTCCCTTGTACTCGGCGGGCACGGCATGTGCCCCGAGGAAGGTGGCTTTTATGGTAAGGGGTGTATCTTCCTGGAGACGCTTGATGACGCGGAGCATCTTGAGCTCGCTTTCGGTGTCAAGCCCGTAACCGCTCTTGATTTCGACAGCTCCCGTACCGAGGGAAGCGATTTCCTGCAAGCGGGCGTAAGCGGAATCGTAAAGTTCCTGCTCCGTGGCTTTGCGGATACGTTCAGCGGAATTGAGAATACCACCGCCCCGCTTGGCGATTTCCTCGTAGGAGAGTCCCCTGATTTTGTCAATATATTCTATCTCGCGGCTCCCGGCATAAACGATATGGGTGTGGGAGTCGCAGTAGGAAGGAAGCACGAGCCGACCGGTGGCATCGATTTCCTTGATGGTGTCGTTGCAGGCGTAGACGGCCTCCATGTCAAGGTCTTCCATTTTACCGAAGGCCTCGATGCGGTCGCCGTTAACGAGCAGATAGGCGTTGTCGATGGTCCCGAGACGGGCCATGTCCTCGCCGGCAACCCAAGTGCGGGGAGTGTCCTCAACCTGCACGAGTTGTTTTATGTTTATGACTAATGTTTTCATCGCGTGTCGTATTTTTTGTTTTCGGAACGAAAATATTAAAATTAACGTATCGCGCAAAGAAAAAGCCGGGGAATTATCGGAATACTTGCAGGCGGTTGGAATCCAGACGCAGGAAGATAAATATAAGTATGGTGAACGCCCAGAGGGAGGATCCGCCGTAGCTGAAGAAGGGTAGAGGGATACCGATGACGGGTACCATGCCGATGGTCATTCCGATATTTACGGCCACGTGGAAGAACAGGATGGAGGCAACCCCGTAGCCGTAAATCCGGGAAAAGGCGGACCGTTGCCGCTCGGCCATCTTGGTAATCCGCAGGATGAAGGTCATGAGCAGGAGTATGACGACGGCGCTGCCGACAAATCCCCATTCCTCGCCGACGGTACAGAATATGAAGTCTGTACTCTGCTCGGGCACGAAATTGTATTTGGTCTGGGTTCCCTGGAGAAAGCCTTTGCCCCAGAAACCACCGGAACCGATGGCTATTTTGGACTGGGTAACATTGTAACCGACTCCCTTGGTATCCTCGGTGATACCCAGCAGTTCGTTGATACGGGCCTGCTGGTGGGGTTGGAGTTTGTCGAACATGAGGTCGACAGAAGCACTGATCCCGACGCACATCCAGGACACGAGGAGCAGGATGGTGAGGTGTTTCAGCTTATGCTTGTAAAGATAGTAGAGTCCCCCGATGGAAAGAAGGGCATAGATTCCCAACAACGCGTGGAAGTCGGAAAAGGACCAATCGAACAGCCACTTGAGCAGGTAGAACAAGGCGAACGGCCCTCCTATGAATAAGATTATCCGCAATATTTCCCGCGGGGAATGGCGGTAGTAATAGTGCGCGAAAAGGGTGGCGCAGATGATGATGACAAGCACGGTGAAGGGCGTGTAGAGAATGGATATGACGAAAAGGGCCGCGGCCACGAAGCACATGAGCAGGAGGGAGCCATGTAAACCTTCCCTGTAAAATACCAGAATGAATGAGCTGTAAACCAGCGCACTACCCGTATCGTTTTGTAATATGATCAAACCTGCCGGAAGTGCCAGTATGGCAAACAGGAGCAGCAGGTTGGGGAGGTGCATGACCTTGAAATTATGACGGCTCATGACGTTGGCGATGGCCAGGCAGGTGGCGAATTTGGCAAACTCGGCCGGTTGTATCTTGATTCCCCCGAACTCGAACCAGGAACGGGCTCCCTTGGATTCGTCGCCAATCAGGAGGACGAGCACGAGGAGCAGGATGGTGAGGGCGTATATGATTAGGGAGAAGGCCGTGAAAAATTTACTGTCGGTGAGAAGTATCAGGAAACCGAGGATGAAGGCGGCCCCTATCCACACGATTTGCTTGCCGTAGCGCTGGGTAAAGTCGAAGATACTGCTGTGCGTCTCGTCATACGAAGCGGCGTAGATGTTGATCCACCCCATGAGGACGAGGACGGTGTAGAGAAGGATGGATATCCAATCGATATTGGCCAATAGGGTTTTGGGTCTGTCAGTCATGGGTCGGGGTTTTCGGGGTTGATGTTACGGTGGACACGAGGGAGCTTTCGAACATGCGTTGTTCGAGGGCTTTCTTGTTGTCGGATATTTTTCCTTTCAGGTATTTCTCGATGAGCAGGCCGGCAATGGGAGCGGCGTAGCGGGAACCCCAAACCCCGTTCTCGACGTAAACGATTAGGGCGATACGGGGATTCTCGACGGGAGCGAAGGCGATGAAAACGGAGTGGTCATCGCCGTGGGGATTCTGCACGGTCCCCGTCTTTCCGGCCATGGTAATGGAATCGACACGGGCCATGCGGCCGGTACCGTTGGTGATGACAAGCTCCATACCCTCAATGACATCCTCAAAATATTGCCGTTTGATGGGCAGGACATGCTTTTGGATCGGGGCTTGAGTACTGTCACCGGTCGGGCGGACGATGTGTGGGGTGATGTAATACCCTCGGTTGGCCAAAATGGTGGCTATATTGGCCATCTGCAGGGGGGTGATGAGCAACTCGCCCTGGCCGATGGAAAGGGAGATGATGTAGGAAGAATACCAGTTCTTGGTCTTGAATACCTTGTCGTAGTATTCCTGGGTGGGGATGGAACCGGGGACTTCGCTGGCAAAGTCGGGGCATATCCTGTTGCCAAGACCGAACTCGAGCACGCTTTTCCGCCATTCCCCGTAGGCTTCCCGCACGTTCTTGTACTTGGGATTTTCGAGCAAGCGCCGGAACACGTTGACGTAATACGGGTTACAGGAATTCTCGATGGAGGCCTTGAAGGTGACAGGGGAGTCGTGCCAGTGGCATTTCATGAAACGTCCCCCGACGATGGGAGCTCCCCCGTGGCACTCGGCAGTAGTTGCCGTGGTGATTACCCCTGCCTGGAGGCCGATAAGGGCCTGTATGGTCTTGAATATGGAACCGGGTGGGTATTGGGCCATGGTGGTACGGTCGAACAGGGGTTTGAGAGGATCCGTTTCAAGAGCCCGGTAGTTTTTGCCACGGTCGAGTCCCACCATAAGCTGCGGGTCGTAACCGGGGCTGGATACCTTGGCCAGGATTTCGCCAGTAGCCGGTTCGATGGCCACGATTCCGCCTTTCTTGTTTTGCATTAACTTGTAGGCATAGTCCTGCAGGTCGATATCAAGGGTGGTATGGAGGTCCTGTCCCACGATGGCTTCCTCGTCGTATTCCCCATCACGGAAGGATCCCTTGATGCGGTTTTTGTTGTCGACAAGGAGTATCTTTTCCCCTTTTTTACCACGAAGACGCCGCTCGTATGTATATTCCAACCCACTGGTGCCGACATAATCACCGGAAGAGTAGTAGGGATCTTTCTCGATTTGCCGAGGTGTGACCTCGCTGATGTAGCCGAAAACGTCGGCCGAGTGGTTGACATTATACTTGCGGGAAGTACGGGTCTGGATATAAAAACCAGGGTAACGATAGAGCTTTTCCTGCAGATAAGCATATTTCTCGCCCGGTATCTGGGAAAAAAGAATGGAGGGTTTGTAAGGAGAATATTTACGGCACGTGGCCATCCGTTTCTCCAGTTCCTCTCGGGTGACGTCGAAAAGGGTAATCAGCTCCACCGTATCGAATGACTTGACCTGCCGTGGGATGATCATCAGGTCGTAGGAGGCCTGGTTGTCGACAAGTAACTTCCCGTTCCTGTCGTAAATGAGTCCCCGGGCGGGATACTGTATCTCGATACGTTGTGAGTTGTTGTCGGCCATGATCTTGTAAGTATCATCCACGACCTGGTAGGTGAACAGCCGTAGGAGGTAGATGACACAGACGCTGATGATGATTGCAGCTATAATTCCATGTCTGTAGCCGAATTTATTCATATAGCTGGTTTATTGTTTGTTGTTTAGAACTATTTCTTGTTTTCCTTTAGGCAAATAAAGTAATAAAGCATGATGAATATTTCCGAGATGAAGGTACTGGCGATGACGCGCAGCAACGTGGTACCGATCTCCCGAAAGGAGAAGGCCTCGAGAAATACCAGAATGATGTGGAAGAGGAAGGTGGACAGTAGGGTATACTGGAAAAACCATCCCAGTTCCAGCGTCTTGCTGTTGTTTTGGGTGTATTCCTCCGTTTCCTCGTTCATGTCCCGCGAAAGGTAGGGACGAAGATAGGCGACGAAAGTCGATGCAGCCGCATGTATCCCCAAGGTGTTGCAGGACAAATCGATGAGCCCTCCCAGGAGAAATCCGATCAGGAGGGAGACGATTCCTTTCACTTTATGTGGCAGGACGTACAAGGCCAATATGTATATGTTGATATAGAAATATGAACCGATGTGGACATGGTTCAATATGAGAATCTGAATGATACATAGAATCAACAGATGAATATAGTAATTTCTATTATTCATGGTAATTCAATGCTTCTAGTTGTTGTTGTTCACTTCTTGTCTTGTTCTGGATGACGTAGACGTATGTCAGGCGCCTGAAGTCGACAGCCAACCGTACTTTGATTTTCAGGAAGTTGGCATTAGCCTGACTGACTTCCTCCACGACACCGATAGGGATGCCTTCCGGAAAGATGGAAGAATAGTTAGAGGTGACTATCGTGTCGCCCGCGTGGACTTCCACGTGGTAAGGTATATCGTTCAGATAAGAATAACGGTAGTCATCTCCATCCCACTGCAGCGGACCGTAATAGTTATTGTTTTTTATCTTGGCCGAGATGATGGATTGGGTGTTGATCAGGGGAATGACCACCGAGAAATGGTCGCTCATGTCCTGTATCAAGCCGACAACCCCTTCCGGGCTGCAAACGGCCATTTCTTTTTCAATCCCGTCTTTCTTCCCCAGGTTCAGGGTCAGGTAATTTTTAGTTAGGTTATATGTCCCGTTGATGATTTTTGCCTGATGGTAGTCGTATATCGTGCAACTATCATGAACCGGGGGAGGTAAGGTATCCCCGGGCACATGATATGCCGCAAGTTTATTTTTCAAGGCCGTGTTCTCCTCGGCTAAGGTTTTGTTTGTTGCCCGCAGGTGAAAGTATTCCTCCACACCGCTCGTGAGCGTGGCCACATAACCGAAGAAAGTGGTGGCATGTTGTGAAAAAATAGCTCTCTGGTAACTGTTTTCACGTATTACCAGAGAGAAACATATAATTTCCAACAAGATAAAAAATAAGCTAAACTGATACTTCTTTATAAGTCTAATAATCTCCTTCACCTCAGTATGTTATCTTATCAGGAATGAGAATTTATCTACATTTTTCAGAGCGATACCCGTTCCCCGAGCCACTGCCCGCAAAGGATCATCCGCGATGTGGAAGGGAATGTTCAACTTGTCAGAGAGTCTCTTGTCCAATCCTCTCAGCAACGCACCGCCACCGGCCAGATAGATACCCTTGTTCACGATATCCGCGTATAGTTCAGGCGGTGTCTGTTCGAGGGCAGCCAATACGGCAATTTCGATCTTAGAGATGGATTTCTCGATGCAATGAGCCACTTCCTGGTAAGAAACAGGTACTTCCACGGGAAGTGAAGTCATCTGATTGGGACCTTGTACCAGGAAATCGGCAGGAGGTTCGTCCAATTCGGAAAGAGCAGAACCCACGTGGATTTTGATTTCCTCGGCCGTACGTTCCCCGATACGGATGTTATGCTGGTGGCGCATGTATTCCTGAATGTCGTCCGTCAGATCATCACCGGCAATACGGATGGATTTGTTGCACACGATACCACCCAGGGAAATAACCGCAATCTCGGTGGTTCCTCCACCTATATCCACAATCATGTTCCCTTCTGGAGCCTCCACGTCCAAACCGATACCCAAGGCTGCAGCCATAGGCTCGTAAATCATGTAGACGTCACGTCCTCCGGCATGTTCGGCAGAATCCCGTACCGCACGGATTTCGACCTCCGTACTTCCTGAGGGGATACATACCACGATGCGTAGTGAAGGGGAGAAGAATTTGCTTTTACCGTTGGCCATCTTGATCATCCCGCGAATCATCTGTTCCGCGGCATTGAAGTCCGCGATGACACCATCCCGCAAAGGGCGGATGGTTTTGATGTTATCGTGGGTCTTTCCCTGCATCTGACGGGCACGTTCCCCGATCGCGATGACTTTCTCTGTTTTCTTGTCTATTGCCACAATGGAGGGTTCGTTAACCACCATTTTGTCGTTCATGATGATGATGGTGTTGGCGGTACCCAGGTCAATAGCTATATCTTGCGTTAAAAATGAAAATACACCCATACTTGATTAATGTTTGAAATGTCTGATTCCCGTGAATATCATCGCAATACCGTATTTGTTTGCGGCAACGATAGACTCCTCGTCGCGGATGGACCCTCCAGGTTGAATGATGGCTGTCACGCCAGCTTTATGAGCGGCTTCCACGCAGTCGGAGAAGGGGAAGAAGGCATCGGATGCCAGCACGCTTCCTGCAATACGCTCTCCACCTTGACGGATGGCGTTCTCCAAAGCCCAGATACGGCTTACCTGTCCAGGTCCTACGCCTGTCGTGCATTTGTCTTTCGCCAGCACGATGGCATTGGATTTCGCGTGTTTCACGACTTTCCAGGCAAAAAGCAGATCCTCCATTTCCTTTTCTGAAGGTTGGCGTTCCGTAACGACTTTCAGGTCATCTTCCAGTAGTTTCAGGTCCATATCCTGAATCAGCAAACCACCCAAAACTGTTTTTGCCTTAGGGGTGGTGTAATCATGTTTCTCTATATGAGGTAACTGCAATAAGCGTAAGTTTTTCTTTTTACCTAAAATGGCCATAGCCTCTTCCGAGAATGAGGGGGCCACGATTACTTCCAGGAATATAGGAGACATCAACTCGGCTGTTGCCTTGTCGATTTCCCGGTTTGCGGCAACAATACCCCCGTAAATCGATACTGGATCGGCCTCATAGGCTTTCTGGAAAGCTTTAGATAATGTGTCGGAACTACCTACACCACAAGGATTTGCATGTTTCGCGGCAACGATTGTCGGTTCGTCAAATTCCTTTAAAGCTTCCAATGCACCATCCGTGTCCCCGATATTGTTGTAAGATAATTCCTTTCCTTGTAATTGGATTGCTCCCGTGAGAGTTCCTTCCGTTTCCTGCACCTGAGTATAGAAAGTTGCTTGCTGATGGGGGTTCTCTCCATACCGCAGGTCTTGTTTCTTCTCGTAGGTCAGCGTGAGGGTCTTCGCGGAATGTATATTTAATCTTTTAGTGAAATAATTTGCTATAAGTGAATCATAGTGAGCTGTATGAATAAATACTTTAGCTGCCAATAATTCCTTTGTTGCAAGGGTCGTGTCCCCGTTTTCTTTGATCTCATTTATAACTTGATCATAGTCTTCCGGGTCCGTGATTACAGTCACGAAGGGATAATTCTTGGCTGCAGCACGAATCATGGTTGGACCACCGATATCGATATTCTCAATGATTTCCTCATGTGAAACACCCTCTTTCAGAATGGTCTGTTTAAAAGGGTAAAGGTTGCAAACAACCATATCAATGGGTTCTATGCCCAATTCGGCCATTTGCTGTTTATGTTTATCGTTATCTCGAATAGCAAGGATTCCTCCTTCCACGTTCGGGTGTAACGTTTTTACTCTTCCATCAAAACACTCGGGAAATTTCGTTAGATCCGAAATATCCATCACGTTAATTTCTTCTTCTTTTAGCTTTTTGGATGTTCCTCCCGTTGAAATAATTTCCCAGCCCATGCCGTGAAGTGATTTGGCAAAATCAACAATCCCACTTTTGTCAAATACACTGATTAATGCTCTTTTCTTTCTCATCCGGATATTTTTAAAGGTTGCTTATATCGTAATACTACTTGCAGGCAAAGGTAGAAAAAGAATATTTATATTTCAAGGAAAAATAAATACAAGCATTTATTTTTATGCAAGCACCATGAATAGATAAATTTATTGTATATTTGATAGCAATTTAATAAAGCTAAAAGTATGGAAAATCAGCTGGATTCTATTATAAAAGTAGTCGTTATCGCGGGATCATTAATTTTATGGGGATGGCAATCTTACCGGAAGATGCAAAAAACGTCTAGGCCTGTGATTATGCCGGAAGAAATTCAAGAAGATGAACCGAAGACCGAGGTTAGTCCAGAAGCTCCCCAAAAAGAGGAAGTGGTTGCAGAGTATACGATGGAAGATTTACCTCCGATACCACCCTTGGCTCAACAGACGGTTAACGAGAAGGAATCAGAGGAAAAGTATAAAGAGCAACCAAGCGAAGAAAACAATCGAATTGAAAATATCTTGGGAATGGATATCCGCCAAGCAATTATCGTCAGCGAAATCCTTAAGCGTAAATACTAACTCCTGCTAAATTAGAAGTTAATCCCTATTCCCGTGGAGAAAGTAAAGGTGTAGGGCTTAAACTCGATGTCGCTGTTTTTGCTCAATGATTGCAGGTAATATTTGAATCCTGGTTCGATTCTGAAATGTATGCTCTTCGTGATGGGGTACTCCAGTCCTATGCCGAAGTTCGTACTGATATTGAATTTCCGAATATCGTCTGTTTGTCCCATACTTTCACGAGTGCCTTCGTATTCCAGGTATGTCTCATTGCGCACCATGAAACTTGCACCGAATCCCCCTAAAACACTGAATTTTACACGGTTATTATTTAACCTGTAACGGAATAAAAGAGGTACCTCAATGGCATCAAATTGCTGTTCTATACTTCCTTCCGGGGTCTGTGAGTCTTTTAAAGCGATGTTGGCATCCATCGAGTAAACGGCAGCAGTTGCCTTACTTTTCACACTTCCCAGGGGAGTGGCAACTTGCACGTTACTGGCAAGGAGTTGTGTGTTTCCAGAAGTAGACATGGCCAATTGAGGGGAATAAACCTGCATCTCGTCTGTTTTCTGTCCCATTCTGGAGTAACCTACCCCTGTTTCAATGGAAATCCGTTTATTCGGTTTCACGGCAAAGGTTATTCCTCCTGTCACGTTAAACAAACCGCTCATTTGGTCATCGGAGAATTGGGTTGTTCTGGAATTTGCATTAGACTGATGATAGCTACCTGAGGTGTATCCAGGAGACACGTATCCGCCCACGCTAAATGAATTTTTCTCCTTATTCCTGATCTTTTGAGGTTTGGGAGTTTCCTGTATTTTTTCCTCCTCTTTATCTCTGGCAGCATATGTACTTTCCGTGGGATAGAGGTGCAATAAATCAATATATTTCTTTTGGTTCTCCACCGCGTTGCCGTTCACGATAGGTATGGACAGGTCTTGTATCCGAGAGTTCATTAAATCACTTGATACCTCATTCCCGGCCAATGCCAAAGTAATGCTTTGATTTTTCGCGAGGGGAGAGATTTTTATATTTTTCTTATTTGTAGAATGTTTAAAGGATGGAATTCTATTACTGGTTGATATAACTTGCACTAAAGAATTGTTTTCCAATTTGATAGTGTTTATATTGGAAGCTAATGGAGTAGGGGAGACATACCCTTCGCTCACGCTATTTTCCAAGAAAAGACTTATTGCCAACAACAAGGCAATAGCTGCAGCTACACCCGAGTACAAGAATAGCTTTCTCTGTCTTTTCCGGTTGAAATGAGCGTTTACCCCTTCCCATACCCGAGCAGGAGGCTCCACGGTCACTTCGTCCAAGGCTTTCTTAAAAAGTTTCTCCAAATTATCACTCATCGCTCAAATATGCTTTTATTTTCCTCTTCAATATTTCTTTAGCTCGGGCAAGGTTTGATTTTGATGTCCCTTCCGAAATACCAAGTTCTCTGGCGATATCTTTATGTTGTAGTCCCTCAACCACGTACATATTGAAAACCAGTCGATATTTCTCCGGTAATTGACTGACAAAATCAAACAATACATTTGATGGGATGTCAATTTCGTCGTCAACATCTTCATCCACCATATCCGGAACTTCGTCCACAATCTGCACAGACTTGTTTTTCCTGAATTTTTCCAAGGCAGTGTTTATGAATATTCTTTTCATCCACCCCTCGAAAGAACCTTTCCCCGTGTATTGGCTTATCGATTCCAATACTTTGATAAAACCATCCTGCAAATTGTCCTCTGCTTCCTCGCGTGAGTTGGAGTATTGAATGCAGACGGCATACATTTTAGGAGAGAACATTTTGTACAGTTGTTCTCCAGCTTGCCTGTCGCCTTTTTGGCACTTTTTGATTATTTTCTCCAAACTACACATCAGTAAGCGTTACTAAGATGATTTCGTTTTTAAAAGGTTGCGTCTATCCCGCGAAAAAAGCAAAAAAAAAATCTTGATAGCGAAAAAGTCATTATTTTTTTTGCATAGTGTTATTTTTTACATCATCTTCGCATTGAATTTTAAAAAGAGAGATTAATTCAGTCATTATAAAACAACTTAAAATGAAAACCATGATGAAATTAAAACAACTGATGGCTATTTGTGTGGCCCTTTTTACTTTCTCCTCTTGCTTGGAGTCAGAAGACCCTGCATTCCAAATTGTTCCGGCAAGTGCATTCGTTTATCAGGTAACCGAGAAGGCTGGTAGTGACGAACAACCTGAATACAATGCTCGTTATATGCCTTATTTCCAAATATACAGTAATTACCAAATGTCGCAATGCTTGTGTACTTCAAGCAATGGAAATGTTGTGTTGATGTCTCCCGTGAGCAATTCTCAAAACTTGATGTATGCATCTTCCAGCATAAATTATTCTACTGAATATCCTGCAGGAACGTATACCTTCTCGGCAACAAATACAGAGGGGGAACAGGCAAGTTACACGATAACGATCTCCAATGTAGAAAAAACATTAGGCTACATTAATGTAACAGAATTGAAATACGAGAACGGCCAGATAACAGCAAAATGGGATAAGGTAGACAATGCAACTGCTTATGCCGTGGCTATTGGTAAAAGCGGGGACCTACTTCCTCTTTACGCCAAAGAATTTGAAACTTACCCGGAATCAGGCGTTAACTTCGAATTCTCAAACGAAACAGAGAAACTAGAGGCCGGTACATACAAGTTATATGTAGTTGCTTATTTAATCAGTAATAACCAATTACAGATCATGTCTCCAAGTCAAAAATATGAAACGATTACAATCCAGTAATGAAACATAAAAAAATAGGCCACTAAATTTAGTGGCCTATTTTTTTATGTTTAAATAATTGCTTTGGTTTTTTCCCTGAGCCAAATTTGTTCCTCGTCTGTCAGGAAAGAAGAAGTTTCCTGATAAACTCTTTCATTATAAGCATTTAACCATGCTATTTCCTCCTTGTCTAACAAGCTAACAACTATCGGTTTTGTATCGAAATAGCAAAGAGTAATGGTTTCAAACTGATAAAACTCTCCAAATTCATTTATTTCCTTGGGCTGACACACGATTAGATTCTCGTGGCGAATCCCATGATGACCTTCACGATATAATCCTGGTTCATTCGAGGTTACCATACCTGGCAATAATTCCTGATTATTTAGATCCGGACGGATAGATTGAGGGCCTTCATGTACATTCAGGAAATAACCGATTCCATGCCCCGTACCATGCCCGAAATTACGTAAATGCATGTATAACGGCATTCTAGCGGCAAGGTCTACATGGCACCCTTTGCTTCCCTTTGGAAAATATAATCTGCTTAGATCTATCATTCCCTTTAGGACCAAGGTATAATCAACCCGTTCTTCTTCTGTTAATTCCCCGAGAGGCATGGTACGCGTAATGTCTGTTGTGCCATGTAAATACTGGGCACCTGAATCTACCAGGTATAGTCCTTTGGGCTGTAAAAGAGACTGGCGTTCCGGGGTTGCTGAATAATGTGGCAATGCGGCATTCTGGCCATAAGCCGAGATTGTTCCAAAACTGTCTGAAACATAGTCTTGATCTTGTGCCCTGAACTCTTGTAATTTAGCAGCCGCATCCAGTTCCCATATCGTATTTTGAGCAACATGTTGTTCCAGCCAATAAAAAAATTTCGTCAGAGCAACAGCATCTTTGCGGCAAGCTAAACGAAATCCTGCCAATTCTGTTTCATTCTTGATTGCTTTCAACAAAGGAATCGGAGAGGTGGCCTCGGTAACCGTACAATGCTTCTCCAAATGATTGAATATGGCGTAATTACAAGAATTGGGATCGGCTAAGAATATTGCATCTTTAGCGATATTGTCCAAGAATAAGAAAAGATGGTGGTAGTCATGGATTTCGATGCCTTGTTGCGAGAGAATCTCTTTTATCTCCAGTGAGATTTTATTTTTCTTGATAAAGAGATACGCTTTTTCTTCACCTACAATAGCATAGGAAATGGCAACCGGGTTGTAGAGGATATCATTACAACGAATATTGTAGAGCCAGGCTATTTCATCCAATGCGGTCAACAATATATAGTTGCCATGTTTGCTTTCCATGAACTCCCGGACTTTCTTTAGCTTGGTTTCCACGGTTTCTCCAGCGTACTTCTCTCGTAAACATGTCACAGCTCCTTGTGGTAGTCCTGGGCGATCCAGCCAGATTTCTCCCAATAAATCTGTTGGTTCTAGAACAGATATGTTTTTGGCAGATAATACTTTCTTTAAATTACGAACATCATTTACAGGCATGCAAAATCCATCTATTCCAACTTTGCTATCTTGTGGTAAGTTTTCCAGCAACCATTGGGGATAGTCAACGGCCTCAGGAACTCTCAGTTTATGCAGTTTTATTCCAGAACCCGCTAATTCTTGCTCTGCCTGAATAAAATAACGGGAATCTGTCCATAACCCCGCATCATCCATCGTGACAACCACTGTTCCAAAGGAACCAGTAAAACCGGAGAACCATTCTCGCTGTCTCCATGGAGCAGGCAGGTATTCACTATTATGCGGATCGGTTCCAGATATGATATAAGCCGAAAGTTTTTCTCGGTCCATTATTCGTCGTAATTCCGTGAGTTTTTCTAATCTATCCATTGATTTTTCATTTTAGTTTTTCCAAATGTAGAGTATTTGAATAAAAAAAACAACAGGATACTCCATCTGTAAATATTACAGATGTAAATTACAATTATAATTGTTACACAAGAAGTATTTATTAATTTTGTAAATATATCCAGCCAGCATATTTTTCAAATGTAAATCCTTTACAATAGTGCAGAATTATTATTAGAATGCCCTCAAATTTCATTTACATTTATATACATATTAAAAATACATTCTGTAAACCAATTATTTTTACATTTATATTAAAGTAAAAATTCAATACAAACTAATAGGATATACTCTACCACTTGAAAACAGGCATTTATAGACAAAATAATTAGATATAAGTACATTAATAACCAGTACTTTGTCATGATTATATAAAGTTTTTATTTACACGTGTACGTTTATACAAACAGCAGGTTATCAATATGATATGACTAAAAACGACAAAAATGTACATAAATGTACATAAATCGCTGATTAATAGTGTTATTTCTAAATATACAATTGTCATGATTAATTTTACTATACATCCGTACAACTATTCATTACAAATGTAATTTTGATTATTTCCGCAAAATAATTACATTTGTAACCAAGATAATCTGTATTTATTTTACAATATGCAAGTTCGTCTGAAACAAATAATAGAACAAAAAGGACTAACCGCGGAAAGGTTTGCCAATATGATTGGAGCTAATGCCTCAACAATTTCACATATTTTAAACGGACGAAACAAACCGGGTTTTGATATCATTTATAACATAACAAAAGCATTCCCGGATATCAATATTGGATGGCTAATAACAGGTGAAGGAAACATGTATATTTCTCAGGATGCGTCATCTGTACCTCCTCCAGTAGAAAAACGAACCTTATTTGATATTCCAATGACAAACAACGCACCCTCCATGATTAAAAGTGCAGATAAAAATACTTCTATTCCCGGCAATACAGCTACAGGGAGAAGAAAGTTACTGCGGATTATACTTTTTTTTGACGATGGCAGTTTCGAAGATTATTCGAATAGATAAAAAAATTATCCTCCAAAAGCCTGATTAAGATTTTGGAGGATAATTGTGAATACAATAGAACTCAAATTAGGCCTATAATTTCATGCACGGAATTAAAACCGTTTTCCTCTAGATAACTATTAATTCCATCGATCACTTTCACGGTTATAGCCGGATCAATGAAATTGGCCGTTCCAATTTGCACTGCCGAGGCGCCAGCCAGTAAGAATTCAATGGCATCCGTGGCACAAGTGATGCCTCCCAGGCCGACAACTGGTATCTTCACGACTTTGGATACTTGCCATACCATACGCAAAGCTATCGGTTTCACACAAGGTCCGCTTAATCCTCCGGTAATTGTACTTAACACGGGTTTACGCGTTTTGGCATTAATAGCCATCCCCATGAGCGTATTGATTAGTGATACAGAGTCAGCTCCGGCAGCTTCTACAGCTAAGGCTATTTCTTGAATATTAGTTACATTCGGGGATAATTTTACCATCAAATGTTTTTTGTAGACTTGTCGGACAGCTTTTACGACTTCCGCCGCGGAAGCGCAACTTGTCCCAAAAGCCATACCTCCTTCTTTTACATTAGGACAGGATATGTTCAATTCAATGCCCGGGATGTTTTCCAATTCGTTAATTTTCTCGGCAGTTGCCATATAATCTGATACGGTTGAACCGGAAACATTCACGAGAATATTTGTTTTGACATCCTTGATTTTCGGGTATATATGTTCAATAAAATAATCTACCCCTTTGTTTTGTAATCCCACGGCATTCAACATTCCGGCTGGAGTCTCGGCCATTCGGGGATAAGGATTTCCTTCCCGGTGGTGCAATGTTGTCCCCTTAACTATAAATCCACCCAAGCGACTTAAGTCGATGAAATCCTCGAACTCCGTTCCATAACCGAAAGTCCCAGAGGCTGTCAGCACGGGATTTTTCAGTGCTAACCCGTTGATATCTATTTTTAAATCTGCCATTTCAAATCATTTATATTAAATACAGGCCCTTCCGTACACACGCATTTATGTCCTTCTTTCGTATCAGTAACGCAACACAGGCAAGCTCCAATACCGCAAGCCATCGTGTTTTCCAGTGAAACCTCGCAATTTATTTTCTGCTTGCCGGCATAACGAGCCACGGCTTTCATCATCGGTTCCGGACCACAACAGAAAATATAATCAAACTTTTCTTTTAGAATAGAGTGATCCGTGACAAACCCTTTTTCTCCTTCCGATCCGTCCTCTGTTGTATAGTAGACAGTAGCATACCGTTCGTATTCTTCCCGACGTAAAATGTCTTTTGCACTACGTGTCCCTATTAAAACAACAGGCGACAAACCTCTTGATTTCATCACTTTAGACAAATGGAGCATCGGGGCAACCCCGCATCCTCCGCCAATAAGCAAGCATCTTCCGGATTCCGGAATGGAGAAATGATTGCCCAATGGAAGTAAGACGTTTACCTTATCGCCAGCCTTTAATGTACTCAGGTTAGCGGTTCCTTGGCCCACAATCTTCACGAAAAGATAAAGTAAACCTTCTTTTTCATCTACATCATGCACGGAAATGGGACGTCTCAACAACGTCGAAGGTGAATGTTCAACTTTTACGTTAACGAATTGCCCGGGACGGATTTCCGGCATATCATCAGAATGCAATACCAACAAGAAGGTATCGTGATTTAGTTGCCTGTTTTCCTTTACGGTAAAATCAATGAGTTTTTTCATTATATACTTTAAATTTACTTGAGTTTTTCTGCTAAATATTTGCCAGTATATGAATTGGGACATTTCACCAGGTTCTCCGGGGTCCCTTCAAACACCACGTACCCACCTTCCTGTCCACCTTCTGGTCCCAAGTCAATAATATAATCTGCACACTTGATCACATCCAGATTATGCTCAATAATGAGTACTGTATGCCCCCGGTCTATTAAGGCATTCAAAGAGTCCATCAATTTATGGATATCATGGAAATGCAGACCTGTTGTGGGCTCATCAAACACGAATAAGGTAGGAGCCGCATTCTCCTGGCTTAGATGATAAGCCAATTTTACCCGCTGACTTTCTCCTCCGCTCAATGTACTGGAAGCCTGTCCCAGTTTGATATACCCCAAACCGACATCCTGTAATTTCTGCAATTTATTGACAATCGAACGTTCTCCATGAGAAGTTCCCTCGGCAAAAAATTCGATAGCCTGATTCACGGTCATCTCCAGTACATCATAAATGTTTTTACCACGGTATTTCACTTCCAGCACTTCTTCCTTAAACCGTTTACCTTTACAATGTTCACATTCCAGGTACACGTCTGCCATAAATTGCATTTCCACTTTGATGATTCCTTCTCCCTGGCATTCCTCGCATCGGCCACCCGGCACGTTAAACGAGAAATAAGATGGTTTAAAACCGTTTATTTTCGACAATTTTTCGTCTGCAAATATTTTACGGATATCATCCCATGCCTTCAGGTAAGTCACAGGATTTGAGCGACTGGATTTACCTATGGGATTTTGGTCTATATACTCAACACCCTGAAGTGCAGTCAAGTCTCCCGACAGTTTATCGAAACTCCCTGTACGGTCAGTGGAATCCCCGTAATATTTTTTCAATGCAGGTACGAGAATCGTTTTTATCAAGGTACTTTTACCGGAACCACTCACTCCGGTAACCGCCGTCATTACATTCAGCGGAATACTTACCTGGATATTTTTTAAATTATTCTCCGTGGCCCCGCTCAATAGAATCGTGTGATTGGACGTCCGACGCCTCGAGGGAACCGGAATGGTTTTCCTTCCTGTCAGGTAATCCGCGGTTAATGTATTGGCTTTTTTCAACTCCTCGAGATTTCCCTCGAAGACAATCTCTCCACCCAAACGTCCGGCAAGAGGACCAACATCAATAACCCGATCCGCGGCTTGGATAATTTCTTCATCATGTTCCACCACGACAACCGTATTCCCGATATCGCGTAAATGTTTCAAAACGTTGATCAAGCGTTCTGTGTCCCGGGGATGTAAACCGATACTCGGCTCATCCAGAATATAGAGAGAGCCCACGAGCGAAGAACCTAACGAAGTCGCTAAATTTATCCGCTGGGATTCACCTCCGGATAACGAGGATGAAAGACGGTTAAGCGTAAGATACCCCAATCCGACATCAAGCAAGAATTGTAACCGATTGTGTATATCCGGTAATACTCTTGCCGCAATGACCTTATCATGCTCCGATAACTGTAATTCTTTAAAGAATGTGTACAGAGAGGAAATAGGCATATCAACAAGTTCCGTGATGGACTTTCCCCCGACTTTCACGTACGAGGCTTCTTTCTTCAAGCGGGTTCCATGACAAACAGGACATTTGGTCTTCCCCGTGTAACGGGCGATCATAACCCGGTTCTGTATTTTGTATTTTTTGGATTCCAAGTACTCGAAAAAAGCATAAATACCCCGTTCGTTATTCCATAAGATATCTTTTTCCCTTTCACTTAATTCGTAATAAGGTGTATGAACTGGGAAATTTACCCGGTGTGCCCCTTGTATGAAATAACGCTTCCATTCACTCATTTTTTCCCCTCTCCAGCACATCACGGCATCATCATACACGCTAAGGGATTTATTCGGGATAACCAAATCCTCGTCTATACCCAGCACTCGACCATATCCCTCACACTTGGGGCATGCTCCGATTGGCGAGTTGAAACTAAACATGTTTATATCCGGAACTTGGAATGTCAGACCATCTGCTTCAAATCTATTCGAGAATGAATGTATTTTCCCGTTCAGCTCGATATAACAAACTCCGTCTCCCTCGTAAAGAGCGGTCTCCACGGAATCTGTCAATCGGGAAGAAGTGTCTTTATCATCACTGACACGAATCCGGTCTATGACAAGATACAATTCCTTGGATGGATCCAACTTTGTCTTCGATGCTGACAAATCCGAGATCCGAAGAAATTCATCTCCATACTTAACTCTCGAAAAACCTTGGCTAAGCAACAAGTCCAGGTTTTCCTTGTCCATATTTTTCGGCCGGGCCATGATGAAAGCTGTCGTTCCTGCCTCTTCCTGTAAAACATAACGGCAAATGTCATCAGCCGTGTAGCGTTTTACTTCCTCTCCGGAAACGGGAGAATAGGTTCTACCCACCCGGGCATACAGCAATTTCAAATAATCGTACAATTCCGTTGATGTTCCAACCGTGGAACGCGGATTGGAAGTATTTACCTTTTGCTCTATGGCAATAGCGGGTGGAATTCCTTTAATATAATCGCATTCCGGTTTGTTCAGGCGTCCAAGAAATTGACGGGCGTAAGCGGAAAGACTTTCCACGTAGCGACGTTGACCTTCAGCATATAACGTGTCAAAAGCCAAAGATGATTTACCACTACCAGAAACTCCCGTGATGACAACCAGTTGTTTCAACGGGATATCCAAACACACGTTTTTCAGGTTATGCACCCGAACACCTTTCAATGCAATACTTTGCTTGCTCATATACATCTCTTCAATATAGCGCGAAGATAAGACATTTCATAAAAAAAGCACCCCTGACGGAGTGCTTTCGTGTTTGGAATATGTTTGGAAATACGTTTAAGCTTGTTAATGATTAATTTGAATTATTCGGAAACTACTTCAAATTCAACGTCTACTTTCACCTCACGGTGGAGCTTAATGACTGCTTTGTAAGTTCCCACTTCTTTGACATCTTTCAACATGATCTTCTTTCTGTCGATATCAAAGCCTTTATCTTTCAAGCTTTCAGCTATCATGATACTGTTAACAGATCCGAAAATCTTACCAGTTGAGCTTGTTTTAGCACCGATAGTAAGTTTTACCTCTGCCAATTGTGCTGCCAACTCTTCTGCCTCAGCTTTCAATTTAGCCTCTTTATGAGCGCGTTGTTTCAAATTTTCAGCAACGACTTTTCTTGCAGAAGGAGTAGCCAGAATAGCATATCCTTGTGGAATAAGGTAATTACGACCGTAACCCGGCTTAACATTGATGATATCGTCCTTATGTCCTAAATTTGCGATGTCTGTTAATAAAATAATCTCCATTTGTGTCCTCCTTCCTTAAAATTATTTCATCAAGTCGGTTAAATAGGGCAACAACGCGAGATGTCTTGCTCTCTTCACTGCAGTTGCTACTTTCTTCTGGTATTTTACAGAAGTTCCCGTGATTCTTCTTGGAAGAATCTTCCCTTGTTCGTTCAAGAATTTCTTCAAGAATTCAGGATCCTTGTAGTCGATGTACTTGATTCTTGCTTTCTTGAAACGGCAATACTTTTTTCTCTTGATTTCAACCGTGGGAGGGGTTAAATATCTGATTTCGCTTTCGTTTTGTGCCATGGCTTATTTCTCCTCTTGTTTTACTTGATTTTTAGTTCTTCTTTTCAAAGCGTACTCGTAAGCGTACTTGTCTAACTTGAATGTCAAGAAACGAATCACTTTCTCATCGCGTCTGTAAGCGGTCTCCAGAGTTTCCACTAAAGAACCTTCAGCCTCGAATTGAAGTAAGTGATAGAATCCAGTTGTTTTTTTCTGGATAGGATAAGCCAGCTTGCGCAAACCCCAAGCTTCTTCGTGCTCGATATTACCGCCATTTTCGGTAATAACAGCCTTGAATTTTTCTACCGTTTCCTTTACCTGTACATCAGATAAAACGGGAGTTGTAATGAAAACGGTCTCGTACTTGTTCAACATAACTGTCTGTTTGTTAATAAATTAAATCAATTAAAAATTATTTATCGGCTGCAAAGATACTATTTTCTCCTTGATTTACAAAGAAAACCTTATTTTTCTCTCTGCTGTCGAAGGATATTCATTGAAGTGTCTGCCCCTTTTTCCTCCAAAATTTCAAATTTTTCGGACTTCCGATGACCTGGGAGGTATAAATGCCCGTATGTCCCGAGAATAAATAAGCGGTTACACAAGCTATTCCCAAGTAAATCCCGGCCTCAGCTCCAAAGAGTTCAATTCCCATCAGCGTACAGGCAATCGGTGTATTGGTTGCCCCGGAAAATACAGCCACGAATCCCAATCCGGCAAGAAAAGACGTCGGAAGAGGGACTATTGAGGACAATGCACTACCCAAGGTGGCTCCCACGAAAAACAGGGGAGTCACTTCTCCTCCCTTGAATCCGACTCCAATGGTGAACGTTGTCAGCAATAATTTAAACAGGAAATCATACCACGCTTGCGTTTCGGAGAAAGAAGCCACTATTGTTGGTATACCTAACCCGATATATTTTGTCGTTCCGGCAATCCACACGAACAACGCGATACAAATTCCCCCGACAAGAGGCCTGAAAGGAGCGTAATGAATGAAACGTTTCGCCAAGTTCCCCCAAAAGCTAATCGAACGAGAAAAGCACATCGCCGTAATTCCAAAAATCACACTTGCAACGATTATCCAAAAGAGAACACTGACATGCAAACCGGGAATCTCCGTCATAACGTAAGAGGTATGTTCCACCCCCCAGGCATGACACGTGAGATGCGCGAACAAGGCAGAAAGAAATATCGGGAAGATAGAATCATACCGCATTCGTCCCACCACGATGACTTCCAACGCGAATACCGCCCCCGCTAACGGCGTCCCGAACACAGAAGCGAAACCGGCACTGATACCAATCTGTACCATCATCTTGCGGTCATACCGGTGTAGCTTGAAAAACCTGGATAAAAAATCAGCTATTGCCCCGCCCATTTGTACTCCCGTACCCTCTCGTCCTGCCGAGCCCCCAAATAAATGGGTCAGAACTGTCCCGACATAAACAAGCGGTGCCATTCGAAAGGGAATAATATTCCGAGGAGAACGGATTTCCTCGATAAGAAAGTTATTGCCTTTGGCCGCGGTTCCCGCCAAATAATGATACATCAGTCCGATAACTAACCCTGCCAATGGCAAACAGCTGATTATCCAAAGATGAGTCTCCCGGAAATCCGTGGCCCATTGAAGTGATATCAATAACAACGTGGAAGCAGAACCGATCAAACCTCCACAAATCAACGTGATAATTAACCATTTCAAACAATATCCTAACATGGGAAATTGTTCCATTCCGCACAAACGGGCAATAAATCCAGTGTTTTCTTTCATTGTCAATAATTTATCATTCAACAAACTGGAGTAGGGAACACGTTAGGGTATGGAAGAAAAACTGTAGCTATAAACTTCCCACTCGTCTATCGTGAAACAGACTCCAGTGTAGGAACTATCAGCTACTTCATAGCGGTTTATAACAGGGAAGTCCCATTCCCTTGATTCCAAGAATCGCCCGCGAATATATCGGGAATAAATGACATAGACAAGGCTAAAACTTAAAACTGATACTGCCATAAGGAAGGCAATGGCCTTTCCAGTGAACCGAGTAATAACTCAAAATTTCTTCTTCCGACGGATTTCCGATAATATTATACAGTCCAAAACGTAACGACAACAACTTATCACCGAATGATTTCCGATATGAATATCCTGCATCCACCCGGTAATTCAATGGAGAACGATGAGTTCTGAATTCTGGTACAGGGAATGGGTCGAAATTTTCATCCATTTCCAGAATTTTCCCTGAATGCAACATTCCTCCAGCGGAAATCAGCGAATGCAGCCCCAAACGGTAAGATATGGCTATGCCATCCTGATGGGGTATATCCTGCAATGATGACATTTTTCCATTCTCTGCCAATTCATCAAACCATTCCCGACTTCTGGCGTACGAGTAGGAAACCTGCATACGCCACCGTTCCCAGGCTCCATTAAAATAAAAACGAATGCCATAACTGTCTCCTTTTCCAGTCATGATATATTCTTGCCATTGATCGTCCTCCACGTATGTTTCCGGACGTAGCGCGACCAGATTTCTTCGTGTTTTATAATAGGCTGATACTTCTATCAATCCGTTATCCAGGAAATGTTTCCACCCCGACTCGTAATGTTCCGACGTGCGAGGTTTGTAATCCCCGATACTCGGCATCCGGAAATCGGTAGGCAAATCCCAATAATTTAATTTCAGGCAATGGTAGAACTGTTCCATTTTCGAGAAATTGAGATAGAATAAATCTTTATCCCCTGGGAAATATTTCACGGATAACCGGGGCTGAATACTATAATAGGACGGATTTCGACGCGGATAGTAACCGACCCCATGCACGCCAACCTGCACGGACAAACGGGAGGTCACATGTAAGGAATTGTCATAGAAAACCGAGAATTGATTAATCGGTACATGGCGGGTGCGTGTATCTTCCCCGAACGCGGCAACGTCATATATTTCACGGGATAATTTCATTCCCCAACGGGCCTGGTAAACACGGTCCACGGAATAGGTGAATTCCGTGGACAAGTTGGCTGACTTTATACCGCTATGGACATATCCTCCCTCGCCAAACCCGATAATATCCACGCTGGCCCTATTAACATGCGACGAGTAGAACAGGGAAATATTACTCCCGACATTCCCTAAACGCGTGCGACACGAAAACTGGTAAACCCGGTTATCCCATCTCAAGACTGATTCCTTTACGTCCTCGTCCAAGGGCAAGTGATAATCGTCCCTGGCCACGTATACCAGAGCATGAAGAGAAGTAACCGGCGACATTGAATACGATAATTTGGCATTACCGTCAAAGGACGAGTGATTCAGTTGTTCTTCTTCCGAGAACAATTTGTCAAAAAAATCAAGCCAGCTTCTTCTTCCGCTTACCATGTACGACAATTTATCCTTCACGATTGGTCCTTCCAGCACGATTGAGGCGGCAGGAACATCCAACGTCATCGTGTACGCCTGCTCCTGTTTATTCCCTTCCTTCAGGTTTACCTCTGTTACCGAGGAAAGACGTCCTTCCAAACGGGTGGGGAAGAATCCCTTGTGAAAGATAATGTTCTTCACCGCATCGCCGTTGAAAACCGGTAAAAGGGAATTAAAATGGCCCGGATGATAAACGGGAACCCCGTCCAATAAAAATAGATTCTCGTCATTTCCACCTCCATCTACCTGAAAATTATTCCCGGCAAGTGAAGAGGTTACACCTGGAAGTATCCAGATTTGCGAGAACAGATCGTTCCCGCTGAAGGCAAGCATATTGGAAGGGTTTAATTCACTTAATTCGCCCACTTTCCGATCCGATTTCACCTTGATCTCGTCTATCTCGAAAAGCTGTGGTTGCAGGTATGCCTGCACAAAACGGTCTTGATTGATATCCAATTGTCCCGAATAGGGCGTGTATCCCATGTATGACACGTTGTAGGTGTATTTTCCTTCTGGAAGACAAGCTTTGAATCCCCCGTTCTCGTCCGAGATCACGTACCATTGCTTTCCATGCCTGTTTTCCAGGGTCACCACGGCTCCGTAAAGCCGTTCCCCGCTACCTTCCTCGAATACCGTTCCATTCAGGTAATATTCGTTCAATTCCCGGGCCTGTATCACGAGTTTATTCGGGGGAATAAAAATAGTCCGAATCTCGTACTCGTCCAGAATTCGTTCCAGTAATTCCTTTACCGTCAATTCTCCCGTGAAATTGATTCGCCTTGTTCTTGAGACATCGATAACCGATGAATTATATGACAATACAATATGTTTTTTCTCTTCAATTTTCCGAAACCATTGAAACACGGTAGCGGAAGATGCGTTTACCCGCAATTTTTCTTCCGCTACCGTGTCCGTCACGTGATTGCTCTGCCCGGCAACCTTCCCCAAAGCAATCATGACTAGAGAAAATATGAGAAATACTTTATTTCGCACTATATAATCTATAATGTTTTCCATCCTCGAGCGTCTCGTATTTACATCCGCACAAGAAAGCCAATTCCGTTACAATATCCTGTCCGTTTTCCCCTTCTATCCGGGTCGTCACGAGGTTATTTTCTATTCCTTCTTCCAATTCGATAAGGATTCCCGTGTTTTTTTCTATTTCCTTAACCACTTTCTCCATGGGAGTATTTTCGAAATTCATCACGGAATGGAATGCCTTGAAGAAAGATGAAGGATTCTCGATGATTCCTGTTTCCAATTGTCCGTTATGCAATTCCGCTTTCTCGTTTTTCTCTATAATCACCTCTTTGTCCGCGGAGGAAACCTTAACCTTACCGGTTTTCACGAAGACACTACCACCGTTTTCCTTCCCCTCGTCCACCAGGAAAGAGGTTCCCAACACTTCCACCTGCAATTTTTCAGTCTTTACCCCGAATGGCAATCCATGCATCTTTTTTACCCGGAAAAAAGCTTTTCCTTCCAATGTCACCTGTCTTCCTCGTGGAGCCTGTTGATACGTCAATTTCGTTGAAGGATAAAGAATTATCTCCGAACTGTCCGGCAACATAATTTCTTGCATTTTTGTACCGTTATTCGCGTAGCGGGTAACCTCGTCCTCCGATGTGAAATATTGCCAATAATACAAACCTATTCCCAGTACCACCAGCACGGATGCGGCCAATGAAACCAACATGTTCACCCTTCGCCGTGAAAATTTCGTCCAACCACCTTCTTTCAACTCGGGATCTATCTTTTGCCAAGCACCCTTCACGTCAAATTCGATGCTGCTCGTGTCTTGCAATGGAGCGTCCACCAACATTTTCATCTTCTCAAATTCCTCTCGATGGGATGAAATCCATTCATCCACTTCTTTTTGTTCTTCGCCGGTCAATGTTTCCCGGACAAAGTATTTGGCCAAAAGCTCGTCTATATCTTTCTTACAATTCATGTCTATGCCTGATTTACGATAACAGATAATATAAAGATAAATATCATGGCCAGTACAAAACAATTTTCTGCCACGTAAACACGCAACAACTTGATTGCTTTCGTCATCTGGTTCTCGATAGTTTTTTCTGATAAATTCAAATTCTCGGCAATATCCCGGTATTTCATTCCTTTAAGTTTTGCCATAAGAAAAATTTCCTTGCATTTTGGGGGCAACGTGGCCAAAGCCGCCTCCAGCATCTCTTCCGGAGATTTTCTTCCATTCCCGTAACCATCCCCTGACTCATCGGGCACGCTACTCGCCGCCATAGGGTGGTCTTCAATTGACACCATGCGTTCAGATTTTTTTCTCAGGAACGACAGGCTGCCGTTTTTCACGGCGGTTGTCATGTAAGCGGCAAACTCTTTCTCGGGAAGGGCATCCAATTCCTTGTTCCAAGCCGTAATAAACAATTCTTGAACAATGTCTTCAGCATCATCTTTGTTAGAAATATACCCGACGGCTATGGCACATAGCCTCGGATAGTGTTTCTCGAACAGGGACTTGAATATTTCTTTCCTGTGTTTTTTTGTCATCGTGTCCGATTCTATTTGAGTGAATTAAAATTTCAAACTAATACCAGCCGTGAGGAATCCCTTGTGTCCCAGTCCCAATTCCAGGAATCCTCCGATTCTCTGATTTCCTACCCGGAAAGCTATCGGATTGATCTGGTAAGCGAATTCCGTGTTCAACTCCGCTTTCTGGGCTTGTTTTTTCCCCGCTGTTGTCAATCCAGTTTCCGTGTGACGTTTCAAACTCAATCCGGCAGAAGCACCCCCGTACAACTCGAATAACCCGCGCTTGAAGTAAATGAACTCAGCTGTCGGCAGTACCATGAAATTCATTTCTCGTTCCTTGATGTCCGGTGTCTTGCTGTATTTCAAGGCCAACTTACTGTCCGTTTTACAGAAGCCGAAATCTGCTCCTAACCGGAATCTGTTCAACGAGTAACGGTATCCCAACCCGTACACCAGGCTCGATTTTTCATCCGAGCGTTTCGTACCAAGCACAGCATCCGATAACCCCATACCCATCACGTTCACAGAACTCTGCGTAAGTCCGTCACTAACTGAAAGTCGGAACTCGTGTTTCTTTTTCTCGGGTTCGAACTTTTTCCCTTTTTCCTGTCCGTTTACCAGATTCAACCCAGCGATCATGCACAAAGATAGCGTAATAACTTTAATTTTCATAGTGTGTGATTTTATAATGATTAATACTACTTTCAAATAACTTTCTTCTCTCTACTTAGCCAAGTGATTTCGTATTAATAACGCGCCACCTTTCAAAAACCCCTATTTGCTATCCTGATTTGTTTCTAAATTATTTCTGGTACACCTGCAGATTCCTGATTTTACTCTTGAAATCACCGGATTCACCGAGTGGGAAAACCAAGGTTCGGACGTAATTCATCGAATCTTTGCCCGAGTTAAAAAACCTGCGTTCCACGTTCATATCCTCGATTAATTTATCATTGACATACAGTCGGGTTCCTTTATTATCACCTTCAATGCGGACCTTCACCCGCTCGTTTTTTACCCGATAGGGAAAAACGTTAAGATACCCGTCCCGGGAAAATCCCATCATTCCCCGAATCGGGTCAGAAAGGTAAAAAACCGCCGTGGGGGAGCGGAATAGCACTGTTCCGGGAACTTCCGGTTGCCCTTCCAACTCGAATTCCACCCGGTAATCATAACCTGCCTCCAGGTGAGGGAATCTCTTCCCGGGAATCACCTCCTTCAGCTCGTACACCAACCCTTCGCCACTACCGATTCTCCCGGCCTGATTCACCCCGGGAGCTTCACTCACCTTGCCCCGTTGGCGTTCAAACTCCGGGAACGGGAAAGTGGGAGAGGCTCCGGTCCACATTTTCACGGCCAGCACCTGCATGGCAGGTAAAGCCCGATCATGGATATCCTTCGTCGATATCCCATTTCCCGTGTGATCATTCCACACGGCGAACATTCCCCCAAGTATCGCGGAATGTCGTTCCTCGAAGACAGCTTCTCCCACGTGAGCCGGAGTCCACTTGTCGTACAGGAATTCTGTGTTCAAATAATCGTAATAATACCCCGCTGCTGGTACAATATAAAGATACCGGTCCGGGATACTGATCAATTTATATCCCTGGGTTATCATCTCGGAGGGATCGGCGTAACCGTTATACCAGGCATTCATAATCACGTTTTCCGACTTAACCGGGGTTTTCCCCTTGGCGTGCGTCAAGGCTCCCCAGATACAAGCCTGCTTGCCGAATTTCTCCACGTAACGGATATAATAATCGGTGAAATAACGGAACTTCTCCACCACTTCCAGATCCTTGTTCGAGTACTCGTCAGTCCCGATATGCACCTGTTTCCCCCTGAACACGGGAGATTCTCCGCCCAAGTATTCCGCGAACAGACTATCCAGGAATTCATACGTCCCGGGATTAAACAAATCCAGGTGATCCATGCCGTATTCCTTACTGCCCAGGGATGGACGGTAACGAGTAAAGGCCAACGAGTGAGCGGGGACATCTATCTCCGGTATGATATTGACAAATTTCTCCTCGGCCAGTTTCTGCAGATCAATAAATTCCTGTTTCGTGTAAAAACCATCCTCGGCCGTCAACCCTGGAAAACTTTCACATTCCAGCCGGAATGCAGCGTATGTCTTTAGCGGGTTATTCTCGTAATACTTTGAGAAAGCATTATCATTCAAGTGTATCTGGAACGTATTCATCTTGTAATATGACATGATTCTCACGTAATCCCGTAAGAATTCCAGGGGGATATACTTACGCCCGCAATCCAGCATAAACCCGCGCACGGCATAGTCCGGCCAATCGAAAATCTTCCCGCGGGGCAGACGATTTTCCTTGTCCTGTTCCAGTAACTGTAGCAAAGTACGGGTTGCCCAGTATACCCCGACAGCTTTCGGGGCAATAACCCGGACCTTCTCGCCGATAGTCACCCCGTATTCCTCTTCCGAATGCTTTATCGCTCTTTTTCCTAAACATAATTCAATATCACCCGGGCGAGCCTTCCCCGTCGTCACGGTCAATTCCCATCCCAACAGAAGGCGGATATCCTCTGCAAGAATTCGGGCAATATCTCGCAACTCCTCATGACGCTCAGTATAAATAATGCGAGAATCCTTGTTTATTTTGACATACCCTTCATCACCCTGCCATTCTTTCAGTTCCGGGATGACGAACGGCTTAGAATGTTGAGCCTGTAACGGTAAAATACAGCCGTATAAGGCCAAAAGGAGAATAAACTTAATTTTATTTTTCATAAGCCTTTATAATTATATGTTTATCATTTCTTATCTACATTCGGATCTCCTTTTCCCACTTGTTAATCACCTTCTGGTTATTTCCTGATATGAACAGCATAAAGTAACTGGCCACAACCTATTAGTAAGTGATTTATTTGCTTTTTCAACACCTTTACCAAGGGGAAGGACCTAGGTAAAGGAAATATAATTTATTTCCAGATACGGCGTCTGTTCAATTCTCGATGATACTCGGCAGCATAGGCATTATGTTGCCGTAAGGTGCGTGAAAAGTTATGATAGCCGGAAAAATCGCTTTTAGCACAAAAATAAAGGTAGTCATGATGCTGGTAATTAAGTACGCCATCAATGACTTGAATGGAGGTTATGCGAATTGGACCGGGAGGAAGCCCAGCATATTTGTATGTATTATACGGCGATTCAACCTCAAGATGCTTGTCAAGGATACGGTTTATCGTGAAATCGCCAAGGGCAAACTTTAGGGTAGGGCAGGCGTCAAGCTTTATTCCCCGGTGCAGTCTATTGATATACACCCCTGCAATAATAGGATATTCCTCGGCTTTGATGGTCTCTTCCTCGATAATGGAAGCTAAGGTGATGACTTCCACCGGGGTGAGTTGTGCCTGGCGGGCTTTTTCCTGACGGGCAGGAGTCCAGAATCGGTCGTATTCGCGTTTCATGCGCAGGAGGAATTCTTTGGGCGTCGTGTTCCAGTACATCTCGTACGTGTTGGGACGAAAAAGGGCTATAATGGTAGTGCTGTCGAAACCGAGACGGGCTTGCATATTGGGATCCTTGACCGTGGCGAGGAATTCGTCTCGGGTGAAATTAAAATGGTCCGCGGCAATATCGGCCAATTCTTCCACGGTGCGAATATTATTAAAAGTAAACGCTATGGGTTGTTGTAATCCGGCCCGGAACATATTAATAAGTTGATTGTTATTCATGCCCTCGCGGATCTCGTATCTACCGGAACGGATCGTGTCCGGATTGTAGCGTTTGAGGAGAGCCACCACACGCAGGGAGTTTGTATTTTGAACAAGATTCCTTGTTCGCAAGGAATCATACCATTGTTTCATGGTACAACCGGGATGAATATACACGATGCCCGAGGTCGTATTGGGAGCCAGAATATAACGATAAACCAAGGTTCCCACGATGATGAGAAGGAGGAATATGGCTATACCGATAAACTTGAGGTGTCGTCTGGAGAAAGTCATGGCCGATGATTAGTTTTCTTCACGGAAGTATAGTTTATAGAAATTCATGTCACGTTCGGGATCATAACCTTTTTCAATGTATTTCTTTTGCCCGTGAATGTAGATATGGAAGTTTTTATCCAGCTTAAGGACATGACGGAAATACTTTTTACCGTCTTTGACGGCTCCATTGGAAATTCCGAACTGGTCCTGTAGGGCTATATCGTTCTTTTCCTCGTAATAATTTTTGAATTCGTCGAAAGCGTTGATAATTCCTGGATCGCCCACAACTTCTTCTTTGAAAAGGGCCTCGTTGAACGTTTCTGCATTCTTGAAATAATCAATGGAACGGTTAAGCAAATCGATTTGATCAGCTCGAGGGATATCATTTTCCTGATTATAAACATCTTTCACGAAATCCTTGCAGAGTTTGAGGTAGTTGGAAGTCTGGAAATAATCATCCTCTCGCTGGATCAGGTTGAGGAAATCCGTGGTCCAGTAAAGAGCCTCGGTGGAGTTGGTCTTATCAAGTATACACACTTTATAACCGTTCTCCCCATCCGTGTTGAAAACGAGGCAGGCTTTATCCATTTTCTTTATGTTAATGCCGGATTCCCGTTCAAGCTGGTAGGAGTTGTCATTAAGTATGATCTTCAGAAAGGTGTCTTTATTCTCCGATTTAAAGATTCCAATGGCATCACAAGGTCCTTCATCAAGCAGGCAGTCATGGAAATGCACAACGTACATTTCGCCGGGTTTGATGTTGGGATGATTCGATTGCTCGAAAAGATGGCGGGCAATAGCTATCGATGATTCCAAAAAGGAATCGGACTCCTCGAACACGTGTCGCACGGCCTCGTTGACAAGATTATTGCATAATTCTCCCTCCACGGGTGCAAAACGGAAATAGGCGTCTTTCTTAAATGGCGAAAGGAAGTAGTTTTTCAGTAAAGCATGGATGTCAGGATCCTCTACCGTGAAGGGGGATTCGGAAAGACGGAGTTGTCCGTCCTCGTATTTATTGCCGATGTCATGGATGACAATACGGGCTATTTGCGTGTTTTCAAAATTCATCATAACCTGCTAAAATCTAAAGTTTACACCTATACCTAGTGTTTCCTTAAACTGTATCTTTTTCGAGTAATGCCGGTCATAAACGGCATTCATGTAGATGGAAGTCTGCATGAAATAATTTACCTGGAAATTGAGTGTCACCTGCCAATCCAAGGTGATGTATTCCGGTTTATCATAGTAACTGGAGAATAGGATAACCCGGTTGTCCACCTTAAGGAAATTCCAAAGATCATGCGTGTTCTTCAATTCTATTTTGGCACCGGCGGTGCTCTTGGTCTTTTTCCCGACCTCGATACCATAGCGGGTAGGATCAACAAGAGCAGTATCCTGCACGTGAATCCATTGACCGGCAATGGGAGAGAGGTATAGAGAGATATTGGATTTGGGTTTGAAGTCAAGACCGAGAGATAGCGTCACGTTCACCGGGGAAAGAAATGCCCCGATGACTTCGTTACGCTCTGGACTGTCGTAACTTCTGAAAAATAAGGTATTCATGTCCAATTGCATGGCATAATTCCAATGCCGGAACGCTTTCAAGCCTGCTTTTGATTGCAATTCGAATTTATCCTCGTTTTTACTGAGGGCTTCATCTCCGTTTTTCAGCATTCCCAAACGGTAACGGAAGGTGTTTTCCCAAGAAAAGGAATTTCGAATGTAATTCAAGAAGAACTTCAGGTCAGAAAGTATTGAAAGCGAACTTTCACCACCGGCAGACCAAGTGTCGCTGATATAACCTTGACCGAAAGAAAAAGCCACGTCCGTATAGTAAAACCAGTAATTGCGACGTAGTTTTCCCAATGTCATCGGCGCTAAACAATCGTATAAGGAATCTGGACGGGGAATAAATTCTTCAGGCCAATATTCTTGAGTCTCGACATATTTTCTGATTTGAAATACATTCTCGTCCAGAAAAATACGTATTTTATAATCATTCGGATAAACCTGCATCCAGGAACCTATCGTGTCTCCTAGAAAATTTTCTGCCATGAAATGAAAGAATTTAGATTTCCCATCATTTAACCATACTTTTCTCGTTTTATTTTTGGCAGTTTGCAAAGTAAGCAGTACGGCATCCGTACTTTTTTTCCTTAACCATTGGTAATCTTCGTCATGCTCAACAAAGTACACGAGACGAGCCAATTCCTTGTTCGCGTCGAAATACAGGGAATCGAGCCCCGGGAATTGACTGTACAAATAGATACTGTCTTGGCGTATCTTTTCTTTTAATTTACTGATAGCTTCTTCCTTTAGGGGCATTGTTTCGAAGTACTCTTTCATATAGTCAATACTCCGTCTCACGTATCTATTCTCCGCGTAACCGATCAGTACTCGAATATAACGGTCAAGTTCGTGGTACTTGTATGGATTTTTTTTTAAAAATTCGATGGCATACCGTATGGCCGGGTTTTCTATATGTAAGTTTCTCAGCCGTTTGTTCTCAAACACAGGTTCCGTGTCTACATGATCCAAAGAGTCCTCGAGTTCATGTTTCAATTCCACGACAATTGGGGGAAAGGAAGACATAACCGAATTCTTCACTTGGGCTTGAAGAACGACAGATAAGAACAAAATAGGAATAATTATAAAGTATTTTCCCATGTAAGATATATTATTTGAAAGGTGAATCTGGTTCTTTTGCCATGTGATTATATGCCAATTTATCAAGTAAACTTGGCCACCATTTACTGAGGAATACTGATATTTTACCTTCCACAAGTGTCATCACGATTTCCCGTTTACGCTTTTCGATACCGTTCACGATAATTTCAGCACATCTTTCAGCTGTCATCATTTTATTCTCAGCACGAGGACTTTCTCCTTGCTGAGAACCGGTAGCTGTCAGAGCTGTTTTCCGTATATTGGAAGCGGTAAATCCTGGAGCTGCAACCAATACATGGAGTCCACGTTTGAGGTTTTCAACTCGCAAGGTATTTAGGAATCCACGCACCGCAAATTTACTGGCAGAATAGCCGGTTCGCCCAGGAAGACCTAAAAAACCCGCTACAGAAATAATACCAACCAAACTTCCTTTAGATGCCAATAAATAAGGTATAGCGAATCGGGTACAATTTACTGTTCCCCAGAAATTAACGTCCATAACCCGATGAATGACATCCAAATCTAATTCATCAAACATGGCACGCATAGATATACCGGCATTATTTACCAAAATATCGAGTTTCCCAAAATGTTCAATAGTTTTTTCTACTAGTATTTTACAATCCGATTCCTTGGTTACATCTGTTTGAACCGGCAAGGATTCCACGTTTTTATCCTTTAATTCTTGCTCGATTTTTTCCAATTCCTCTAAATTTCGAGCGGCCATGACTATTTTTGCGCCGCGTTTCGCAAACTCATACACTAATGCTTTCCCTATACCGGATGAAGCACCGGTTACGATCACAACTTTCCCTTGCATATACTCAATTTTGTTTTAGAACAAAGATAGTGAACTTCGTTATTAATCTTGTTTTCATTGCTGTTTTTTTCTATATTTATGTTTGTCCTATAATACTACATTATGTAAAATTCGCCGGGGGGCGAATGGCTTTTTTTATCGTGCGGGGGAGCGTGTCGGGGTTATTGCGCGGGGAACGCCCGTCCGGCAAGGGGGGCACGCATGCCCCCCGACGAGGACAGAGGGGGGCGGGCTGGTCGGGTGCCGGGGCGTGTCCGAGCGTGAGGGGTGAGAGGCTTGAAACGAAGTTTGAAGCCGGGCGGGTGGGGTGTGTCGGGGTGTCGGTGGATGGGTCGGGGCGTGGTGTGCCGGATGCGGGTGGGGATGGCGGTCCCCGGTACGGGGGTCGCCGTGGGTCGGGTGTGGGTTGCGTGTTGGCCGTGTGGTGGGATAAGCGGTTCACGGCCCCCAAGTGTTAACCTGGGGGCCGAGATCCGCGGCGGGTTGGCCGTGTGCGGGGGGTCACGTGAAGAGTGTCGGTTCGTTGGATTTTCCCTGCTTTTGTTGCCATTCCCGGAGGATTTTGTCTACCTCTGTTTCGAGGCGTTTCCTCAATTGTTCATCGAGATACGAGGGTTTTGCCCGGAATCTTTTCTGAACGTCCCGCATTTTTGCCACGAGAGCGATAAAATATTGGTTGTTCATGGCTCCGGGGGTTAATATGGTGATTGGTTAGCGTGTGTCGCCGGGATTTCCTCGGGTGGTGGCGGGGCTTGGGTGTCCCGGTTGCTGGAGAGTAGTTCGATTTCCTGAACCGTCACGTCAATGTTTACGGCGGGTTGTCCCTTGTAGTCGTAAGTGGAGGTTTTGAAGGTCCCCCGGATGAATACTTTGGTGCCTTTGCGGAGGTAAGGGAGTATTCCCCCGGTGCCTCTGCGAATGCAGGATAACCAAATGACCCGGTCGACGGAGGTCCCGTCCGCTTTCTTGTAACGTTCAGTCACGGCCACGGAAAAGGTGATATACTGTTGGCCGTTGATGTTTTTCTCGATGGCGTCCCCGCCAAGGTTTCCGATTGCGTCTAATCTAATCATGGTTTTATAATTTTAAAGATTTTGGAAATAAAGTATTTACACGCTTTGTCTGTCCTTGATTGCAGGTCGAGGATTTTATTTCCCCGCTTGCAGTGGATGGTGTATAAGTCCGGATATTTGCGCAAATAGTATTGAAAAAAGGCGCAGTTTATGCACTTTAAATCTTTGCTCATGGTGTTGTTAGGTGAATGTTAGTGATTTTTCGTTGTATTTGGCCATTTCATCGAAGACGTGCCGCATGATGTTGTCGCACTTCAATTTAATCAGTTGCCGGAAGCTAATCCGAATCCACGTGAAGTAATCTTTTGAAAAAACTTTGTCCTTTGCCCATTGGTAGATGGTCTCGATTTCCTCCGATATGGCGGTAGTGATGGGTGTCGATACCGTCTTTAGCTGGGATAAGGATTGAGAGAGGCCCCAAAGTTTCCCGGCCACCTTGAGGGCTTCCGGGATGTCCTCGATCCGCTCGTAATCATCTTTCACGGATTTCGCCATGTATTTACAGAGATAGGCGGCGAGGTTGTGTACCTTGACAATGCTATGAATGTCCACGGTGTTAGGGTTGGTCCATCGTGTAGCCCGTCCGTAGTTGTATCGGCGCATTAACTGTTGGTAACTGCCCTGGCCTATGAACATGTTGTAGTAGTCGGCGAAATCGTGGATGGATTCTGTCATTTTCTGCTGGTACCGGGAGACGTAGCCGAGTTTCTCGATGATTCGGTTCCAGCGTTTCCGTAGGTCCATGTGAGGGATGAATCGGTTCACAACGAGGTGAAAGTGAATGTTTCCGTTCGATTGCTTTTCCGCCCGCCACACGTAATGGGTGACGTTGTAAGCGGCCCGCATTTCGTCAAGGAATTGGTAGAGTAGTTTCGATTTGATTTCCTTGTCGGTGTGTTGCTGGGAGGCAGAGAGCGTGAGCGTTACAAAGCAAAGGCGGAATTTTACCCAGCGTTTTTCGTCCCGGTGGTAGATTTTCTTTGAAGGTGACAGATAGAGCATCCATTTTAGAGCGTTCTCGATTCGCTTTTTCGCTTTCTCGCTCATGATGCCGTTGTTGTGATTCGAGGCCGGACGGATCCGGCCAGCCTGCTGGGAGGCCGGGAGGAACTCGCCGCATTCGTCAAATTGCATCCGGCTGCGGCGTGGGCCGTGCCATTCGTGGTACATGCAAACGCCGGAGGGCGTTACGGAGAGCATCGGTATTTTTACGGGAGATAGTTCGTTGATCATGGCTCGTTCGCTTTTTATGAGTTGTGGGAACAACAGATAAACCAAGTTTATCGTTAGTATTTATTCGGGGTTTTTCCCGTTGTTATGGCCGGGATTCCGGGCCGAGGCGGAAACGTTGCGTAACCGAAAGCGAATAGCATGGCGGCGATTGTCACGAGGTCGAGAAAGTCGGATGAATAGCAGGTGATTTCGTGACGATCCGAGCCGGGGCCGATCGGCTCGTGTTGGTTGAAAATGGTGTTGGCGTCAAGTACTGAAGTGATGGCCGGGAGGTCGTTGGCCGAAATGGTGAATTTAACTGTCATCATGGCGAATCGTTTGTTTTGTTATCATTCTTTTCCGGGAAGTCGCTCGTGGCAGGTTCCCGGGTGCTGGGGTTTTGTTCGTTCGGAACAAAGCAGGAAAAAGGTCGATTCGCCGGGCCGATTGGGCTAAAATTGGTAGTCTTTGTTTGTCCTATAATCGATATTATGTAACTTTTATACCCACAAATATATTATTCCCTTTGTATTATATAAAACTATATCCATACAAAAAAAGCAGGAGTTATTCTCTCCTGCTTTCCATTTATTTCAGTCATTTGATTATAGACCATTTAATTTTGCCATTGTATCATCATATTTCTGTTGATACTCAGCATTTCTTGTTCTCAAACGGAAATACAATTCTTTCAAGGTTGTCAACGTGTTCTTGTCATCCGGCTTCAATTCAAGAGCTCTTTCAAAATAAGGGATTACAGCCTCATATTGAGTCATGATATCTTCCAATGCAGCATTGTATTTTTTGTTATCTGTAATATCATTAACTTTTTTATGCTCTTCAATCACCTTGTTTAATTGGATATTACCCAAATTATATTGAGAAATAAAATCTTGAGGATCCAATTCCAAAGTCTTGATGTACATGGCCTCAGCTTTATCTACTTGGTTTATTTTCTCGTACAAGGTTCCTTTAGCGCGGTAGAAATTAGCATTATTAGGTTGCAATTTAATGGCAGCATCCAAATATTGCTCTGATTTAGCCGGCTCATCTCCCATCAAGTAATAGTTTATCAACTCGATAAGCATATACTCATCCTCTGGGAAACGGGCGTTACCTTCTTGCAAATATTTTACAGCTTCTTCTTGAATAGCTTTAGCTTTCACGGTATCTCCGCTTTCTTTTGCCTTATTACTTTGTCCAATCAAGATATTGGCCAACATGGCATAAGTTCTACCTGCTTCATAATCCAAAGCCAGAGATTGCTTGTAAAACTCGATTGCTTGATCCAAATCTCCACATTTTTGAGCGGCAACACCGGCATTAAATATCACAGCCGTATCCACTTTTTGTGTTCCCACTGGAGAAGCATGGATTTCCAATACGGTTTTGAAATTTTCCAATGCCTTCTTGTAATTCTCGGAATTGTACATAACAACTCCTTCGTTCGTGAAGTCAATTACCAGGTTAGCTGTTTGAGCCTTGATATCTTTTTCAAGTTTATTCTTCTCATCCAGTTCCATGGCTTTCTTGTATGATTCCCACACAAGAGGCAGAGACTCACCAATGTTCAATTTCTTTTTCAACACGGAATCCTGTGATTCATAGATGGCCTGATAAATCTGACCTCTAACGAAATAAGCCTTAGACCAATTCACGCATTTCTCGTGTGTGATAGCTTCATCAATCAACTCTTTGGCTTTGTCCAATTTCCCTTGCGTGAAGAAACTGGTTGCCGACATCACTTTACCCTTTTGAGCAAACATCAAATGAGAGCAAAGCAATAATGCAATAATTAAAGATAGTTTTCTCATAGATTTAAAATTTGTGTTTCAGTTAAATATGTTCATTATTTTCTTGATTATCAACAACTGCGCTTTCTCCCTCCATTTCACCTTGAGTTTCTTCCTCCTCCTTGGCCGCCGATACCTTAGCCACGGCCGCGATAGCATCCTCATTTCTCAAGTTTATCAACTTCACTCCCTGCGTATTACGTCCCATTACTCGCAACGTGGATACATCCAAACGGATAGTCAACCCGGATTTATTAATAATCATCAGGTTATCTTCATCCGTCACATCCAGCAAAGCGATCAGACTTCCCGTTTTTTCCGTCATATTAATCGTTTTCACACCCTTACCACCCCGGTTCGTTACACGGTAATCCTCGATGCTTGAACGTTTTCCAAAACCATTTTCCGATACGACAAGGATATCTGCTTTTCCCGGTTCCACGCACACCATGCCAACCACCTCGTCATCTTCGGTATCCATCGTGATACCAATAACTCCGGAAGCTGTTCTACCCATCGGCCGCACCTTGCATTCCGGGAAACGGATAGCCTTACCCGACTTCACGGCAATCATAATATCATCATCGCCATTCGTCATCTTGGCATCCAGCAACTGGTCTCCTTCCCGGATCGTGATAGCATTCACCCCGTTCGTTCTCGGACGAGAATAAGCCTCCAACGTTGTCTTCTTCACGATACCCTTCTTCGTGCAAAGCACGATATAATTACTATTAATATAATCCACATCCCGTAAATCAAGCGTGTTGATATAGGCCTTCACCTTATCATCCGGCTCGATATTCAGCACGTTCTGGATGGCACGTCCCTTGGACTGTTTCGTTCCTTCCGGGATTTCCCACACCTTCAACCAGAAGCATTTTCCCTTCTCCGTGAAGAACAACATCGTGTTATGCATCGTGGCGGTAATCATGTGTTCCAGGAAATCCTCTTCCCGCGTGGCGGAACCCTTGGAACCAACCCCTCCCCTGTTCTGCACCTTATACTCGGTCAAAGGAGTACGTTTAATATACCCCATGTGCGAGATCGTGATGACCATCTCTTCATCGGCATAAAAATCCTCCGGGTTAAACTCCTCGGAAGCGTACACGATATCCGTCTTCCGCTCGTCATTATACTGGGCCTTAACCTCCAGCAATTCCTCCTTGATAATATTCATCCGCAACTCAACGCTTGCCAGGATATCCTTCAAATGCTGTATCAACTTCAAGATATCGTCGTACTCGGCACGCAACTTATCCTGTTCCAGACCGGTCAACTGTCTCAATCTCATTTCCACGATAGCCCGAGCCTGCACCTCCGTGAGGTTGAACCGTTCCATCAAATTCGTCTTTGCCTCGTCCGGGGTCTTGGAAGCCCGGATAATACGGATAACCTCGTCAATATGATCACTGGCGATAATCAATCCCTCCAGGATATGTGCCCGATCCTCGGCCTGCTTCAATTCGAAACGGGTACGCCGCACGACAACCTCGTGGCGGTGTTCCACGAACAGGCGGATCAAATCCTTCAAGTTCAACAATTTCGGCCGCCCGTGAACCAGCGCGATATTATTCACCCCGAAAGAAGTCTGCAATGCCGTGTGCTTCAACAGCGTGTTCAGCACCACGTTGGCGATGGCATCCTTCTTCAGGTCAATCACGATACGCATACCGCTACGGTCCGATTCGTCATTGATATTCGAGATACCATCAATCTTCTTCTCGTTCACCAGGTCCGCAATACGCGAGATCAACTCCGCCTTATTCACCATGTACGGGATCTCGTGCACGATAATCTTCTCCCGTCCGTTCGGCGTCGTCTCGATCGACGTCTTCGAGCGAATCACGATACGCCCGCGTCCCGTGTGATAAGCCTCCTTCACCCCGCTGTATCCGTAGATGGAACCTCCCGTCGGGAAATCCGGGGCCTTGATAATCCGGATCAAATCATCGATCTCTATATCATTATTATCAATATAGGCACAGATGGCATCCACCGTATCCCCTATATTATGAGGCGGCATATTCGTGGCCATACCCACCGCGATACCGGAAGCACCGTTCACCAGCAACATCGGGATCCGCGTGGGCAACACGCTCGGCTCCTTCAGCGACTCGTCAAAGTTCGGCACCATATCCACCGTATCCTTATCCATGTCCGCCAGCGTATCCTCCGTGATCTTCATCAGACGGGCCTCCGTGTAACGCATGGCAGCCGGGCTATCCCCGTCCACGGACCCGAAATTTCCCTGTCCGTCCACCAGCGGGTAACGCAACGACCAATCCTGCGCCATACGCACCATTGCCATGTACACGGAACTATCCCCATGCGGGTGATACTTTCCGAGCACCTCTCCCACGATTCTCGCCGATTTCTTGAACGGCTTACCGGAAGTAACCCCTAACTCGCTCATCCCGAACAACACGCGCCGTTGTACCGGTTTCAACCCGTCCCGCACGTCAGGCAACGCCCGTGACACGATCACCGACATCGAGTAATCGATATACGATGACTTCATCTCCTCCTCGATATTAATCTTGATAATTTTTTCTCCGCCGTTTTCCATTTACTCTATAATTCTTTAACTCCATTAATCAATTATATTCTAGTGAATTGTAGCTAATTTTCACTACCTCACCAAAATTCCACAAATATATAAAGAACTCGCAAAAAAACGGCAAAATTTGGACAATAAAGTGCAATCCCGGCAAAGATTCCGAATCCCACACTCCCCTTTCCTCGTTCAATACATTAAAAAGCAATCGATTGAAGCAAATCCCGCCGCCTCCGGGAAAAACAACCTAAACGCCAGAAAAGCCCTGCAACTCTCGTTACAAGGCTTTTCACGAAACATCTATCCATTTATTCACTCCGGGAACGGCTCCATTCCCGCTCTCGCGTCATTCACTTCTCGATGACCTGTTTTGCCCATTCGGCCGCCTGTCCTCGGCCACCATTCAACAACCTTCCCTCCTTCCACGTCACCTTCGGGTAACGTCTCATCAGGTCCTTCACGCTATTCGTGATTGAACTTCCTCCCGATGTGGCGAACGGGATAACCGTCTTACCGGCAAAACCATACTTCTCGATAAACGTGTTGACCAGACGGGGACACAAATTCCACCATATCGGGTACCCCAGGAAAATCACATCATAATCTTTCACCTCGATAGGCTCACCTCCCAGTTCCGGTCGGGAATCATCCTTACCCATCTCCACGGAACTCCGGCTTTTCTTGTCGTTCCAGTCAAGATCCGCCGCCGTGTAAGGCTTCGCCGGGGTTATCCGGTAAAGTTTTCCGCCTATCGCCTTGGCTATCGTATCTGCCACCCTTTCCGTTGTACCGGTACAGGAAAAATAAGCCACGAGAACCCTCTTGTTCTCCACCCGTGCGCTAGAATCAGCACCCTGCTGCGCCTTCAACGACCAACTAAAACAAATAAGACTCATCATGATTAAAATTACGTGTTTCATATCATTTCAATTTAGAATACTCTTCATCAGTCACCGGTTCCAGCCACTCGTTACTGCAATCCTCACCGGGAACTTCCACTGCAAGGTGCGAAAACCAACTGTCAGGTGCGGCACCGTGCCAATGCTTCACCCCCGCCGGAATATAGACAGCATCACCAGGATGCAACTCTACCGGTTTCTTGCCCCATTCCTGGTAATAACCGCGTCCACCCACGCATACCAGCGTCTGTCCTCCTCCCTTGCTTGCCTTATGCACGTGCCAGTTATTACGGCATCCCGGTTCAAACGTGACATTTGCCACGGGCACTTCACCGGCAACAATCGAGGCCAGGTAACTCTGCCCCACGAAATACTTGGCGTAAGCCTCGTTCGGTTTACCGACAGGAAACATAATCGTCCGGGCGTAAGCCTCCAGAGAACCGGTCGTGGTCGAATCCACATCCTCCGTCCACACCTCTTTTGCCATACGAAACGCCGCCCAAGCCTTCGGCCATCCCGCATAGAACGCCGCGTGCGTCAATATCTCTGCAATCTCCGTCTTTGTCACCCCGTTCTTCTTCGCCGACTCCAGGTGATACCTAAACGAAGAATCCGTCAACCCTTGTGCCATCAACGCCACAACAGTTACGATAGACCGATCACGGAGAGAAAGAAGATCATTACGGCTCCACACCTCCCCGAAAAGAACATCATCGTTCAGTCGAGCGAACTCGGGTGCGAACTCTCCCAATCCATCACGTCCCGCCGTCTGCTTAATTTTTACTTGTGATTCTGCCATAATTGGGAATATTAGAATTAAGAATAAAACCATAGAAACAAACCTTATCTTCATATCGAGTCATTTTTAATTAAACATTTCACGACACAAATCCAACCTCCTCACTCGCGAAGATAAGAAACCATTCCCCTTTCCGCTTTGCTACACGGCTCAAATCACTTTGCCACACGGCTCATACCAGGATGGGGATACCCCGTAAACTTCCTTGTAAACCCTCGAGAAATGCGACAGATTCTTGAATCCCACCTCAAAACACGCCTCCGTCACCGTCTTTTTCCCCGCCATGATCAAATCCCGGGCAGCCTCCAGACGCCGCCTGATAATCCACTTGCGCGGGGACAGGTCGCTCACCTTGGCAAAATCCCGCTTGAACGTCGCCAGGCTACGTCCCGTGTAACTCGCGATCTCCTCCAGCGAAAGATCACACGTGTAATTCTCGTTCAGGTAATCCAGGATATCAATCTTCCACGGGTCCACGAAATCAAACAGGGAAGCGTAAAGATTCCGGTCCGTGTTAAGTAAAACGTATACCCCCTCCACCATCTTCAATTTCAACACCTCTTCCGATGGTTGTTTCTCCGCCTCGAAATAAGGAACTACAGATTCAAACAGCGAACGGATATCCGGCCTATTCCTGGGCAACAACCTCAAGCTCAACTTCTCCCGTCGAGAATCCAGCGGGACCAACTCCCGGTCCAGCGTCTTCAGGTAAAACTCCTTCAGGAAAGCCTTCGAGAACTTCAACACGATAGAATGATAAGGTTTTCCCCCTTCACAACTCTTGTGCAACCACATACGGTTATCCCGCCGCATGAAAGCACAATCCCCCGGCGACAACACCGTCCTCTCGCCACGTTCCTCTATTTCCAGGTGTCCGGAACACAGATAAATAAGCGTGTGTTCCCTATTCTCGTGAGCGCATCCCACGTCATCCGTGAAATAACTACCAATCAGCACGTTCGAGCAATTAAACACATTAAACCGTTCCATGACATCAAATTTACAAATTCGTTAATTCATCGGTAAACCAGTATTCGCTTCACCCGAGGATCTCGCGCTCCTCACACCTCGAACGTCAGCCCGTCGTACGCCAATCGCACGTTGGCCGGCAACGTCCGCTCCACCTCCCGGGTCAATCCCATCTGGTGTCCCACATGCGTCAGAAACGCCCGCTTCACTCCCAACCGCCGGATCACCTCCAGCGCCTCCTCCAGCGAGAAATGCGACAAATGCCGCTCCCTCCTCAACGCGTCAATCACCAGGCACTCCACCCCTTCCAGCTTCCGCATCCCTTCCTCCGGGATATAATTGGCATCCGTGATATAGGCGAAACCACCTATTCGGAAAGCCGTCACGGGCAACTTGTAATGCATCACCGTCAGCGGCACCACCTCCACCTCGTCAATATAAAAGGGATCCTCCCCCACCACGTGCAAATCCATATCCGGCACCCCGGGATACCTCACCTCCTCGAAAGCGTAGGCGTAATCCCGCTTCACGGCCTCCACCGTCCGCCGGTTACTGTACACGTCCACCTTCCCCTGCTTCACCCAGTTGAACGCCCGGATATCATCCAGCCCCCCGATATGATCCTTATGCTCGTGCGTCAGCAACAGGGCCCTCACGTCCTTCACCCCGGCCCTCAGCATCTGGTACCGGAAATCCGGCCCGGCATCAATCACTATCTTCCGATCCCCGATCTCGATCATCGCCGAACAGCGCAACCGCTTGTCCCGCTTATCCGTCGAGCGGCACACCTCGCAATCGCACGCTATCACCGGCACCCCTTGCGACGTCCCGCTCCCCAGTATAGTCACTTTCATCATTTCTTCACGCTAACATTACTTACGCGAATATAAAATTATCCCCCGACAACCTCGCTTCCCCACCCGTGAAATTCCGGTAAAAAAATACGGGATACCGCCCCAAGGCGATACCCCGTACAATATCAATTCAACGGCAAGTAAACGGAGGTCGAAACCTCTTTCCCGTTCTTACTCACGGTAAACACGTAAGCGTGCAGATTCTCCAGGCTGCAGAACGAAGGAACAGTAACGGTCTTGATTCCACCCTCACCCCTCGTTCCAAGGCTGACCCTCCACGAGAACAACCGCATTTCGTCCATAAAACTGGCGAAAACCAAGTCATCCATGCTCAAACCGAACTCTTCGCTCATACCCGTGACAGAAAACGCGATACTGCCTTCCTCGCTCGATGCGCTCACGACGACAGGCATCAACCGTCCTCTCGACACGAGTAAACTCGCGTAATCCACCGTGGCGATCCATCTACCGGACTCCGGTTCCTGTTCCACCGTCACCCGCTCCATGTTCGCACTGACGAACTCATTCGAGTGATTATGGACACCCGGGAACCCCATCCTCGTGGTCTCTTTCAACACACCGGACAATTGTCCGAGAAGCGCAATCTTGGCCTGTTGCTTCAACTGCCCCTCCTCGAACTTCTCCCTCTTTTTTTCACTCAGGGTTCTCACGAAATTCGTGTCATTTACCACGTAATAAACGTTTTTTCCCACTTTTCCCTGGAAAAAACCGGTTAAATTAGGATTTATTTTGCCCATAAGCCAAATACCTCCTTTCTTTTAATTTTTATCATAGAAAATATCTTTTTGTGTAACAATAAAAATATAAGCACTCATTCGTCAACGCACGTTTTATTTATATAAAACGAATGATTCCAATGCCGGTCTAGGCACGAGTTTAAATTTTTAAGCTCATGCACCAGCCCCGTGGGTTCCTCCGGAAAAAGTAAATCTTTCAAAGAACTTCTTCATGAGCCAAAAATATGACATTCTTTCATACCATCCAACAAAAACCTCGAAAAATCTTCAAACTTACACTCTCATTATCAGTATTATAAGTACAACCATTTAAACAAACACTATCAACACAAGCATCACCATCGGCACCAGTAAAAATCACGTCAAAACCACCTTTTCGATCATAAACATCGGCACAATCATCAATACTACCATCAACATCACAACCGATATCAATCATGGACTAATACCGGGAGAAGGTCAAAACTTTTCATGCGAAAAACGGCGAGACTCGAAATTCCCGAATCTCACCCTTCACGTCATCCCCGAAACCTTGTCTTCACGCCTTTCTTGCCACGCTTTCCCCCACCTCGCGAGAAAAGCCCGTGGCACTAACTTTCAAAACCACCACTATAAAAACCACCGTCCCTAGTAAAATCTTACCGTATCCGATCACTAATCACTGTTCTTTCCCCTCTGAAATTTTTAAACTCTCATTAATGAAACAAAACACACCCAAACCGTAATCGTTATAAATAATATTAACCAGAAATCCGGTAAAACATTAACGTAGCGAATAAATAATTTTACTCTACCTTTAATTATATCTATTTATTCTCTAACAAGTTAATTATAAATTAACAGATTAAGTCATCCGGTGTTTTTATCCCTAATACATCATTAATATTTTGTTTAGATATTTTCATCGATTCTTCTAAACACTTAGTCAACCAGAATCTGTACATATCCAAATTTATTTGAGTCCCAATTCCTTTGTGATAACACTCTGCAAGATAATATCGAGCATCATTATTATGTATCGCTGCTTGTTCTAAATAATCAAATGCCTTATTAAAATCTTTTTCTACAAACACACCTTTATAATAACAAATACCTAAAAGCAACAGAGCCTCACTTTTGCTATCAATCTCTAAAGTTGAAACACGATTATCCATTGCAACTTTCTTAAAGCATTCTATAGCTTTTTCTTCGTTCCTTTGTTTTATTTTCAAATAACATTTTCCAATCCAAAGATTAGCTACCTGAGTATAAGAATGTTTCTGAAGTAATCGCATAAAATACTTCATAGCTTTTTCAAAATTTTGGGGGATTCCCTCTCCTGTATAATAACAATACCCAACTTTATATTGTGCTCCCTCATGCCCATGATCAGCAGCTTCTTTGAAATAAACAAATGCTTCCATTTTATCTTGAGGAACACCTTTTCCTAACCAAAGACGCCAAGCATATTCATTACGTGGATCGGTTGAACATTTTGCAGATGTACACGGAGTATATTTATTCAACTCTATTTTTAATTCGCTAATACTCATTTTTCCATATTCATACATAACATTCTTCTATTTAGATTTACAAATTATTATCTATCATGTATTCATTAAATGGTTTTACTCGAAGAAAACGATCCATCACTGAAATTGAAGGATCATAATATAATTGAACCCAAGCTTTTCTTGCATCAGGATCACCATGCGCTTCAGCTTTTTTCAACCAATCAATAGCTGTTATTGTATCAGCTTCAACTCCTCGTCCTTTATAATAACACTCTCCTAGATGGAACATAGCCATTGAATTACCATGCTTCGCACTTTCTTTAAACCAAAATACAGCTTTTATTTCATCTTGCATAACCCCAGTTCCATCTAAGTAATATTCACCAATTATATTCTGGGATTCAGCATCTCCTTGCATTGCAGCTTTTTCATGCCAAAAAAAGGAAAGTTCATCTTCTCCATTATTATGATAATAAGCTCCTAAAGAATATTGTGAATCAATATGTCCTTGTTCTGCGCTTAATTTGTACCACATTATGGCATTTTCGTAATTTTCACGTACAAGCCAAAAACTAGCTAATTCGAATTGAGCATTTGCATCACCAGCACGAGCAGCCAATAGTATTTCGTCAAATTCCATATTAACAAATCAAGCTTTATAAACAATCATTATATTTCTATCGTATAAGTGCAAAATGATTTCTTTTACATGCCCATCAGGATGTAGGATAGTTAATCCATAATTAGAAAAAGGAATTTGAATACCGACTAATGGGACTGTATATATTCCCCATCCTCTCATTTTTGTTTCTGACGGAGAAGAAGATATAACCTCCATGGGTTTTGTTGACATAGAAACTTTATCATATCGTAGCGTAGAACTCAGCTCCAGATCAAAAATTGTTACAGAATAACCTTTATTACCAGATATACTATCCTCAATTTTTATTGCACGCTTAGCAGCGCCTCCACTAACTTTAACCCCTTTTTCAAAACGATAATGGGAAGTACTATAGAAAATAAAATTATGTAAATCCATAAAGTAAATATTTAAAATATTAATTATTAAAAAATCTTGTCGTACTATTGTCAATAACTTTAAAACTATTTATTGTTTAAACGTATCTCTTCAACTTTCATAATTTATCTTTTTGCAACAATTATAGAAATCTCAAAAGGTAAATATGCTTTCATATTTAAGTATTCTCGATGAATACATTCTGCTGTATTAGAATGCCTTGATAGTCTATCCAACCAATATGATGTTTTCTCTTCACTATATCTTAGTATATCACCATTTACATAGCATTGAGCTAATAGGAATTGAGCTATAATACACTCATCTTGAGCACATATTTGTAATGCTCCAATAAAACTTTCTATTCCCATTTTAGCAATTATAGCCTTGATTATCCACCACCCACGTTCACCATTTTTTTTCTCATTCTCAATAGCCTTAAACAACCAATAGAAACACATATTAATATCATCTCTTACAGCATCATAATACACAGACATTTTATACATTGCAGGAACATATCCCCATGTACAACACATTTCATAAAGTTTGGCAGAGAATTCTTGACCGTGTACTTCTTCACAATAATCTTCATAATACGAAGCAAGCAAATATACAGCAACACTATCCTTTTCCTCTATGTATGAATGTAACTCATTCAAAATATCGACCTTCTTTTCAAGATCATGAAAAATTAGTGTTTCCATAAAACGTTTGATTCCATCTACCAAAAATTCTATTTCTACTCCTTCTTTTGTTTCAAGACCTTGTAGTAAACAAGCAATTCCAAAATCATACCTATTCGAATCCTTTAATACCAATAATCCTGCTTGAATTTGTGCATCAGGATCTCCATTAGTAGCTGCAGAAAAAATATCATCTCGCACTTTGATATCGCCTTCAATGGCTGCAAAAAGTGTAGAAAATAGCGAAAAAAAATTATTCATCATTTTAACAACAATTTATTAGACAACAATTTATTAAAATAAATATATTATTTACAGTTTATAAACATTATATCTCGAATCAATAATATCACGACATTTCATCTTGCCCGAAATTCCCGGAACAGGCAGGTTAATACAACAAAAAAGCGTGGGAACTTGTCGTTTATCTACTGGAGGTATCGCCAAACACCCGTATAGAAATAAACAGTCACCCACGCGAACCATATATCACGTAATCGTGTACACGGCAAGCATGAACGTTCGTACTGCTATCCCCTCTACACTAAAAATTTTGGCGATTTTCCAGTAAAGGATAAGCCTAAACGCTTTATTATTCAATATGTCCGCCACCAAAGGAATCACCTCCCCGATGACTCAACAAATATAAACAATTTTCAATACAGTACAAACTTTATCGGGTGACTGTTTATATCAAAAGCAAAAATAACACACCTCTCTCACGTATTCTCGTTTTTGCAAGTCTTGCAAAGCAATTTAATGATACATCTCCCACAACTTCCACAACTCTATTTCGTGGTTCAAATCATTCATCTCTTGGGCGAACTTTGAAACAGGGATATTCCTCAAGGCTTCCGGCAATTCAATTAAAGACGCGGTTAACGCTATAGACTTAGGGTGATCTATTGCCCCGGATATATAGTAATTGCGGGCAATATCATCAGATAAGTTTTTCAAGAACGCCCGTTTGACACGAGAACATTTCTCGTAAATGGAATTATCTGACGGATCCGAGAGACGTTTCACGCTTTCAAGCATGTCATCCAGGCTACTTCTTCCCGATAATAATTTATAAATCTCGGCCAATTCATCCCGGTAAAAAGACAAATGCTTCAAGAAAATACCTCGCGGATGCCGTAAAAAAAGGAAATACACGGTTTTGGATAACGGATTCATCTCAACTTCCATGTTCTGGTAATCGGTAAGAAATATCTTGAAATCATCCGTGACACGTAAACGGCTCAAATCCGGCAAAAGCATCGGTGCTATTGTTTCTGTCAACAAATTGAACAACCCTTTCTTTTTCAACAACTTGATCCTCTCGTCTATCTCGGAAACAATTTGCGCGACCTCGTGAGCAAAACGTCCTTCCGGTTCCTTGGGTTCCTCTGGTTCTTCATAATCAAGAGGCAACAAACTAATACAATTATGTTGAAACGGGTGATTAATCTTAACCCTACTCAACGAAGCATGGCACTCGAAAAAATCTTGCGCCGGGATTCCCTCTTCCTTGCTCCAAAATGGCGTGAGCATGAAATCCGCCAACTTACTGCCTGAATCACGGACTCCTCCCTTGACCGCCCGCGTCAACAACATCCCTCCCTGCCTTTCCTCCGGGACACCCAGTTCTTCAAACAGTTTACCGGTTACGAGCGTGGTAATATTCCTTGAGTCAACATTTTCATCTATCTTTATTCCCGGGTGTAAACGGGGAAGAATAGCTGTAATATCCTGCAACAAACTTGGTAAAAACACAAAATCCTGTTCCCGTTTTTTGTATAAACCTTCCAAGGCAGATAAATTTCTTTGAATAAAATGGTGTAAAACAGGGGAATATTCTGTTTCTAGGTACACAACCAACGTTTCCGGGAAATCATTCAAAAGTTCACATTCCCGTGACGCGAGGCGAATTGAACGAGCTTCAATTATTTTTTGAGATTCAAGGAAATCCATAACAATAAATTATAAATCCACCATTTTCAGACATATCATTACAAAATTAACTTTTTATGTCCATCTTTCCAAACACGTTGAAATATCCTTTTCCAAACTGTAATCCATTTGCGGAGAAATCAACAATGATTTTACTGTGACAAGCAATAATTCTCTTGCTCTTCATACAGATTTACAACGGTTTTTGTTACCTTTGCACAAAAGGTCTAAAGAATATCACGATGGAATATAATATAAAGGACAAACTGGAATGGACAGTCATTTTCATCCTTGAGTTCGGGCGCAAGTACGGACTAACGATGAAACAGGCTTTCAACTACCTGAGTCGCTATAAAGGAATAGATTTCATAGACCGCAACTACGGGTATGTGCATACACAGTCGTTTGCCTCAATGGTGGACGACATCGCGGAGTATTGTCATCGTCATGGAGGAGCATTGGTATGAAACTTTATCATGGAACAAACAAGGATTTCGATAGGATAGATTTGCTGAAATCGAAACCGAACAAAGATTTTGGACGTGGATTCTACTTATCCGCGGAGTATGAACAGGCTTTGAACATGGCGCAAGTAAAAGTTGAACAATTGGAGATCGGCAGTCCAATTGTTCAAAGCTACCTTGTTGAGGACGATGCCTTGAACGACCTAAGTGTACTCCGTTTTGACGGCTATTCTGAAGAATGGGCAAAATTCATTCTACTAAATCGGAACAATCCCTTCGAAAAACCTGTACATGAATATGACGTGGTTATTGGTCCCATAGCCAACGACCGAGTAGGTGTGCAATTGTGGCGATACGAGAACCATTCGATAGACCTTCCCACACTTGTACGCAACCTGCAATACATGAAAGGTGTAACCTTTCAATATTTCTTCGGCACGGAACGTGCCATTAAACTATTGAAAAGGATATGAGCGAGAAAACGGAAATGATGGCGGATATGATAAAGAACCTTGCCGCCCTGCTGACTGAACAAAACAGCGAGATGACTATGGAAGAGGCACTTACCACGGTTTTCAATTCAGAAACTTATCGAAAAGTAATGGATGAACGAACACATTTCTATCATCAAAGTTGCCATTATGTGTTCGCTTTCCTGAAAGAGGAACTAACGAAAGGAAAGTTCGAATGACGGTACATGAGGATTCATAGCGCCAGTTACTTTTCCGTCTTGGCCGGACCGTTTCTTTTTTACGGGGATTGGGGTTGATAAAAGCAGCTCCAGTAAGGCTACTTTTCATACCGTCTTTTGATAAATTACTCTTACTCATGTTGTTTTTACTTTAATTTCAATACTTCTCGCCTCAAAGCCATATAATCCTTGGCCCCGTTGACATTCACTGGAATACTCGTTCATTAACTCTCGCGCACCACCATTTCCACGGAACATTGCCTGGGATTTTCCCCGAAACGCTCTCCCGCGAAGAGGGTTCTCCCCTTCTCCCATTTCCCTCGGCCCGGGGCTATATCTCCTCTCCTTCTCAACTGCTCCACATTCGAACCACTTCCTAACCATCTCCTATTCACTTCCTATTTTAATAGGGTATTAATTGCTTTTGAAAACTAATTTACTTACCTTTGTAACAAGGGGAATAGAGGGAGGAAAGGGGGAGGATACGGGGCGGATGGAAGGAAGGGATTCCCGGGATAAACACGAGGTATAACACGAAACAAAAAAAGATATGAAAATTACCGATCCGGCAGGCAGAATGCTCCACGGACGCGTGGGCAACATGATTTATTACTCGTACAACGGGAAAACGTACGCCCGGAGGGTGTCCGTGACCGGGGAAAAGAAACGGAGTCCCCGGAGCGAGAAGCAGCGGGCTTCCTCCGAACGATTCTATGCCATGCAGATGCTGTACAAATGGTTCCGCGAGAAGGTGTCGCCGGACATCTGGCGGCTGGCGGCGAAACGGGCGGGGATGATGCCGCATAACCTGTTCCACCGGGCGAACCACGGGTGTATCGACGGCGAGGGACGGATGGCCGACCCGATGGGGTTCCGGTTCTCGGACGGGGAATTGCTGCTGCCGTGGGAGATTGCCGTGGAGTCGCTGGGCGACGGGAGGTTCCGGGCCTCGTGGGTGGAGGAACGGGATGGCGTGACGGCGGCCGCAACAGATCGCCTGCTGGTGGGCGTGCTGTACGACACGAGCCCGATGAGCGCGCGGCTGGTGCCCGGGGTGAGCGGCACGCGGGGTGACGGGCAGGGCGAGTTCACGCTCGATCCGGGACAGGGACAAGCGGCGCACGTGTACCTGTTCTTCGAGCGGGAGGACGGGACGGCCTATTCCCCCTCGCGGTGTTTCCGGGTGACGTGGTGAGAGGAATCGGGAGTGGGGATTTCGATTAGTGGGAGATTATTCGTACCTTCGTGTCGCAGTACCCGCGTGATTTCCCGCCGGGGAACGGGGGTGCCGGGTTGTAACACGTTTATTTGTAAAGGAATGATGAAAAGATTTTTTTTGAAGGTGGCCGTCGGGCTGCTGGGCGTGTGCCTGGCCGGGCCGGTGATGGCGCAGTTTAACCTGAAGAAGGCGTTGAGCGGGGCACAGAAGGTGGCCCAGGCCGTGACGCTGAATGACGAACAGCTGGCGGCGTACGTGAAGGAATACGTCGCGTGGATGGACTCGACGAACGTGGTGTGCGGGGAGGACAGTCCCTACACGAAGCGGTTGAGGAAGTTGACCGAGGGATTGGGAGACGCCGAGGGCGTGGCGTTGAATTTCAAGGTGTACAACGTGAAGGAAGTGAACGCTTTCGCCTGCGCTGACGGGAGCGTGCGGGTGTTCTCGGCGCTGATGGACATCATGACGGACGAGGAGTTGCTGGGTGTCATCGGGCACGAGATCGGGCACGTGGCTCACCGCGACACGAAAAGGGGGTTCCAGACCTCGCTGTTGACATCGGCGCTGAAGGACGGTATCGCCATGACGGGCGACAAGGCTGCCCGGTTGACCGATTCACAATTGGGCGAGCTGAGCGAGGCGCTGGTGAATGCCCGCTACTCGCGGAAACAGGAGCAGGAAGCGGACGATTACGGCTACGAGTTCCTGCAGAAGGCCGGGAAGAATCCCTGGGCGATGGCCATGTCGTTCCGCAAGCTGAAGGAGCTGGAGGAGTCGAACGGGGCCAGCGGGATGAATTTCCTGAACCAGTTGTTCTCCACGCATCCCGACCTGGACACGCGCATCAAGCGCATGGAGGAACGGGCACAAAAAGAAGGTATTACGCGGCCATAAGGAGGTGAAACATGGGAAAATTATATTTGTTACCGAACGTGCTGGGTGACGGGACCATCGAGGGGGTGATCCCGCCCGGGGTGCGCGAGCGCATCAAGACGATAAAAGTGTTCGCCACGGAGAACGCGAAGAATACGCGGCGCTATCTCAAGCAGCTGGACCGGGAGATCGTGATCGACGAGCTGACGTTCCTCGACCTGAACGAGCATTCGGACCAGCGGCAGGTGGAGGCCATTCTCCCCTATCTCGACGAGGGCGACGTGGGGGTGATCTCGGAGGCGGGATGCCCCGGTATCGCCGACCCGGGGGCGGAGCTGGTGGAACTGGCGCACCGTCACGGGGTGGAGGTGGTGCCGCTGGTGGGGCCGTCGTCCATCCTGCTGGCACTGATTGCCTCGGGATGCACGGGACAGCGGTTCGCCTTTAACGGCTACCTGCCGGTGAACAAGGGTGAACGGGCACGGGCCCTGCGGGCTTACGAGCGGCAGTCGGCAGCGGAGGACCGCACGCAGGTATTTATCGAGACACCGTACCGCAACGTGCAGTTGTTCGAGGAAATGCTGGCCGTGCTTTCGCCGGCAACGCGGCTCACCATTGCCCGGGATATTACCACGGGCGACGAGTGGATACGCACCCGGACTGTGAAGGAATGGCGGGGCGAACACCCGGACATACACAAGCACCCGGCTATTTTCGTTTTCCATGCCGGGGGACGGGGATAACCCCCGCGGAAGCTCCCGGGCGAGGCTACTCCCGACACGGGGTGTAGATGCCAGTCCCGGGGGAATGACAGGAAAAACGGGCCACTACCGGCACGACCCGCAGGAAAAAAGCCCGACAGGAATCCTGCCGGGCCAAAACACATGAAAACGTCCCGCCAGGGCGGGTTTGGAGTCAGTCAGGCTTTTCGACGCCTGGCTATTTCTATTTTCAGCATACGGAGTTCTCGACCGGTCTGCCCCGCCACGGAGGTATTCTCCTCGGCACGCCGGAGCAGGTAGGGCAACACGTCCCGCACGGAGGCATAAGGAACGTACTTGGTGACGTTGTACCCCTCGCGGGCGAGGTTGAAGGAGATGTTGTCGCTCATGCCGAGCAACTGGGCGAAGAATACGCGGGAGTCGCCGCGGGCGATGCCTCGCTCGTCAAGAAGGCGGGCAAGCTTGTAGTTGCTTTCCTCGTTGTGGGTGCCCATGAACATCTCGAAGCGGTCGAGATGCTCGACCGTGAAGCGGACGGCGGCATCGAAGTTCTCGTCGGTGGCCTGCTTGGTGGGGCATATCGGGTCGGGGTATCCCATTCGGGTGGCCCGTTCGCGCTCGGCTTCCATGTAGGCGCCGCGGACGAATTTCACGCCGGCAATGTAGCCGTTGGCCGTGGCGTCATCCAGGATGCGGCGCAGGTAGGGCATGCGGTCGTGACGGTACATCTGGAGGGTGGCGAAGACGATGGCTCTTTTTTTATTGAACAGGCGCATGGCCTCGTCGGTAAGGCGGTCGATGGCCTCCTGGAAACAGTAGTCCTCGGCATCGACCAGGACGCGGACATTGTTGTCATAAGCCCGCGTGCAAAGGGCCATAAAACGTTCGCGGAACGCGTTGAAATGGAACCGGTCATCGGCAGTCATCTCGTTCGGGCGCTCGGAAGCCTTGGCAAGAATCTCGTCGGTGGTGATGGTGGAAGGTTTGAACACGGCGTAGGCCAGGTTGGGATTATCCTTGGCGAAATCTATCGAACGGATGGTTTCCTCGAAAGTGGCCTGTATCCCGTCGGGAGTCTGCTCGCTCTCGGCAGAATAGTCGAGGGTGGTCTTGACGTTGAATTTCTGCAGGTGGTTGATGATGGGTACACAGTCCTGCAACGTCTCTCCCCCGACGAATTGCTTGTAGAGGGTAGGTTTCACGGCCCAGGAGAGCGGGAAATGTATTTTCAGGGCCACGCCCGTGAGCACCTTGGCGCATTTCACCAACCCGGGATGACCGATGACGCTGAAAAGCCGGTAAGCGTTTTGCAGCTCACCGTCGGATTTGGCGGAGAAGGCAATCTCCGTGTTATTAAAGTCCAGCATGATGTAAAGTTTGTCGATTGAAATGTTCAGGTAGTCGGAAAAGGGTATGCCGGACGGACCGTAGGCGATTGCCGGCATACCTTTTCAAGAGGTCATTCTTCCCCGAGGAAGGGGTAGGCGTAGCTTGTAGGCGGAACGAGGCATTCCTTGATGCAGCGCGGGTTGGTCCAGCGAATCAGGTTCAACGGACCGCCGGCTTTGTCGTTAGTCCCGGAAGCGCGGGAGCCGCCGAAGGGTTGCTGGGCGATGACGGCACCGGTAGGCTTGTCGTTGATGTAGAAGTTACCGGCCGAGTAGCGCAGCGTGTTGAAAGCCTTGTCGATGGCGTAACGGTCCCGGGCGAAGATGGAACCGGTCAAGCCGTAGGGCGAGGTGCGGTCGCAGAGCGCGAGGGTTTCCTCGTACTTGGCATCGTCGTAAACGTATATGGTGATGACGGGACCGAATATCTCCTCGACCATGCTCTTGAAGAACGGATCGGTGGTCCGGATGACGGTCGGCTCGACGAAGTAACCCACGGACTTGTCGCCATTGCCACCGAAGACAATCTCGGCATCGGGCGACTGCTTGGCATAATTGATGTAACTCATGATATTGTCGAAGGATGCCTCGTCGATGACGGCATTGATGAAGTTGGTGAAGTCGCGCACGTCACCCATCTTGATTTCCTTGAGCATGTCGCCCACGTTATCCCTGATTTCCTTCCAGAGGGATGAGGGGATGTAGGCGCGGGATCCGGCGGAACATTTCTGTCCCTGGTACTCGAAGGCGCCGCGCACGATGGCCGTGGCCACATCGAGGGGTGAAGCGGACGGATGAACAAAGATGAAGTTCTTGCCACCGGTTTCGCCCACGATCTTCGGGTAGGACTTGTAATGGCCGAGGTTCTCCCCTATCTGGCGCCAGAGCGTATTGAAGGTGGCGGTAGAACCCGTGAAATGGAATCCGGCCAGGTCGGGACTGGCGGTGATTACCTTACCGATGACGCTTCCCTGTCCCGGGATGAAGTTCACCACGCCGTCGGGCAGGCCGGCCTCCTGGAACACTTTCATCAGCAAGTAGTTCGAGTGCAAGGCCGTGGTCGACGGTTTCCACACGGCGGTATTACCCATCATGGCGGGAGCCATGTTCAGGTTGGAGGCGATGGAAGTGAAATTGAAAGGCGTGAGCGAGAACACGAAACCTTCCAGGGCCCGGTACTCCATGCGGTTCAGTATGCCCGGGTCGGAATAGGGCTGGTCAGCATACACCTGCCCGGCGTAGAAGGTGCTGAAGCGCAGAAAGTCTATCAGCTCGCAGGGAGCGTCAATCTCGGCCTGGAAAGGATTCTTGCTCTGGCCAAGCATGACGGAGGCGTTCAGCAGGTAGCGGTATTTGGTGGCGAACAGTTCGGCCACGCGGAGCATCACGGAAGCGCGTTCCACCCAAGGAAGCTCGGACCATTCCTTGTGCGCCTTCATGGCGGCGTCGATAGCCATTTGCACTTCTTTCTCGCCGGCCTTGTGGTAGGTGGCCAGCACGTGGTGATGGTCATGGGGCATGACAACTTTCCCGGTGTTGCCGGTACGGATTTCCTTGCCGCCGATGATCAAGGGGATGTCCCACACCTCGGAACTGAGTTGTTCCAGGGCGCTCTTCAGGGCTTTTTTCTCACTCGACCCGGGGGCATAGGCTTTCACCGGCTCATTCATGGGCTTGGGGAATTTAAAAATAGCGTTATCCATAATACTCCAATTTTTTAATGATTGTTTTACAAAACTTCGTGCCTAAATATAAGAAATATATTTAATTATGGAAATGATAAATGTGCGTTAATATATATTAATTCACCATACTACCTACTTTTTTCCTATATTCGCGGTAGAATTAAACTAAAGATACTCATGCAAGAAAAGATTCTTATACTTGATTTCGGTTCCCAGTACACGCAGCTTATCGCTCGACGCGTGAGGGAATTGAACGTGTATTGCGAGATTTATCCTTACAACCGTTTCCCCGCGCCGGACGAGAGCGTGAAAGGGGTTATCCTGTCAGGAAGCCCGTTCTCGGTACGCGACGAGAAGGCCCCGCGACCGGACCTGTCGGCCATCAAGGGGCAGTTGCCCCTCCTCGGGGTGTGCTACGGGGCACAGTACCTGGCTCACTATTACGGGGGCGAGGTGAAGGCCTCCAACAAGCGGGAATACGGACGCGCTAATCTCTCGTTCGTGGATAAAACCTGCCCGCTGTTCAAGGGCATCAGCCAGCATTCGCAGGTATGGATGTCGCACGGCGACACGATCGAACACCTGCCCGGAAACTACACGGTAGTGGCCAGCACGGCCGACGTGGAGAATGCCGCCTACGCCGTGGGAGGCGAGACGACCTTCGGGATACAGTTCCACCCGGAAGTGTACCACAGCACGGAGGGATTGGCCCTGTTGCGTAATTTCGTGGTAGACGTGTGCGGTTGCCACCAGGATTGGACGCCGGATTCCTTCATCGAGACGACGGTGACCGAATTGCGGAAGAAACTGGGCGATGACCGGGTGATCCTCGGCTTGTCGGGCGGTGTGGACTCAACGGTAGCTGCCATGTTGCTGCACCGGGCCATAGGACCGAACCTGACCTGTATTTTCGTGGACAACGGTTTGTTGCGGAAGGATGAATTCACTTCCGTGATGGAGAATTACAAGGATTTGGGATTGAACGTTATCGGTGTGGATGCCGGGGATTTGTTCCTTTCCCGTTTGGCGGGGGTGGAAGAACCGGAACGGAAACGGAAGATCATTGGGGCTACATTCGTGGACGTGTTCGATGCCGAATCAAAGAAGGTGAAGGATGCCAAATGGCTGGGACAAGGTACGATTTACCCGGACGTGATCGAATCATCATCCGTGAACGGCCCGTCACAGACCATCAAGTCGCATCATAACGTGGGCGGTCTCCCCGACTACATGAAGCTGAAGGTTGTGGAACCGTTGCGCCTGCTGTTCAAGGACGAGGTTCGCCGCGTGGGCCGCAGCCTGGGATTGGCGGACAAGTTCCTGAATCGCCACCCGTTCCCGGGACCGGGATTGGCTATCCGTATCCTGGGTGAAATCACCAAGGAGAAGGTGAGATTGTTGCAAGAGGCCGATGCCATCTACATATCCATGTTGCAGGAAGAAGGGCTTTACGACCAGGTTTGGCAAGCCGGTACCATCCTGCTGCCCGTGAAGAGTGTCGGGGTAATGGGCGACGAACGCACGTACGAGAGCGTGGTTGCCTTACGTGCCGTGGAATCAACGGACGGGATGACAGCCGACTGGTGCCACCTCCCCTACGAGTTCCTGGCCCGGGTATCAAACCGGATTATCAACAACGTGCGGGGCATCAACCGCGTGGTTTACGACATCAGTTCCAAACCACCTGCCACGATCGAATGGGAATAAGCGGCTAACCGCGTGATCCGATATAAAAACGAGTGCGACCCAGAACATTGAGTCGCACTCGTTTTATTTGTAGGAACATCCGCCTTTCCCTCTCCCCTCCTTCAAGCCTCCAGACCGGCGTACCAGTAGGAGAATGCCTGCTCACGGCCATCAGCAAGCCGAATGGAAAGCTGTCCCGGGGAAGGCGTCCCCAGGCGGAAAGGCACGGGGAACGAGAAAAGAGGACCATCATGGCAGAAGGTATGGTATTCCCCGTTTTCGCCACAAACATCCACGCCGGGAGGAAAACTCTCCACCAGTTCCCGGGTAAGCGGACGACCGACGTATTCTTCTCCCAGGGCGGAGGCGGTCGTGGTGACAATAACACTCCGCAATCCAGAAGTGAAATATTCCTCCATGACCTGCTCCGGGCTCAGGTGCCACAAGGGCTCCACGACGGAAATGCCTTCCGGCGAGAGAATCTGTTCCCGGTACACCCGGACATCATGCAGGGGCACGTCACCGAAGATGAAGGCGGAAACACCCTCTTCCCGAAAACGGGCGGCAGCTTGTCGGGTGACAGCAGCATAATCCGACAACCCGTCAGGAATACCCGTTTCCACTACCCGCAACGGGATTCCGATACTCTCCGCCTGACGTTCCAGCAAGGCCAAGGGTATGGCGTGAAAGGAGGAACGTTTCCTTTTATCAATCATCGTCAACAAGGCGATGACCTCGTACTCGCCCGACTGGAGAATCTTATGAAGGGCGAGGGCCGAATCCTTGCCCCCGCTCCAGTTAAAGACAGCTTTTATCTTTTGCATAAACTTTTACCGTGTCATAATAAACAGGTGACGCCCGCCATGACGATGGCCACCATGCTCATCAGTTTAATGAGGATATTGAGGCTTGGGCCGGAAGTATCCTTGAAGGGATCGCCCACCGTGTCGCCGATGACCGTGGCCTTGTGGGTGTCGGAACCCTTGCCCCCGAGATTACCCTCCTCGATGTATTTCTTGGCGTTATCCCATGCCCCACCGGCATTGGCCATGAAAACGGCCAGCACGAAACCGGACCCCAGTCCCCCTGCCAGCAGACCAACCACTCCCGACACGCCGAAAACGAAGCCCACGACAATGGGAACGATAATGGCCAGCACGGAAGGAAATACCATTTCCCGTTGGGCACCCCGGGTGGAAATCTCCACGCAACGGGCATAATCCGGCTCGGCGGTTCCGGCCAGAATCCCCTTAATCTCCCGGAACTGGCGACGTACCTCGTTCACCATCTTCTGGGCAGCACGTCCCACGGCATTCATCGTCAGGCCGCAGAACACGAAAGCCATCATGGAACCGATGAAGATACCGGCCAGCACCTTTGGATTCATGAGGGTGATATCGTAATAGTGCATGAAATCGGCCAGGGAGGCATCCACCGTGTTGACAACCCGCTCTCCTATCGTCAGCACGTGCTCGCCGGCCCGGGTCAGACCGATCCTGATTTCCTCGATATAGGAGGCAATCAGGGCCAATCCCGTGAGGGCAGCCGAACCGATGGCAAATCCCTTACCGGTGGCGGCTGTGGTATTCCCGAGAGCATCCAGGGCGTCGGTACGATGGCGCACCTCCTCGCCCAATTGGCTCATCTCGGCATTACCGCCGGCATTATCGGCAATCGGCCCGTAGGCGTCCGTGGCCAGGGTGATGCCCAAGGTGGACAGCATACCAACGGCGGCGATACCCACGCCATAGAGTCCCATGGAGACGTTCGAGAAATTAAAATCTGCGGCAAACAGGAAGGCCAGAATAATACCGACCACGATGGCAAACACGGGAATAGCCGTGGAAATCATGCCCGTACCGATACCCTTAATGATGACGGTAGCCGGTCCCGTGGCCGCACTCTTGGCGATGTCCCGCGTGGGCTTATAAGCATGCGAGGTGTAATACTCCGTGGCCTTGCCGATCACGATACCCGTCAGCAATCCCACGATGACGGAACCGCATATCCAGTAGCTCAAGCCCAGCAAGTGGACCACGAGGAAACTGGCGGCAACGATAAGCACGGAACTGAAGTTGATTCCCTTGTCCAGGGCCCGCAACAACTGCTGCTGGGAAGCCCCTTCCCGGGTGCGCACCATGAAAATACCCAGCAGGGAAAGGATAACCCCGAAAGCGGCTATCAGCATGGGAGCCAGCACGGCATTGAATTGCACGTCGGGTTCTGCCCGGAAAGCCGCCGCACCCAGCGCCGCGGTGGCGAGGATGGAGCCGCAATAAGACTCGTAGAGGTCAGCACCCATACCGGCCACGTCACCCACGTTATCCCCCACGTTATCGGCAATAGTGGCCGGGTTGCGGGGATCATCCTCCGGAATACCAGCTTCCACCTTCCCCACCAGGTCGGCACCCACGTCGGCCGCCTTGGTGAAAATACCGCCACCCACCCGGGCGAACAACGCCTGCGTGGAGGCTCCCATACCGAAGGTCAGCATGGTGGTGGTAATCATGATGGTCTTCTCGGCAGCACTCGGCTCGTCAACGAAATAATTCAGTACCCACCACCAGAGGGAAATATCCAGAAGGGCAAGTCCCACCACGACCAGTCCCATGACTGCCCCGGAACGAAAGGCAATCTTCAACCCATCATTCAGCGAGCGACGGGCGGCGTTTGCCGTCCGGGCAGAAGCATAAGTGGCCGTCTTCATCCCGATATAACCGGCCAGCCCGGAGAAGAATCCCCCGGTCAGAAACGCGAACCATACCCACCCGTTCTGCAGCCCGGGCCCGTAGGCCATCCAGGCGAAAAGCACGCAGAGAACGATAAAAACGACGCCCACCACGCAATACTGTTGCCGCAGGTAGGCCATGGCACCCGCGCGAACGTGACCCGCTATGCGTTTCATCACGTCCGTGCCTTCCGATTCTTTCATCATCGCCTTGAAAAAGATTCCCGCGAATCCCAAGGCTATGACAGCACACAAGGGTACTATCCAAAATAAACCGTTTTGCATGTTTGATACAATTTAGTCAGGTTAATAAAACAATTACTCGCCCGGAACAACACCGGACGAGTAAAGTTATGAATTAATTCGGGGATATGATTCTTCCCCGGGAGATTATTTTCAATTAATACTCGGCGTAAAGGTCGTAATCATCGGCACCTGTCACCCGCACCTCGTGGAAATCGCCAATGGTCATCTCCTTGTCAGTAGTGATGAACACCTCGAGATCCACCTCCGGGGAATCGTGCTCCGTGCGTCCCACGTAATAGTCACCCTCCTGCCGGTCGACAAGCACCTTCACCGTGCGCCCTATCCAGGCCTCGTTCAGGCGGGTAGAAATCCCCCGCTGGCACTCCATGAGGGTCTCGGCCCGGCGGGTCTTCGTCTCCTCGGGCACATCGTCGCGGTAATGCTTGTCGCAGTACGTGTCCTCCTCGTGGGAATAAGGGAACACGCCCAGCCGCTCGAACTGCATCTCCCGCACGAAATCGAGCAACTCGTTGAAATCCTCCTCCGTCTCCCCGGGATGTCCCACCATGAGGGTCGTCCGCAAGGCGATACCGGGCACCTTCTCCCGGATCAGGTGAAGCAGGTCGATGGTCTGCTGCTTGGTTACACCTCTTCGCATCAGTTTGAGCATATGATCACTGCAATGCTGCAAGGCGATGTCCAGATACTTGCACACGTTCGGCCGTTCCCGCATCACGTCCAGCACCTCCACGGGGAAATCCGTCGGGTAAGCGTAATGCAACTTGATCCACTCGATGCCGGGCACATCGGCCAACCGCGACACGAGCTCGGCAAGGCGGTTCTTCCTGTAAAGATCCACCCCGTAATAGGTAATGTCCTGGGCAAGTACCAGCAACTCCTTCACCCCCTGCCCGGCCAAGCGTTCGGCCTCGTCCACGATTTCCTCCATCGGGCGGGACACGTACTTGCCCGTCATGATGGGAATGGCGCAATAGGAACATCCCCGGTTGCATCCCTCGGCAATCTTCAGGTAGGCGTAATGCCCGGGAGTGGTCAGGTGACGTTCGTTCCGGCAGCTCTCGTCATACTTCTTGCCCAGTTCGGCGAGTATCCCCTTCCAGTCGAATTTCCCGAAATAGGCGTCCACCTCGGGAATCTCCTTCTTCAAATCCTCGCCGTAGCGTTGGGAAAGGCATCCCATCACGTATATTTTGTCCACGGCGCCCTCGTTCTTGCGTTCCACCTGCTCCAGAATCGTGTTCACGGATTCCTCCTTGGCATCGCCGATGAAACCGCAAGTGTTGACCACCACGATTCTCGCCCTGGAATTCTCCACGTCCACTTCCACGGAATACCCCGCCTTCTCCAACTGTTTCATTAACAACTCGGTGTCCACAAGATTCTTGGAACAGCCCAGACTGATGATATTTACTTTCTTCATATATTGACCTGAATATTTACCGCGAAAATAGACATAATTCCGCTATCCCCGGAATATTCAGCACTATTTCGTGCCACCCGGGTGAATATTCCTTCCCCCGAGCGCCGTTTCCCGGGCCTCCTGTCTCTCCCGGTGTACCTCGATCTGCAACAGACGGGCCACCACCGGAACACGGAACACGTTTCTCACGTGACTGATCTTCACGTAACGGGTGCATAGATGCAACAACAGCAGGACAATGCCGAAAAGTGTCACGTACCCGAAGAGTTCCTTAATGGAAACGAGCAACGACTGCACCTGCAATTCCCCGTAAAGCGCACCGGTCTGCACCTGAGCGGCCGTGTGATTCAAGGCATCCAACTCCCCTCCCAGGTTGAGATAATTATCCTGATGAAGGATTTTCAAAACCCGACCGAAGAATGCGGAAAAGATGGGTCCCCCTACCCCTTCCCGCACGAATCCGATAGCACAAAGCGCCTGAAAGAAATGCTGGAAAGGAACAATCTGGGAAACATATACCGTTAATACCACGTAAAGAATCACGTTCCCGGCATTTTTCAAGAAAACAGGCCAATACAGGCGCTCGATATTCGTCTCGGGGGAAACAATGAAATACATCCATCCCGTGTAAGCCACCACACAAGCGAAACCGATAAAAACTACCGTCTTGCAGGACGCATGGCAACGCACCACGATCTGCCAGGTGAACAGCGCCCCACACACGCATCCCGCAAAAGCCGGCCAGTTCAGGGAGATATTGTTCAGGGAATCGTATCCCAGAATACCACCCGTGTAGCTTCCCTGAAGCACGGTCCCGGCAGAAGTTAACAGGGCTAACGCCCCGAACAGCAGAATCACCGTGACCACGTGGCGATAACGGAACGTGGCCGCCTCGATATAAGGATGGCGAATCCGAAACATCCGTTTCAGGTTGACAACCAGCAACAAGAAGGCACATACCATCCCGAGACGAACAAAAGGAGAATCCATCCAGTCGTAAAACTCCCCGTAATTGACCACGAACACAATCAATATCAGCACCAGACTCCAGATTGCCGCTCCCAGCCAGTCAATCCCGTACAGGGGCAGAGGCTTCCCGAAATGGAAATCCCGGAACAGCAACCGGCTAGCCATCGCCACCAGGAACAACAGTCCCATCATGAGGTAATGCATGTAATGCCAATGGAAATAGTAAGTCATGTACGTGGTCGTCAACCCGGAAAGCTGGATACAACCGAAAACTGTCCCGTAGATAACCGGGAAGAACACTGCGAAATTACGCGTGGGCGTGATACGCAATTGTATGGAAGAGAAACACTCGAAAGTCCCCCACATTTTAAAACACCCCGATAGAAATGCCGCCACCGAGAGCAAGGGCAAAAACGAGGTATTCATGCAAACCCAGTTACAGACAATCAGCCCCACACACACCGTCGGAAGTATGACCCTTGTCGACAGGCGGAATTTCAGGCGGAAAAGAATGGGAAATATCATCGTGATACCCACGAACATGGTCTCCGCCGCCATCATCACGTCATCGTGCATCAGGGAGGTAGCCCCGGCCATCTCGCTCATGGAAGCCATGTAAAACCCACCGGAGAACTGGAACACGACAATAAACAACAGGCAGGAGGTGACCCGCAGCCACATCGGCACCCATTCCTTGAATGCCGGCACCTGCCGCATCAATTGATCCAAAGCGCTATTGCTCATGACCCGTCAATATTTAATCTCGCACTCCACGTTCAACCCCGCCCTTAGCCTGTCCATTGCCTCCTTCTCGTTATCGGGGGTAAAAGCGATCTTCACGGGAATCCGCTGTTCCACCTTCACGAAATTGCCTGCCGAATTGTCCTGAGGAATCAAGGCATATTGCGCCCCCGTCGCTTTCGACAAGGCTACGACCTTCCCCTTGTAGATTATCCCGGGAACGGCATCCACTTTAATCTCCACGGCCATGCCCGGGGTAATATGGGCCGTCTGCCTTTCCTTGTAATTGGCGATAACCCAAGTCTCTTCATCATCAACAATGGAAAGCAAGGCCTGACCGGGCTGCACGAGCTGTCCCTCCTGTATCGTCTTGCGGGAAGTAACCCCGTCACAAGGAGCGACCACCACCGTGTAGGACAGGTTCAACCGGGCCAATTCAAGGGCAGCCCGGGCCAACTCCACGAGGGCGTCATTCTGCTCCAGGCGCTGCGTCTGTTCCTCGATGGCGAGGGCCGCAGAACGTTTCGTGCGCACCAACTTGTCGTACCTCGCCTTCGTGGCCTCGTAATTCGTCTTCACGCGGTCGTACTCCTGCCCCGTCACCGCCTGCTGCTTCACCAGTTCCCGGTAACGGTTATAATCCTTCTCGGCATTCCGCATCAGGATCTCGGTCTCCAGGATATCGGCATCCGTCACCTTTAAATTATTTGTCACCGTCGAAACCGTCGTGTTCATAGCCCCTCTCCCCAGCAAGGCATTCTGCAGATCAGCTTCTGCCTGGGCCACCCGCAGGCGGTATTCATTGTCCTCGATGACCAGCAACGTGTCTCCCCGACGCACGTGTTGGTACTCCTCGAAACAAATCTTCTTGATAAATCCCTGCACCCGGTTGTTCACGGGAACAATATGCTGCCGCACCTGGGCGTTATCCGTGTATTCCACGCGGCCGATATGCACGAAACGGGCAATGACCCACCCGAACCCGAGCAACAATAGAACTATAATAATCGTGTTGAAAACCAACTTTTTCGCTTTTCTATTCATGATATACTGATTTAAATGATTCCTGCTAAATAAAGTAACTTGTAATAACTGAAAATAATGGACACGCGGCTGTTGGCCAGCTCGACATCAGCCTGCAAACGGGCATTGTCGGCATCCAGCAAATCCGTGACGAGCGCCAACTCGTTGTAATAACGGTGACGCACCACCTCGTGGTTCTGGCGAGCCAGCTCCACGTTCTTCAACCGGGTCTGCAACTGTTCCCGTTCCTCCCGGTAACGGATATACTCGGCATTCACCAGCAGACGGGTCTGCTCTGCGGCATCCGCGTACTGCTCCTGCACCCGGCGGGTAGCCAGACGCTGTTTCTGCACGGAAGATTTCTTTTTATAAAGAGAGGCAAGATTATACTTAATCCCCACGCCGACATACCAGTAATTGAAATTCTTGTCTATCGGCGGCACCTCGATCAAGATAGGACCATCAAAATGATTGGAGGCAACAAGCGCCACCTGGGGCAAACGTTCCGAACGGGCAATCCCCTCCTCCTGCCGGCTCATCTTCTCGCCCAGGGTCAGCTGCTGCAGGGACACCGATTGCCTGGTCGCCGTTTGCAGCCACTCGTCCTTATCCTTCTCCGGCAAAACCCGGGTCAACAACGTCGTGTCGGGCAAAATCTCCGTTCCCGGGGCCATACCCAGGCGGGTGACAAGATCCGTGTTCAAAATCTCCACCGTGTTGCGGATACGGGTCCGCTGCAATTCCAGGTTCTTGAGCAACAACTCGTACCGGGTAATATCGTTCGGCAACACGAGTCCCTGTCCCTCCTTGGCCTTCATCTCCTGCAGCACCTTGGCCGTTTGCTCGATATGCGATTCGTACACGCCCAGCAGATTCCGTTGCTGGAACAATTCCAGGTAATCCCCGACAAACTGGAAATACAAATCCTTACGCTGCTTTATCGCCTCCAGCTCGGCATTCTCCTTGGCCAACTCCGCCAAGGCGATTCCCCGCCGGATAACCCCTCCGGCATAAATCACCTGGGTCGCCTCCACGGAGAAATTATTCCCGTAATGCGGCATCTCGGCCTTTGTCCCGTTGCTGAAATCCCGGTCGCTCATCCAACCGTTGCCGATATACGAGAAGGACAAAGAAGCCTGAATATCCGGCAAGCGGGAACGCCGGGCCTCCCTCAGGCCTTCCCCCGCTTCCTCCACGCCCGTACGGGCCGGCCGCAAGGATATACAATTACTATCAACAAGAGAAAACATCTCTCCAATGGTCAGCACATGCCGCTGACTTCCCTGCTGGGAAAAAACATCTAGGGTACACGTCACTAAACACAACGCCACTCCTAACGCTGAAAATCTATTCATCGTCGTGTATTGATTAAATATTAATTTTTGGAAATGTTACAATAAAAGCAATCTCTCAGAATCGGCAACAACTAATCAGAATTAGCCACACCCCAATCATGAAATAAATGGACTTTATTGAAAATAATTTGTAACAGAAATGTCTTCTTTTGTAGATAATTGACTGTAGATCTTTGTGTTGTTCTTTCCATTAATATCGTGGGACTGTATATCCCGTCCGAGGCACAAAATTACAAGAAAAAATTAATAGTTCACCGGGGAATGGCCATTTTTTTCCTTACTCCTTTCCCAAACCGAACCGCATCCCAAGCACATCCTCTCCGGGGTAGAAGCCATACAACCATGAAATAATTACTATTCAAGTTTAAATCAAGTTCAATAAAAATCGAAGTTAAATCGAACTTGAATCGAAGATGATACGTAATTGATAGCCTTTTGCCCTACTTGGGATACGCCGAGGATAGCCTTCAACTTTAAGTAGAAATAGGCTTCATACTGTTCCGTTGAAGGGGCAGAAAATTTGAATTTTCATGGTTTTGCATTCGCGGTGGAAAGAGTTCGGATTCCATAAGGTTGATTTTTCATTGCATGGGCATTAAAAAAGATTTTTTATGTAAGTTTGTGCAACGAAAATTCAATTTTAATTTAAAGGATAGATATGAGAAAATTCTTAATGGCCATTTTCATGGCAGGCGGCTTATGGAGTATCTCCCCGTCGGTAGCCCAGGACAGACTCCCGGGGTATTTGCAGGCAGAGAAGTTCACGGCCGAGAAGTTGCAAAACATGCTGTTTTCCACTTACGTGGACCCGCACTGGTTCCAGCAGGGCAATTGTTTCTGGTTCCAGTACAAGACGAGCGAGGGAACGTTCTGGTACGTGGTGAATCCCTCGGCCAAGAAAAAGGAATTGCTGTTTGACCGGGAAAAACTGGCTTCCCAGTTGACAGAAATCGTCCAAGACCCGTTTGAAGCCCGGCACTTGCCCATCAGAAACCTGAAAGCCCAGGAGGACGGACACACGTTCACCTTCGAGGTGACTTCTTCCCGAGACAAGAAGGACCCGAAAACCAAGAAGACCGACGGAAAGGAGATTTTCTACTTTTCCTATGATTATAAAACCAAGGAATTGACCCACCTGAAGGATAAGGAGAAGGAGCCCAAGAAACTGGACTGGGGAAGCGTCTCTCCCGACGGGAAAAACGTGGTGTACGCCAAGGACTGTAATCTTTACCGCATGAGCATCGAGGATTACGAGAAAGCCCGCAAGAACGAGAAGGACAGCACGATCACGGAAATACAGCTGACCACGGACGGTACCCCGGAATTCGGTTACGGGATACCGTACAGCCTGTTGAACACGGATACCCTGTGCAACGGGAAACGCCGGGCCGTGTGGGGATGCTGGTCTCCCGATTCGAAGCACTACGCCATCATTATCTCGGACGACCGGGCCGTGAAGGAGTTGTGGGTAATTAATTCCATCGCCTCTCCCCGACCAACCCTGGAGACCTACAAGTACCAGATGCCGGGCGAAATGGCCGCACCGGTGGAATATCTTCACGTGTTCGATATGACGGACAATTCGCGGAAGGTGGTAACGACTGCCGCTTACAAGAACCAGAGCCTCGGGTTGGAATACCGTCCTTTCCAGCAGAAGCAACGGGACATGGAGTATCGTCCGCTGGTATGGCAGGGAGACAACGAGCGTTTCTTCCTTACCCGCAGCAGCCGTGACTTGTACCGCATCGACTTGTGCAGCTACACGATCGGGCAGGATTCCATCGTGCCCGTCATCAAGGAACGCATGAACACGTACCAGGAGACCCGCCCCATTCACGTGCTCGACGGAGGTAAGCAGATTATCCAATGGAGCGAAAGGGACGGATGGGCTCATCTTTACCTGTATGATGACCAGGGCAACCTGAAGAACCGTATCACGGAGGGCCCGTGGCACGTGGAGGAAGTGCTGAAGGTGGACGAGAAAGCCGGGGTGATTTACTTCGTGGCCAACGGACGTAACCCGGAAGAAAACCCCTACTACACGCATCTCTACCGGGTTAACCTGGACGGTAGCGGGTTGAAGCAATTGACCCGGGGGGATTATTTCCACAGCAGTGTCATGGATGATGACATGCGGTTCGTGGTAGACAATTATTCCCGCGTGAATACCATCCCCTGCGCCGACCTGATTGACCGCAACGGAAAGAAAATCATGACGATACAGGAGAGCGACTTCTCCCAGTTGTTCGCCGCCGGATACAAGTTCCCGGAACCGTTCAAGGTGAAGGCCGCCGACGGGGTAACCGACCTTTACGGGGTGATGTACAAGCCGTTCGATTTCGATAGCACGAAGGTGTACCCCATCGTGGATTACGTTTACCCGGGTCCGCAGGTGGAATCGGTGACCTACCCGTTCACCCGGATGAGTCCCCGCACGGACCGTCTGGCACAAGCCGGTTTTATCGTGATCACGGTAGGACAACGCGGGGGACATCCTAGCCGTTCCAAATGGTACCATAATTACGGTTACGGCAACATGCGCGATTACCCGCTCGCCGACCACAAGTGCGCGATCGAGCAACTGGCAGCCCGCCATCCGTTCATCGACATCACTCGGGTGGGAATTCATGGTCACTCGGGCGGTGGATTCATGTCCACGGCAGCCATGTTCCAGTACCCGGACTTCTTCAAGGCAGCCGTATCCTGCGCCGGTAACCACGATAACCGGATTTACAACCGCTGGTGGAGCGAGACCCACCACGGGGTGAAGGAAGTGGTTTCGGAGAAAGGCGACACGACTTTCATGTACAAGATCGCGACGAATCCCGAGATTGCCAACCGGCTGAAGGGACATTTGCTGCTCATCCACGGGGATATTGACAACAACGTTCACCCGGCCAACACGATCCGGGTAGTGAATGCCCTGATCCGCTGCGGCAAGCGTTTCGACATGCTTATCCTCCCGGGCCAACGTCACGGCTTCGGTGACATGAACGAGTATTTCTACTGGCGTTTGGTAGATTACTTCTCAGAACACCTCCGCGGTGAGAAAGAGACCAGCGTGGATATTCCCCGCAGGTAAGTGAATAAGCTCCACGGAGCTCCTGAATGAGAGGGTGTATCGTAATACGCAATGCATCCTCTCATTTTATTCTGGTATAAAAAAAGCAGTTAACTTTTCCAAGTTGCGATATCTTAAATATTTTCTCGATTATTATATTGCATCCATCACCTAAGATTTATTTAAAGAAAAGATTCCCATTTTAAGATATTTCATTTAGCTTTGTAAAAACTAAAGCATAAAATATCAATCCTTTAAACGTAATATCATGAGTGAAATAATTTATCCGTACTTAAAAATCAGTCACCGTGAAGATACGGGAAAGGCTATAAAGGAAAAAAGATTAAAAGCAGCAGAGAACGTAAATGATTATATCAATGTAAGAATACGTTGTGAAGGATAAAATATTATAGACAGAAAACAACATAAGACAAATTTTAATTTAATCTTTCATCTCATTTATTTATCTAAAATTGCTAATTACAAATTATATGAAAAACTATTATTTCTGTATTACCATACTCTGTTGGTTATTTGTAGCTTGTTCCCACCCTCAAATCAAAATCACTCTCAGGGAATTCACCAATGACACAGTTATCATTTGTCATTGTCCACTGAAAAATTACTCCAACCTGAAGGGTGACAATGATTCATGTATCATCTACGATACTCTCCTTGTGCAAAACGGTATTATAAAATTCACTCCCGACAAGCAGCCATCATTATATGTCATTAGCATAAACGAAAGGCCGTCTCTCCCCATCCGTATGGTAATCTATCCCAACGACCGCATACATCTGGATATTTTACGCACCAAATATAATTTACATTGTAAAGCAACTGGCACCGCAATAGCAGAAGGAATAGCCGATTACATGCAAATGCAACAACCGACAGACGAAAGTATTGATAGTTTATACCTGCTATTAAAAAACTCAGCTTCTAGCCAACACCTCCTCCAGCAATACAACCAACTTTTTGACCAGCGAAGATTACAAACAGCACAATGGATCCGGAAACATCCAACCAACCCAGCAACAGGAATCATATTACGTTATGCACCACTTGATTCAATTCCAACACTCTGTGACATACTTGACAAGGAGATACTACATTCAGAACTAAGTCCTTTGATTGAAGAACGTAAAACTAATGCCTACCGCTATTTATCCACAATGCAGGCTAGAGAAAGAATTAAACAAGGAGCAAAAGCTCCTGATTTCACGCTTTGTGACCCACAAGGTAAAGAATGGAAGTTATCACAATTACAAGGTAAGTGGGTAGTGCTTGATTTTTGGGGAACATGGTGTGGTTATTGCCTCCAAGGAATCCCTGAAATGAAAAAATATGAATTTAAATACAGAGAACAGTGTACTTTTGTCAGTATCGATTGTAAAGATTCCCACGAAACATGGATTGCAGAACTAGAAAAATATCACATGCCATGGCTACAACTCTACAATCCAAGCAACGGCAATAAAGATCTAAGTATTGTCTATGGTATTCTAGGATTTCCATCCAAATTCATTATCACTCCTGAAGGATACATACACAACATTTTTGTTGGTGAAGACTCAGAATTTTATAACACATTGGATCAACTATTCAAATAAAAATGAAAAAAAACGATCTCTTGAATAAGATGTTATTAAAATGGATGCTCGGCTTACTTTGCCTGGGATGTACCAGTCAGGTTCAAAAAGAGTTTTCCCGTTATGACGAGTCGAGCGGAGAATCGTATTACGAATGGCTGTATCGGGATTCGGCATACATCGATGGCCCGGGAGACCCCATGCGTCTATGGATCGAACCAATGCCTGACAGCGTTTACATTCCAGCCTATCGGCGAATGGTTCGCCACTTGAGATTACGCGACACGCTGGCTTGGGATTTTTCGGCAAAAGACGTAAAAGTAAGTCAAAAGATATATGACTACGTCATTGATTCATGGCTGTATGACAACAGATTAATCCGCAGCAGGAAGTTCGCGGTAGAATTATCAAATACCTATTTCAAAATACGCCCCACGGGAAGAGAGTAATATTTCCAATATTTTATGACCAGGAACAAGTTAAGTATACTGCTATTTTGCCTTTTCGGTCTCTCTTGTCAAGAGACGAAACAAATGCCCGACAAGATGCACGCCATCGGAAAACTATTGTTTAGCGACACGGAAATTCTGTTAGACACGGTATTCCAAAACAAGGAATATCGGAAGACAATCACCGTTTATAATCCACTGAAAAAAGAGGTGAAAATACGGGTGCTGAAAGAACACCCGGAAATAGTGGTGACAAGATGCCTCGAAGGAGTTCTGTATCCCGCGGAAGAGTATTTCATCCTATCCGGCCAATCAACAGACTCCCTACAGATTCACATCAAAATAAAGGATACCAGCCCATTTGGCGAATATCCTAAAACAGTCCATTTCGAAGTTGATGGGGATACCCTCGTCACGGGAATACGTGTCGAGGGTATTTAGAGCATGTTCCATGAATCCCGGAATCATTTCAAATAGATCTTGAAAAAGGCCTCTATCTTGTCGAACGGGATGATGTCCATCCGGTCATAGAGGTCGGTATGGTTGGCCCCGGGAATAATCAGTAATTCTTTGTTGTCCCCTTTCAATTTTTTGAAGGTGTCTTCGCTAAAATAACGGGAATGTGCCTTTTCCCCGTGAATCAACAGTACGGCACTACGAATCTCCCCGGCATAGGCGAGAATCGGCATATTCATGAACGAGAGAGACGACGTCTTGTTCCATCCCCCGTTAGAGTTCAATGAACGTGGATGATAGCCCCGTTCCGTCTTGTAATAAGCGTAATAATCCTTCACGAATTGCGGGGCATCCTCCGGGAGCGGATCCACCACCCCCCCTGCCAAGGCATACCAACCGTTCTTGGCATCCTGGGTCCGTTGGGCATTAAGCTGTTCCCGCAATTTATAACGGGCGTTCTCGTCCATGGAATCAAAGTAACCGTTGGCATTCACCCGACTCATGTCATACATAGTGGAGGCAACGGTTGCCTTAACCCGGGTATCTATCGCCGCGGCATTGATGGCCAATCCACCCCAACCACAAATGCCGATGATGCCGATACGCTCGGGATCCACATCGTCACGGGTCAACAGGTAGTCTACTGCCGCACAGAAGTCCTCCGTGTTAATATCCGGGGAGGCCACGTAACGGGGTGTTCCGCCGCTTTCACCCGTGTAGGAAGGGTCAAAGGCTATTGTCAGGAAACCACGTTCAGCCATGGTCTGCGCGTATAATCCCGAGGATTGTTCCTTCACGGCACCGAAAGGTCCGGAAACCGCGATGGCGGCCAGTTTTCCTGTCGCGTTTTTAGGAATATACAAATCCGCCGCGAGGGTAATGCCGTAACGGTTCATAAACGTCACTTTACTGTGATTCACTTTCTCGCTTTTGGGGAAAGTCTTGTCCCATTCGTTCGTTAATGCTAAATTCTCCATATTTCTCCTGTTTGATTTTTCGACTTGATCGATTGCCTGGGTATTTCCCACGAGAGGAATACATGCAAAAAGAATGCCTATAATAATCTTATTCATACCAATTGTTTTTACGGTTTTTCCGAAAACAAAAATACGGACAATGGCAGGAATACATCATACCCAAATTACGGTAATATAGACCTTGATTACTTGCCCGAGGGATTTTCCGGGACGGTGTCGACGATAAATTTGGCGCATTCATGCGGAATCCGCTTAAATAATACTATTTTTGTTCGCTGATTATCAATCTATCGCGGAAACAGATGCAACAGACGGAACAACAAAATACCATGCAATGGCTACCGACAACCCGCAAGGAGGTGGAAATGAGAGGGTGGAATTCACTTGATGTCATTCTTTTCTCCGGGGATGCCTACGTGGACCATCCCTCGTTCGGGGCGGCCATCATCGGGCGTTTACTGGAGTCACTCGGGCTGAAAGTCGCCATTGTCCCCCAGCCTAATTGGCAGGACGATTTGCGGGACTTCAAGAAACTGGGACGCCCCAATCTATTTTTCGGGATCAGCCCGGGATGCATGGATTCCATGGTGAACCATTACACGGCAGCCCGCCGGCGACGTTCCGATGATGCCTACACACCGGGGAACCGCTCTGGGGCACGTCCCGATATGCCGACACTCGTGTATACCCGCATATTGAAAGAACTTTACCCGGATGTGCCCGTGGTGCTGGGCGGTATCGAGGCTTCACTGCGCCGCTTTACCCATTACGATTACTGGCACGACACCCTGAAAGCCCCTATTCTCGCGGAAAGCGGTGCCGATATGCTGATTTACGGCATGGGAGAAAAGCCCGTCGAGGAATTGTGCCGAATGCTGAAAAAGGGTATCCCGTTCCAAAACCTGACGAACATTCCCCAAACCTGCATACTGAGAGGCAAAAACGAGAAATACGCCACCAATAAAAAATGGACGACCATCACGCTCGCCTCGCACGAGGAATGTCTCGCGGATAAACGCAAATACGCCGCCAATTTCCGCCACATAGAAGAGGAATCCAACAGTATCCATGCCGCCAAACTCGTGCAGCCCGTGGGGGAACAATTGCTCGTTGTAAATCCCCCCTACCCGCCACTGAGCACGGAAGAACTGGACAAGGTGTACGCCCTGCCCTTCACCCGCCTGCCTCACCCGAAGTACAAGGGGAAAGAGATTCCGGCATACAATATGATCCGCCATTCCATCACGATGCACCGCGGCTGTTTCGGGGGATGTGCCTTTTGCACGATATCCGCCCACCAGGGCAAATTCATATCCACCCGCTCCCAGGAATCAATCCTGCAGGAAGTCGAACGGGTAAAAGCAATGCCCGATTTCCGGGGAACCATATCGGATCTCGGCGGACCGTCAGCCAACATGTACGGGATGAAAGGGAAAGACACCTCTCTCTGTGAACGGTGTAAACGCCCTTCCTGCCTGCACCCGATCGTGTGTAAAAACCTGAACACGGACCATTCGCACCTGCTGGAGTTGTATTCCCGAGTCAGACATACCCCCGGGATAAAGCACTGCTTCATCGGTTCGGGTATCCGCTATGACCTGATCATGCACCGCACCGGGAATAAAACGACGGATGCCGTCAACCGGGAATATCTCGAGACCGTCATCCGACACCATGTTTCCGGACGCCTGAAAGTGGCCCCGGAACATACCTCCGACACGGTTCTAAATCTCATGCGCAAGCCGTCGTTCCTCTTGTTCAAGGAACTGACCGCCCGCTTTAATGCCATAAACAAGCAAGCGGGGTTAAAGCAACAGCTCATTCCCTACTTCATCTCCTCGCACCCCGGGTGCACGCTGGTAGATATGGCACAATTGGCCATTGCCACCAAGGAGCTGAACTTCAAACTGGAGCAAGTGCAGGATTTCACCCCGACCCCCATGACGCTGGCCACGGACATGTACTATTCCGGGTACCATCCCTATTCCCTGCGCCCAATATCCTGCGCCCACTCGGAGCAAGAAAAAAAACAGCAGAATATTTTCTTCTTCTGGTATAAACCGGAATTCAGGCAGGAAATTACCCAGTTGCTTACCCGGCTGAAACGTCCCGACCTGCTCAAGCTGTTATACGCTAAAAATACCCGCAAACCATCGAATAAGTAAACATGAAAATACAATTGTCAATATAAATCACTACCTTTGAAATCAGTTTAACCGAATAATTATGAAATACATCAACGGGATATTCATTTGCTGCCTGCTGGCCTCCTGCTCGTACCACGAGGCCAGAAAGAGTAACCGGCAAGGGATGGATTACATCACCCGGAACGCCTACAAGGAAGCCTTGCAAGAGTTCAATCTCGCCATAGACAAGGTTCCCACCTATTATCCCGCCTATTATAATCGGGCTATTGTCCAGGCAAACCTGAACCGGCCACAGGAAGCCTTGCAGGACATGAATTATGTCATCGCCAACATGCCGGACAACGCACAGGCTTATTACAACCGGGCCATCATTCACGAGAACCTGGGGAATATTCCTCTTGCCATTCAGGATTACAGCCAGGCCCTGAATATTAACCCACAATTTCTGGAAGCATACCATTACCGGGGCATAGCGCGTTACCACATGCGTGACCTGAAAGGAGCCCTGAAGGATTACGACAAAGCCATAAACCTGGGACTGGAAACAAGCGCCCTGTTTTTCAACCGGGGTGTCATTCTCCAACAGCAAGGTTCCCTGAGCGACGCCATCGAGAGTTATTCCCGCTCCATCCAGATTGACCCTTCCAATGCCCGGGCGTATTACAACCGCGCCATCGCGAAAATGAAAATCAACAATAAGGCTGAGGCCCGCCAGGATTTGGAAATATCACGACGCCTCGGCTATTCCAAAGCCACGGAAGCCATTTCCCGATTCTATGAAGAATAAAAAAGCGCCTGGTTTTTTGAAAACCAGGCGTCTTTCTTATTATCGAATAAATCTTATTTCTTGGAGTGAGTAGCGATAGCTTCCTGTACTTGTTTCAACGTTTCTTTGATATCCTCATTCTTGGGATCGGCACCACTACCTTCAACCAGGAATCCCTGAGCTTTCTTGAACATTGTCAATGCTTTTTCCTTTTCAGCCTCGTATTGTTGTCTTTCGCTTGGCTTGGTACTGGTTGCCAGAGGAGCAGCCTTTTCCAATATTGTAGCGCCAGCGTTGAAATACAAAGAACCCAAGCTCAACAAACCTTGTGATTTATAGCCCTTATTAGACATTTGGGCAATCTTCTGGTAATTCTCGGCAGCCTTAGTGATATTGTTCGCTTTCTGGAACTTTTGTCCTTCCTTCAAGAAATACATGGCATATTTAGTTTCCAATTTGGAACTTTGTCCCGGGCAAGCTTTGATACCGGCTTCCAAGGTAGCAATCATCTCGGCAAATTTCTTGGCATCCTGCTGAGCGTTGGCCTTACCTAGATAAGAAGATGCAGGTTTATAGTTATTCTTGATGGACATATCAAAATACTTCTCGGCCTCAGCGTATTTCTTGGCCTTATCTGCTACGAATGCCGTATTGAATACGGTCACATCATCCTTAAAATCGACCAATTTCAAGTATTTCTCCCAATTGGTAAAAGCTTCCAAATAATTCTTAGCCTTATAAGCCGCATTCCCGGCATTCTTCAATTTGGCAGCTTCTTCGTTATTTGCATCCTGTGCGTAAAGTGACCCTGCAAGCAATCCCGTTAAAATAAATAAGAATAATTTTTTCATACCTTATCGTTTTAGTTTTTTACATGAATAGTTTTCAATTATGTGCCCTAAGTTAAGAGTTCATAAAGAAAAAACAAAGCGAAATTAACTTATTTTTCACATTACAAGATTTATTTCATATCACGTCAATCATAAAGCAACGTGAGAATTTTCTTCAATCCCGCTTCATCCTCTTTGTCAAAAGCACTTAGCTTATCGCTGTCGATATCCAGACACCCGAAGATATTTCCTTCCCGGTCTCTCAACGGGATGACAATCTCGCTTCGTGAAGCCGCGTTACAGGCAATATGGCCTGGAAATTTCTCCACGTCGTCCACGATAAGCGTCTCCCCAGCCTTGATGGCACTCCAGCAAACGCCCCCATCCCGTAATTTCTGACAGGCAACAGGCCCTTGATAGGAACGCACGATGAGTTCCCCGTCCTGCAATACATAGACACCGGTCCAGAAAAATGTCTGCATTTTATGGTGCAATACAGCCTCAATCGTGGCCAGACGGGCCCAGATATCCGGTGTCGTTTGCACGTATTGTTTTATCTGTGCGTAAAGGCGCTCGTATTTTTCCGATTTCATAAAGATTCCATTGAAAAAAAGGGAGTGGGCAATTTACCCATTCCCTCTATATTGTTTTTATAAATGTTGAAGCATATCTACCAAGTGGCTCCACCACATCTCAACGGTCTTGATGTTAACCTTCTCGTCTGGAGAATGCACACCCCGCAATGTCGGGCCAAAAGAAACCATATCCATATTCGGGTACTTCTCCAGGAACAAGCCACATTCCAGTCCGGCATGGATAGAACGGACAATAGGTTCTTTACCGAACAGACGCTTATAGGATTCCACGGCAACCTTTACCACAGGAGAATTAGGATTCGGGGCCCATCCCGGGTACCCCTCGCCATGCTCTACCGATGCACCGGCCATCTTGAACACGGCTTCCACCATATTAGCGATATTGAATTTCTCAGAATCCACATCGCTCCGTTGAGAGGTAGTAATCAATATGCTATTCCCTTCCGTGAATCTCACGGCAGCCAGATTCGTGGAAGTTTCCACCAATCCCGGCATGCGGTAACTCATGGAGAACACGCCATGAGGACAGGCATACAAGGAATTGATCAAAGCCTCCGTGTCATGAGCGGTCAACACCTCGGCAGGAAGTTCCGTTGATTCTAAGGCCAACTGCAATCCCGGCTCCGTGATAGCCCAAACCTTCTCCATCTCGGCAGCGTACACGTTGAAATCCACCCGGACATCCTCCTTGTGACGTGCATCGATTACAAAAGTCGCTGTAGCTTCCCGGGCAATGGCATTCCGCAGATTTCCCCCTTCCAGTTTGGCCAAGCGTATCCCGTGTTTCTTATTCAAATCCCACAGGAAGCGGTTCAATATCTTGATGGCATTCCCTCTGCCCTTATTGATATCATCCCCGGAATGTCCTCCTTGCAATCCCTTCACCTGAACCTGAACGGCAAACCCGTTGGCATCCGTCTTTTCCAGGTTATAGTTCAACCTGATTACGGTATCGATACCCCCGGCACAACCGATAAACATCTCTCCTTCATCCTCGGAATCCAGGTTCAACAGAATATTGCCGGAAATAAATCCAGGCTGCAAAGCAAAAGCACCGGTCAACCCGGTTTCCTCGTCCACGGTGAACAAGCATTCTATCGGCCCGTGGGCAATATCCGTGGAAGTCAACACAGCCATCTGGGCCGCCATTCCGATACCGTCATCGGCACCAAGCGTCGTCCCGTGAGCCCGTACCCATTCCCCGTCCACGTAAGGGCGAATAGGATCCTTATCAAAATCATGCACCGTGTCGGAATTCTTCTCGCACACCATATCCATGTGCGCCTGCAGCACCACGGTCGGTGCGTTTTCCCGTCCGGGAGTAGCAGGTTTCTTGATGACCACGTTTCCGGCCTCGTCCCGACGTGCTTCCAGGTTATGCTTTTTCGCCCAATCCAGCAGATAGGCAATGATTTTTCCCTCTTTCTTGGAAGGCCGAGGCACTTGACAAATTTCCTCGAAATAGCCCCATACGGCTTCCGGTTTTAATCCTTGAAAAACTGACATGTTTTTTAATTTTATCTGTTAATTAATTGATTATTCCATTTTCATTTTCTTCAACATCCACACCATCAACTTCACCTCCTGCGCGGAAAGCGTGAAGGAAATATCCGTATGCACCTGTTCCTCCACCCGTGAAAGCGCCTCTTCCGCCGCCCTTCCCATATCCGTCAGGACAACAAAATTATTCCGTTTGTCTTCCTTACCGGCTTTCCGTTGGATAAATCCCCTTTTCTGCAACGTGTTCAACAATTTCGTGATATTATACTTATCCTTGTGCAAAGTCTTGGCGATAAATTGCTGATTGACATTTTCCTTTTCCCACAGCACCTGTAAAAGCTCATATTGTTCCCGACTCAAATTGAATCCGGCATTCTGGAATCCACGATTAAGCAGCCTCGTGTAATTCCGGTCCACTTGTGTCAGCAGTGTCAACAGTTCTTTCACGTCCGTCATAGTCGTTGCATTTTATACTACCACAAACTTAATCATTTTTCCAAAACAAAAAAACCGCCATATCTCAAAATATGGCGGCTATCCTATTTTTTCCTTTACCAATATTACCGGGAAGAATATTTCGCTTTCAGCAATTCACCGAAAAACCACCCTGTCGTATCCTTCAGCTTCTGGATAGCATCCTCCAACGGAAGCGGCATATGTCCTCCGGCGGCATTAAGATGTCCTCCCCCGTTGAAATGGGTCTTGGCCCAAAGATTCACGGGGATGTCCCCTTTCGACCGGAAAGATAATTTCACCCGGTCTTTCCGTTCCGTGATCTGCACGGAAACAAGTACATCCTCCACGGAAAGCGGGATATTCACCAACCCTTCCAGATCACCATCCTTGTAATGGAACTCTTCCAACTCCTGCAAGGTTATCGGGATAACTGCCACGGGGAAATTCTCATCCACGGCCAGTTTATTCAGCAGACAATTCCCCGTCAGCCGCAATCGCGACAAGGAATTTTTCTGGTACAACTGCTCGTGAACGTAATTCTTATCCAACCCCAATGCCAGCAAATCGGCTATCACGCGGTATGTCTCCGGACGCGAGGAATTATGATTCAATCCTCCCGTGTCGGTGGAAATTCCGGCATACAGGGAATTGGCCACATTCCGGTCTATAAACTTCTCCCCCCAGGTCTCCCTGATCACGTTAAACAGCAACTCGCACGTCGAGGACATGCTCGGGTCGGAAATACAAAGATCCACGGCATCGGGATCCGGGTGATGATCAATCATCACGACCTTACCTTTATATTCTCGGGTCAAGGGTTCCAGATCACCCTCACGCGCCATCGTGTTATGATCCAGCATGAAAAGCACATCCGCTTCCTCCAGCCAGCGCTTGCAACGAATCGGGTGCTGCTGGTATGAAACGGAATCCGGAATACATTTCATCCATTTCAGGTAATCCGGGAAATAGTCACATGTCATCAGGTGACAGGAAATCCCCAGCTTATCCATCACTTGCCACAGGGCCGAACACGCCCCCGAGGCATCTCCATCCGGCGAGATATGAGGGATGATAACCACCTTCACTCCCTGCTTCCCCAGAATCTCTTTCAGTCTCTCTGTAATATTTGTCTCCATGCCGCAAAAATACAAAAAAAGCGGCGATCGCCGCTTTTTTGTTATTTGAAATAACGGTTATATAACCCTTCGAAACCTTTGCCGTGGCGAGCTTCATCCTTGCACATCTCGTGAACCGTGTCATGGATGGCATCCAGATCCAGCTTCTTGGCCAACGTGGCGATGCGTTTCTTGTCCTCGCAAGCTCCAGCCTCTGCTTCCATTCTCTTCTTCAGGTTGGTCTTGGTGTCCCAAACACATTCACCCAGCAATTCGGCGAACTTGGCAGCATGTTCAGCTTCTTCCCAAGCGTAACGCTTGAAAGCCTCTGCTACCTCGGGATATCCCTCGCGGTCTGCCTGACGGCTCATGGCCAGGTACATTCCCACTTCCGTGCATTCTCCGTTGAAATGTGCTCTCAAACCTTCCAACACTTCCGGATCAACACCTTTGGCTACACCCAAACGGTGTTCGTCAACAAAACTCAATGCACCTTCAGTTTCTACCAATTCTTTAAATTTACTCTTCGGTTGTTTACACTGCGGGCAAAATTCAGGAGCTTCATCTCCTTCATGCACGTAACCACAAACTGTACAAATCCATTTTTTCATAGTAAGCCTTTTTTTGTTTTTTATCTGGGGCAAAGATATGCCCTCCCTATCAACTTTCCAAGCATAATAGAAATTTATGATAACACCTTAGAACAAATCAATGAAATATTTTCCCGGAATCCTTTATAAAGTGGAATATTTCCCGTAAGTTAGCCTGCATAATCATAAACATTAAAAACTAACCGGATATGAAAACAGAATTAGCAAAAGAATTAAACGTATTGATATCTTCACCCGTGATGAACAAAAGAGGTGAGGACCACAAATTCCAACTCCCGGCCCTTCCTTATGCCGAGAACGCCCTCGAACCCTACATCAGTGCCCGCACCATCCAGTACCACTACGGTAAACACCTGGCCACCTACATCACCAACATGAACAACCTGATCGCCGGAACCGAGTACGAGCATCTTTCCCTCGAGGAAATCGTGCTGAAGGCCGAAGGCGGATTGTTCAACAACGCGGCACAAACCTACAACCACGTGTTCTATTTCGAGGCCTTCCAGGCTCACGATGCTCAAAAGATCCTTCCTTCCGGCAAAATAGCCGAACTGATCAACGCATCCTTCGGTAGCTTTGACGCCTTCAAGGAAGCCTTCGCCAAGGCAGCCACCACCCTCTTCGGTTCCGGCTGGGCATGGCTGACCATCAACAAGGACGGTAAACTGGAAATCGAACAGACCGGCAATGCCGACTCCCCGTTGAGACACGGCAAGAAACCGTTGCTGACCATCGACGTCTGGGAACACGCCTACTACCTCGACACCCAGAATGCCCGCCCGAAATACATCGAGAATTTCTGGAACATCGTCAACTGGGAAGTGGTCAACCAACGCTTGGGATAATCACCCCATCTACATGAAAAACCCCGGGACCGTCGAAAGTCCCGGGGTTTTTCATGCTCCTTCCGCTGATTTCAGAACACGATATCCATCTCCTCGATCAGACGCCGTGCTCCGGCATACTTGTCGATGATAAACAGCACGTAACGGATATCCACCGCGATATTCCGGCAAATCTCCGCACTATACTGCATGTCGGACATCACGCCTTCCCAGGCCCGGTCGAAATTCACGCCGATCAGGTTACCTTCCGCGTCCAACACCGGACTTCCGGAATTTCCTCCCGTCGTGTGGTTCGTGGCCACGAAACATACCGGCACATCCCCATCCTGGGCATAAGGCCCGAAATCTTTCGCGTGATACAGGTCCTTCAACCGCTGGGGCACATCGTAATCATAAATGGCCGGGTTATCCTTCTCCATGATACCGCTCAGCGTCGTGTAAGGCAGGTAATACACCCCGTCCCGAGGCTCATACCCGGCCACCTTGCCGTAAGCCACCCGCAACGTGGAATTGGCATCCGGGTAGAACACCTTATCCGGCTGCATCTCCATCAGGCCGGCCACCCACGTCCGGTTCAACATGGTCAATTCCCGCTCGATCTCGCTCAGTCGAGGCATGATTTTCTCCTTCGCCATCGTCTGTATACCCGTCATCATCCGGTACAGGGGCTCCTTCCGGGCCTTCGCTATCGCTTTCGGGCTCAGGTTGTCGATAAATGCCTCCAACCGCTCCTGACTCGTGAAAATCGACTTATGGAACAGTTTCCCCGTCAGGTCATCACCGGCAGCGCGTACCTCTTCCGGAATCCATTCCTCCGCCAGACCCCCGTTATTATACAGGGCAAGCATCTCTTTCAGGATGCGGCTGTCTGTCTCCGCGTCGTAATCCTTATAGAAAGCCCGGGCAAACTCTTTCAGCCTGTTCTTGAACGCCTCCTTGTCCTCCGTCTCCCCGTAGGTCTCGAACGCCTTATCCAGGGAAGCGATCAGCCCCAGCACTTCCGCTCCGCCCAATCCGGCCTCCGAGGCGTAAGCCGATGCCAGGATATAATCCCGACGGGCATCGTACAGCTCCCTGTAACGGGCTGTCAACCCCACGTATTGCTTTTTCCCGGAAGCATTCGCCCAGGCATCAAAACGCTGCTCTAGCTCCCGCTTGTGTTCCGCTGTCCGGAAACGCTCCAGCCCCTTGATCTCGCCCTGCCACTTTTTCCAGGCATTGGCCACGCTGGCAGCCTTGGCCGAATACTTGATGCGCAACAACTCGTCCGATTCCATCGCCGCGTTGATCACGTTCAACTTGGCCGTCCGGATCTTCACCTTGTGCGGGTTCTCCACCTCGGCCACCTGATCAATGGCAAACGAGGTCAGGTACTCCTTCGTTGTCCCCGGATACCCGAACACCATCGTGAAATCTCCCTCCTTGATGCCTCGGGCCGAAATCTTAAACGACCGAGCCGGTTTATACGGCACATTGGACGACGACACCGCTGCCGGTTCATTATCCGGTCCGGCATAAATCCGCAACACGGAGAAATCACCCGTGTGACGCGGCCACATCCAGTTATCCGTGTCACCCCCGAACTTACCGATAGCCGAATTGGGGGCTCCCACCAGCCGCACATCGCGGTAAATCTTGAACACGCACATGAAATATTGGTTCCCGTTAAAATACGGCTTGATATTCGCCTTCAGGTTCGTACCCTCCACGGCAGCAGCCTCCAGCCGCTCGCACACCTCCTTGATCTTCTTGGCACGGGTCACCTCGTCCATCCCGTCATTCACGGCAGCCCGGATCTTCTCCGTCACGTCCTCCATGCGCACCAGGATGGAAGCCGTTATCCCCGGGTTCGTCAACTCCTCCTTCAGTGACTTGGCCCAGAAACCGTCCCTCAGGTAATTATGCTCCAACGTCGAATGAGCCTGAATCATGCTGTAGCTGCAATGGTGATTCGTGATCACCAGCCCCTGGTCGCTGACAATCTCCCCCGTGCAGAAATGGAAAAAAGGCGATCTCTCGAAACCCAATCCCACCACGGCATCCTTCAGCGAAGCCTGGTTGATATTGTAAATATCCTCTGCCGTCAACTTGAAACCGGCCTTCTGCATATCCTCGATATTATACTTCTTCAGCAACATCGGGATCCACATCCCCTCGTCCGCCCACGAGGGTAACCCCAGCAGGACGAAGGCTAACAAACAAACTACTACTTTTTTCATTAATGGTATATTAAGTGATTAAAATTCCGATTTCAACACCTCGTACAACCGCTGCACGGGAAGCCCCATCACGTTGTAGAACGACCCCTCGATACGCTCGATGCCGATATACCCTATCCACTCCTGAATTCCGTACGCCCCGGCCTTGTCCAGCGGCCTGTACCTCTCCACGTAATACGCGATTTCCTCCTCCGACAAGGACTTGAAATACACGTCCGTCAGCGACGAGAACACGTGCTGTCTCTCCCTTGTCGTCAGGCATACACCCGTCACCACCGTGTGCCGCTTCCCGGAAAGCTCCCGCAACATCCGCACGGCATCCGCCTCGTCGGCAGGCTTCCCTAGAATCCTCCCCTCCAGGCACACCACCGTGTCCGCCGTCACCAGCAACTCCCCATCCTTCAGCTCCTCCCGGAATGCCCCGGCCTTCAGTCGGGCCAGGTAACCCGGCACCTCCTCGGCGGCCAACCCCTCCGGGTAGGTCTCCTCGATATCCTTCAGCCGGATTTCGAACTCGAACCCGGCATCCCGCATCAACTGCTGCCTCCGCGGGGAAGCGGAAGCCAGCACCAGTTTGTATTTATTATACACTTCCATGCTTCAAAATATAAAACAACACGACACTGAATCCCATCCCCAGCAGCAGGATCAAACGCAGGCAATTCAACTGCCCGCCCCTGCTCCCCGGTTTCCGAAACAGCAAATACAAATACAGCCCGTAAAAAATCCCCATCACCAGGAAATAAACACCGGCCGCACCACTCGGGAAAAACATCCCGAAATACACCGTCGCCAGCACCGCCACGCTCACGCCCACCAGCCCGGCAATTATCCCCCTCGTGGCCGGAATCCTCAGTCGCACCGGGAACGTTATCGTATCCTCGTCCCGGTCACCCTTCACCGTGAAAATATCCTTGTTAATCTCGTACGCCAGCATATTCAGGAACAGGAACCCGGAAAAAGCCAATACCCGGTGAAAAACCATCCCCACTTCCCCAGCCGGCATCTCCGGGTAAACCGCGTACAGCAACGGCAACTCGAACAGCAGCACGTTCAACGGGATCAACGCCGCCAGCAACGCGGCAATCAGATTCCCCCACACGAAACACTTCTTGTAGCGGAAAGAATAATACCACAACAGCACTGACACGGCCAGAAAAACCAGTCCCAACTCCCAGCATCCCTCCTGCCATCCCAGGTAAAAGGCCAACACCACGGCCACCCCGTTCAACAGCGAATGCAAGGTAATCGCCGGCCGACGACCCACCGTCTTCCCGACAATCACCCCCCTGCTCCCCGAAATCCGGTCCGCCTTCGTGTCAAAATAATCATTAATCACATAAGCGGCCGCCACCAGGCAGCACACCGCCACCACCAACAGCGAGAACTGTCCCTCCGTCACCTGCAGCAGAAACCCGTCCCGCTCCAGCAACGGAAGCACCACGAAATAGCGCGTCGCGTACATCATGAACGCCGCGAACGCGATATTCTTCAACCGGACCAGCTTGAGGAACTCCAGCATAACGGCCTACATGCATTTCACGTGACAATCCGTGTCCATCCAGTCACCCCGGGCCTTCAGTACCTGGGCCACCACGTCGCGCACGCATCCCAGCCCTCCCGGCGTATCCGAGATATAACGGGAAATCGCCTTGATTTCCTCGCAGGCATCCGCCGGGCACACCGGCATCCCCACCATCCGCATCACGTTATAATCCGGGATATCATCCCCCATGTACATCACGTTCCCGGCATCCAGGTGATACTTCTCCAGGAACTCCGTCAACGCCTCCACCTTATTCCCCACGCCCAGGTACACCTCCGTGATGCCCAATTTATTGAAACGTTCCTTCACCCCCGGGGCACATCCTCCGGAGATAATACACACGGGATACCCCTTCTTCACGCAATACATCATTGCGTAACCGTCCTTCGTGCAGGACGTCCGAATCAAATCCCCCATCGGGGAAATACTCATCTCGTGGCGGGAAAACACCCCGTCCACGTCAAACACGAACGCCTCCACCTTCTTCAATTCTTCCTTAAACAATTTCATATCCTAATATTTTACATTTATTCCTACCATAACGTCGGCATATCCGCCGGTGCGGCCGTTCCCCCCGTCTTCGTCTCCTCCTTTCCCCCGGCGTACAGCTCCCGGATACCCTCCGACAACAACGCGTACACGTTCAGCAACTCCTTCCGGTCCTTCAGCATCGCCCGGTGCATCCCCAGGATACTCTCGTCCCCCCGCTTTGCCGGTCCCGTCTGGGCCTCCCGGGGCGACATCTGCATCACCTTGTCCGCCGTCTCCAGGATCAACGGCCGCAGCATATCGAACGGCAACCCGTTCTCCTCCATCATCTGCCCCGCCACGGCATACAGGTAATTCGGGAAATTATTCACCAGCACGGCCGCCAGGTGCAACACCTTCCGCCGGGCCGAATCCACCTCCCGCACGTGATCCGACAACCGTCCCGCCAGCCGCTTCACCCGCTCCAGCACCTCCGGCGAACACCCCTCCACGCAAAGCGGGATCTCCCGGAAATCCAACGCCCGCCGCTTCGAGAACGTCTGCACGGGATACATCACCCCGTACGCCCGTCCCCCCGGTTTCAGCACCGCCATCGGCTGGCTTCCCGACGTGTGCAGCACCAACGCCTCCTCCTTCATCCGCACCGCCTTCACCATCCCCGGCAGGCTGTCGTCACTCACGCTGAAAATATACACGTCCCCGTCCGGGTACACGTCCTTCACCTCCGACGTGTAGGCGATACCCGTCTTCGCCCCCAGCTCCCGCGCCGACTCCGGCGTGCGGCTGTAAATCTGGCAAAGATTCAACCCCTCCTTCAACAGGGCTTCGGCCAGGTGGTGCGCCACGTTACCCGCCCCGATCAATATGATTTTCTCTTCATCCATCTCAATAAGCGATATTTTTAGGTTGCAACTTCCCCTCCTTCAGCGCGGCCAACAGCCGCTCCACGGCCCGGCAGATATCCTCGTGGAAACATTCCGAGATCAGCACCAGCCGCCCATCCTCCGTCCGCTGCAGGTGTTCGTACCCCCGAACATTATCCGCCCGGTTCATCAACAACAGATCCCCGCCCGGCATAAAGGCGTGCGTCATCTGGTTCCGCAACTTGTCATACAGGAAATTCCCATCATTCAGCAAACGGTAACGTCCGCCGAACAACTTGCGCACGCTCGCCGAGAAACGGACGGCCGACTGCCCCCGGGCCTTCATCGGCTTATTGTCCAGGAAAGCCCCCAGCACCTCCACCGCCTGCCCCATCACCACGAACTGCGTGTACCCCAGCCCGATACCCTGCAACTTACCGATTTCCCCGACCATCACGTCGCGCAGAAAATGCTCGATCCGTTCTATTTGTTCCGTCTTTTCCATATCTCCAGCCAAATGTAGGGAGAATAATCGAAACGGCAAAACTGAAACTTTCCGAACTTTCCGTGCCGGGGAATCATATTAAAATATAACTTCGCGGAACTTAAAAACAAAGATGGTATGATACTGTTCAACAACCAACCGATAGACAACAGCGCGTTCTCCGAGGACATCCTAAACCACGGATTAAGCATATACGAGGTCTGCCGTGTATTCCGCGGCAAAGTCATCTTCCTGGACGACAACCTCGCCCGTTTGGCCAACTCCATCAAGAAATCAGGCATAGAACTGGACCTCTCCGCCCTTCGGGTCGGCGAGAAACTGGACCACCTCATTCAGTTGGAGCACATCAAAGAAGGCAACATCAAGTACGTGCTGCGCCTCACCTCTGCCGGTATGGACGAATACATCTACCAGATCCCCCATTCCTATCCCCGCGAGGAAGCCTACGAGGAAGGCGTTGACACGGCCACCTTCCGAGCCATGCGCCAGAACGCCGAAGTCAAATACATCAACACCGACCTGCGGGAAGCCACCAACGCCATCATCCGGGAGAAAAACGTCTACGAGGTACTACTCGTGGACAACGACGGTTGCCTCACCGAGGGCTCCCGTTCCAACACCTTCTTCATCAAGGACAACACCCTCTACACGGCTCCGCTTCCCTACGTCCTCCCGGGCACCAGCCGCAAACGCGTCCTCACGCTTTGCCAGGAAAACCGCATCCCCGTCATCGAGGAAAAAGTCCACTTGGACGAACTCCCCCACTTCGACGCCGCCTTCATCACGGGCACCTCACCGCTGGTACTCCCCATCCGCCGCATCGACACCCTCCACTTCGATCCCCGCCATCCCCTCCTCCGCCAAGTCATGGAATCCTACTTCCACCTTCTCGAACACCACACCTAACCTCCCCGGCAACATACAGGAAAACAAGGTTCTCCCCGCGACCATAAAAAAAGTCCCGGGCAAAGACCATCAAGATAAACCTTCATTCCATTTTCCCGACAAACAAATAATCATATTTTCCGGATTCTATATCACTAATAATCAATTCTACACATAGAATCAATTGAGGTACATAAACCTTGACAATCTTAAAAATATTCTCCGGATCTACATTTCCATACTCGTGAGAAATAATATTTCTCAAAGCAAATACCCCTTTCCAATATACTTGTGGATAATTAATGAATAAAGAAGAATTCGTCCAATTATCTATTTTCCGAGCAGTTTCACCGATAACCTGAATAAGCATACATGCGGCATCAAATTTCTCCATATTATTCGGAGACAACATGTAATCATGAAAAGAAGTCATGCAAGCATTACGTTCCACCAATAAATTTGATTTTTCGACAATCAAATTCAGATACTCAACAACTATATCTCTAGACAAAGATTGCATCTTTCAAGATATTTGCTTTAAATGAATCACGCAAAGAATCCCTGAAATTAACGACATCTACCTTACAAGCCGTCAACTTCTCCAATTCCTCTTGAATAGCTACTAAGGTAAAAAAATCAGACTCTTCCAATGTTACGACAACATCCAGATCGCTCGCCAGATTTTGTTGTTTCCTGGCAAAAGATCCAAAAATACCCAAAGTCTTAATGCCGTATTTCTCACCAAATTTAGCTTTAAAACCCCGTAATAACATTATAATTTCAGACGTGGTCAACATATCATTTCTGTTTGAATACAAATATACCACAATAATTCCAGAAAAGCAACCGCCCTCTATCCTCTCGATTGCCTCAAAAACTTCTTCATTAAAACAACTTATCAATCTCGTCTACGAAATTCAGCACCTGTCGGAACATTGGAATGACCTCCTCTTCCTTGAAATAAATAAAATCAATTTCCATACAACATGACCCCCTCTTTCATCACGTTATAATAAAACATTGTCTGCTTACTAGCTTCCTCCCAACGCTTCTTCGTCATTACCATTAGACTAATAATAACACCCTTTTCTATCTCCAAATCATAAACGGGAGCAGAAATACGTTCTTCCTCCTCGAAAGAAATATCATTCTTATCCAGCAGCACCAGCACATCAATATCACTATTTTCCCGGGCTTCACCTCGTGCTTCTGATCCATATAGAATAACTTGAGCCTTTGGAGCAACCTTTTTTAAAATCTCTCTTAATGCAGCTACGACATCATCCCGTTTCATAACAACTTTCAATTATTATATTCTCAACAAATATACCACAATAATTCCAAAAAAGCAACGCCCTCCCCGCAACCATAAAAAAAGTCCCGGGCAGACACCATCACGGCATCCACCCGGGACCAAAGTAAAAAAGGGTAAATCTTTATCTCGTCCCCGCCAACCCGCGGATCACCTCCACCACCCGGGCGATATCGTCGTCCGTCAGTGTCGGACCGGAAGGAAGGCAAAGGCCCTTGTCAAACAATCCTTCACTCGTCCCGTTTCCGTAATACGGGGCATCCTTGAACACCGGCTGCAGGTGCATCGGCTTCCACAACGGTCGACTCTCGATATTATCACCGTCAAGCGCCAGGCGAACGTCCTCCCGGCTGAAACCGCATTCCCCCGGCTCCACCGTGATACACGTCAGCCAGTAATTCGAGTTGAAATCACCGCCTTCCGGCTGGCTCATCACCCGTACTCCCGGAACATCCGCCAGCAACCGGACGTACAACCCGTGAATCTCCCGCCGACGGGCGATATGCTCGTCCAGCACGAACATCTGCCCACGGCCGATCCCCGCACAAATATTACTCATCCGGTAATTATAACCGATTCGCTCGTGCTGGTAATGCGGTGCCTGCTCCCGGGCCTGCGTCGCGTAGAACAACGCCCGTTTCGCCTTCGCCTCCTCCCGGCAGACCAGCGCTCCACCGCCCGACGTCGTGATCATCTTGTTACCGTTGAACGACAGCGCCCCGAACTCACCGAACGTACCGCACATCCGTCCCTTGTAGCTCGATCCCAACGCCTCGGCGGCATCCTCCAGCACCGGGATACCGTACCGGTTCGCCACCTCCAGGATTTCCGTCATCCTCGCCGGCATACCGTACAGGTGAACCGGGATTATCGCCTTCGGCAGCCGTCCCGTCTTCCGTTGCCGGTCCTTGATCGCCTCCTCCAGCAACACGGGATCCATGTTCCACGTCTCCCTCTCGCTATCCACGAACACCGGTGTCGCCCCCACGTAGGCGATAGGATTCGCCGAGGCCGAGAACGTGAAACTCTGGCAAATCACCTCGTCTCCACGGCCCACACCCAGCAATATCAAACCCAAATGCAACGCCGCAGTCCCGGCACTCAACGCCACCACGTGGCGGCTCTCACCGTCCAGCGTATCCCCGGAACCCTTCTCCAGGTAATCCTTCAACGCCGCCTCGAACGCGTTAACGTTCGGCCCAAGAGGCACCACCCAGTTCGTGTCAAACGCCTCCTGTATAAACTCCTGCTCCCGTCC
>CALUMT010000003.1 GCA_944321845.1 uncultured Butyricimonas sp.
ATGATGTCACACATCATCCCAATGCTAATATGTATTTTCAGCCACGTGCAGGAATTGTAAGATTTAGAACAAAAGAAGAAGGTGATGTAGAAAAAAAATGTTATAAACGTCTTCATAGATGGCGATATTCTCCAACTGCTGCATATGGAAATAATGAGGTTCATATACATCCATTTCTACCGAGAAGAATATCTGTTGCAGAATCATTGGCAATTCAATCATTACCTGGAAATTTTATCTTGCCACAGAATATATCATTAACAGATGCCTTTAAGACTGTTGGAAACGGGGTTCCTTTTGTACTAGCAAATGGCATTGCAGAATCTATTAACGACTATATTAATCACATAAATAATTAGTGCATGACTTTAACATTAGAACACCTATTAAACTTAATCGACGAATTGCCCAAAGGGGTTAATTTAGATTATGTAAAAGCAGGAACAAATAAAATTCAGCTTAATAGTGTTGATCATGTTGAAAAATACATATCAGCAACAAAAGTTGATACAGAAAAAGGTTCTATGAAAAGTGCCAATATAACAACGGAAAATCTCCGTGTATTTGTAAATAAAGTTGTTGAAAACAAGCCTTTACATATAGAATCTGTTTGGAATGGTTCAGGCAGTGCCCGTTCTGCATGGGAGGGGTTATTTGCTCATACATCAGAATTTTACACCTACTTCTCAAAAGGAAGAAAACATTTAGTGTGGATTCCTACCCATCCTCACAAAGCAGGAGAAATAACTAGTTTAACAAAAGAATTACTTGATAATCTATCCACTTATAAGAGTACATCAGACGAACAAATATATAAAAACATAGACATAATTACCGCCATCAAAACAAAGCCTTTCCTTTTGCTTGCTGGTATATCCGGTACAGGGAAAAGCCGGATTGTTCGTGAACTTGCTCGTGCATGTTGGGACGAAGATTCCATCGAATACAAAGCCCAGAAACCTAAGAATTTTGAGATAATTCAGGTTAAACCTAATTGGCACGATTCTACAGAACTCATTGGATATGTAAGCCGTGTCAGTGGAACCCCTGTATATGTGATTGGCGATTTCTTAAGATTCATTACACAGGCATGGGAAAATTTGGATGTACCTTATTTCCTTTGCCTGGATGAAATGAATCTTGCTCCAGTAGAACAATATTTTGCAGAATTTCTGAGCGTAATAGAATCTCGCAAAAGTAATGAAGATGGAACGATTACAACCGATCCTATCCTAAAGAAAAGTACGGAAGATTGGTATCGGGTGTTGACCGCCGAACTAACAGGAGACAATGAAACGTTAAGGAACCGATTTTTGGAAGAAGGCATCACCATTCCCCAAAATCTAATTGTAATGGGTACGGTAAACATGGATGAAACCACATTCTCTTTCTCCCGAAAGGTTCTCGACCGTGCCATGACTATAGAAATGAATGAAGTGGATTTATATGCCGGACTGGACAGCAAATATGAGCGTATTGGCAAATTAAATAGTGACATGCTTATTGGTACAGCCGTAGAAGGTGTGGATGTGTATGCAGATAATGAGGAAGTCTGCAATAAGGTATTAAGCTATTTACAAGCTGTAAATGATGTACTTAATGGCACACCATTCAAAATAGCCTATCGTACACGAAACGAGTTTTTGCTTTATGTGGTAAATAATTTACCCTACAACGTGGATGAAATAGGAAACGAGTTCAGCGAGGATGAGATCATAGCAATAGCATTGGACGAAATAACAAGCATGAAAATTCTGTCTCGTATTGAAGGTGATGATACAAAAATCAAACATTCACTTCTTGAAAGTTTGATTACTACTATCGAAGCGCAATTATTGATATTGACTGGAGAAGAAAAGAAAATAGAATCAATTTCTGTTGCCAAACTGAGAGAAATGAAAGAACGACTAACATTATCTGGTTATACAAGTTTCTGGAGCTAAAACTGGTACATATATGTAAGAGAAGATGGAACTGCTTACTATAAAACATCAGGATTTTGAAATGATTGTCGAATGTACGAAATTCGATAACATTTGGAATAAAGCAAAGAATAATGTGGGAGAAGAAAACTTATATTCCACTTATTCTTGGTCGGAAGGAGTAATGTCTGTTATTTTAAGCAACCATATTGGAGAACAAATTACGATTGAAAATATCCAACAAGCTCCTGCTGTTTTTTTTGACAATACAGATTATCCTATTTGGATTGAGTTCAAGGACTACGTGAAAAAAGCACAATTTGGCTCCATTCTTCAAAATGAGAATGAGAAATTTACCTTTCGAAGACAAATATTAGCCGGTTTCTTGAATTATGGCAATGAGGTTGGACGCAGTGAGATACAAATCATATATCAAGTAGGAACAGAAGTCCGCAATTTTGTTTTCTCCTTTGAAGTGTTGAGCACAAAGCTTAATTATCACGAGCACTGGAAAACTATTATAGAGGATATTGAGCAGGAGTACAGAATGCTTTCACTGGATTATATGAGAAGAACCTTTCATGGCTTTTCTCCAGATATAAGTGGCGAAACTCCGGAAATAATTTGGTGGACTGTCTTTGCCAACGAACAAAAGAGATTTATCCAAGCATGCAAAAACATCATTGACCGCCCTAGACACCGCTTGCATGAAAAGGCATCGTATAAACGTGCGGACAGATTGACATTTATCCCTTCTAGTATAGAAAACGAACTTGCAGAACATAAAGCTGACAGCTCGCATTTATATCGTGTAGAAGAATGTACTCGGACAAATGATACACAGGAAAATAGATTTTTGAAATTTGCACTTAGCCAAATTACAAAGAAATATGAGACCTTGAAAAAGCGTATAGAAGTGATAAAGAATGCATCTGATGTAATGAAAGAGGATATGCAAGTTACATTGGCAACGCTGAAACATTTACAACAGAATCCCTTTTTCCGTACTGTGGGAAATTATAAAGGTCTGAGCCAAGAAAGTTTGGTTTTGCAAAAGGCAACTGGATATAGTCAGGTATATCGTACATGGAGTTTGCTACAACGTTCTTATTCTCTAAATGAGGGCATATATCGTTTACAAACCAAAGATATCGCAACACTTTATGAGATATGGTGTTTCATTGAAGTAAGCCATATAGTAAAAGAAAAGTTACATTTGTCTGATGAAGACATTGAACATAGAAATCGAATGGAAATGAATGGCTTATTTACATGGGACTTAGGTAAAGGAGAGCATTCACGCATTCTTTTTAAGAAAGACAATATAGAACTGGCTGAACTCATTTATAATCCCAAAAGTTCGGAACGTGAAAATAATTCTGTTGGCATAACAGATTTAGTGGTGCCTACTGTTCCTCAAAAGCCGGATATTGTGTTGCAACTTACCAAGAACGATTTGCAAAAAGGCATGAAAATGACATACCTGTTTGACGCAAAATACCGCATTGACGGGAAAGACAGAAATGGTGTAGACATTCCTCCGGAAGACGCAATTAACCAAATGCACAGATACCGTGATGCCATCTATTACAAAGATCACAAATCGGATGCATTGAAAAAAGAAGTTATAGGAGGCTATATCCTTTTCCCTGGTGATGGTGAACCAACTGATGTTGCCGTATCCAAGTTTCGCAAGACTATAGATGAGGTGAATATTGGAGCTTTTCCACTCCGTCCCAAAGACACACATAACCGATTACTTTTGGGGCAATTTATCGAACAGCTCATTAACATGAAATCACATGAGACCATTTCCAATGTGATACCACAAAAAGGAACATTTGTAGAAGTCGGAAATAGAGTTCTCATAGGTCTTGTTACAAATAGCAGTCGTAAAGGATATTTGCAGAGTTTTAAGGATGGTAATGCTACACTCTATTATACTGGTAGTCATTTTCCAACGACTATTGCTCTGCAAAATTTACATTACTTCATGCCTTACTTCAAAGGAGAAGGAATTTGTGATGTCTATGAGATAATTAGAGTTAGAACTATCACTTCAAAGGAAGTGAAACAAATAGAGGGAGATGAAGATGTCAATGACCTTCGTCTTGCTTTTGAACTGCAATACTTTCGTAAACAATATAGTGGCATTCAACCAATCAATACAAGCAAAATGATAAATTATACGTTTATTGACACTACTTTTGACGAGCTGGATAAATACGTGATAAAAAATAAATTATAATTATTTATTCCTTAAAATGGGAGAATTTGAGCAGCCTATAGAGGATGCTCTGTGTACTATTAAGTCGTATCATTGATAAGGTCAACCTGATCTACCAGAGGCAATTTCCAGAAGCAGACCGTGTCATTGTGGGATATACCCGGGTATTTGCTATATATTGGAATCATGATACAGAGTTAGATGGTATCACAGAAAGTTTTATTGACTACGCGATTTCTCATGAGTTTCATGTCAGTGAAATTTCGGCTTATATTTTGCACCAGATCCAGGTAATTATCATATCCCTTCTCCCCTTCATAATAAAATGGTTTTATAGATACGCAATTATCATGCTCGAACAGGGTGTTTAAAAGTGTCCGATCCGAATTGCCACACGAATGTCCCATAATGTAAATCTGATAGGGTGCAGCCTTAATAAATGCAAGCATATCACGATAGTTGGGGGTTTCAAGATATTTTATGGATTTAATATTCATCAGGTGTTCGTTATTACGACGTTTTACAATGTCTTTATACCCATCGTCAAGTTCATCTCCATAACCGAAAATAATACTGTCCGGATTAGTCAATTCTCCATGAATATGATTAATGAATACAGTAGCTCTATCCAGACCTTGAAAATACAAATCTGCCGTTTTGGTATAATTAAAATTCAGTAATAGGCATTGATTGGGTATAACTTCATTCGGAATTTCAGAATCAAGGGAACCAATGGCTATTTCTCTTGACTTTATCGGGGCAAAAATCTTTTCTTTTAATTTCTTATTTATGGTTAATTGCTCTATCTTACTTTCTTGAATATTCTTCAGGTATTTTATTAATTCCGATTTTATGATTTCAAATTCTTTATTCAGTTTCTCAGGAATTTCAAGGTATTCATGATTTAAAGCATCATAATATTCATTTTCTATATCAACCCAACCTTTGGTTTCAATAGAGCGGCAAATTCTTTTCATGAAAGAAGCCTGCTCCAAGTTGAATAATTCACTTTTCTTTTCCAAATATTCCAAGAATTTTTTCCCCGTTGGAAATTGTTTTTCGTTCCTCCATTGATCAATTTCCCATGTATCGACACCTCGTAATTTCGGTTTAAAACTACATAATTTATAAGAATATGTGCCATACTTATTAACCATAGATTGTTCTTTTACTTGGTTAAACCATTCGTCCAAATACCAGTTTATGAAATCTTCGTATTTGGTAGCAAGCCCATGTGCTAAATCAAAACCATTACCTACCAGAATAATTCTATTGATTATCGTCATATATTGTACTTTCTGATTTTATTATTCGTATAACTGCGTTTTCTACTCCAATATCCCCCAATAACGTGGTTTCTGTTATTTTTCAACAGTTCATGTGATATGCAAATATAATTATTTTTCACTTCAAGACAGAATTTCACATTATTTATAATTAAAAGGGTTTACAAGACAGTCCGGTTTTCTACATATAGGTGAAAGGGGGACGGAGAGTGTGCCTCTTCAAGGTTATCATGAGTGCACGATGATGACGGTTTATTATTAATTTAAAATTTAAAGACTATGAAAATTTACCCCGTGGTAGCCGGAGATTTATCCGGAACAATGGACAGAACTGTTTTCTACAAGGTGGAAGACCGGTGTCTAGGACGCAAGAAAGCACAATACGTGGCAAGAGCGTTGAGCGAAATGGAACAAAAGCAACGGCTGATGTTCGGGTTTATGACCAAACTCGGGAGGAGTCTGAAATTCGCCTTGCGGACGAGTTTACCCAAACGACCGAAGTACCTGAGCGCCACGAATTATTTTACCCGACTGAATATCAAGTTGTGCGAGGTGGCGGATTTGAAAAGTAAGGAAGTTACGTTCGATTTCGAGAATGCCGTGTTCGCGGTAGGCGGAATGGCTATCCCGACGGTGGAGATGACGTACGAGGAGGCCGGGCGACAAATCTCGTTCTCGGTGACCTCCGGGGTGGATCGGGAATTCCCCGGGAATCTAGGTTCGGACAGGGTGTATGTTATCCTGCTGGAGAGCGTGTTACTGCAGGCTTACGCGGTGGAACTTTGTACACGGGGAGACGGGAAAATCGTCTCGGAAACACTCCCGCAGCAATGGAACAAGGAGAACGTACACGTGTATGCTTTCGCCACGGACGAGAGCGGCAAGGAGACCTCTCCCTCCTATCACCTGACTTTCGCCTAAGGCTTTGATTCGGGTTTCGGGAAAATGACAAAGTCCCCGGCAGTGATGTCGGGGACTTTGTCCATAGTAATATAGTAGACAAAAATTGAATCGTTATGTCTACATTTTTTTCAAATCTACATCGATGGCTGCCGGATAAAGACGCTCGGGATCAAAGAAGGCAGCACAACTGTTAACAAGGTGTTTCCATTCCGGAGTTACTTTGCCCCGGAAGACTTCCTTACCGTTGACAATAAGGGTAATTTCCTCGTTTAAGTCAACCAGTTCCGGGGAAAGATATACCCGAATCTTACCACTGGTGGCCGGTTGATAGGTTTTCTCGAATTTTAGTTCGATTCCCCATTGTGGGTCGATCTCCACGGCCTTGTAAGTGACAAGACGAACGTCGAGATTGATGGTGTTGCCCGAGATAGTCATGTCGTAGCGGGTGCGGGATTTGGTATCCTTGTTGGAACGTTCCAATACAAAAAGGTTATAGAATCCATCACGATAACGTCCGTCCATCTCGAAGTTTTCCCAAGATATTTTTTTCGGGTACGGGTTGCGCGTGTATTGTTTCATCCAAGGGGTCGTGGGACGATAATCGATGCCGTGTCCCATGCCGGGGATAAGTTCGATCTTGTGAATGAAGCTACCGGGATTTTCTTTTTCCAAACGGTTGAATTCCTCGTTGGTGTAAGTAGTCAATTTGTTCCGATAGAACCCGTTATCCAAAGCCCCGGTGCGCAAGGAGAAGGCGATATTCCGGCAGTTCTCCACGGGTGCGTTCTTGAGTGGTTCTCCCCCGGCCATTGGTCCGGCAGCTGCCCAGTAGTCTGCATAGAAGGAAGCCAACCGCTGGCTACCGTATCCTCCCTCGGAGATTCCGAAGATATACACCCGATTCGGGTCTATTTGGCCGGAAACGAAAGCCAAACGCAAGAGTTTCTCGAACGTGAATTGCTTGGAACGCTGCCACCAACGATAGTATTCTCCCTCGTTGGGAATCTGGGGTATGAAATAAACGGAAGGGGCGTCTTCAAACATGCTGCAAATTTTGAGTCCGGTGGCCCATTCATTGGCTTTCGGTCCGGAACCATGCGTGTAGAGGAAAAGGGGATATCCTTCGTCCGGCATATTCTCACCCTTGAATCCCCAGTAATACGGCATTATGGCACGGGGTTCAAGATCGGCAGGCAATTGCCAACGACCGGAACGATTGGCATCCAGTTTGCCAAAACTGATCAACTTTTGCTCGGAAAATCCATCGTTGGCCGTTTTCCAGGCTTCCCAAACAGTAGCCCGGGCATCAACCAGTTTCGAAAGATTCAAGGAGGATTTCCGGTTATAAGCGGATTCTTTCCCATTAAGATAGTCCATGAAGAAAGCGGTTATCGGCTGTTTCTTCTTCTCATCAATACGTTTTTCGTCCTGCACGGGATTACCGTTAACCATTCCCATGTTCCACGCTACCAGCACAAAAAGGAATATGGCTGCTTTAATAGATTTGTTTACTGTTTTCATGAAATAATTTTTAGATTTCGGTGGGCAAATTTATAAATTACCCGGAAAATTCCATGAAAAAAAAATAGCCGGCTTTCAAAAGCCGGCTTAAAGTGGAGCGAAAAACGGGACTCGAACCCGCGACCCTAACCTTGGCAAGGTTATGCTCTACCAACTGAGCTATTTTCGCGTGAACTTCTCGAGGATGTTTCCTTGTCGAAGACGGGTGCAAAGGTAATACTGTTTTTGAAATCTGCAAAGGATTCGGGAAATTTATTTAAAAAAAAGTGAGATTTAAAAAGTGACCGAAAAATGGCCTTGTTTTGTGCCGCACATTTCGTATTTTCGAGGCGTGAAATAAAAGTAACGTGTTATGGCTATAATTAGAGAACTGAAAGGACGTACCCCGAAATTCGGGAACAATTGTTTTCTCGCCGAGAACGCCGCGATAATCGGCGACGTGGAAATGGGCGATGATTGCAGTATATGGTACGGCGCCGTGTTGCGGGGTGACGTGCATTCCATCCGTTTAGGCAACAAAGTGAACGTGCAGGATAATGCCACGATCCACGCGACGTACGAGAAATATCCCACGAATATAGGCAATAACGTATCTATCGCCCACAACGCGGTGATACACGGTTGTACGATTCATGACAACGTGCTGATCGGGATGGGTGCCATCGTGCTGGATAACGCGGTCGTGGAAAGTAATTCCATCGTCGCTGCCGGTAGCGTGGTGACCAAAGGTACCGTGGTGGAATCAGGATGGGTGTATGCCGGCATCCCGGCTAAAAAAATGAAACAAGTAGGACCGGAACTGTTGCGCGGAGAAGTGGAACGAATCGTGAACTCCTACTCGATGTACGCGAGCTGGTATAAATAATATAAAAGGAAGACAGTATGGAAGTAATCGTATCTCCCTCTCTCCTATCGGCTGATTTCCTGAACCTGTGGAAAGACGTGGAAATGGTGAACGAAAGTCGTGCCGACTGGTTTCACCTGGATATCATGGACGGTGTTTTCGTACCGAATATCTCTTACGGCCTGCCGGTGGTGGCTCAAATCAAGAAAGCTGCTCGCAAACCGCTGGATGTTCACCTGATGATCGTGCAACCGGAACGCTACGTGGAAGAATTCCGGAAAGCCGGAGCGGATATTCTGACGGTGCACCTGGAGGCTTGTACCCACTTGCACCGGACGATCCAGCAAATCAAGGCTGCCGGTATGAAAGCGGGTGTTTCCCTGAACCCTCACAGTCCGGTAGGATTGTTGGAGGATGTCATCCGGGATATTGACGTGGTGTTACTCATGAGCGTGAACCCGGGATTCGGGGGACAATCGTTCATCGAACAGACAATAGAGAAAGTGAAGAAACTGAAAACCTTGATCCAATCGGCCGGAGCGAAGACGCTTATCGAGATTGACGGAGGTGTGAATTTCGAGACGGGACGGCGCCTGGTGGAGGCCGGTGCTGATGCCTTGGTGGCCGGGAGTTTCGTGTTCAATTCACCCGATCCGAAAAGCCGGATTGAAGGATTAAAGAATTTATAAATATGGCAGAAGCAATTATCAAGCTGGAAGGTGCAGCTATCCGGCAACAAAAGAACACGATTTTGAAGGACGTGAACCTGGAAATCGAGCAAGGTGAGTTCGTGTACCTTATCGGACGTGTTGGTAGTGGTAAAAGTTCTTTGTTGAAGACGCTGTACGCCGAGCTTCCCTTGGAATACGGCAAAGGTCAGGTGGCCGGTTTCTCGCTCAACAGGATCAAGAAATCGCAAACGGCCTTGTTGCGTCGGAAATGCGGGATTGTGTTCCAGGATTTCAAATTGCTGACAGACCGGAACGTGAACGGCAACCTGGAGTTTGTGCTCCGTGCCACGGGATGGAGAAAGAAACAAGCTATCCGGGAACGCATAAAGGAGGTCCTGGAGAAGGTGGGGTTACCGGATAAGGGGGAGAAATTCCCTCACCAGTTGTCCGGGGGTGAACAACAACGTATCGTGCTGGCACGGGCACTATTGAACGCTCCTCCCCTTATCATTGCCGACGAGCCGACCGGTAATATCGACCCGGAAACCTCCTTTCAGTTGATGGAGTTGTTGAAGGATATCTGTGCCGGGGGAAAGACGATTGTTATTTCCACGCACCAGTATGACCTGATCAAGAATTTCCCGGGAAGGGTGTTCCGTTGCGAGGATGGAAGCGTGAAAGAGGATTTTTCTTTTGCCCCCCAACAGGAGGATGTCAATATCACACAAAGCGGGGAACTGGAAATCGGGACTGAAAACAGGGATGAACCAACGGATACCGATACTCATCCCGAGGAGTGTGACGGGAAGGAACCTAAAGAGGTGAAGGAAGAAACGGAAATTTCAGAAAACATTCCCGAAGAACCCGAGGAAGAAACACGGGAGAAGCAGGAAGATAATAAAACGGATGGTGACCCGAATGATTTGATCAAGTTCGAACTAATATAAAAAGGAGGCTTAAAAAGCCTCCTTTTTTATAGTTTTCAGATATTCTTTACTTGGTAATCAATAACCATGCATCGGCAAACTCGGGACGGTTTTCCCGGATGTTCAATAATTCGGCTCGAGCGGGACCTTCTTCATCAAAACCGGCAATGCTTACACGGTTCATTCCGTTTTCATTGCGCATGATGATACTTTGATAGCCTTCTTTGATTAATTTGGAACGCAAGTTCACAGCATAGTCCTCGTTTTTGAAACTTCCGACGATGATGTTGTAACGTTTCATTTCATCACCATGGGTCATGGTCACTTTCTCTTCTCTCGTTACCACGGATTTGCCAGGACGGGTTTGCGTGGTTGGGGGTGTCTGAGCCACACTCTTCTCATGGGTAACAACAGCTTCTGTTTCTTCTTCCTCGAAAGGCGGAGCATACACTCTTTTGTTCGAGCCGCAACTTATGGCAAGCCATGCCAACAACATAACTGGTACGATAAATTTCATTTTTCCTGTATTTTAGTTAAACTTGCTTACAAAAGTAATGAATAATGTTGAATATTATATTAGCCTTATCATTTATTTACAACATTTCTCTTTTTCGCTTTCTATCCCGTTAGTCAGGAACGAGGAGAATAATGCCCGCGCCACGCCCCAATTCTCACGGTTTATACAATAACGCACCTTGGGGGGTTCGATGAAACCTTGAATCAATCCGGCTTCCTTCAGTTCCTTCAAGTGCTGGGACACAGTAGCTTTAGCGATAGGCAAGACTTCATGAATGTCGCCAAAAAAGCAACATTCCTGCCGGGCAAGAAAATCAAGGATTGCTACACGGGCGGGATGCCCCATAGCCTTGGCAAAACGGGCTAATTGTTCCTGTTCAGGTGTATATTCTTTAATCAACATCCATCATGATATTTACGCATACAAAATAAGGAACAATATTCCTGATTTCCAAGTTCCGGGAATAATATTTACTTTTGTAGCGGTCAATGAAGACCAATGTTTTAATGCACTTTTTATGGGCAAATACGAAGAAATCGAGCGTAAATTTTTGGTTACAAGTGATATGTTCCAAGAATTGATAACGAAAAGTCATCGGATTGTACAAGGTTACCTTTCCTCTGTTCCAGAACGCACGGTGCGTGTCAGAATAAAAGGGAACAAGGGGTTTATCACGGTAAAAGGACAAAGTCGCGAGGGAGGAATGGCTCGTTTCGAATGGGAAAAAGAAATCGCTGTCGCGGAAGCAGAACAATTGTTGCGGTTATGTGAACCGGGAGTAATCGACAAGACCAGGCACGAGATTCCCCTGGGCAAACACACGATAGAAGTGGATGTTTTCCAAGGAGAAAACGAAGGGCTGGTGATAGCGGAAATAGAATTGGAAAAGGCAGAAGAACAACTCTCACTTCCCTCGTGGATAGGAAAAGAGGTGACGGGTGACGAGAGGTATTATAATTCATTCCTGAGCAAGCATCCTTTCCGTTCCTGGTAACCTGATAAAAGATCATTCAGTTTCGAAAATAAAATAATTGTATTATTTGTTTATTGGGCATAGTTTTCATACTTTCGCCATAGTGTATAAAGGATTGATTTGTACTGCAAAGACGAAAGGGACATGGGAAATTACTATTATTTAGATAAACAAAACCGGCAAGTGGGGCCTCTGTCGGCTGAGAATATCCGTAAATTGCATTTACCAGGTAGAACTTTGGTGTGGACTGAAGGCATGGTCACCTGGATGCCCATTGAAAAAGTTCCGGCCCTCCGAGACAATTCAGGCAAAGGAAATCAGGTAAACGGCCTAAGAATTCTACTGATTATTTTCGCGGGGACATTTTCATTGTTATTCCTGTTTATCGGACGTTTTGTCGCGGCATTCACGGCTTCCAGTTTTGATACTTACGCTTATATCCCCCCGCTCATCACGGGAGGTGTGGCGATTCTCGTGGTGCTGTGTTTCCTATTTATAAAGCGGCGGAAGTATTTTATTAATGTACTACTCCTCATGCTTCCCTTCCTCATTTCGTCCCTGTACACGTCTCTCTACTATCTCAATAGAAACGTATCCCCTTATAGAAATGGAATATGTATTATTGAAAAGCGTGACGGCAGTGGAGTGCTGAACCAATTCGGCTGGGAACGTATCCCCTGTCGATACGACAATATAGCCTGGAATAATTATTGGGATCCAGTATATTTCCGGGTTTGGAAAGATGATAAAATGGGAATTCTGGATTTAAGCGGTAACGTCATCATCCCTTGCGAATTCTCGGATATTGACTTTTTCAATGGCGAGGAGGAAGATGATTTGGTTATAGTTCAGAAAGATGGAGAAAAAGGTTTGTATTCCATGAGCGGAGAGGTCATTATCCCTTGCGAATTCTCCAGCATAAACTTGTTTAAAGATGATGATGAACTGATACTGGCAAAAGCGAATGACAAGGTAGGACTATATTCCATTGATGGAGAAGTGATTATTCCCAGAGGAATTTATGATGATATCTGTCCTTGGCGGGATACCCGCTTATTGCTGGTAAAACAGGATGAAACCCGGGGACTGTACAGACGAGACGGGCAGGAGATTCTCCCCTGTCGATATATCATCGGGAAACGGACCGCTGTCGGGCTATCAAAATTAAATCAAGGAGGATGGATTGATGATAACAATAAAATACGTGGTGGACTCTGGGGTATACTCGATGAGAATGGGAATATTGTATTGGACTGTATTTTCGACGAGGTGACTATCCTCTCCTCTCAAATAAGAGCTGTACGAGAAGGGGGCACGTATTATTATAGTCACCAGGGAGAAATTTTATCACACGGGAATATTTGGTAAATTATATAATTATGGCAGATTATTTTTATTTAAATGCCCAGAATGAACAAAAAGGGCCTATTGCCGCCGAGGATTTAATCAAGAACGGCGTAACAAAAAACACGTTGGTGTGGAAAGATGGTATGACTCAATGGCAACCTGCTGGAAACGTGGAGGAATTGAAGGAGTTTTTCCAGCCCAAACAGTCGCAGACCCCTCCTCCACCAGTACCCCCGGTAAATGCGCCACAACCGCCCAAACCGGAAATCATGGAAACAAAACCGGACAATTTACTGGTATGGTCCATTCTTACCACGGTGTTGTGCTGCCTGCCACTTGGAGTTGTGGCCATTGTTTATTCCAGTAAGGTAGATAACTTGTGGAATAGCGGACAACACGAGGAAGCTTACAATGCCGCTAAAAATGCTAAAACATTCTGTTTGATCTCATTGGGAACGGGGGTGTTGTTCTATATCCTTTCTATTGCTCTCGGTTTCATGAGTGCATTCATGGGTGCAATGAGCATGTATTAACAAAAGGTATATTGACAATATTCGCAACAAGAATATCATTTGTTTCCCAATAGGAAATATGTATCTTCGCGGAATAGTTATAAATTACAATCAAAAAACATAAACATGGACAAAATCCTCAATAGAGCAGCGGATAATATCCGAATTCTCGCGGCTTCCATGGTCGAGAAGGCCAAATCCGGTCATCCCGGAGGTGCTATGGGTGGAGCCGATTTCGTGAATGTTTTATATTCCCAGTTTTTGAATTTTGACCCGGATGATATGACGTGGGCAAACCGGGATCGCTTTTTCCTGGATCCAGGACACATGTCTCCCATGTTATATTCCGTATTGAGTCTGGTGGGATGCTATAGCATGGAAGACCTGAAAAACTTCCGTCAATGGGGAAGCGTGACCCCGGGACACCCGGAAGTTGACCAAAAACGCGGAGTGGAAAACACTTCCGGTCCACTTGGACAAGGACATGCCATGGCCGTGGGTGCTGCTATTGCAGAGCGTTTCTTGGTAGCCCGTTTCGGGGAATGGATGTCACACAAGACATACGCTTTCATCTCCGATGGAGGAATCCAGGAGGAAATTTCACAGGGAGCAGGACGTATCGCGGGAACGTTGGGATTATCCAATCTCATCATGTTCTATGATGCCAATGACGTACAGTTGTCCACCCGCGTGAACGAGGTTACATGCGAAGACACCGCCTTGAAGTATCAAGCATGGGGGTGGAACGTAATCACCATCAACGGTAATGATGCTTCCGCCATCATCAATGCCTTGAAGGCCGCTAACGAGGAGAAGGAACGCCCGACATTGATTATCGGACGTACACTCATGGGAAAAGGTGCCATGGGCCCCAATGGAGAAGATTTCTCCAATAAGGTATCCACGCACGGACAACCCTTAACCGGAGCGGGTGCGTCTATCGAGAAAACCATCGAGAATCTGGGTGGCGATCCACAAAATCCATTTGTTATATTCCCGGAAGTTCAGGAATTCTATGCTAAGGTCTTGAACGAGAAACGCGCATACGCCAAAGCTAAAAAAGCAGAACAAGCCGCATGGGAAAAAGCAAACCCGGAATTAGCTGCCAAATGGCATAAATTTTTCTCGGGAAAGGCTCCGGAAATTGACTACAAAGCCATTCAACATAAAGCCAATATCGCAACCAGAGCCGCATCGGCAGACGTATTGGCAGCCTTAGCCCAACAGGTGGAAAACATGATTGTTTCCTCTGCCGACTTGAGCAATTCCGATAAAACGGATGGATTCCTTAAAGGTGGGGCTCGCAACCTGGTAAAAGGTGATTTCAGTGGAGCATTCCTGCAGGCTGGAGTTGCCGAGTTGACGATGGCTGTTATTTGTAACGGTATCGCTTTGCATGGTGGAGTTTTCGCCGCGTGTGGTACATTCTTCGTGTTCTCCGATTACATGAAGCCAGCATTCCGTCTTTCTGCCCTGATGGAGTTGCCGGTAAAATATATTTGGTCTCACGACGCATTCCGCGTGGGAGAAGACGGACCAACCCATCAGCCCATCGAGCACGAGGCTCAATTGCGTCTCATGGAAAAAATGGAAAATCACCACGGACGCATGAGTTTGTTGGCTCTTCGCCCGGCTGATGCTGCTGAGACATCCGTTGCCTGGAAGATGGCCATGGAGAATACCTTGACCCCGACAGCCTTAGTACTTTCACGGCAAAATATCAACGATCTCCCGGGAGAGAATCGTTATGAAAATGCCTTACAGGCAGAACGTGGTGCTTATGTTGCCTTTGAAACGGGAAATGAACCGGATATTATTCTCATCGCTTCCGGTTCAGAGGTATCCACGCTGGTAGAAGGAGCTAAATTGCTGAAAGAACGTAAAGGTATCACTTCTAAGGTTGTTTCCGTAATTTCAGAAGGATTGTTCCGCCACCAGGACAAAGAATACCAGGAAGCAATTATTCCGGTTAATAAACCCAAATACGGTTTGACTGCCGGATTGTCCGTAACATTGGAAGGACTGGTTGGAAATAACGGACGCATACACGGTGTGAACCATTTCGGTTATTCCGCACCTGCCAAGGTATTGGACGAGAAATTCGGTTTCACCGGGGAACACGTGTTCAACGAGGTATGCGAAATGTTCAACTGATTCAGATAAAGAACAACAATAAAAAAACGGGTTCATTGAACCCGTTTTTTTATTGCAATCATACATCTTCTTATTTAACTCTTTTCTTCCCGAGGCCCACGGATATTCCGATATGTGCATTCAACCGTTTGGAATCTTCAATGTTTTCTGTCATGATATAATCGGTACCCAGGAACACCGGTCCTAATTTTAATCCCAATCCGACCGTTTTACCACGCAAGAAAGAATAACTCACTGATGCACCAAAAGCATTTCCCGGACGGAAATTAGCAGAAAGCGTTAATTCTGAATACGCTTTCGGTGAAACAAATTGCGTGGAAGACAACAAACCGATTCCTAATCTATCATTCCAAAAGGTGTATTCTGCACCAAGATTCAGAGTTGAACGCAAACTGGTGGTTCTCCCCTCCGCCTCCTCTTTCCTCAAACGGAACAAATCATAATCCAATATCGTGGAAGAATTCTCCTGTAAATATTGTTCCAGTTTTTGCTTGTCTTCCTCGCTCCAGTTCTCGTAATCATTCGGATCAAGATTAGCCAAAGCATCGTCTTGAATTACCGTCCCGTAATTAAACTTCTCGTTTGCCACGGCCACCTGAGAGGAGGATTTGGTCCAACTGATAAATCCCAAATCTAGAATAGCTGCCGAGATATGCAGATTATTGATCATTTCAATGCTTGCGCCGAGATCCAACCCGAAACCGAATCCAGATATGCCAAATTTATCGAAATCCACGTCATCCACGTATCCTTCTGTCCCATCCGTAATCAACTCCAAACCTTTCATGGAAGCTTCCAAGCGTCCCTTCGTTTCTACCTCCCAAGTCGTGACATTTTCCGGCAACTCTCCGTTATTTATAGCAGATTCCGCGTCAGGAAGATTGGCATAGATACGCTCTATTTTAGCCTTCAAGTTTCCTAAACCGATCAAAGCTTTTGCCCGTCCTCCGATATAGAATCCATCACTGATTTCCCGAGAGTACCCCAAGGCGATTTCACTGAATATATCCGCGTTAATCTCGATATTCCGGATATCATAAGTCTCATTCATGATATTCAAACTGGACATACGGGCAAATTCAAACATGGTCTTAGGAATAGATGCGTTGATAATAGCCCGAGCCCCCATGTTGATTGTCCAAAAATCTTTACCGGTATAAAACCCCAACGAAATGACATCCGTGTTGAAATCAATGGTCATCGTGTTGTCCTTTTCCAGGTTATTGATGAATTTCTGGGAAAGGAATCCATTTTTATCATCCAAAATATCCTTGAAGTTCTTCACGCTAAGAGAATTCGAAGACGCCATTACTCCCAAGGAACCGATCACCGGGATGCTGAAGAAACCCTTCATCGGTTGAAAGGCCGGATTCATTTTTAAACGAATGGGTACATTATCCATAAAATAAGATGTACGTAACCCTTGTGCCCGTACGGATGTCATACTTATGACTCCGACAACTGTAAATACGACAAATAATTGAATAAAACGATACACACTATTACACATAATACAAATTTTGTGAATTAATAATACAAAAGTAACCTTCTCCGTTATTATATACAAATATTTCCTTATAATGTTTTTATTTGTATAAAAAATTACACGTTTTTCCAGTACACCTCTTGCCGAATCTGTTCCACGAATGCCTTCAATCGTGTCGTGGGATAATTTCCCATAATCCAAAGAGGTAAGGAGTATTCTCGACTATGATAAGAAGGCTGTATATAGTCACAGTCCAGAACTTCATAACCGTTACGACGATAGTAATTTACCCGGCGAGTCGTCATTTCCGATTCGGCCGGTTCAACCTCCAGCAAACGCAGTCCCTGTAAATTTGTAGCAATATAATCCAGAACCTGCTGTCCAATTTTCTTGTTTCGCATTTCCGGATAAACGGCAAGATGTTCCAGGTAATAGAATTCTTCGAATTTCCAATAAATGAACAATCCGCACAATTCGTCATCGCATTCTATCGCGTTGAAAAACATCTCATCCTTTTCTTCGATCAGCCGTTTCAATTGTTCTATTTCCCTCCGTTCAGAGGCTGGAAACGCCTCCTCGTACAGGGTAATCAACCGCTTGAGGTTTACATCATTCGGATCCGTAACTCTAATTAAGTTCATCATCGCTAGTTTTATTTCATTCGTAAATCATATAAATCAAGGAACACAAGCCACGAGTAAAGACATTCAAAAAAATACCGCAGTCGTTATATCCACCGCGGTATTTTCCTGTTTCCTTTAAATACCTGTATTTATTTCCATCATTCAGGCTGCAGCGGCCAGCACGAGTAGGCCGATCAAAAAGAGCAGCACAATCAGCCCGATACAGGAAATGACTAAACCTGCAATTGCCAATCCCCTGGGGCTCTTAAATATCCCGATGAAAGAAAATATAAATCCCAAAACCCATAAGATCCAATTCACGACAGGCGTCCAAGAAAAAAGCAATGACAATAAAGCCAGCACGAAACCTGCCGTTCCCAAACCATTCGTTTTCTTTTGCACGATAATGGTTTGCCCATTCCTTTGTTGATACTCTTCCATAATCCCACTATTTACATTAACAATTATTGCATATCTTCGAACAAAGATAATAAATACACTTCGGTTTCCCAAAAACGGGAACAGAATTCTTAACTAATCTTTCCCCTCGTAATAGTATTCTTAACGATTCAGCATTTTCCGGATGGTCTCCCGACAACGTCTAAACTCCTTGTCTCCCACGGTACGGTAACGGGTACTTCCCCGCTCCACAATCCTTATCGGTTTAAAACCACTCCATCTCAAAATCTCTTTCAAGGCCCTCACGGTTCCCCTGGATTGGTGGAAAAGAATATTAAACGGATAAGGTGTTGTACACGTACTGACAACCATGGCCTTTTTTCCCTTGTGTAAAGGCACCGGCAAGCCTCTTTTGTCTTCCCCGATCAGTCCGTATACAATCCGGTCAAAAAGCACTTTCAGTTGTCCCGGCATATTTCCCCAATAACAAGGAGCCCCGATAACCAAAACATCACACTCGCGCAATTGTTGGATCACCCACGGTGCATCATCCTGGGGAAGAACACAGTCTCTGTTTTTCCTGCAACTCATGCACCCCTTACAAGGTTCCACGCGTAAGCTTGAAATCTGCACGTAAGTCGTCAAGGCTCCATTCGCTTCGGCCTCTTCTTTTATAACCTCCAGCATTCGGGCGATATTACCATGCTCACGGGGACTTCCATTAATTATCAGTAATTTCATCTTTCCTATAAACCATATTCACTTATTTCGATTCATGAATACCTATTGGGATTCATTCCATCCCGCGAAGTAAATGATTAAAATCAAAACAACCATAGAAATTTCCCATGTTTTTATACCTTTGCCGGATATTACAGGTAATTAATAACATATGAAATTTATTGAAGAATTCAAGGCTTTTGCCCTAAAAGGAAATGTCATTGACATGGCAATCGGTGTGATCATCGGGGGAGCTTTCGGGAAAATAGTCAGTTCCCTCGTGAATGATATTATTATGCCCCCTATCGGTCTGCTTGTTGGCGGCATCAATTTCAAGAACCTATGTCTCGTCATCAAAAAAGCCCACGTGGATCCTGCAACCGGAAAAACAATTGAGGCCATAACGCTTAATTACGGGAATTTTTTACAAACAACCGTGGATTTCCTGTTAATCGCTTTATCCATTTTCCTTGTCATCAAATTCATGAATAAGCTAAAACGTAAAAAGGACAAGACACCCCCTCCTCCCGCCAAACCAACAAAGGAAGAAATTCTGCTAACCGAGATCAGGGATATTCTAAAGGATATTCAGGACAAACCAATTAACCGTTAACACGATTCCCGAACTGTAGAAATACATTCCATCCGGAAGGTATTTCTATGGCCAACGGGTTTAAATATACAGATAATAACCCTCGACACACGGGTGGAACACATAAAACAAAAAGAGATACGCTTTTACTCGTATCTCTTTCCTTTGTAGCGGGGGCCCGACTCGAACGAACGACCTTTGGGTTATGAGCCCAACGAGCTACCAACTGCTCCACCCCGCAATCTCAATCAACCCTTTCTTCCGGATTGCGAGTGCAAAGGTATAGGATTTTTCATATGCCTCCAAACAATTTCTCGACTTTAACTTTTGAAAACACATTAAAACCTTTTAACATCCTGGCGGCCATCTCCGGATCACTTGCCGCGATAATAGCCGAAACGACAGCAATACCGTCTGCCCCAGCCTGAAAGATAGCTTCTGCATTCCCCTTGTTGATTCCGCCAATAGCCACCAGCGGATGCCGGGAAACCGATTTTATCCAACTCAATCCTTCCAATCCCCACTCGATAAGCGTGTTGGTTTTGGTCGCCGTGGCGAACACCGGACTTGCCGCGATATAATCCACGTCATAGGCATTGGCCTCAAGCACCTGTTCACGCGATTCCACCGAGAGGCCGATAATCTTACCGGGCGGCAAAAGACGCTTTACCAGGGGATACGGCATATCGCTCTGCCCCACGTGCACCCCGTCTGCGTCCACGGCAAGAGCCACATCCACGCGGTCATTGATAATCAAAGACACGTGATACGGGGCAAGCACCTGCTTCAGACGTGCAGCCCTTTCCACGAAATCCCGGGTAGAAGATTCCTTTTCGCGGAGTTGCACCATGGTCACTCCTCCCCTAACGGCAGCCTCCACTGTCGCGTACAAATCCTTACCCTGCAACAATTCCTCGTCTGTAACCAGATATAGTCTCATCACTTATCACATTCTATTCGCAACGTTTTCTCGAACTCGTCTTTACTTAAATTGTACATCACGTCGTACAAGTAAAGCTGCAAGGTTCCCGGTCCCTGAGCCTTCCCCGCCGCGATTTCTCCACATACCCCCATGAAGGCCGTGGCGCTGACAGCCGCCTGCAAGGCATTCTCCTCAACTGCCGCGAAAGCACCAAGGATAGCCGATGCCGTGCATCCCAACCCCGTCACCTTAGGCATCAGCAATGAACCGTTATGCAGGTAAACGACACGATCCCCTTCCACGACCAAATCCGTCTCCCCGCTCACGCATACCACACACCCGATTCTCTTGCTCAACGTCCGGGCAGCATCCAGGGAATTTAACGAAGATTCCGTGCTGTCCACTCCCTTGGAGACGGTAGACAATCCCGCCAGCGTCATGATCTCCGAGGCATTTCCCCGAATAAAACGAGGCGTCCCGGCAGCCAGAATCGCCCGCAGCGTCTCATTACGGAAAGAAGTGGCCCCGGCTCCCACCGGGTCAAGCACCACGGGCCGCCCCAACGCGTTTGCCCGACGGATGGCCGCCTTCATCGATTCTACCGTGAAACGGTCTAGCGTACCGATATTGATGACCGTGGCCCGGCAGAGAGCCACCATCTCGTCAATTTCCTCCAGCGCGTGGGCCATAATCGGCGACGCACCGGCAGCCAACAAGGCATTTGCCGTGTTATTCATCACGACCGCGTTCGTGATATTATGAATTAAGGGTGCTTGCTCCCGCACCCTTAAAATATCGTTCCAAATCAACTCTTTCATCATCATTTACTCATCCTCTTCTAAATATATCGTGTATCTGTTCCAGAAATCCTCGTCAAAAGGTATCTCCTCGAAATAAACCCGTCCCTCGATGGGATTCGTGTTATCAATCTTCACCTTGGTCGTCTGGTACTGCATCATTCCTTTCACCCGTTCCTGACCGTCAAGATAAGTATAAGTGACACTCACCCCGCTCAGGAAATAATAAGAACTCACCTTCTTGTAATTCGTCGTGATTGTCGCCATCACCTCATTCCGGGGAGCATCACCTCCCGTGATTATATTCCGTCCCAACAGATTGAAAGCGCTGGAAGTGATCTTCATCACGTTCTTGATCACGGCAAAATGGGTCAACTCCACGTAAATCTCCCCGCTGAACTTCGTCACGTCCGCGGAGCCCGAATTGGAAATAGAAGGGCGGGTACATTCATAAGCCACCACCTGCACGGAATCCCCCTCGTACAATATTTTCCCCTTGCTTTTCAACTTGAAGTCCCGGATATTCTGTACATCCAGCACGTTACGGGTATTCCGCACGATATCAGCCGTCAGAATATCATCAAAATACATCATATCATCCGCGGTCGATGTCATACCCGGGGAACGTCTCGCCTGCGCGAAATTATAATTCAACGCCCGGAAAGCCTGTTCCGGGTTGGAACGCTTGTATCCTTCCGCGTCATAAATCTCCACGATAGCCTCTTTCACCTTCGGTTCATTACTCCCGACAGTAACCCCGTACTCGAAATATCCCTCGTAATTATAGGGACGGGGAATATAATTACGCCCGATATTGGCCACCACGTTTTCCAGCAACTTCTTCAACACGAGTGATTCCGCCGTCACTTCCACGTCACGGATACCATACGTCACCGGAGACAAGGCAATCGTAACATCTCCCATTTCCTGCAACTCGTACAATTTATATTCTTTAGACGCATAACCCACCGCGGAAATCCGCACCACGTGCGTCGCGTATAGATTCGGGATTACCAACTCGAAATGGCCGTCTATGTCCGTGGCCACACCGGCCATCGTCCCCAGCAGACCTAGATTCGCGAAAGCGACAGGCTCTTTCGTCGAAGCGTCAATAACCACACCTTTCACCCGTATTTTATTGTCATCCTGGGCCATTGCCATGACAAACACGCCAAAGACCAGAATAACAAGAGAGAGAATTTTCTTCTTCATAGCAATTGTATTAATTTATTTATATATTTGCCTCAAAGTAAACAAATCTAACGATGAAAACCAAAAACGAATGGTTTACTGTTATAAATTTTTATTCACGAATAAATTAAACGACTGACTATGAAGCAAATCACGTTTTACATAACAGGATTTATAGTTCTCTCCGCGTTACTTACATCCTGCGTGTCCAAGAAAAAATTCGATGAACTGGCCCGGGCCAAAAGAATGAGCGACCGGGAAATCGCCAGCCTCCAGAATGAAAAACAGAACATGGAAGCCGAGATTCAGCAGCTCAAATCGGACTTCAACGCCGTCCGCTACCAGTTGACATTGAACAACGCCGCCAAGGACAAACAAATAGACGAACTGTACACGAAACTACGTGCCCTGGAGAGTAAGGAAAATGCCTTGAAAACAGAATTGAAAGACGCCCACGAGCAAGCCAAAAGCAGCGTGCTGAGCAAAGAATCCGAACTGTCCGAACTCCAGAACCAGTTAAAAGCCACCATCGCCGAACGTGACCAGCTGAGAAAAGAATTATCGGACTACAAGACCAACGCGGAATGGGACAACCGGAAATTGAAAAACGAGGTAGAAACCATCAAGGCCAACATCAAATTCAAGGATGACGAAATCGCCCGCCTGGAAAAAGAAATCTCCTCGGTAAAGAAACAACTGACAACCGCCAAGAGCAACCTCTCGAAGAAAGACGCGGAAATTGAAAAACTGACCAACCAGGTAAATCTCCTGAAAAAGGAATTAAAGAAAATAGGTAAATGATCTACATAATTATCGGAATCATAGGGCTTCTACTCGTAGTAGCCCTTTTTACATACCTTTCCTCCCGCAAGCAAAGCGAACCGGAACCGCCCGTGGAAGCACCCGCTGCCGAATGCTGCGGGGCACATGCCATCTGCGAGAAAGGCCTCAAGCGCATGGACGAGAAAATCGAGTATTTTGACGACGAGGAACTGGACGCTTTCCGGGGAATCGCCTCCAATGACTACACCGACGAACAGATTGACCAATTCCGGGAAATACTCTACACCATCCGTCCCGAGGAACTCTCGGACTGGTTCATCAGCCTCGAGAAACGGCACATCGAATTCCCCGATATATTAAAACAGGAACTGCTCTGACCCCATAGCACCTCCTCCTTTCCCTTCCCGGTATACACCGGCCAAATTCCTCCACTTGTCGGATCATCCACCCGCGCCCCTTATCCCCGGAAAAACTTGCAATCCAGACACCGGTGTTTATCGCAATACTCCTTCTTCACCTGAATCACGGCCTGCGACTGCAAGGCGGAAGGCAAATTTATCCCCACCCGAGACCAATTCTCCGTGATATAATTATGCTCGGCCGGTAACGTCTCCAGCCATTGCATGGCCTTGTCAACATAAGCCTCCTCCCCCCGTTCCCGGCCATAAACAAACAAAAAGGGAATTATTGAATTAATAATGATAATCTGCTTCATGGTCGACCCCAGGTGCTTCACCCGTGTTTCAGCCACCTCTCCCAGCTTGTAATGGGTATCCCAGTAAGAAGAAGCCCTCACGTCCAGCAACGCCTCCACCTCGGCCAACGTCTTCGCCTCCACGACCGCGGAGAAAAGAAGATTGAAACGAACCATTATCGCGGCCAACAACGCCAGCCGCACCGTGGGGAATGACACCGGCCGCACTCGCATGAACTTCCACATGCTCGGGTTCATGGCGACCAACCTCGATTTGCTGGCCTGGAACTCGTACTCCCGTCGCAATCCACGCACGTACTCATCTTCCGGACACGTGTCCAGCAACCCGGAAAAACCCAACAGAAGAGCTTCCACCCGGGACAGATTATCCGCGCATTTCAAAATCGTCTTGTAAGGCAGATTCTGGGCCAACATGGCAAAAGGCTCCGCGTTCACGCTCCCCGACCAATAACGGGCCAGCATCCTGTAAAAACAAGTCTCCCAATCATTGCGGGTATCCTTCAACATCTGCCGGATAACCTGACACTTCGCCTCCAGGCGTTCCACCGCGTACCCCGTGAGAATCATGCTCGCCCGCAAGGGGTCAATTCCCCGCAACCGACCGGCACACCGGGGAGTTTCCAGCGACTTCTGCAAGTAGACATACTCGTCCCACAATTGCCTGTTGTAAGCCAACACCATACTGTCAATGGAACGGCATCTCGTGTTATAAGGTTCCTCGTCAGCGACGGCAACCACGGAAAGAATCACGTTATCGTAAGCAGGATCCACGTGGTGCCCGTGCCGGAACCAATCACTTCCCCGCTGATGAATCTCCACGTTCCCCACGTGCAACATCCCGTTTATTCTGATTTTAGCGGTAAAGAAATCAGGCCCCGCGTCCCGGTTCCGGAAACCGGGGTGAATCACTTCAATCTTTTTTCCTTCCGTTGTAATCCCGTGTTTCGTGTCAAAAAGCGTATTTTCCCACACGTATTGCAAAAATTCTTCCGTCATATGTATTGGTTTTCCATGACAAGAATAAACATTTATTCTCAAAGTTACAAATATTCCAAGACACGCAACTGGAAATTATCCTTCCCGAAACACTCTTACACGCTAAATTAACGTCCCTCCCTCCTTTTATTCTCTCCCGCCATTGGCCCTAATCTTTCCCCCTTCTCATCTAGCCCACCTTCGAACCACTTCCTAATCACCTCCTATTCACTTCCTATTTTTATAGCTTATCCATAGCCTTTATAAACTTGTTTACTCCCTTTTAAGCCGGTTGGGATGCGGGGAGGGAAGAAAGAAGATACGGGGAAGAGATAGAATAGCGCGAGATAACAGCTAAAAGTAAACAAGAAATATTTTTATTTTCTTTAAAATCACGAATATTCACTTGTTATCCGTATCTTTGCTCAAATAAATAACTCTAAAAAAAGCACACGCGCAAAATCAATGTCCAAACGCCTACCCTCGCGTAAAGAGAGGTGGCATAAAACGATAAAAACATGATAACAAACCGGGAAGAAGTCATCGACAAGGCATTCAAGGTTTTTCTCAAGATGAACTACGAGAAAGCGAGTATCAGCACCCTTGCCAAAGCCTGTGGCGTGGTCAAAACAGGAGTGGTTTACTATTTCCCGCACAAGTTGGACTTGTTTATCGCCGTGGCAGATAAATTCGTGTTACAATTACAAAGCCCGGCCAACAAATTCACGACTTCCGCTAATACTTTGGCCGAATTTATAGACCAATACGTGGCTGGTGTTTCCAATACCATGAAAGGTATTGTCAATCTGGTTGATGACGGTAATGATCCTTATGACTGTTGCCCGAATTTCTACTATATTCATTTTCTTTCCCAGGTACGCATGTACTATCCCAACGTCCGGCAAAAAATAGCGAATATTTTTCAGCAAGAGTACGAGATGTGGAAGAAAGTCATACAAAAAGCCAAAGACAACGGGGAAATCAAGAGTGATACAGATGTCTCGAAAGCAGCCCGTTTGTTCCGAGAAGTTTTTTGCGGCTTATCCTACGAACAGTCATTCTTAAATGGCTTGAACATAAACAACTTAAATGATAGTTTTCAATACCTGTATTCTTTCCTGAAAGCTTGATAGATTCCCCGAAAGTTTTTAAACGTACAAATTATTTGAACGACCGTTCAAATAATTCATCATTTTATATATCTTTGGTCTCAGCATAATATTGAGAGATATGGATAAGAACCGTCAACAAACCGAAGATATTATTTTTTATATCAAGCATATAAATCACATTCTCTTTCCCAGTTTCAAACAGGCGACACGGACAACGTGTCCCCAGTCCTCCCGCTCGCAGGTAGGTACTATTAGAGATTAGGAAACCCACCTGCGGGTGTCAGTTATCGAAATATCCTACACCTAAAGGTGTATTTATAAACAAATTAGAAACAATTATTGTGATGAAATATACAGAAGCCATATCCTCATTGATAAGTAAAGGTTTGAATGAAGTTAATCATTCAGACAAAGGGCATTTGTCTCTTCCTACAAGGCGTGCGATACTACAAGCCATCAATGATCCACTTGTTATTGGACGAATAAGTATCTTATGCGCGTTGAAAGTATATCCTATATGGAATGAATTTTTCAAGGATGATACGAAAATCATCGGCCTAATTAAGGAAACGGAGAAATACCAGTTGGGACAAACGGGCAAAAAGGATTTATTGAAAGACGCCGACCATTTGGACGTGTTTGTCGATAATTATATGGAAGATGATATAACTGCCACATTTGCTGCCAAAGTAGCTGTTCATGCAGCTTAT
>CALUMT010000004.1 GCA_944321845.1 uncultured Butyricimonas sp.
TCGTTCCCTTCCAAATTTTCGGGGAACTTTTTTTTCATCTTTTTTTCTCGACCCCGGGTCGTGTCGACCGGGAGGCGGGAAAAGAGACAAGATAAAACCGGGATCGCTCCCGAATCGCCCATCAACACCCTTGAAAAGAACTGTGCCCGAGAAACTTGCGCCCCTTCATTCTCCATCACCGTGCCTCTCGAAAGCGGGTGCAAAGATAAACCACTTTTCTCCCCACTTCCAAATTTTTTGACAACTTTTTTCGAGATTTCTTCAAAGTTTTTCCCAACTAGCTGGGGATCAACTCGACCCGGAACGCCGGTTTTCACGACCGACAACCGGCGAGTCCAGGCGAGAATTCCCTCACCGGGGTATCCCTACCCCCTTCAACCCGGTATTACCACCTGTTTAGCAGGAGATTGACGTCACATGAACGAGTATTAACCATGTATCAATCACGTATCATTTGCGTGTTTTTACGCTGGTGATACGCTATTAATACGGAATTGATACGGATATGCTCAACATGAAACACTGGGGAACAACGGGTTAGTACAGGAGGAGAACAGGAGGTAAATGATTATCAAAATCTCATTCCTTCAAACACCAGATTTTTATGAAAAAACAAGAGCTTGCCAGTTCCTAGCAAGCTCCGAAAAAATAGTTTTCCAATATAGCAGATCTATACTCTCCAAAAATCTTGGTTACATCTGTTTTAAGGCCAATTTTATCAACTCCTCCACGGTGACTTGCTGATTTTTCATCAGAATATGATCCACCACCTTCATCACGACCGACTTCGAGAAACCAAGCGCAATCAATGCGGCAATAGCCTCGTCCTTCACCGCACTCGCGGTAAAACTAATCGTCTCCAGAGAAGCATTCTCTTTCCCTACCTTATCTTTCAATTCTATAATTACCCGTTGCGCCATTTTTATCCCTATCCCCTTGATGCTTTTAATCACGCTCACATTCTCCGTCAATATGGCCCCCACAATCTCATCAACGCTAAGGGAACTCAACATCACGTTAGCGGTATTCGCACCAATTCCCGAAACAGAAATCAGCGAACGAAATAAAGAACGTTCCTCACGAGAATAGAATCCATACAACAACAAGGCATCCTCTCGCACTATCTGGTGAACATATAGCAACACCTCTTCTCTCCCCGAGGACAATTGCGAATAGGTATTCACAGAAATATTGATGTAATAACCGATACCCCCGCAATCCACCACGGCATAAGCGGGGGTAATCTCCACTAACTTACCTTTGATGTAGTCGTACATAATTTAACGAAAACCTATCAAATGACGTACTTCCTGTATCGTAGCTCTCGCACTCTCACGGGATTTTTCCGCTCCCATTGCCACAACCTTATCCAAATAAGCCGTATCGGAAGCAAATTCCTGGATGCGTTCCCGGATTGGCGTCGTGAAAGAAACAATATCTTCCGCCAACTGCTTTTTCAGATCGCCATAACGAATCTCGCAATTGTTATACTTTTCATTAAAGAAATCATACACCTCCCGAGAAGAAACCACCTCCAGCAAGGTAAATAAATTACGGATCACTTCCGGTTTCTCGCTATTGGGAACAGTTGGACCGCTATCCGTGACTGCCTTCATTACTTTTTTACGAATCACGGAAGGCTCATCTATCAGGTAAATCGCGTTTCCCTCGGATTTCCCCATTTTTCCAGAACCGTCCAATCCCGGAATTTTGATTCCTTCCCCAGAATAGGAGAAAGAAGCAGGTTCCGGGAACAGGTCACATTCATATATAGTATTGAAACGGCGGGCAAATTTCCGAGCCATTTCCATGTTTTGCTCCTGATCTTTTCCCACCGGAACCTTATGAGCCCGGTGAATCAGAATGTCCGCAGCCATGAGTGTCGGGTAGGTCAATAAACCCGCGTTAACATTGTCCGGTTGTTTACGCGCTTTTTCCTTAAAGGTTGTCGTCCGTTCCAATTCTCCCAAATACGCGTTCATATTTAAAAAGAGATAGAGCTCCAACACTTCCTTCACATCACTCTGCACGTAAATGGTCGCTTTTTCCGGATCCAAGCCACAAGCCAAATATTCCGCAAGTATTTTACGAACACTCAATTGAATGTTTTCCGGCCGCGGGTGAGTCGTCAAGGAATGCCAATCCGCAATAAAGAAAAAGCATTTATACTCATCCTGCATTTTCAGGAAATTCTTCACGGCTCCAAAATAATTACCCAAGTGCAAATTGCCCGTTGGCCTAATACCACTTACTACAGTTTCCATTATTCTTTTTTTATAAATTACGAAGAACAAAGATATTGTTTTATTATTTCTTTCGCAATCCAGCCGTTAAACATTTATAAACAAGATTTCAGTCCGCCAAAAGGGCTTTAAGAGAATTCAATCGTTTCCATTTTACACAACATCCTGTATATCAGCATTAAAAAAAATCACCAAAAACATATACAATTCAATTGTTTTTTCTACTTTTGCCCTACAACATTTAATCTAATTTTTAGAAACATGGAAGGATACATGAAGAATGGGAGTATAGAAACCGACAGCCGCGATGAGATTTATTCTATACCAGTTAGAGCGGGAAAAAGAACATATTTCTTTGACGTAAAAAGCACCCGTAATAATGATTATTATTTAACCATCACAGAGAGCAAAAAAATCGAAAACGAAGGATCCCGTAATTTTGAAAAACATAAAATTTTCCTGTACAAGGAAGATTTCGAGAAATTTACGGAAGGCTTGGAAAACACACTCGCCTATATCAGAAATCTGCTCGGGAATAACGGTACAGGAAACCAAGGTTTCAAAAGCAAATTCGATGATGTAGATTTTTAACAAGGTCTGAATTGAACATATAGCATGATATAAATAAAGGGAAACACGGATCGTGTTTCCCTTTATTTATATCGTGAAGATCTTTCCCATTCCGGGAACAGGATGCGTTATAACGCACCCGCTCTCAGCATCCCGTATGGAATTTTAGACAATCCTTCGGCCAATTGATTAATTCCTTTTTCCAATTTCCCCTTCAACATCATTTTCAGCATCATGTTCAGGTTAACCTCAAGCGTTATCCGCATTCGCGTATCATAAGGTCCATTATCCAATAGCTGAATCCACATCTGCAATTCAAAAGGAACACTACCATCCCCCTCAATCTTTATCAGCTTGGGCTCCTCCCGCTCCACAATTTTCACACCCATCTCTCCCAAACCTTTTACCAAACAGACACATGTATCACTTGTCGTCCGGACATTCTCTATCTTATCCTCCAAACCGGCAATCTTCTGCTCCACGCCCATTTTCCGGGCCATCTCCACCATCGCCCCGATTTTCGAGAAATCAGAAAGAAAAGCGTACACGTCATTTATCGTACTGTCTATTTTCTGCACTTCACTAACAACCCGTACCGACATATCACCTTATTTGTAAGTTTCCGGGCTTAAACGCCATTCTTTCAATTTAGATACTTCCTCTTCTTTCACGTAACCGGTTTTCTGAGCCAAATCGATCAAGGCATTATAATCACTCAATGTATCCAGCACACAGTTAGCATGCACGAAATTATCTACCGCTTTTTGGAAACCGTAAGTGAATATGGCCACCATACCCAGCACTTCACATCCTGCATTACGCAATGCCTCTACTGCCTGTAAGCTGGAACCGCCAGTGGAAATCAAATCTTCAACAACTACCACTTTTTGGCCGGCTTTAAATTCTCCTTCGATGAGATTTTCCAGACCGTGATTTTTAGCGGCGGAACGCACGTACACGAATGGCAACCCCAATTCCTGTGCTACCAAAGCACCTTGTGCAATCGCACCTGTAGCCACCCCGGCAATCAATTCCACTTGCGGGTATTTGGACTTGATCAATTGTACGAATTGATCTCTAATATAGGTCCGCACAACCGGATAAGACAATGTTTTGCGGTTATCGCAATATATCGGGGATTTCCAACCAGAAGCCCACGTAAAAGGATGATTGGGCTCCAACTTTACAGCTTTGATAGACAACAAATGAGCTGCAACTTGTTCTGCAACAGTATTCATAAATATAATTTTTAATAATTATTTTCTAACATTCAGTAGACAAAGGTACAAAGTATTTTTGGAACGCCAACTCGGCGACACGACGAATTTCTGGATAATCATCAGCAAGTGGCCCTGGAGCAAAAAGTTCCAACACGGCACGTATACCGGGAAGAATGGAATCCAAAAAATGCTGCTTGCCTTCATATAGTCCCCTCAAGCCGAAAGCTCCCAATGCCTGCAAAAGCCGAACAAGCACAAAATGGTAGAAGGTCTTTCGAAAAACTTTTCCCCGTTCCGGACAAATCTCCAGCAGACGATCTAGATAATAATCCAACAATTCCTCCCGCTGCCCCCCAGGCATCCGTACTATCGCGTCATAAAGAAGCGAAGCCACATCATATTGCAACGCACCTTTACGTCCTCCCTGGTAATCAATAAAGTAAACCTCATCATCAAGTACCATTATATTACGGGACTGGAAATCCCGAAACATGAAGGATTCCGTGGAGACTTTAGACAAATGCCCCACCAGCCGTTCAAAATCATCTTCCAGTTTATTCTCATCCGCTCCGACATTCGCCAACTTCAGGAAACAATACTTGAAATAGTTCAAATCCCAATACATGCAACGCGCATCAAATTCGGGGCGAGGCAGACAATTGGAATAATCCAACCCGACAGTCCCTTCCAACTGGAATCGCAACAATTCATCCAAGGCCTTTTTATAAAGCTCCATGGTATGCTCGCTCAAATTTTGCCCCGAGCGCTCCCGCTCCACCACATCCAGCAACATATCCTTTCCCAAATCCTGCTGGAGATAGACTTTCCGATCGGGCGCAACCTGATATATCTCGGGAACATGCAAGCCTTTCCCATGAAAATGGCGAGAGAAATCAAGAAAAAGTTCATTTTCCCTGGTATCCTCGTTATATACACCTATACAAGAATTCTCTCCCTGCCATAAACGCCAATAGCGGCGAGCCGAACCGGAAAGAGGCAACGCCTCCACCCTGTCTGGAGCCACTCCCGCGTATTCTTTAAAAAGTGATTCTACTTGTTCTTGCATAATACAGATTACAATAAAGCCGCTCTCACGAGCGGCTTTCACCTAAAAATTGTGCCCAAGACAAGACTCGAACTTGCACAGCCGAACGGCCACTACCACCTCAAAGTAGCGTGTATACCAATTTCACCACTTGGGCATTTTTCAGTGCTGCAAATATAGCGAATTTTCCTTTATTCCAACAGGATTCTCTCAAAAAATTAATCCGCCACCTTTTTCCACACGCTACGAGCCTGACAATGTGTTCGTTCACGAGATTTATCCAGTAAACAATGATTCACGATAACCCGGAGATCACCATCCATTTGCAGACTGCATTCCGAATAAATATCGGAATCCGGCATGATCTCATGCTCGTAAACCACCTCGATCTCGCGTATCTCGTGCGTTTTCAGGAAATCATAAGGCAAAGCATTCGTCAACCATCGCACGTAAGTCGCCTGGGTCACATGCTTGTTGAAATCAATATTATCATAGGTCGCGACAAATTCCCGACTATAACCTTCCTCTACTTTTAATTGCTTTACATCCAAAGCAAAAGGCAATTGCGGAATCACGTCCTCGCACTCCTTGGCCACGTTCAACACACAAGCCGGCAAACGTACCGGCCGACGGCGTCCCAAATCAATAACCATCCATTCGGATGAAGCCCGTACCAGTTCGCTTCCTTCTTGGTCTGTCATCCGGAAATCACGCAAAGCGAACAGCCGGTCTGTTCCCGAAGGCCAGGTCTCCAGCCGAATCGTTTCCCCCTGCCTGGGCATACGCCCCACCTGCACATGCAACTTATGCAACATCCACGTCAATCCTTGCGCATTCAACGTCGGGACATCAAATCCCAATTCCAAGGTCTGCGCATTTGCCACATCGTTGAACAAATCACATAAGGCCTTCAATAACAACCGGCCTCTCCAATCCGCGTAATGATAACGGATTTCTATTTCTTCCGCGTATTTTTTCATCATCCCTTCGTCAAATTTAAATTACATCATATTATATTTACTTCCGGTTCAAGCATCACACCAAACCGCATGAAAACCGCCTTTTTAATTTCATTTGCCAAACAGGCGATTTCCAAACCAGTCGCATGCCCCCGATTCACGAGAACCAACGCCTGCTTATCGTGCACAGCAGCATTACCCAAACTTTTACCCTTCCACCCGGCCTGCTCTATCAACCACCCGGCCGCCAGCTTCGCTTCTCCTTCTCCAACCTCGTAAACGGGTAAACCCGGGTAATCTTTTTTCAACGCATCGGCCTCCGCACGAGAGATAACCGGATTCTTGAAGAAACTACCGGCATTAGGCCAAATTTTCACATCCGGCAACTTGGACTCCCGAATAGTGATGACCGCTTTTCGGACATTAGCCAGCGAGACTTCGCCCAGTTTAGCGACCTCCTCCTTAACATTCCCATAATTCAAACGAGGAGTAAAGTGTTTATTCAAACAGAATGTCACATAGGTCACGATAAACCGGTTCTTCCAACCACGTTTAAAAGCGGAATCCCGATAACCGAAATGGCATTCGTCAGCTCCAATCATCACCTTTCCCCCCTTAAATATATCCACGGCCTCCACTTGAGCGATCACTTCACCTGCTTCCATCCCGTAAGCCCCGATATTCTGAACTGGAGTCGCCCCGACATGCCCGGGAATGGCCGACAGATTCTCGACACCACTATAACCATGCTCCACCGCCCAGGCGACAAAATCATCCCACAATTCACCACTCCCCACTCTCACGTATACATGCTCATCATCTTCCCGAATCACCTCGCATCCTTTCATCCGGGGATAAAAAACCACCCCTTCAAAATCATCCGTAAACAGGAAATTACTTCCACCTCCCAGAATCAAGACATCATCCGAAGATAATTCATAAGATTTCACGAAATCCACAAAATCCTCCTCCACATCGCTTTCCACGAAATACCGGCACGTGGCATCAATGGAGAATGTATTATAATCCTCTAAACTAAAGTACTCCTTTATATCCATCATCATCTAACGATTTAATCTCAGGCAAAGGTAAAAATCTCGTAAATAAATTACTACTTTTGCCAAAGTATAATCAAAATCTTTATGACTTCGCTACCTATCCCATTCATAAAACGAATGCAAGCCCAATTAGGACAGGAATTTGAAGATTTCCAGGCTTCCTTAGACACCATCCCACCCGTCAGTATCCGTCTAAATCCAAATAAAAACGGGCAAGTTCCAAATCAAGAATTATATGATGGGCAGATTCCATGGTGCAGTGATGCCTATTACCTGAAGAAACGGCCGACATTCATCCTGGACCCGCATCTTCACGGGGGTAGTTATTACGTGCAGGAAGCCTCCTCCATGTTCCTGCAAACAGTCCTACGGCAACTTCAAGCGGACGGGTTTACCCCGACACGGGCCCTGGATCTCTGCGCCGCACCCGGAGGGAAATCAACACTCATTGCCTCCTTCTTGCCTGCCACATCGCTATTGGTAGCGAACGAAGTCATTAAAACCCGTGCGGCGATTCTAAAAGAAAACCTGATCAAATGGGGACAGGACAACGTGGTCATCACCAACAGTGATCCCTCCCGGTTCAGTACACTTTCGGGAGCGTTTGATCTCATCCTTGTTGATGCTCCCTGTTCGGGAGAAGGCATGTTCCGCAAAGACGAAAAGGCAATCGAGGAATGGAGCGAGAACAATCTCCGCTTATGCGAAGAACGCCAAAAACGTATACTTACAGATATATGGCCGGCATTACGCCCCAATGGATTTCTCATTTACAGTACCTGCACGTACAACCCACTGGAAAATGACGGAATCCTTGACTGGTTAATGGATAAATTCAACGCCACTCCCATAGCCATCCAACAGGACTTCCCAGGAATTACCCGCATGCGACACGGGGTGCAGTTTTACCCCCATAAAACCAGAGGTGAAGGCTTGTTCATGGGTATTGTACAGAAAAACGACGGGGAAGATCTACGCCTGAAAAAAGAAAAACAAAATACTCCCAGGATAAAACTTTCAGAGTCCACCAAACAGTTATTACCCGATCTGTCCGGATACACGACCTATTGCACGGGCAAGACGTTGGGTATTATACCTACCCGACACGCGGGATTTATACAACTACTTGACAACACAGCCAATATCATTTACAAAGGTTGCGAAATCGGGGAAGAAATCAAGGGAATGCTCAAACCCTCCCCGGCCCTGGCCCTCTACAGCAAATTAAGACAAGACCAGACCCAACAAATGCCATTGGATTTGCCGAACGCCCTACAATATTTACGGAGGGAAGATCTGCACGGGGAAATCCCTGCCGGAGACTGGCTGCTCCTCACCTACCAAAACACCACGCTAGGCTGGGGCAAGAAAGTCGGAGACCGCCTAAACAATTACTACCCCAAAGAATGGCGCATCCGCAACGCCTGAATCAATCTTCAGATTCGGAACAATAACGCTTGATCACGCTATAGGAATCCGTCAGGCCCAACTCTCCTGCCTTGCTTAAATCCGCATTGGCCGCAGGCTTATTCCCGGAATAAATGTACAACAATCCCCGGTTGTAGTAAGCCTCCGCTATATCGGGATCCTCTTCTATGACTTCCGAATACAAAGCTATCGCTTCTTCGATCTTCCCACTCTTGACATAAACATTCGCCATATTAAATTTAGCGAAAACAAAGGTCGAGTCAATTTCCAAACATTTTTTATACCCCTCCAGCACCAGAGAATAATCCACCACCCGATGCTCTTTCTCGTCATCGACTACCGGTGTCGTCCTTTCCTCTATGGATTCGATATAATCATACATGCGCATCCGGGCACTCGCCAGATTCAACAAAGCGAACAGATTCCGGGGATCTTTATCCAGTATTTTCTTAAAGTCATTTATCGCCTCCGTGAATTGTCCTTGATGCAGGTACAAGGCCCCGCGCAATAAATAATCATCAATCGCCCCTTTATTCTCCACGATATTATCCGACAGACGCTTCATGTAATCCTCCAGGAAGGCTTCCGGGTAATCAAATTTCTTATTAGAAACCGTCAAGGCCGGCAGATAATTATGGCGCTGGTTAAAGGACATCACCTGACGGTTGAAATACTGCACCTTCCCCTTACGCAACGTATCCAAGGGCAAGTACTGCACAACAAACACCTCCTGCAATTCCACGATTACATGCTTATCCTGCAGACGTCCATTGATCACTTCCTTCATTCGGTCGTCCCGGGAATTGATATCGATCAAACGCTGAAAATTCACGGTTGTATCCACCAAAGCATTTTTATCCCCCTCCTTCATCTTCCGGTAGCGTTCCATGATTTCCTCCGCTTTATACTGGTCTTTCCCGGCAGCAGCATAATCCTTCATCGCGGAACTGACCGCGGCCCGGGCCAAATAAGCTTTCACGAAATCAGGATAAATCATTATACTCGTGGAAAAATCATCGTACGCGCCCCTGTAATCCTTTATATCCATTTTCAACAATCCCCGATTGAAATAAATCAAGATATTGTCCGGATTCATATCCAACACGTGATCCAGATCCCGAATCGCGTTATTGTAATCACCGATCTCGGCCCGCAACAAAGCCCGGTTATAATAAGCATAAGCATAGGTGCTGTCAATCTTCAGGACGGCGGTATAATCCTCCAGTGTCTCCGGGTATTTTTTCAATTCATACCAGGCAATTGCCCGGCTCATCAGCACTCGTTTATTCTGGGGATTCAGCCTCAATGCCTTATTATAATCCTCGATTGCCTCCTCGTAATTCTTCTGCCGAAATTCCAAATACCCCCGTAAACCATAGGCTTCGTCAGAAAACATATTCAACTTTATGGCAGCGTTGCAATCCATAATCGCCCCTTCCATATCATCCAGTTGCTCACGCATAATTGCCCGATTCAAGTAAGCCGCCACCAATTGGCCATCAATTCGTAACGCTTTCGAGTAATCCTCCTCGGCTCCTTTGTAATCCCCCATGTCCGCTTTTGTTATTGCCCGATTAGCGAACACGTAAGCATCTCCCGGATTTATAGAGATAGCCGTATTATAATCGTTCATGGCTTCTTCATAACGCTTCAGATTATGGTAAGCGATTCCCCGGTACATATAGGCATGGAAATAATTAGGATTCAATTCAATTGCCTTCGTGTAATCCGCTACCGCCCCCTCGAAATCATCCAGATTCAACTTAGCCAAACCCCGGAAAAAATAAGGTTCAGACAAATAGGGCTTCACACGAATAATATGATTGAAATTCTCTATAGCGCTTATATAATCATCAAAATAAATGGCAGTTTTCCCCTCATTCAACATACTTGCCGTATTCCACTGGGCAAATCCTCCTAACCCCAAGCAACAAAACAAGATAACAAGACAATATCTTTTCATAATCTAAAATATTCAATGCCACAAATATAACGCATTTCCTCAAAATCACAACACCATTTCCTGTATAGCTCCTATCACCATTCATAAAAGCCGGTATCTTCAATTATATTCCCCACATCGCTCACGTTCCACTCGACAAGAAGGAATCTCAAAAACCAAGGGCTATTTTGGAGCCTTGTTTATCAAATTTCCTCCGGAAACATACCCTAAACGCCAACGGGTCGTGAACCGTGTTAATACCGTATTATACCCGTATTAATACCGTGTATGTCCCCAGACAACCACGAGAAATGCCAAACCGTTTTCTTTTTCTATTTGACAGTGAAGCATTATGTATATATAGGCCTAGTTGAATGGCTTCCGAGTACTTTCCTAGGGGATTCCGTATTGATTCGGGACAAAGTCGTAACTATCGCGAAAACAACTCAACATGAAATAAAAAAAACTGAGGCTGTTCCAACATTATTGAAACAGCCTCAGTTTTTATAATACATATCAATTATTCATAACGATATCTTCCGACTTCAGTGGTTGAATAATCATTACCACGCCACTCTTTGATATCAGGATAGAACCACCAAGAATCTGTTGTCACGTTAGCATTCAATACCTGATCTAGACCACCACCACCGGTCGTGTACATACCGAATTGTTGAGTTCCCAATTTATTGTACACGGAGAAAGCAACAGCTCCAGCAACATTTCCGCCAACAATATCTTCCATCTGATGCCAACGGTCTCTTGTATGGTCATATCTCCAAACGGTCAAATTACTATTTCCACTACCCGTAGCAACATATCCATAGGCCTGTCCATCTTTTCCCGCGTCAGACACAAAAGAAACAGCATAATTACGAGGGATACGATCATAGTCGCGGTCCTGACGGTTATCCGGCTTTTCTCTCAAAGCCTGCATCATCTCAAAAGTTCCTCCCCCTTTACCATCCGGGGTAAATTTAATATTCTCTACTGCGACAGAACCACTTGTACTTCCCAAGCAGATATAAGCAGAACCATCTACCACAAAAACAGTCGCACCATAACGACCTTCTCCAGGATAAGCTACACCAACCTCTTTCCAAGTACCTTTTTTCCCATTTTCGCCAGTTCCCGTTGGTGTAAAACTATAAAATTCTTTATACACCATATCGTTATAACCACGACCTAACCCAACATAACCATATTTATCATCAGGGAAAGAAAAAGCAATAGCATCACGACGACCTCCACCATCATTTGTTACATAATCACCAAGAGGATTGTCATGTCCAGGATAGTTAGCTACCTCTTCCCAAGCATTCTTTTCTGGATCATATTCCCAGAAATCATAGAAAAATCTCTTATTTTCATTCGTTTCCGTATAAGCTTTTCCAACACGATACCCTAATCCCACGTAAGCCTTTCCGTCAATAACAAAGGCAACTGCAGCATGACGAGGCTCCCCTTTAAAGCGAGCCACGGTATCTGTCAACCAAGTACCTTTTTTTCTATCAAACTTATAAAAGTTATTATATTCTGCACCATTTACGCCTATACCTAATCCCACGTAAGCATAATCACCTATCACAAAACAAACGGCTTGGTTTCGTGGTTCCCCCGGGAATGCTGAACCCTTAGCCCAATCTCCCAAGCGAGTGTCGTCATCGTCACAGGCGACAAAGAATAAGCCCATTAAACATAGAACCAATAAACTAAATGTCCTCATACTTTTCTTGTTATTTTATGTTATTCATATTATTTACTGCATTCGAAAAAAACCTCCTGCTATACGAGTAGGCAAAGCTACACAATTCACCGAAATACGCAATAAAAAATCGAAGAAATATCTCTTGGTACCTTTTTTTTATCAATTCCCAAGAAAATCTCGCATCCATGAATCTAAATTATAGAAAATAGTTTTATCTTCGCCACTTGATAAAAATACAAGGAGATGATCAGAAGAAAATTTATTGTCGTTTTACTCACAATCTTAGGAATATACGCTTGCGATAACAACATTGCGGATATCGGACAGAATCTTATTTACAATGAGACCTACGTGGAGGTTCAACGCTATTCACTTCATGAGACATACATTGTTCGTTTGGATTCATTCCCCACGTCCACATTGTCAACCCTTACACTAGGAAAAATTAAAGACCCTGTAACCGGGACAACCACGGCGACTCCCTATTTCCAATTATATAGGGCTAGCTGGGACCCGAACCTAACATCGGATGCGAACTATGCCGTATTCGACTCCCTAACACTGAATTTTACCTACAAGAAAACCTTAGCTGGAGATACCACTAAGATTCAAAAATTCAGTGTATACCGTCTACAAGATTATCCGCTTATCGATATCGACAATCCCTATCAATACAGTAATCAATCCTGGCCTTATAGTCCAGACAGTTGCTTGGGGACGAAATCAATTTATCCGCAGCAAGATTTTGTAAAAAGACAAATGCCATACATTAAATTAAATACGCCCTACGGAGAAGCTTTAGGACGAGAATTATTCAATCGAATGAAAGCTCAAGACCCAGTTTTCGGAGGGAATGCCGGGGGAGGTGCAGGAAGCTCCAGCGGAGATTATCTTCCTTTTTTGCGTTATTTTAAAGGATTAGTAATTGTTCCAGACGAAGGGAATAATCTATTGGCCTCCATTAGCTCTGACAGCCTTTTTCTACGTTGTCACTATAGCATTGGAGAGAAAGATTTATATTTCGACATGAGAGCCTTAACAAACAAAGGAGGTTCCACTTACACGTTCACTCATATTGATCATTTCCCTAATGAAAACTTATTAATCAACAACAGACCGTTAGGTTTTAATGACACATTATCTTTTTATAAAAACAACATGGGGGTAATCCAGGGATTAAGCAGTTATATGCTAAAAGTCCAATTACCTTACATAAAAGATGTGAACGCCTATAGAACCATCATTAAAGCAGAAGTGGAGTTAGAGACTGTATATGTTGAAGATACCGAAATTCCCCAAGCACAAACACTCGGTGTTTATGTCATGGACACAGAGGGCCACATCGATTATGTTCTGTCTGATGCCAGCGGAGAAACTCCCATTTACGGTTACTTGAAGCAAGATCCGACCAAACCCGGTAGATACAGTTACATCATTGATATCACCGATTACTATATCAGCATGGTTGAAACTGTCGGAGAACCACTGCATCAATCCCTGCAATTGCTAATCGGATTACCGGGAACCGTATTCAACAATCAAACTAGCAGGGGAATACCCGACAAGAGTCAACTTATTAATGGTGAAAACTCGACGACATTCAATCGTGCCATCTTTGAAAAAGTTCCGTCACTGAATCTTTACTATATAGAATATAAATAAATGCTTACCGTATTATAAAACGAAATATGATGAAAAGAATATTATTCAGTTTCGCCATTTTATTACTGGCTAATTCAATATTCGGACAAAACAATTCAGGTTCGCCTTATTCAAAATACGGTTTAGGTCTGCTACCGGACAACTACGGCATATACACGGCCATGGGAGGTGTTTCCGCAGCCATGCGCGACAATTACAATATAAACTACTTGAATCCCGCATCCTATACGGCTTTGGATTCATTGCGTTTCTATTTCCAGGTCGGGATCAATGCGGAATATGTTTATGTTTCGACAACAAAAGCACATACGGACTATACCGCCGGGCAAAATGGCGCCATCAACATGGCTTTCCGTGTCGCACCCAAATTATTCGCTTCATTCGGATTCAACGAACGAACTGATATCGGATATGATTTAAGTTTCATCAAACCGGTAATGGGGGATAACACCAAACAATCCTATCAACGTCTGGAAGGAGAAGGCGGATTGAATGATTTCTACGTGGGATTAGCCTATCAATGGGGCAAATTATCTTTGGGAGTCAATGCCATCCTATTATTCGGGAAACTGGAAGAACGGGAAACCCTGGTACTTTTGCCATTCGACAGCGGCTACTACATCAAAACCAGAACCCGTAATCAGATTCACGATTTCATTTTTACCTTAGGAGCACAATACCCAATTAATATTGGTAGAAATGCAACATTAACCTTGGGAGCGGCAGGTAATTTCGGTACATACGTCGGAGGATTTAAAAAATTCGAAGCCTATAAATACGGTGTAACCACCAACACCATGATTCAAATCAATGATGACGTGATGGATGACGGTAAAGTATTCTACCCCTCCCGTATCACTTTTGGAGGAACATACCTATTCAAAAACAAATGGGCTGTCTCCGGAGACTACACCTTCCAAAACATGTCTCAATACAAAGAATTCGGACAAAAGACCGAAGATTTTGAAGGCTATCACAAGGTTGCCCTTGGAGGATATTACCAACCTAACGAAAACGGACGCTACTGGTGGGAAAGAAACAAGTACATGGCCGGAAGTTATTTCACCAGATCCCATCTTTATTTAAAAGAACACATGGTGAATACCTTTGGTATCACCTTCGGTATGCAGATGCCCTTACGAATAGCATATCAGGAACTATTACTGGGTTTCTCCATTGACGGCGGGATTCGAGGGACAGAAAGTAATACTCTAATCAAAGAACAATACATCAAACTCAGAATTAATATCGCATTCAAAGAACTGTGGTTCGCTAAACGCAAAATCAATTAATTGGATACTTTATAAACACCAAAAACATGAAAAAGCTAATTTTATCTATGGCTGCAGGTGTTATTTTATGTGCCTGCAACAATCAAAACGGTTATAAGATAACCGGAAATTTTGAAGGAATGCAAGATGGTAATGCTTATCTCATCACTTTCAATGACAACAAAGTAGATACCCTAGCCACTGCAGATATCAGAGGCGGCAATTTTGAATTCACGGGAAATAATCTTGACGGAACAAAGTATGCCATGATTACCATAGCCGGTCAAAGAGGAGGCATGCCTATTTTCCTGGAGAATGGCAACTTCACTGCCAAATTAAGCATGACAGATCCTTTCTCTAATAAAATAGAAGGAGGTCTTGCCCAGAATCTGTTCAACCAATTTAACGAGATCAGCATGGGTGTCATGAAGCAACAGCAAGGACTTCAACAAGCATACATGAACGCACAGCAGGCTCAGGACCAAGCAAAGATGGATTCTGTCGAAAATGTATTTAATCAACTGGTAGCCGATGCTCAAGCACAAGAACTTGAGTTGATCAAAGCCAATCCTGATGCCTATGTAAGCTCATTCATGATTGCAAATTCATTACAACAAATGGAGTTAGACCAAATAAAAGAAAGATTTGCTCTATTATCAGAAACTGCTAAAGCCAATGAATGGGGACAGCAAGTGGCCAAAGCCATCGAACAAATGGAAAAGACTGCTATTGGTCAAGTAGCTCCAGATTTCACGCTCACGGATCCTGAAGGAAACTCTTTCAACATGCATGATGTAAAAGCAAAAGTGAAATTAATTGATTTTTGGGCTTCATGGTGCGGTCCGTGTCGCGGAGAAAACCCGAATGTTGTAGCTATTTACAAGGAATATCATGACAAAGGACTGGAGATCATTGGTGTTTCTCTGGACAATGACAAAGACGCATGGACAAAAGCAATCAAGGACGATGGACTGATCTGGAAACACGGATCTGATCTACAAGGTTGGCAAGCAGCTCCCGCCAAGTTATACGGAGTAAGAGCAATCCCCGCCACCTTCTTATTGGACGAGAACAACAAAATCGTCGCAAAGAACTTACGAGGCGATGCCCTAAAAGAAAAAATTGCTGAAATGCTGAAATAATAAAACAAAAAAGAGGGCTGAATGATCAGCCCTCTTTTCATATCCAATTTCTTCAAGAAGACAGAGCATAACATGTATAAGATATTCATTACTATTAGCCTCCTTCTGCTATCATCGTCCTTAAAATCCCAAAACTGGGCTGATTCCGTGATACAAAAAATGAGTCTAGACCAAAAAATAGGACAACTGTTCATGCTACCAGCCTACAGCAATAAAAACGAAGAACATGAACAACAATTACTGGAAGCCATAAAAAAATACCATATCGGCGGTATCATATTCTTTCAAGGTACCCCGGTAAAACAGGCACTCATGACAAATCGCTTTCAAGCAGTCACAAAAATTCCTTTATTCATCGGTATGGACGCCGAAGGCGGTGTCGGATGGCGCATAAAACCGGCAATAGAATTCCCGAATCAAACTCTTCAAGGGGCTATTCGGGACACCAACCTGATTTTCCGAATCGGGAGTGCCATCGGCAAACAATGCAGGACATTAGGCATACATATCAATTTCGCCCCCGTTGTTGACATCAATATAAATCCCAAGAATCCGGTTATCGGAATCCGCTCTTTCGGGGAAGTAACAACAGAAGTCAGTTCCCGTTCCATAGCCTACGCTAAAGGCCTGGCCTCGCAAGATGTATTATCCGTTGCCAAACACTTTCCCGGACATGGAGACACGGACGTAGATTCTCACGAGGCATTACCCATCATCCGGCATAACAAACAACGACTTAACGAGGTAGAATTATACCCGTTCAAACAACTCGTTGAAAGCGGAATCCCCGGGATTATGATCGCCCATTTAAACGTACCCACGTATGATTCCACGCACGTTCCCGCCTCCCTTTCTTACCATGTCGTGACAGAACTATTGCGAAACCAACTACATTTTAATGGCTTATGCTTCACAGATGCCCTAAACATGAAAGGAGTAACCAACAGCCACAAAAACGGAGATGCAGAACTATCCGCTCTATTGGCCGGCAATGACATTTGTCTGCAACCGGCAAATATCGAACAAGCCATAAAAAAAATAAAAAGCGCACTCAAAGAAGGACGAATCACGGAAGAATATATCAACGAGAAATGTCTCAGAATATTGAAGGCAAAAGAAAAATATGTACTTCCCCACTTAGCCCCCGTGGACACGGCCAAGCTAATCGAACGCCTATCATCACCCGAGGCGCAAGCCATTTTACAGGAGACCTATGCAGAAGCGATCACGCTTATCAAGAATAAAAACTGGTTACTCCCCCTTACCCGATTAGATACGCTACACATCGCTTCGCTTAATTTTGGGAAACGTTCCTGCAGCGATTTCGAGGAGACCCTAAGCAAATACGCTCCTTGTTCCCATTTTTCTGCTTCCCCATCCATTTCGCCCGACGAAGTAAAAAAATTGATAAACCAATTAAAACCATATAACTGCATCATCGTGTATAATAGTGCGGCGAAAAACACGGCAGGCAATTCATTCGGGGCAAGCAAACACCTGGCAGACATCATAAAACAACTGAAAGGGAAAAGAATCATATTCTGCCATCCGGCAATCCCCTACGGGGTTGATTATTACAGCCACCTTCCCATGGATGCCATACTACTAAGTTACTCCCAGGATCTCCCGGCGCAGCAATTCTTGGCACAGGCTATATTCGGGGGTATCCAGGTAAATGGCAAACTACCTGTAAAAATCAATTTTTCCTATCCGGCAGGCAGCGGACTGTCCACTCCCAAAGTCCGATTAGGTTATCATCTACCGGAGCTCAGTGGAGTAAATTCCTTTCGCCTGGAGAAAATCGACAGTCTCTGCAATGACGCCATCCGGCAAAAGGCGACTCCCGGTTGTCAAGTACTCATCGTAAAAAACGGTTTTGTGATATACAACAAGGCTTTCGGCTACCATACCTACAAAAAACAAACGCCCAATACCACAAATGATATTTATGACCTTGCATCATTAACCAAAATTACCGCGACTACCCCTTGTGTCATGCAGCTGATTGACCAGCAGAAAATCGCCTTGGACACCCCCATCGGACATTATGACTATGCCATTTCCCAATCCGATAAAAAAGATTTAACTACCCGGGAACTACTCCTACACATGTCGGGTTTGAAAGCCTCATTCCCATTCTTCCATCACGCCATCGACTGGGAAAAGTTCTCCGGGAGGCTATTCAGCAGCCGTTATTCCAAGGCAAACAACACAAAATTACGAGAAAAACTGTATATCAACCCACGTTTCAAATACCGGGACAGCACCTTCAATTTCTCCGGGGGAAAAGATTACCGAATGGTTTCTCCTGATTTCTATATACACAAAGACTTTCAGGATTCCATACATCTCCTGCTTCTAACCTCTGAATTACAAGTTCCCAAATATCGTTATAGCGATATCGGATTCGTACTATTAAAAGACATCGTGGAATCGCAAACGGCCACCCCCTTTGATATTTTCTGCCGGGAACAATTCTACTCCCGCCTGGGTGCCTACCACACGACATTCAATCCATACAGGACTCTACCGATGGAAAACATCATCCCCAGTTCAGAAGACCGCATATTTCGCAAATCTCACTTACAAGGTTATGTCCATGACCCTATCGCCGCCCTGCTTGGCGGAGTGTCCGGCAACGCGGGACTTTTCTCCACCGCGGAAGATTTGGCCAAAATCATGTACATATTCCTCAATCACGGTCAATACGGGGGTGAACATTACATAGACTCTTCAACCATTGCCCTTTTTACCCGAGCACAACTCTCCCCGGAAAAAAACAGACGCGGATTAGGTTTTGACAAACCAGACCGCAACCCGGATAAGAGTCCTGCCTGTCCCCTGGCTCCGTTATCCAGCTACGGACATACCGGATTCACGGGAACCTTTGCCTGGAATGATCCGGACAATCAACTCATCTACATATTCTTATCCAACAGGACCTACCCGAATGAATACAACACGAAATTAATAAAGGAAAATATCCGAACTCGTGTTCAGGAAGTTATATACGAAGCCCTTCTACCTGTTCTCCCTCATGAAAGTATCTTATCCCTTCCCATTCCCGGGAAAGATTAGAGAAATAATTCCGTATATTTAGAATGAATATAAAATACCCTGTTCTGTTTTACAATAACGAAAAATAGATACTTTTGCGGACGGAAAGAATTTATACAGTTATCAATAAATAAACTTAATTATGAGCAATTTCTTAACATCGTCGATTGGGAAAAAGTTCATCCTGAGTTTATCGGGACTTTTTCTTATTGCGTTTTTGTGCGTTCACTTAGCACTGAATCTACTGTTGATCTTCGATAACAGTGGAGACTTATTCAACATCGGGGCTCACTTTATGGCCACGAATCCGATCATTAAAATCGTAGAACCGATTTTGGCTATTGGATTCATTCTCCATATCGTGTTGGCTAGTATCCTGACTATCCAGAACCAAAAAGCCCGCCCCATCAAGTATGCCCGTCGTAATCAAGGCGGCAACTGCGAATGGTCATCCCGCAACATGTACATCCTCGGGGCTGTTGTGTTGATTTTCTTGGCCGTTCACCTTTACAATTTCTGGTGGAACATTAAATTCCCGACTCTTGGAACGCCTTTAGCAGAAACCACCGTTGACGGTGTTGCAATGGAAGACACCTATCTATTGGTATCCAGCTTATTCAAGACAAGTGTAGTTTATTGCTTACTATACATCTTGGGCGGTATTTTCTTGGGATTACACCTTACTCACGGATTCTGGTCCGCTTTCCAGTCCATCGGTTTCTGTAACCAAATCTGGAGAAAAAGACTTGAATGTCTGGCAAAAATCTTCGCTTTCATCATTGCAGTAGGATTTTGCATTATCCCGCTTTACTTCATGTTAGGATTCGCGGGCAACTAATTTATTCATGATTAAATAGACAACGTTATGACAGAATTAAACGCCAAAATACCTGCGGGACCGTTAGCCGAAAAATGGTCAAACCACAAAGCACATATCGGAGTGGTAAGCCCCGCCAACAAAAAGAAATTAGATATCATCGTGGTAGGGACCGGACTTGCCGGAGGTTCTGCTGCAGCCAGTTTGGCTGAATTAGGTTACAATGTAACCGCTTTCTGCTACCAGGATTCTCCCCGCCGCGCACACTCCATCGCTGCCCAGGGAGGTATCAATGCCGCCAAGAACTACACGAATGACAATGACTCCGTGTACAGATTGTTCTATGAAACAATCAAGGGTGGTGACTACCGCGCACGTGAAGCTAATGTTTACCGTTTGGCCGAAGTAAGTAACAACATCATCGACCAATGCGTGGCTCAAGGTGTTCCTTTCGCCCGTGATTACGGCGGTTTGCTGGCCAACCGTTCTTTCGGTGGAGCATTGGTTAGCCGTACGTTCTATGCCCGCGGTCAGACCGGACAGCAATTGTTGTTGGGTTGCTACAGCGCCATGAACCGTCAAATCGCCAAAGGGAAAGTAAAAGTATACAACCGCCACGAAGTATTGGACGTTGTTGTAGTTGACGGTAAGGCAAGAGGTGTTATCGCCCGTAACCTGGTGACCGGACAAATTGAACGTTTCGGGGCACATGCCGTTGTATTGGCAACGGGAGGATACGGTAACGTATTCTTCTTGTCCACGAATGCCATGGGATGTAACGGTAGCGCTGCATGGCAGGCCTACAAACGTGGTGCCATGTTCGGAAATCCCTGCTTCGTGCAGATTCACCCGACTTGTATCCCCGTTCACGGAGAACAACAAAGTAAATTGACATTGATGTCTGAATCCTTACGTAATGATGGACGTGTATGGGTTCCGAAAAAAATAGAGGATGCCAAGAAATTACAAAAAGGCGAACTCAACCCGAATGATATTCCGGACGAAGACCGTGACTTCTATCTGGAACGTCGTTATCCGGCATTCGGTAACTTGGTTCCTCGTGACGTTGCATCCCGTGCCGCAAAAGAAAGATGCGACGCTGGTTTCGGTGTAAACAATACAGGTAAAGCCGTATTCCTGGACTTCAAGTATGCGATCAAAGAACTCGGAGAAGATGTTATTCGTGAACGCTACGGGAACTTGTTCCAGATGTACGAGAAAATCACCGCTGTTGACCCGTACCACAATCCGATGATGATTTATCCGGCTATCCACTATTCCATGGGTGGTCTTTGGGTTGACTACAACTTGATGACAACCATCCCGGGACTGTACGCTATCGGTGAATGTAACTTCTCTGATCACGGTGCTAACCGTTTGGGTGCATCCGCTTTGATGCAAGGTTTGGCTGACGGATATTTCATCCTGCCTTACACCATCGGTGACTACCTGGCAAACGAAATCCGGACCCCGAAAATCAACACCAACACGAAGGAATTCGACGAGGCCGAGAAACATGTAACCGACCGTTTACGCAAATTATACGATATCAAGGGTACGAAATCACCAGACCACTTCCATAAACTGTTAGGCCACATCATGTGGGACTACATCGGAATGGCCCGTGACAAAGCAGGTTTGGAAAAAGCAATCAAAATGATTGCCGACTTGAAGGCCGAATTCTACAAAGACCTGCGTATCACCGGTGAATTCACCGCTATGAACAATGAACTTGAAAAAGCAGGACGTGTTGCTGACTTCTTCGAGATTGCCGATTTGATGGCCCGTGACGCTTTGAACCGTAACGAATCCTGCGGTGGACACTTCCGCTTGGAATCCGTAACCGAAGAAGGCGAGGCTAAACGTGATGACGAACACTACGCTTATGTTTCCGTATGGGAATACAAGGGCGACAACCAAGATCCTGAAATGCACAAGGAACCGCTCGTGTTCGAAAACATCAAGCTCGCTCAACGTTCATATAAATAATCGTAATAAAAGAATATCATTATGGCAGACAAAATATTAAAAGAACTAACCCTAAAGATATGGCGTCAAAAGGATGCGAAATCTAAAGGTGGGTTTGAAACATACAAAATTCACAATGTTTCTACCGGTAGCTCATTCCTGGAAATGCTCGATATCTTGAACGAGCAATTGGTAAGTGAAAACAAAGAACCGGTAGCTTTTGACCATGATTGCCGCGAAGGTATCTGCGGAACTTGTAGTTTGTTCATTGACGGCCGCGCACACGGACCAGACGATGATGTAACCACTTGTCAATTGCACATGCGCCGTTTCGAGGATGGAGCCACCATCACTATTGAACCCTGGCGTTGCGGTGCCTTCCCTGTAATTAAGGACTTGATCGTGGACCGCGGTGCTTACGAGAAAATCCTCCAAGCCGGTGGTTACGTGTCCGTGAACACGGGTGGAGTTCCTGATGGTAATGCAATTCCTATTCCGAAGGATAAAGCGGATGAAGCTATGGATGCCGCCGCTTGTATTGGATGCGGAGCTTGTGCCGCTACTTGTAAGAACTCCTCGGCCATGTTGTTCGTGGCTGCCAAGGTATCACAATTGGCTCTTCTCCCGCAAGGAAAAGTTGAAGCAGCCCGCCGTGCCAAGGCCATGGTTGCCAAAATGGATGAACTCGGATTCGGTAACTGTACCAACACCGGAGCTTGCGAATCCGAGTGTCCGAAGAGCATCTCTATCGAGCACATTGCCCGCTTGAACAGAGAGTTCTTAAAGGCCAAATTAAAAGACTAAATCTTTTTAAGAACCAATACAAAAAACGCCTCTTTCGAGAGGCGTTTTTTCATTCTCACCAAGATATACTATCTTCGCACGGGCAAATCCCAAACGACACAAATAACAACCACAATCCATGAAACTATTCTTCAGGGAAATCGGCCAAGGCAAACCACTGCTCATTCTCCACGGATTATGGGGAGCTTCAGAGAATTGGTTACCGGTTGCACACCTGCTGCAACAACAATTCAGGATAATACTTCCAGACATCCGTAATCACGGACAATCTCCACACGCCGAGGAGATGAATTACCAGGCCATGAGCGACGACATTATCGAACTCATCCACGATCTCCACCTCCCTTGTCCCCCTTCCATCGTGGGCCACTCCATGGGAGGAAAGATTCTCATGACTCTACTGCTCAAACAACCGGAACTCGTGGACAAACCCCTCGTCGTGGACATAGCTCCCCTCTCTTACTCCAGCAAGGACGGTGGCAGCCATAATAAAATCATCCATTTCATGGGCACCTTCGATCTCTCCCGATACTCATCCTGGACCCTCCTGAAAAAAGCTATTCAACAACATTTCCCCACGGAACGAGGGCAACAACTCTTCCTGAAAAACATCCGTAAAACCAGCTCCGGTTTCCAATGGAAAATAAATCATACCGCCATTGGGCGCCATTTCGATGAAATAAGTGGCAATCCACCCGCCCAGCCTCATGCCTCCTATGACAAAGACATCACCTTCGTGAAAGGCGAATATTCACACCTCATCCCAGGATTGGAATGCCTGCAGACACAATTTCCGGCTGCCCGTCTGATCCAAATCCCCGGATGCGGACATTGGATTCACAGCGAACAGCCGGAAAAGCTGGCCGAGATAATTAAAACACATTGCTAAAATTTCCCACGGCTGTGGCGTACAATACAGCCTGCAAATTAACCGAGGTATACACGTCTCCGGCCCCTACTCCCGATTCCAGCAGTATCACCGACAGGCGAGCCTTGCAGGGAGTATCGGCCTTTACCTCGTTCAGGCGGTTAATCACTCCCATCGTGTTCGTCGTAATATCCAAACTATTCCTTTCCCCTTCCAGCAATGAGGAAACGAAATAAGGGTTCAATTCATCCCCTTCAGCATAGATTGTCACCTGATAATAGACCCCTTCCCTTGCCAAGGAATTCCAGGAAACATTAATACCGTTCTCCCCCTTGTCCAGGTTGCCCCACTTGACATTAATATCATTCCACGACATCTGGTCAAAATTATTTTTGCCCACCTCATCATCAAATTTCATGAAATCCCCGGAACCGATCCGACAAGAAAAACGCACACGGACATCCTCGTTCGGATGTTCAATCTTACCGCCCCAAGCCTCTCCGGACTTTTCCAGTTTCACTCTCCCCTCCTCCGTATCTGACAGCAACACGTAGGCATCTCGAACATTTTTGCTTCCAGCAAGAGAAAAACCCAACCGAGTCGTAAAACCCTCACTCCCGGCCGTACCGTTAAACTCATTCACCCAGTAAGCATCTCCCGTCAGCGACCGCAAATTCTCGTCACTCGTGTACTCGCGTGCCCCCCAACCGATTACGCTCAATGTATTTTTATTGCAATCAAGGACCCGCCAGTTTTCCCGTTCATCCTCCCAATTCATGATCAGATTATTCTCATCTGCACTCCACGTCCCCCGTCTCGTCGTCTGCCGACCGGCAAACTCCTTTTCCATCACATCATGATTTGTACTGAAATACAACACCTCCACCACGTCGTTTGATGAATAATCCCACCTGTCCCAGCAACCATTATAGAACCAATCCCGCCCCGTCAACTGCTGCTCCTCCAAAAGGAATTCCTCGTCATCATCACTACATCCAAAGAACAAATTCAGGCACAACATAGCACCTCCAATAGCTAATTTTCTCATCATTACAACCTTTAAAATATTACATCAAAGTTACAAAATTACCCCACAAATCATCCGGCATGAATCATGAAATAATTATCTTTGTTCCTAGTACAAGAATTATGCCTAAAACGAGAAACACATGCTATATCCCTTAAAATTTCATCCCCTTCTCAAGCGCAAGATCTGGGGAGGCGAACGTCTGGCAGCCAAAAGCACAGAACACCTTCATGACATCGGCGAGAGCTGGGAAATATCTGCCGTGGAGGACAATATCTCCGTCGTATCCAACGGTCTGCTCGCGGACAACGACCTGCAGGAACTCATAGAAGTATACATGGGCGAACTCGTGGGAGACAAGGTATACGAACAATTCGGCATCGAGTTTCCCCTCCTCATCAAGTATATCGACGCCACGGACAATCTCTCCGTGCAGGTGCACCCGGACGACGAGACGGCCCGGGAACGCCATAATGCTTACGGGAAAACAGAAATGTGGTACGTCGTCGATGCCGATCCCGGGGCCTCGCTCATACTCGGCTTCAATCGGGAAACTGACAAAAGCGAATACCTGCAGGCTCTCCATGCCGGTCGGCTGCCCGAACTGCTGCACACGGAAACTGTACACCCCGGCGACACCTTCTTTGTCCCGGCAGGTCTCGTGCATGCCATCAACAAAGGATGTTTCATCGCCGAGATTCAACAAACCTCCGACATCACCTACCGCATCCACGATTACAACCGATTGGGCCCAGACGGCCAACCACGGGAACTACACACGGATCTGGCAACCGATGTCATCGACTACAGCTACCATCCCCGTCACCGGGTGAATTACACCCCGACCGACAATACCCCCGTGCAACTGGTCAAGTGTCCCTACTTTACCACGAATCTTCTCGTGCTCGACCGGGATCTGGAACGGGATTATTTTCGGCTGGACTCCTTTGTCATTTACATGTGCCTCCAGGGACGTTTTACCATCACTACCGGAGAATGTGACCCCGTACTCGTGAAACAAGGCGAAACGGTACTGATCCCCGCCTGTTTCAAGAACATCACCCTCTATCCTGACGAAGTGACCCGCCTGCTTGAAATATATATTGATTGATCCTCTCCCCGGGAACGGACGAAAAAAATTTGCATTTCCCCGTTCCCGGGAGAAAAGGACATACCCCCACACCATCACTCTCCATTACAGTCTCCAAGCCTCCCTCGCTCTACCCGCTTTTTCTCCATCCTCTCTCCATCACAAGAGAGTAACTCATCAAAAGCCACATTCAACCGCTAAAACCAGCAAGTGATCAGCAGGAAATCAGCCAATCAACAGACTCTATCATAAATCCATGTCAAGGAAAGCCCGAGCAGCATCCCTCAATGAGGCAATTCCTATTTCTCCACAAAAAAATCCATCCTGAAACAAAGAGAAAAGAATAAATACCTACCTTCGTGCATACTAACGAACAACCACTTTACCATGAAACCAATCATCGCCATCGGGGATATTCACGGGTTAAACTACTGGGGAAAAATAATAGAGGCTCACCCGGGATGCCGTGTCGTGTTTCTCGGAGACTACCTCGACCCACAGATATACATTCCCCGGGAAGAACTATTACAGAATCTCGAGAACATCATTCTGTTTAAACGGGAATCGCCGGAGGACGTAATTCTCCTGCTCGGGAATCACGACATTCACTACTTCAACGAGGAAGCCATCGAAGCCTCCCGTTTCGACAGCTACATAGCAAAACGGGCAAAATGCCTTTTTCTCGAGAACCAAGACTGCTTTCAATATGCCTGGCAGGAGAGGGAAAAACTATTCACGCACGCGGGAATAGCCCATGAATGGTTCACACAAGAATTTCATGGCGATATTAACGCACCCGTTGCCATACAATTAAACCACCCGTCACGAGAACAAATGCCGGCCCTTTTCCAGGCTGGTCGTGCAAGAGGTGGTAGTGCCGCATGGGGCGGTATCTTTTGGGCAGACAGAAGCGAACTGAACGATCCATTACACGGCTTCGTTCAAATCGTGGGACATAATCGGGTAAGAGATATCACCATACACGAAGGCTGCCACAACAACAAAATCATTTTCTGTGACTGCCTACGCGCGGGAAACTACCTGTACCTGGAATAACTCCTACCGGGGAAGTATGGCTTCTCTCAAGCGAACCAATTTTTGCAACAAGCCTTCCAGCAAGTCAAGACGCAGCATATTGGCCCCATCGGATTTGGCCACGGCAGGATTCTCGTGGGTCTCGATAAAAATTCCGTCAACCCCAACGGCGATACCGGCCTTGGCTACCGTCTCGATGAGCGCGGGTTGACCTCCCGTGACCCCGGAAGCCTGATTCGGCTGCTGGAGCGAATGGGTGATATCCAGCACAACCGGGCACTCGCACTCACGTTGCATCACCGGCAGACCACGATAGTCCACGATAAGATCCTGGTAGCCGAAAGTCGTTCCTCTCTCGGTAACCATCACTTGTGCATTGCCAGACTCCCGCACTTTGGCGACAGCAAATTTCATGGCCTCGGGAGAAAGGAATTGCCCTTTCTTGATATTAACCATTTTACCCGTGGCAGCGGCAGCCACCAATAAATCCGTTTGCCGACAAAGAAAAGCCGGTATCTGCAGGACATCCACGTATGCCGCGGCCATCTCCGCGTCATGCACGTCATGAATGTCGGTCACTACCGGAATATCAAACTCGGTCCGAACCTTGGAGAGTATTTTCAAGGCTTTCTCGTCACCAATCCCGGTAAAAGAATCCAGGCGCGAACGGTTCGCTTTCTTGAAAGACCCCTTGAACACGTAAGGGATATGAAGCCGCTCGGTTATCGTCTTTACCCGTTCGGCAATACGCAAGGCCATGTCCTCTCCTTCGATGACGCAGGGACCGGCCAAAAGGAAAAACATTTCCTGGTTGATTAAGTCGTTATATGTCTTCATACGTTATTCTTGATTTACCTGTATTTTTTCCACCAGGCTTTAAGCCGTTCCAGGATTTTGGTTTCCTGCGCGTTGGCCTGGGGATTATAAAATTTTCTATCCTTAAGATTGTCCGGCAAATAAGCCTGCTCCACGAAATTGCCGGGATAATCGTGGGGATACTTATAGTTCAACCCGTAATTCAGGTTTTTCATCAACTTGGTGGGAGCGTTCCGTAGATGGAGAGGGACCGGGGCATTCCCCGTCTGGTGCACGGCCTCTATGGCAGCCCCGATAGCCATATAGGCGGAATTACTCTTGGGAGAGGTAGCCAAATAGATGATACATTCCGCCAAGGGGATTCGAGCCTCGGGCATCCCTATTTTATGCACGGCCTCGAAACAGGCATTGGCGATCAGCATGGCATTGGGATTCGCCAACCCGATATCCTCGGAAGCAGAAATAATCAGCCGTCGGGCTATAAACTTGGGGTCCTCCCCACCTTCCAGCATTCGGGCCATCCAATAGACTGCAGCGTTAGGATCTCCTCCCCGGATGGATTTTATCATCGCAGAAACAATATCGTAATGCTGTTCGCCGTCCTTGTCATACATGAGCGGATTCTCGTGCAATTCCCGTTTCACCGCCTCGTTGTCGATCACGATAGGCCCGTCTCCCAGTCCATTGACAACCAATTCGAGAATATTCAACAATTTCCGGGCATCTCCCCCGCTATAAGCAACGAGGGCATCGGTTTCCGCCAAGGTTATATCCCGTTGCTTGAGATAATAATCCGTGGTAAGCGCCCGATGCAGCAAGGTTTCCAGGTCTGCCCGCTCCTGCGGCTTCAACACGTAAACCTGACAACGGGAAAGTAATGGCGAAATAACCTCGAACGAGGGGTTCTCCGTGGTGGCCCCGATAAGTGTGACAGTACCTTTCTCCACGGCAGCCAGAAGGGAATCCTGCTGGGCTTTCGAGAAGCGATGAATCTCATCGATGAAAAGAATTGGATTTGGGGTATTGAAGAAACGCTGATTTTCGGCCTTCTGTATAACCTCGCGCACTTCCTTTACCCCGGAGGATACCGCACTCAAGGAATAGAACGGCCGATTCAACTGTTCCGCAATAATCATGGCAAAGGTCGTTTTTCCCACCCCGGGAGGTCCCCAAAGGATAAAAGAAGAGACTACCCCGGACTCCACCATTTTCCGAAGTACTTTACCGGGACCCACCAAATGCTGCTGGCCCACGTAATCGTCCAATGTTCGGGGGCGCATGCGCTCCGCTAAAGGCTTATTTTCCATACCCGATCGATTTCTCGAGTACAAAGGTACATGATAAATCCATTATACACAAAAAAACGGATAGCATCCAGCTATCCGTTCTCCAAGCCTTGCAACACAGTATTTTATCAAAGATCTGATTCATCTTTTCCGGGAAATTCTCCATTGATAGCGGCTTTCACCACGGCAATGGCTTCTTCCAACCCTTCTGCAAATTTCTCAAAATCTTCTTTGTACAGGAATAACTTGTGTTTCTCGAAATTCGGCTGTCCTTCATCATTAAATTTCTTTTTGCTCTCGGTGATCGTTAAATAATAATCGTGATTCCGAGTCGCTTTCACGTCAAAGAAATAAGTCCGTTTTCCTGCTTTCACCGCATTGGAATAGATTTCGTCTCTATCATTATCCATTCCCTCATTGTGTTCGTATCCTTCCATTGTTCTTCAATTTGATTTGACTTTGCGAGCCAAATGTAGGCTTTTTTTAATCATTTACCACCCATATCATAAAAAATTATCGCTTTTTCCCCTGATTTATTTGAAAAAAAAAAGAACACCGGTATTTTTGTCATGTGTAAATAACAAAACAAGATGATTTGGACATACATTATTATCGCTGTCGCACTGGTGGCCATTGCTTTTATCGGGTTAGGCATTTCCACGTTCTTCTCTTCCAAGAAGAAATTTCCTGACACCCATATCAGCCACAACAAGGCCATGAAGGAGCGGGGAATATCATGCGCAATATCAACAGACCACAAAGAACGCATGAACTATAAACCAATCGGGAAACAAGACGCCAATAATTAGCCTCCTATAACAGCTATCTAGTTGGCAATTGCCCGTCCGATACAGGCAACACTGATACGAATACCCGGTATCATGCTTAATTCACGGAGACAAGCGCTTATAGTCGATCCGGTAGTTATCACGTCATCAACCAAAAGGACATGTTTCCCCACAAGAGAATCTCTTTCTATCAATTGAAAGATATTTTCCACGTTACAAGTACGTTCCCCGAATTCCACTTTTGTCTGAGAAGGATTGTTCACTCTCCTCCGCAATACCGTTTTCACAATTTCCACCCCCAAGACCTCTTGGATCCCCTCCGCAATTAAAACCGATTGATTATAACCTCGACTGGCTTCTCTCTTGGGATGGAGAGGTACGGGTAAAAGGACGTCCAATTCCAAATCTTTCAAAAACTTGACCGCCAACATATGCCCTAACCATAGACCGACCTCTTTTCGAGAATGATATTTTAAAGCATGAATTATTTTTCGATAAGGACTACCGTGATGATACAAAAACAAGGCATATACTCCTTCCACCGGGAATACCCGATTCAATTTTCTCTCCAGTTTTCCTCCCCCCAAATAATTGTACGGGAACGCCAATAAACAGCCCGAACAAACATGCCTCTCTCCCGTAACCAAGGGCTCGCCACACACGAGACATAATCGCGGATACAACAAATGTACAAATGCCGTGAGATACTCAAGAATGCGTCCTAACATAGGTAAACATTGAAAACAAAACAAATATAAAATATTCTTCAAACAACACAAAATTCCGAAATCAAAAGCTCAAACTACTTCAATCCTTCCATACAAAACTATTGCGATACAGAAGAAAAACATGGGAAATCATCCCAGACTTCTAAAAACAAAAAAGGTGATTCGTGTAACACGAATCACCTTTTACTAATTTATTATATCGTCAGCTTATTTCTTGTACAAGCCTAAATCCTTATACTCGAAATTATTGATAAATGCAGCATGAGCGGCAACCTTTGCCTGTCCATACTTCACGAAGATTTCTGCAGATTTACTGAACCGTTCATCACGCTGAGAATCCAACAACAACAAATAGCCGATAATCACGTAACCTGCCATCTCTACCAATCGACGTGCATGGAAATCCACGTATTCAGTATCTCCCACGGCAGTCACTCGGGCAACAGCAGCCTCATAAACAGCCGTCATACCCTTCAATATCTCACGCACGAATTCCTGCTCCGGACGAATCTCCGTTTTCTCGTACTCCTCGCGAATATACTTGGCGTATTGTCCCGTGGTAACCCCACGAATAGCTGCCACGACCTGCAACTGAGAGGTTCCCTCGTAAATATTCGTGATACGGGCATCACGCACCATACGCTCGATAGGATAATCCTTCATGAATCCGGATCCCCCGTGAATCTGCAAAGCATCATAAGCGATCTGGTTCGCGTATTCACTAGAGAACAACTTCAACATAGGAGTATAAATATCAGCCAAACGTTGATATTTCTTCATTTCCTCTCTCTCTTCCTTATTCAAGGAACGCTCGTTGGAAATATGCGTATAAGCCTTGTACATATCCACGAAACGGCTGGTCTCATACAAGATTGAACGAGCCCCTTGCAATTTAGCCTCCATGTTCGCCAACATCTCGTACACGGCGGGGAACTCGATAATCGCCTTTCCAAACTGACGACGTTCCTGGGCATACTTCAATCCCTCGCGATAAGCAGCTTCCGCGATACCTACAGATTGAGCTCCAACACCTAAACGAGCACCATTCATCAGAGACATCACGTATTTGATCAATCCCAACTTACGCTCTCCCACCAATTCAGCCGGGGCATCTTTAAACACCAACTCGCAAGTCGGCGACCCCTTAATACCTAATTTATTCTCGATACGACGAACAGTCATTCCGCCATTCGCTTTGTCGTAAATAAACATCGACAATCCGCGGCCATCATGCGTTCCTTCCTCTGAACGGGCCAACACCAGCGAAATATGAGCATCACCATTCGTGATAAAACGCTTAACTCCGTTCAAGTACCATTTCCCGGACTTCTCACAATACGTGGCCTTCAACTGCACGGATTGCAAGTCAGAACCGGCATCCGGTTCCGTCAAATCCATAGCGTAGGTATCTCCCTTGGCAGCCCGAGGCAAATAACGACGCTTTTGATCCTCGCTGGCAAACTCATGAATTGTCTCCGCGCAATCCTGCAATCCCCAGATATTGGCAAAACCGGCATCCCCACGGGACACCAACTCGGCTGCCATCACGTAAGGCACCATCGGAAAATTCAACCCGTCATACTCCCGGGGCAAAGACATTCCGTACAACCCGGCCTGCGTCAACACATCATGATTCTGTTGCGTTCCAGTTGCATACTTCACTCTCCCATCAATCACCTGTGGACCTTCGTGATCAACACCCTCTGCATTCTCTGCCAACACATTACCACAGATCTCACCCACGATATCCAACACCCTATCATAATTATCCATCGCGTCCTCAAAATCACGGGGAGCGATATCACATTTTCCCGCATCAGCAAAATTACGCTCCTTCAAAGCGACAATCTTCTGCATCAAAGGATGTCCCAGGTGGAACTTCAAATCCTCATTATCTGTATAGAAATTAGCCATACTCGTCTTAAATTAAAATCATTTGCTGTTCTTCTTGTAATACTGAATCATCTTCGGGATAACCACGTTCAAATCTCCCGTGATAACATAATCCGCAAACTTGTTTATCGGGGCATTCGGGTCCGTGTTGATAGCAATCACCATAGACGACTCCTCCATACCGGCCGTATGCTGGATCTGTCCGGAAATACCGCAAGCGATATACAATTTCGGACGAACCGTCGTACCCGTCTGTCCGATCTGGCGTTCATGTTCGCAGAATCCGGCATCCACTGCAGCCCGGGATGCACCCACTTCACCACCTAACACGCCAGCCAACTCGTACAGCAAATTAAAATTCTCCTTAGATCCCACGCCATATCCCCCGGCAACAATAATCGGGGCAGCCTTAATATTCACCTTAGACTTCTCCATCTGACGCTCGATAACCTTTACCACTAGGTCAGCATCCTCCAGCCAGGCATCCACGTCCATCATCTTCACCTCTCCCGTGTAATTGGCATCCAAAATCTCCTTTTTCATCACCCCTTCACGAACGGTAGCCATCTGCGGACGGCAATCCGGGTTCACGATCGTGGCCACGATATTTCCCCCGAACGCGGGACGGATCTGATACAAAAGATTCTGATACTCTTTTCCGGTCTTTGCATCCTTGTAATCACCGATTTCCAGGCTCGTGCAATCCGCGGTCAAACCGCTATGCAAGAATGAAGACACCCGCGGCCCCAAATCACGACCCACGCTCGTAGCCCCCATCAAGGCAATCTGCGGCTTCTCCTGCTCGAACAAACGCACCAGCATCTTGGCATGCGGCAACGTGGTATAGGGAGCCAACCGGGCATCATCACCTACCCAAACCACGTCAGCACCGTACGGGAAAATCTGTTTCTCGACACCTTGCAAATGATGTCCCATGGCGACAGCCTCCAGCTTAACGCCCAATTTATTGGCAAGAGCCCGTCCTTTCGTGAGCAACTCCAAGCTCACGTCTGCCACCGTGCTCTCCTCTATCTCGCAGTATACAAATACACTATTCATTGTCTTCCTCTTTAAAAAATTATCCAATCGTGTGATTCGTTATCAACTCTTTCATCATGGCATCAATATCCGCGTCGGCCGGGGTCAACACCTTAGCCTCCTTCGCCTGGAACACCACGCTCTCGATATTCTTCACCTTGGTCGGGGAACCACTTAAACCCAACTCCTGAGCCTCACACGTGATATCATTCACGCTCCACTCCGTCAGCTTCAGGTAAGGACGCTCATTCAACAACTGCATGTAATCCTCGCCTGCATCCTGCATCTCCTGGGCGGCTTTAGCATACTTGTACTTCATCACGAAACGGGCATTTCTCGGGCGGCAAACGGCAGCAGAACCGTTCACTGTCACCACGCAAGGCATCGGGCATTCCACCTCCTCAACACCACGTTCCAAACGACGCTTAATCGTCAAACGGCCATTCTCACACTTATCGATACTCTCGGCATAAGTCACCTGAGGCAAATTCAACTTCTCTGCCACCTGAGGACCAACCTGCGCCGTATCACCGTCGATAGCCTGACGGCCACAAATAATCAAATCATATTCCAAGTTACGCAAAGCACAAGCCAAGGCATAGGAAGTAGCCAACGTATCAGAACCGGCAAAAGCACGATCCGACAACAAGTACCCCCCGTCAGCCCCACGATACATGGCCTCCCGGATAATCTCGGCGGCACGTCCCGGTCCCATCGTCAAGATATGCACCGTCGTACCCTCTATCATGTCTTTTAATCTTAAAGCCTGCTCAAGGGCATTCAAATCTTCCGGATTGAAAATGGCAGGCAACGCTGCCCGGTTTACTGTTCCGTCTGCCTTCATGGCATCCTTCCCCACGTTTCTCGTGTCGGGAACCTGCTTGGCAAGAACAACAATTTTTAGTCCTTTCATGTTATCTTCTATTTATTATTAGCTACACGAGAACACCTCCAACCCTTCATCCACACGGGCCTACAAGGCATTCCATGAATACATTTCTCCAAATTTCAGAGCGTAAAGATACAATATCAAGACGTAAATTCAAAATTCCCCCCTTCAATTCCCGATTTCCATCTCAACCCCACCCTCCCGCCATACTCTTTTGTACATTAACACATAATTCAACGGGATCCGCAAGCTAGTAGCTTCGATTCAACTTCGATTTTCGTCCATTCTTACTTCGTTTATAAAGGTATCTTATTCCCGATAAAATTCAGGTTAAAACACCTTTCCTTGGAGAATGCCTACAATCCCTTCCCCTGGAAATAAAAGAAAAGCTAAAAAGACAAGAATAGAGATTACCTTTCAAGCCCCTAGTAAGAAAGATTGATACAATAATTTCCCTACCCAAAGAATTGATTCACCTCATCGCGTAATACTTACAGTATTTGTTCAGCACGCAATCCGGACAACGAGGATTTTTCTTCATGCACACGAGAGCCGCATAATCTAGAATTGCCCAATTCAATTCCTTACAACGACGAACCTCCACAATATCATTGGCAAGCTCCTGTAATTCCTTATCAAAACGCACATCGATAAAATCTCCCGGGGCAAAATACCGTTTCAACAAGCGAGACATGTTGACATCCAATAAAGGACGACGTTTTTTTAACATAAAGAGCTCGAATGCATTCGTGATATACAACCCGGCAAAACCGGAATCTCGCAGTTCATCCCCATTTCCGGGCAACTGCCCCTGACGGCGACGCAAGGCTTCCCCTAATTTATAAAGGCGTCGAGCACGATGGCGGTACAATCCCAACGGTTTCATCATTTCCTCCAACTCTTCCAGGGTAGCATGTATCAAGGTATCCCAATCTGGATATTTGGCAAAAAACACGGGAAAATAACGGGCCACGGCTTCCGCCTTCGTCCGCTGCAATAGAATCTCCGAGACAATTTGCTGATAACGGGAGGCCTTATCTTCCCGCCAGGGGAAAACTCGCTGATTCTCGTCAAACCATTCCAGCAACCGATGCTGGAAATATTGTACCATCACCTCCCTCATGATTTCCATTTATACTGAAATTATCCCACAAATGCGACTTGTCCGACACCACCCCTGATTTTCCAAACCAAACGCCAAATCCCATTTATGAAAATCCTTCGCAAAGATAATAAAGTTATTAGTATCTCTCCACTGACTCCACTTCTTAACGCCACACGTAATAGGGATCGTTATATAAAACAATTCTGAATAAGGAAAAATATCGTTATTTTTGTTTGAATTATTTCTTTTTCTGCTTTCAATGATATATTTTTGACAAAGTGATTAGTTCTTGTTAAATGTATAACAAATAATATAAAAGCGCTTCCTATGAGTAAATTTATTTCTATCGAAGAGGCCATATCGAAAATAAAGGACGGTATGACAATCATGGTAGGGGGATTCCTGGCAAACGGGACTCCAAACCGGATCATTGATGCCTTGGCAAAATCAGGAGTAAAAAACCTGACATTAATCTGCAACGACACCGCCTACCCGGATAAAGGAGTCGGGCAATTAATAGCCAACAAGCAGGTAAAAAAACTTTTCGTTTCACATATCGGAACCAATCCTCTCACGAGTGAACAAATGAACAGCGGGGAACTTGAAATAGAATTCTGCCCTCAAGGTTCATTAGCAGAACGTGTACGTGCCGGAGGATGCGGTTTAGGCGGCGTATTAACTCAAACCGGCCTGGGCACAATCGTTGCCGAAGGAAAACAGATTATCAATGTAGACGGGAAAGACTATCTGTTGGAAAAGCCATTGCGTGCTGACGTCGCATTGGTTGGAGCCAGCCTCGGGGACAAGGCCGGGAACCTGGTGTACCGCGGCACATCACAAAATTTCAACCCGCTAATGGCAGCCGCAGCCGATATGGTTATCGCAGAGGTTAACGAAATAGTTGAAATCGGAGCCATCGCACCTGAAAACGTGAAAACACCGAGCATCATGGTAGACTTCATCGTGGAATAAAAAAAGACAAAAACAAACGCAACAAAAAAAGTCAATATGGAAAAATCAATGATAAGACTCAGAATGAGCGCAAAAGACGCACACTATGGCGGGAATCTGGTAGACGGGGCACACATGGTTCACTTGTTCGGTGATGTTGCCACGGAACTTTTAATCATGCACGACGGGGATGAAGGTCTATTCGTCGCTTATGACAACGTGGAATTCCTGGCTCCAGTATACGCGGGAGATTACATCGAAGCGACCGGAGAAATAGTGAAAGTCGGCAATACCTCACGTAAAATGGTCTTCGAGGCAAAAAAAGTAGTAGCAGCCCGTCCCGACATATCTCCCTCCGCAGCAGATGTACTGGAAGAACCCATTCTCGTGTGCAGAGCCAGCGGTACTTGCGTGGTAAAAAAAGAAGACCAACGCAAGAAATAAAATCTCGAAACCATAATCTCTAAAAAGGAATCACATGGAAAAATTGATTATCACAGCTGCAATCTGCGGGGCCGAGGTTACAAAAGAACAAAACCCGGCAGTACCCTATACCGTGGAGGAAATCGTGAGAGAAGCCCAATCAGCCGTACAGGCAGGAGCTGCCATTATTCATCTTCACGTACGCGAGGATGATGGTACTCCCACGCAAAGCAAAGCCCGGTTCAAAGAATGTATGGATGCCATCTACAAGGTTTGCCCGGATGTCATTATCATTCCTTCAACGGGAGGAGCCGTGGGGATGACAGCAGAAGAACGTCTTCAACCGACGGAGCTATTCCCAGAAATGGCAACCCTTGATTGTGGAACCTGCAACTTCGGAGACGATGTATTTGAAAACACCATGCCCATGATGAGAGCTTTCGGAAAAAGAATGCTGGAAAACAATATCAAACCTGAATACGAATGCTTCGAGATGGGACATTTAGACACGGTACTGAACATGGCCCGGAAAGGACAGGTACCCGGAGCTCCCATGCAGTTCAATTTCGTGCTCGGGGTTCCCGGATGTACTCCAGCCACGGTACAAAATCTCTGCTGGCTGGTGAACTCAATTCCTAGCGGTTCCACTTGGACTGCCACCGGCATTGGCCGCAATGCCTTCACGCTGGCAGCCCCAACGATCGTGATGGGTGGGCACGTGAGAGTCGGCTTTGAGGACAACCTTTACCTGGAGAAAGGAGTACTGGCCAAATCCAACGGGGAATTGGTGGCCAAGGTGGTACGCATGGCCAAAGAATTAGGTCGCGATATCGCCACCTCAGAAGAGGCTAGAAAAATATTAAACCTGAAGCCTCGCAATTAAAACAAAATCAACAGAACAAAATTATAAATCATTAAATATTGAACGATATGCAAAAGAAAGGAAACAAATACGGAACACACCGCGTGATTGAACCCAAAGGAGTATTACCACAGCCGGCCAACAAGATTGACAACAACATGGACGAAATCTACGATAACGAGATCTTGATTGACGTACAGACTTTAAATATCGACTCAGCCAGCTTCACCCAAATAGAACAACAAGCAGGAGGCGACAAAGCAAAAATCGCAGAGATCATGTTGGACATCGTGGCCAAACAAGGTAAACACCGTAATCCAGTAACGGGATCCGGTGGTATGTTGCTGGGAACCGTTGAAAAAATCGGTGATGCATTAAAAGGCAAAATCGATTTGAAAGAAGGGGACAAAATCGCCACGTTGGTTTCCTTGTCTCTGACACCGCTCCGTATCGACAAGATTAAAGATATCCGCCCTGAAATCGACCAGGTAGATATCGATGGTAAGGCTATTCTTTTTGAAAGCGGTATCTATGCAAAAATTCCGTCAGATCTTCCCGAGAACCTGGCTCTTTCAGCATTAGACGTTGCCGGAGCTCCTGCCCAAACGGCCAAATTGGTGAAACCGGGCGACACGGTATTGATTATCGGTGCTGGCGGTAAATCCGGAATGTTGTGCTGCTACGAGGCTAAAAAACGTGCTGGAGTAACTGGAAAGGTTATTGGACTGTGCCATAGCGAAAAGAGCACGAAACGTATGCAAGAATTAGGTTTCTGCGACTATGTATTTTCTGCAGACGCCACTCAACCGGTTCCCGTTATGGAGAAGATCGAGGAATTGACAAATGGAGAGATGTGCGATGTAACCATCAACAACGTAAATATTCCTGACACGGAAATGACGTCTATCCTCTGCACGAAGAACACAGGTGTCGTTTATTTCTTCTCTATGGCAACCAGCTTCACGAAAGCAGCCTTAGGAGCAGAAGGTGTTGGTAGCGATGTGACCATGATTGTTGGTAACGGTTACACCAAAGGACACGCAGAAATCACGTTGCAAGAACTGAGAGAATGCGAGGCCTTAAGAAAGATATTCACGGAACTTTACGCTTAAATAAAAAATTTATGATTCACTGGAATGATGAAATCTCACGATTCCAGTGAATCATCAACAAACACGAAAATGGCTGAAAGTAGAAGAAAAGAATTTTTTCCGGAAGTGACCGATGAACAATGGAACGACTGGAAATGGCAGGTAAAGAACAGAATTGAAACTGTTGACCAATTAAAAAAATATTTGGAGCTAACTCCAGAGGAAGAGGAAGGCATCCGCAAGTCATTACAAACCCTACGTATGGCTATTACGCCTTATTACTTAAGTTTGATTGACAAAAACGATCCGCATTGTCCTATCCGGAAGCAGTCTGTTCCTTCGGTTCTGGAATTACATAAATCCAGCGCAGACTTGGAAGACCCCTTACACGAGGATAGCGATTCGCCCGTACCAGGTTTGACTCATCGTTACCCGGACCGGGTATTATTCCTCATCACGGACCAATGCTCCATGTATTGCCGCCACTGTACCCGCCGCCGTTTTGCCGGACAACACGACTGCGCATCCCCCACCGAACGTATTGACAAATGTATCGAATACATTGCCAGAACCCCACAAGTTCGCGACGTTCTATTATCCGGAGGAGATGCATTACTAGTCAGCGACGAACGGTTGGAGTATATCATCAGCAAACTGAGAGCGATTCCCCACGTGGAAATTATCCGTATCGGTAGCCGTACACCCGTGGTATGTCCACAACGTATCACCCCGGAATTAGTCAATATGCTGAAGAAATACCATCCGATCTGGTTGAATACCCATTTCAACCACCCGAATGAAATCACCGCAGAATCCGCTGCCGCTTGTGCCCGCTTGGCTGATGCAGGTATTCCATTAGGTAATCAAACGGTACTTCTACGAGGGATCAATGACTGCACCTACGTGATGAAAAAATTAATGCATGGACTGGTAAAAATGCGTGTTCGCCCATATTACATCTACCAATGTGACTTGTCCATGGGTATCGAACATTTCCGCACTCCGGTTTCAAAAGGTATTGAGATCATCGAGAACCTGAGAGGACACACCTCCGGCTATGCAGTACCCACGTTCGTGGTAGACGCCCCGGGAGGTGGAGGTAAGACTCCCGTGATGCCGAACTACGTAATTTCCCAATCTCCACACCGTGTTGTATTGAGAAATTACGAAGGAGTGATCACAACTTATACAGAACCCACGGACTACAAGGAAGAATGTCACTGTCCAGAATGCGAAAAAGCCCGGAAAGAAGGTATTGCCGCATTATTGAACGGAGACCAACTGTCCATTGAACCAAAGGTTTTAGCTCGTCACGAAAGAAATAAACATAACTAAAAAGGGCAGAGATTCTGTGAAGAACAGGATCTCCCCCCCTTTACTATTTTTCACGAACGTGTTCATCGAAGAGGTATTAACATACAAGAGTATTGCCATCGTCGGTTTAGCCAAAAACACCGGCAAGACGGAGTGTTTAAACTACATTCTCCGTCAGATAAAGAATTCCGGCAAACGTATCGCTTTAACCTCTATCGGTATTGACGGGGAAAAACGAGATCAAGTGTGTCAGACACCAAAACCGGAGATTGAAGTTCAGGAAAACATGCTTTTCATTACTTCAGAAAAACACTTCAGAGAGAAACAGCTAATTGCCGAGATTATGGATATCAGCAGTCATCAAACTTCACTGGGACGTTTAATTACGGCAAGAGCCATAAGCTCCGGGAAAATATTATTATCCGGTCCGGCAAGAGCCAACTCCATGAAACAACTCATTGAAGAAATGCAACGTTTCGATGTTGACACAACGATTGTAGATGGAGCCTTATCCCGATTAAGCATTGGTTCGCCAGCCGTGACTGACGCCATGATTCTGGCGACAGGCGCAGCCCTATCCTGTAATATTCCCCAATTGGTGAGAATGACGAAATACGTACATGACCGTATCCACTTACCTCTGGTAAGTTCGGAAATCGCAAATAAACTCACAGGCATAGAGAATGGGATTTGGGCTATTGATGAAAGAGGAGAAATACATGATTTACATATTCCCTCCGTATTCATGCTGGGTAACAACAAGGAACGTATGTTCCAACATGGGAATACACTATACGTTGCTGGTGTAGTCAGCGAGCAGCTCCTCCAATTCCTCCGGCAACAAAAACACGTAAATGAAATAACTTTGATTATAAAAGATTTCACGAAAGTATTTGCGACCATGGAAACCTTCTACGCTTATTTAAAACGAGGCGGGAAAATGTACGTTCTTTATAGTAGCAAATTACTGGCTGTGTGCGTAAACCCACTATCACCTAACGGAATGTGTCTCGATTCTGAAGAATTACGAGAGGTTATGCAGGAAAGTTTAGGTATCCCGGTCTATGATGTAAAAAAAATGGAGAACAATTATCAATCATAACGAATTTATGCTCCTGAAAAATGCCATAGAAGAAATTAACGGTCTGCGTTTCATGATAGACAAACTGGACATCCAATCCAGTTGGGCGAAACGTATCCTACTCGATAGCCCTTACCTGCATTCAGCGGAAGAAATCAACACGGAACTGAACAAGGTAGAACAAACTTGTCAATTCCTCAACAAAGCAAAATCTTCGGATATTATTGACAAGATCTGCCTCAAACTGATGCAGACCAAAGACATAAGAGGAACGATAAAACGCATCTTCGAACAGCAAAATCTGGACGATATCGAATTATTCGAAATCAAGACACTGGCTTTAGCCGTCTCGGAAATCCGGGACTTGCTGCAAGAAGGCAAATTCAATATCATTCGTTTGCCGGATTTAGAGGCCGTTATCAATCTTCTTGATCCAGAAGGCATGCGAGTTCCCTATTTCTACGTGTATGATGCTTATTCCAAGGAATTAGCCATACTGCGTAAAAAAATAAAAAACATTCAGATGAATCCCGATGCCCATGAAGAGAAACTCGAAAATCTTCAATACGAGCATACGCTCATAGAAGATCGCATCCGGGAAGAATTATCTATCCAAATACAACAGTACAAACAGGAAATAAAAGACGCTTTTCAAAATATCGCGGTCCTAGATATCCTCATCGCGAAAGGGAAACAGGTTATTGAACTTGGACTGCAAAAACCCAACGTTGCACAAGAGATTACGACCTACAAAAAGATATTCAATCCCCAGGTACAAGACGCCTTATCACATGAAGGGAAAAAATATCAGCCGATAGATATCCGCATTGAAAAAAAAGCCTGCCTGATCAGTGGTGCCAACATGGCAGGAAAAAGTGTGATTCTACGAACAGTAGCTTTAGCCCAGGCCTTATTCCAATTTGGCTTCTATATTCCGGCAGAAGAAGCAGAAATTGCTCTCGTTGATAAAATTTCTCTTTGCATCGGAGACGAACAAAACGAACTAAAAGGGCTATCCTCTTACGCATCTGAGATACTACGAATAAACACCATTATACAAGAAATCAAAGCAGGAAAAGAGGCTCTCGTACTTATTGATGAATTAGCACGAACAACCAACCCGGAAGAAGGGAAAGCGATCGTGAACGCGGTGCTGGAATTCATGACTACACACCACTGCAGAGCCCTTATCACCAGTCATTATAGTGGGATAAAGGCTAATTGCAACAGATTACGTGTAAAAGGTTTTATCAAAGACAAAGTAAATGGGGTACTAAATGTCAACAATATAAACGAATACATAGACTATTCATTAATTGAAGATACAGGAGACAATGTCCCGCAAGGAGCAACACGTATCGCCCGCATGCTGGGCGTCGATGAAGAATTGCTGGACAAAGTGGAACAATACATGGAACAATAAGAAATAAAAATCATATTCCCGGACGCGAACGGATGCAGAGAACGGAAGCCAAGGGAGAAACTGAAACAAAATAACAGAACGGAGATATGCAAAACAGTAAATTAGGGCTTGACTTTCAAAAAGTAGCACATGCAAAAAATGTTGCAAGGAATATAGCCGACGATGTACAAAAATTCGTGGATCAATACACGACAGTAGCCGTTGAACGTACACTTTGCCGTCTATTAGGAATTGACGGCATTGATGCCAACACCGTTCCCCTACCTAATGTACTCGTTGATGAGATCAAGGATAAAGGAGTATTAAATCAAGGGATTCTTTTCTTCATCGGGAACGCCATCCTTGAGACAGGAATGAATCCACAAGAAATAGCTGAAAAAGTAGCCGAAAATCAACTGGATTTGACAACGTTACCCATCCATCAGCCAGAAGAAATCAAACGAGCTTTGCAACCTTACGTTGAGGCCAGTATCCAACGGATCAGTGAACGAAGAAACAAAAAACAACATTACCTGAATACCATTGGAGAAGGTCCGAAACCCTACTTATACGTTATTGTTGCTACCGGTAACATTTATGAAGATGTGGTTCAGGCCCAGGCTGCAGCTCGGCAAGGAGCTGATATCATCGCCGTTATCCGGACAACAGGCCAAAGCTTGTTGGATTATGTACCTTACGGGGCCACAACAGAAGGTTTCGGGGGGACATTCGCCACTCAGGAAAACTTCCGTATCATGCGTAAGGCATTAGATGAAGTCAGTGAAGAGGTTGGCAGATATATCCGTTTATGTAATTATTGCTCAGGGTTATGTATGCCCGAAATCGCCGCAATGGGCGCATTGGAAGGTTTGGATGTCATGCTAAATGATGCGCTTTATGGTATTTTATTCCGAGATATCAACATGCAACGTACACTGGTTGACCAGTTCATGTCCCGTGTTATCAATGGATTTGCCGGGGTCATCATCAATACTGGAGAAGACAACTATCTTACCACAGCCGATGCGGTAGAACAAGCACATACCGTTTTAGCATCCGATTTAATCAACGAGCAACTGGCTCTGTTAGCCGGATTAAAAGAGGAACAAATGGGATTAGGACATGCTTTTGAGATGGATCCTGCCCTAGAAAACGGCTTCCTGTTAGAATTAGCACAAGCTCAAATGATCCGGGAAATATTCCCCAAAGCCACGCTAAAATATATGCCACCGACCAAATTCATGACCGGTAATATTTTCCGCGGCCATATTCAAGACGCCCTGTTCAACATGATCGGGATATGGACCTCGCAAGGTATTCAATTATTAGGGATGCCAACAGAGGCCATTCACACCCCCTTCATGTCAGACCGCTATCTTTCTATTGAAAACGCCAAATACATCTTCGGAAACATGAAGAACATCGGAGATGAAGTTGAATTCAAAAAAGATGGAATCATCCAAAAAAGAGCCCAAGAGGTGCTTGACAATGCAATCAGCTTGCTAGAAAGTATCGAAAGAGAAGGCCTGTTCACGGCCTTGGAAAAAGGGATATTCGCGGATGTAAAACGTCCGAAAAACGGGGGTAAAGGATTGGAAGGAGTTGCCGCTAAAGGCCAACACTATTACAATCCATTTATCGAGCTAATGCTCACCAATCATTAACATTAAACTAAGTAAAGCTGAAAATTATGAGCGGCGGATTATATTCAACAGAAAAACGAGATTTCGATCTGACTCTAGATCTAAAAAAAATAAAACCATACGGAGATACGATGAATGATGGTAAAACACAGCTAAGTTTTACCCTCCCCGTACCCGCAGGAGAAGAAGCCATTGAAGCAGCAAAACAACTTATGAAAAAAATGGGCTTCGAGAATCCTCTTGTCGTATATCATAAAGAACTAACTGAAGGATATACTTTTTTCAATTGCTACGGAAGTTGTACTCACACGGTTGATTACACGAGTATCCACGTACCAAAAGTTGAAGGGACAAAATGGGATATGAAAGAAACCGATGATTTCATCCGTGAAAACATCGGACGCCCTCTTATCGTAGTTGGTGCCAGCACGGGAACAGACGCCCACACGGTAGGGATCGACGCCATCATGAACATGAAAGGTTTTGCCGGTCACTACGGATTGGAACGCTATGATATGATTGACGCACATAACTTAGGTAGCCAGGTGCCCAATGAAGAATTCATCGCAAAAGCAATCGAACTAAAAGCCGATGCATTACTGGTATCTCAAACTGTAACCCAAAAAGACGTACATATCAAAAACATGATAGAACTGGTCGAAATGCTTGAAGCAGAAGGATTACGGGATAAAGTCATTTTAGCATGCGGAGGGCCTCGCATCAGCCATGAATTAGCAAAAGAATTAGGATATGATGCTGGCTTTGGAATGAATACTTATGCGGATGATGTGGCCTCATTCATTGCACAAGAGTTTGTAAGAAGAAAAAATAAATAATCTAAAATCTAAACGGTTATGGATAAAGAGCAAATCAGAGAAGTGATCGCCAAACGGGTGGCACTAGAACTCAAGGACGGAGATGTCGTAAATTTAGGTATAGGACTGCCGACGATGGTCCCCAATTATCTGAAAAAAGATGTACATGTCATTCTGCAATCAGAGAATGGCTTGCTCGGGATGGGACCGAAACCCGCAGAAGGCCAAGAAAATCCTGAATTAACAGATGCCGGTGGTGGTTTCATCACTGCCATAGAGGGAGCTTGCAGCTTCGATAGCGCAACCTCTTTTGGTATCATTCGGGGTGGCCACGTGGATGTTACTATCCTGGGGGCTTTACAGGTAGATGAAAAAGGGAACCTGGCCAACTGGATTATCCCGGGTAAAAAAGCTCCAGGCATGGGAGGAGCAATGGATCTTCTAGTCGGTGCTAAAAAAGTAATCCTTGCCATGGAACATACAGCCAAAGGCAATCACAAGATACTTAAACAATGCACATTACCATTAACCGCAGCCGGACAAGTAAACATGATCGTAACGGAAATGGGTGTTATGGAGATTACTCCAAAAGGAATTGTTTTACGTGAGATCCATCCGGAATTTACCGTGGAACAAGTACAAGCTGCCACAGAAGCACAACTGATTATTGCTGAAGACTTAAAACCCATGCAGCAATAATGAAAATGAAGCAACAAATTTGAATTATTAAAACTAAAATCATAACATGGATTTTTCGTTAAGCAAGCAACAAGAATTATTTCTGCAAATGATCAGAGAATTTGCAGAAAAAGAGGTAAAACCTCTTGCGGCCGAAGTGGACGAATCTGAAAGATTTCCAATGGAAACCGTAGAAAAAATGGCAAAACTCGGTATTATGGGAATTCCATTCCCGACAGAATTGGGCGGAGCAGGCGGTAATAACCAGCTATACACAATGGCCGTGGAAGAATTGTCCAGAGCCTGCGCAACAACGGGAGTTATTGTTTCCGCACACACCTCTCTTTGCTGCGCTCCTATCATGGAACATGGAACAAACGAACAACGGGCTAAATATCTCCCGAAATTATGTTCTGGCGAATGGATCGGTGCATTTGGTTTAACGGAACCGAATGCAGGAACGGATGCTTCTGCCCAACAAACAATGGCAGTAAAAGAAGGAGACCATTATGTGCTGAATGGTACTAAAATATTCATCACCAATGCAGCTTATGCCCATGTTTACATCATCATGGCCATGACCGATAAATCCAAAGGGACAAAAGGAATTTCTGCTTTTATCGTAGAAAGAGACTTCCCGGGATTTTCCATTGGCAAAAAAGAGAAGAAAATGGGTATCCGCGGTTCTGCAACTTGTGAATTAATCATGGAAAACTGTATTGTTCCTGCCGAGAACCTCTTAGGACAAGAAGGCAAAGGATTCAGCATCGCCATGAAAACTTTGGATGGAGGACGTATCGGTATAGCATCACAAGCCCTAGGAATTGCACAAGGAGCCATGGACGAAACAGTGAAATACGTAAAAGAACGTAAGCAATTCGGAAAAGCCATCGGTCAATTCCAAAATACACAATTCCAATTGGCCGACCTGCAAACCAAAATAGAAGCTGCCCGTTTACTGGTTAGAAAAGCTGCATACAAGAAAGATATGAAACTCCCTTATTCTGCAGATGCTGCAATGGCAAAACTATTTGCTGCTGAAACAGCCATGGAAATGACAACAAAGGCAGTTCAATTCCACGGAGGTTACGGATATACACGTGAATATCCAGTAGAAAGAATGATGAGAGATGCCAAAATCACGGAGATCTATGAAGGAACTTCCGAGGTACAGAGAATGGTAATCGCGGCTAATTTATTAAAGTAAAAAACATTAAACATGAAGATAGTTGTTTGTATTAAACAAGTTCCGGACACCACAGAAATCAAATTAGATCCAGTAACAGGAACCCTAATCAGAGATGGCGTCCCCAGTATCATGAACCCGGATGATAAAGGAGGACTCGAATTTGCTCTTCAATTAAAAGATAAATATGGAGCCCATGTGACAGTGATTACGATGGGACCTCCCCAAGCAGAAGCAATTCTTCGGGAAGCCTATGCCATGGGAGTTGATCGGGCAATCTTACTTAGCGATCGTAAATTTGCTGGAGCGGATACACTGGCAACCTCCAATACCATTGCCGGAGCTTTACGTTCCCTGGAATACGATTTAATTATCACCGGACGCCAGGCCATTGATGGAGATACTGCACAAGTAGGTCCCCAGATTGCAGAACATCTTGATTTACCTCAAGTAACTTACGTGGAAGACTTAAGTTTCGATGGCAATAAAACATTCTCTGTAAAAAAATCTACAGAAGAAGGCTATCAAATCGTAGAAGTGGAAGCTCCCTGCGTATTAACAGCATTAGCTTCTGGTGTAAAACCTCGATACATGTCCGTGCGAGGCATTGTTGAAGCCTACAATAAAGAAATAGAAAACTGGAATTTCAGTAATATTTCCGTAGACGAGAAGAAATTAGGCTTAAACGGTTCTCCTACCCGTGTATTCAAATCCTTCACGAAAGGTGTAAAAGCAGCAGGCCAGGTATATGAAGTAGAACCCAATGAAGCCGTTGATATTATCATCAACAAGTTAAAAGAGAAATTTATCATTTAACGCAAGAATGAATAACATGGACAAATCACAATACAAGAACGTCTTCGTCTTCATCGAACAAAGAGAAGGTGTCATCCAAAACGTAGCCCTTGAATTATTAGGGAAGGCTAGAGAATTAGCCAACGCTTTGAATGAAAAAGTATATGCCATTTTATTAGGTCACAACTTAACGACCCAGGCACAAGAATGCATCGCTTATGGAGCAGATACCGTGTTACGTGTTGATTCTCCGGAATTACAGACCTACACCACGGAACCATACGCACAAGCAGTCTATCAGATTATCACGACATACAAACCTAGCATTGTATTGATCGGAGCAACAACCATTGGGCGAGATTTAGGCCCCCGTCTATCTGCTCGGATAGAAACTGGTCTAACCGCCGATTGTACTGGTCTTGAAATCTCGGAAGAAAAAGAGCTATTAATGACCCGCCCGGCATTCGGAGGAAATTTAATGGCCACGATCGTTTGCAAAGAACATCGTCCCCAAATGTCTACCGTACGTCCTGGAGTTATGCGCATGGGACACAGAGATACTAACCGGCAGGGTAACATTGAAGATGTCACGATTAACTTTGATAAATCCAAGTTTAAGGTTCGTGTCGTGAAAACGGTCAAAGAAAAGAAAGACATGATTGATATCACGGAAGCCAATATTCTTGTTTCTGGAGGTCGTGGTGTTGGTAATGCAGAAGGATTTGACATGCTTAGGGCCATGGCAAAAACAATTAATGCTGAAGTATCTGCATCCAGAGCCATGGTTGATGCCGGAGTATTAGCTCATGAACGCCAGGTTGGGCAAACAGGAAAAACTGTACGCCCGGATGTTTACTTCGCCATGGGTATTTCAGGAGCCATCCAGCACTTAGCGGGAATGGAAGAATCCGAATACATCATTGCAGTCAATAAAGATAAATATGCCCCTATTTTCAATGTGGCAGACCTTGGTATCGTAGGTGATGTACGAAAGATCGTGCCGCTGCTTACTGAGAAATTAGCTGCCATTAAACACCAGAAATAAATATATTAAAACATCCGATGAAAGGCATCCTTGTCAAGGATGCCTTTTTTTATACACAATTCGACATGGGAGGTGGTATACTTTTTGTTGAAAATGTCACAAAAGGATAACAAATTTATGCTTATATTGTAACATATAGTCACATATATTTGGTATCTGCTAAATGCTCAATGAAGAATATTTTTTATGAGATTAAATTTAATTGAAAACGACTGGATGTTACGACCTTATGCTAACATCATTATCGACCGGCATAAAAAGATTCTAAATGCCGAAAGAACTTTCTTGAGCGACTCACACAAACGACTTGCAGATGCTTGCAATTCCCACCTGTACTATGGTCTACATCATACAGATCAAGGATGGGTCCTAAGAGAATGGGCTCCTCACGCAACAGCCATGTACCTTATCGGAGAATTTAATGATTGGGAAAAACTCCCTTCCTACGCTTTCCATCAGGTAAATGACGAAACATGGGAAATCATATTAGCAGAAAATATATTACAACATGGAACTCTTTATCGATTACTGGTAGAATGGGAGGGTGGATGTGGAGAACGTTTGCCTTCGCATGGAAAAAGGATGGTACAGGACAAATATACAAATGTATTCAGCGCACAAGTATGGGAGCCACAAAATCCCTACCACATGCAGAATAAACGTCCACAAAACATGGAAGCTCCTCTTATATATGAAGCACATATAGGAATGTCCTCTGAACATAGAAGAGTAACCACGTTTACCGAGTTTAAACTATATGTCCTGCCTCGTATTGTAGATCTCGGATATAATACCATCCAATTAATGGGACTCCAGGAGCACCCCTATTACGGTTCTTTTGGCTATCAAGTAGCAAACTTTTTTGCGGTAAGTTCCAGATTCGGGACTCCGGACGAATTGAAAGCATTGATTGACATGGCGCACGGGATGGGACTACGGGTCATTATGGATATTGTCCATTCCCATGCCGTGAGCAATGAGCAGGAAGGCTTAGGACTATTCGATGGAACCTCGGATCTATACTTCTATCCTGGAGAACGAGGATTTCATCCTTTATGGAAATCCCGTTGCTTTGATTACGGGAAACCACAAGTCATAAATTTCCTACTATCCAATTGTAAATATTGGTTAGAAGAATTTTTACTTGACGGATTCCGATTTGATGGCATTACAAGCATGCTATACTTTAACCATGGGATAAATCAGGACTTCACGGATTATAACATGTACTACGATGGAAATGAAGACGAAAATGCGATTAACTATTTGGCCTTGGCCAATCGTTTAGTCCATGAATTATACCCTTCTGCCATTACGATAGCCGAAGACATGAGCGGAATGCCCGGTATCGCCTATCCCATCGAGGAGGGAGGTATGGGATTTGATTATAGAATGAGTATGGGAATTCCTGATTACTGGATCAAATTACTTAAGGAACGCAAAGACGAAGAATGGCACATGGGAGACCTATTCTACGAATTAACCAACAAACGTGCAGAAGAACAAACTATCAGCTACGCGGAAAGCCATGACCAGGCATTAGTCGGAGACAAAACAATATTCTTTCGTCTGGTTGATAAAGACATTTATAACCAAATGGGGGTTAACGTACAAAGTCTAACAATAGACAGAGGTATTGCTTTACACAAAATAATTCGTTTACTTACTTTAAGTACGGCAGCCAACGGATATCTTAATTTTATGGGCAATGAATGGGGACATCCAGAATGGATCGATTTTCCTCGAGAAGGCAATGGCTGGAGTTACGAACAAGCTCGCAGACAATGGAGCCTTGTGGATGATGAATCATTAAAATTCCATTACCTCAATGACTTTGACAGAGCAATGATTCATTTTGCCCGTAAATATCATATATTTGACCATCTTCCTCGGCAACTCGTCATTGACAACGAACGCCAGATTCTCATTTTCACCAGGGGAGATTTATTATTCGCATTTAATTTTAACCCTCAGAAATCATTCGCCGATTACGAATTTGAAACTCTTCCCGGTAAATACTCGTTACTACTCGATTCTGATGCCACTGAATTCAATGGTTTCGGAAGAATTAATCCACAAATAGAATATTTTACTCATTACGCGACACCACAATCCGGAATATTAAGTTTATATTTACCTAACCGATGTGGTCTGGTATTCCAACGAAACTAAAATCAACTTATTAACATAAATCATATGGGATATTTAAAATTCGACAAAAACGAACTCGTAAACCTAGAATACTCTCTGCAACGTGAGATTCTTGCGACAAACAGAACAGGCGGTTACTGTTCAACAACCGTTGTTTGTTGTAATACGCGAAAATATCACGGATTATTAGTTGTACCTATTGAATCATTCGGAGGAGAAAACCACGTACTACTTTCCTCTCTTGACGAGACTATCGTACAACACGGGCAAGTATTCAATCTCGGGATCCATAAATATCCCGGGATATATGAACCCCGTGGACACAAATATATCACAGACTTATCATATGACCCATTATTCACTTTAAAATACCGTGTTGGAGGAGTTAAACTGAAAAAAGAGATTTTAATGGTTCACAATCAGGCTCAGGTCATGATTCGTTACACGCTAGAAGATGCACATTCAGAAACATTCCTCCGGTTAAAACCTTTTCTTGCTTATCGCAATATACATGCTTTAAGCAAAGCAAATATGTTTGCAAATACAAAATACCGCCCCATAGAAAACGGTATAGCCTCCAATTTATATGCAGGCTTTCCCTCTCTATATATGCAATTAAACAAGGAAAACGAATTTATCAGTTCCCCTGACTGGTATTATAATATCGAATACGAGGCAGAACAGAAACGAGGCTATGACTTCCAGGAAGACCTATTTGTCCCGGGATATTTTGAAGTACCGATCAAAAAAGGAGAAAGTATCATATTCTCTGCATCAACAGAAGAATGTAAACCCCAATCTTTCAAACGGAGATTCAACCAGGAAGAAGACAAAAGAGAACCAAGAAATAATTTCGAACAATGCCTGAAATATTCTGCTACACAATTTATCGTTCACAAAGGTAAAGACACTGAAGTTGTTGCAGGATATCCATGGTTCAGCTGCTGGGGAAGAGATACCTTCATCGCTCTTCCAGGAATCACCTTAGCCGGCAACAAAGACATAAAAACTTGCGAAGAGGTCTTAAAAACGATGGAACACAGATTACATGACGGGCTCTTCCCCAATATTGGCAAAGAAGAACAAGCTGCTTATAATTCCATCGATGCCCCTCTATGGTATTTTTGGACACTACAACAATACGAAAAAGCCAGTGGAGATAAACATATATGGAAAAACCATGGTTCTCAAATGAAACAAATCCTGAATCACTATCGGGAAGGAATTAATCCTGGAATATTTGTCAAAGATAATGGACTCGTATGGGGTGAAATACCTGGCAAAGCATTAACCTGGATGGATGCGATTGTAGAAGGGGTTCCTGTCACACCAAGAGCGGGTTACGATGTCGAGATAAATGCCCTGTGGTACAATGCAATTTGCTATGCACTAGATTTAGCGGCGCAAGCAAAAGACGAATCGTTTATTACCGCATGGCAAGAATGGCCGAAACGTGTTCAGCAAGCATTCATTTCGACCTTCTGGCTACCGGAAGCGAGATACTTGGCAGATCATGTAAATAATGCAGGTTCGAACATTCAAGTTCGCCCCAACCAAATCTTTGCCTGTTCTCTCCCCTACTCACCCCTCAGTAACGACATGAAAGAAGGGGTATTGAATGTCATTACACGAGAGTTATTAACCCGCAAGGGATTACGGACATTATCTCCTAATGACGAACAATATAAAGGCCATTACGAGGGAGACCAACCTACCCGGGATAGAGCTTATCACCAAGGAACGGTTTGGCCATGGCTAATTGGAGCATATATTGAAGCAAGTTTGAACCTTTATGGAAAACAATTCTTGCCCGTGGCAAAAGAATTACTGGCAGACTTTGAGGAAGACATCACAAATTATGGTCTATGCTCAATATCTGAAGTCTACGATGGTAACCCTCCTCATACAGCAGGAGGCAGCATTTCACAGGCATGGAGTGTCGGTGAGATACTAAGAAGCTTAGAATTAGTTAACGCATTCGAGAAACAGCTATGAGTATACGTGTATTAATGTTCGGTTGGGAATTTCCCCCTCATATCGCCGGAGGATTAGGAACGGCCTGCTATGGTTTGACCAAAGGGCTTGCCAATCACGATATACAGATATTATTCGTGATGCCCAAAGCCGGTGGCGATGAAGATCAAAGTGCCGTGCGAATAATCAATGCCAGCGACGTTGAAATGTTGGAACACATACCCGGGCAAAATATCCGATGGGAGAATGTAAATTTCATGGAAATTTCATCTAACCTGGTTCCATACATGACACCTGATGTATTCGAGAAAGCCGTACAAGAATCTATCTGCACGAAAGAAAATACAGACAAGATCTCTTTCACGAACAAGTATCAATTCTCCGGTAAATACGGGACAAATCTTATGGAGGAAGTCGCCCGATACGCTATGATTGCCGGAACGATTGCATCACAACAACAATTTGATATAATTCACGCGCATGATTGGTTAACCTACACGGCTGGAGTCGTGGCCAAACAAATATCCGGGAAACCTTTGGTTATACACGTGCACGCTACTGAATTTGATCGTAGTGGAGAAAATGTAAATCAACAGGTATACGACATCGAACGTTTCGGAATGGAAAACGCAGACCGGGTGATTACGGTAAGTAATCTCACACGTAATATCGTAATTAACCGTTACGGCATTAATCCGGCTAAAGTCATCACCGTACATAATGCAGTTGATTTTCAACCAGGAAACTCCGGAAAGGAGGAACGGCCGCTGAAAGAAAAAATCGTTACTTTTTTAGGCAGAATCACTTATCAAAAAGGCCCGGAATATTTTATTGAAGCGGCTTATAAAGTATTAAAAAAATACCCGAATGTCCGTTTCGTCATGGCTGGCAGCGGCGATATGCTCGGTAAATCCATTCGCCGAGTCGCACAACTAAAGATGGCAACCCGCTTTCACTTCACCGGTTTCTTAAAAGGAGACGATGTACAGCGAATGTTCCGTTACAGTGATGTCTATGTGATGCCTTCCGTATCGGAACCTTTCGGGATATCACCATTAGAGGCCATGCGCACGGGAGTTCCCTCTATCATTTCCAAACAATCTGGAGTCGCAGAAGTCTTAAAACACTCCATTAAAGTGGATTATTGGGACGTAGACGCTCTCGCTGATGCCATTTACGCCTTACTCAGTTATCCCGCTTTGTCTAAAGTGGTCGGTGAGGCTGGACAAGAAGAAGTAAATAACTTAAAATGGGATAATGCAGCTATAAAAATCAAGCACATTTACGAGGAAGTAATTCATAATAATTAACCTGAAGCTCTAAAATACCAGGGTTTCGCAATCATCACATACGAATGAAAAAGACAATTTGCTTTTATTTTCAAGTTCACCAGCCCATCCGGCTTAGAAAATATCGTTTCTTCGATATGGGGAAACGACACGATTATTTTGATGATTACACCAATGCTGCCACAATTAAACGTATCTCAGAGCATTGTTCCCCCATGAACCAATTATTACTTGAATTGATACATCAATACGAGGGACGCTTTAAGGTAAGTTTTTCTATATCCGGCTCTGCCTTGGAACAACTGGAGTTACACAGCCCCGAATCCATCAAGAGTTTCCAGGAATTAGCCAAGACTGGATGCGTGGAATTCCTGGCAGAAACCTATTACCATACCTTGGCCTCTCTTTCCGATACGGATGAGTTCGAGAACCAGGTAAAACAACATGTGCAGAAAATGCAGGAACTGTTCGGACAAACGCCAACAGTTTTGAGAAATTCATCCCTTATCTATTCCGATGAAATAGGAGAAAGAGTTGCCCGCATGGGATTCAAAGGTATGTTGACAGATGGAGCCAAACACGTTTTAGGCTGGAAAAGTCCTAATTTCCTATATACGAATGCCATTAATCCCAAATTAAAATTATTGCTAAAAAATGCCCGTCTCAGCGACGATATCACGTTACATTTCGCGGACAAAACATGGAGCGAATGGCCTCTCACGGCTGAAAAATACGCGGATTGGTTGCAAGGCAGCACAGCAAAAAGCGAAATTGTCAACCTGTTCATGAATTACGAGACATTCGGCGAATACTTATCCGCAGACTCCGGGATTTTCGACTTCATGCGTTATTTGCCCCAGGAACTCTTTGCACGTGACGAATTTGAATTCTTAACTCCCAGCGAAGTTATCCAAAAACATCAGCCCATAGCTCCGTTACATATTCCATACCCCATCTCTTGGGTTGATGAAGAACGGGATATCACCTCCTGGCTGGGTAACGAACTGCAAACAGAAGCATTCGAAGAATTGTATAAAATTCAAGCAAAAGTCAAATCGTTGGACAGCAAAAGCCTGAAGAAAGACTATGAACGTCTACAGGCCAGTGAACATTTTTACTACATGCGGACCAAGTTATTCACGAACAACGAAGTCCGTCGTAACGTATCTCCTTACGAATCTCCTTACGAGGCATTTATCAATTACATGAACGTATTGAGCGATTTCACCTGCCAGGTCGAAGAAGCGTTAAAGGAACAAAACACAAAATCAAGGAAAAATGACACTCATCCCCAAAAGGGAAACAAATAATATTAATCATTAAAATCATGACGGAAAACAATATAAAACTCCCACCCTACTTATTTGAGGTCAGTTGGGAAGTATGTAACAAAGTCGGAGGCATACACACGGTAATTGCTTCCAAAATTTTAAGTATACAGCAGCAATTCAAACAGAATTACATCCTTATAGGTCCGGATATCTGGAGAAATAAGACACCTAACCCCGAATTTTCAGAGGATCCCTATCTCTTCAAATCCTGGCAAAACCAATTGCAACAGGAAGGTCTGCAAGTTAAGATCGGCCACTGGAATGTCACGGGATCTCCCATCGCCTTACTTGTTGATTTTAGTCCGTTTATTGCCCAAAAAGACCAAATATTAACCTCTTTTTGGGACCAATTCCGGGTAGATTCCTTAAGTGGGCAATGGGATTACATTGAACCGTTTCTTTTTGGTTTTGCCGCGGGTAAGGTAATCGAAAGTTTCGTTCATTTCCATGCCATAACCCGACATCCGTTAATCGCCCAATTCCACGAATGGATGACAGGGAGCGGACTCTTGTACCTGGAGCAACATGTACCACAAATCGGACGTGTATTCACCACGCATGCAACCGTATTGGGACGTTGTATCGCCGGCAACAGTCTGCGCCTATACGAGCACTTGCAACAATACAATCCCATGGAAGTTGCCCACAGGTTCAACATCGTGGCCAAACAATCGCTGGAAAGTAAAGCCGCGGAACACGCCGACAGTTTCACCACGGTAAGTGAAATCACGGCCCAGGAATGTCAATATTTCCTGGGGAAGAAAGTCGATATGGTGACTCCCAACGGTTTCGAGAACAATTTGGTCCCCGAGAATAACAATTACACGGAACAACGCCAACAATCGAAGAAGCTACTACTTGACATCGCCCGGACCTACACGGGACAGGAAATTGCCGAGGACGCTTTCATGGTAGGTATTAGCGGACGTTACGAATTTCGCAACAAGGGGATTGACATCTTTATCGATGCTCTAGGGCAATTGAAGGAAAACAATTCCAGCAAACGTGATATTCTGGCCTTCTTTTTCATTCCAGCGGGCCATCAGCCCCGTCGTCCACAACTGCCATCCTGCACGACCCACGAATTATCCGATCCTGCACAGGATCCCATATTGAACAGACTAAAAGAACGACACCTGCTCGATGAACACAGCCCGTTGAAGATCATCTATTGCCCGAGCTACCTGAACGGTTCTGACGGGGTATTCAATCAACCTTATTATAACATCCTCTGTGGACTAGATCTTACCGTATTCCCATCCTACTACGAACCCTGGGGATACACTCCACTGGAAAGTCTTGCATTCAAGATACCCACGATAACCACTTCACTAACCGGTTTCGGGCTATGGGTAGATACCCACTACTCGAAAAAACATCCCGGGATCAAAGTCATACCCCGAAATGACAATAATCAGGAAGAGGTCGTCACGGCCATCAAAGAAGGTATCGAACAAATAGCTTCTCTATCCTTGGAACAATATACCCAGGTACAAGAAAACGCACGGGAAATTTCCCAAATCGCCTTGTGGGAGAAATTAGTATCTTATTACCAGGAAGCATACCGCACCGCACTACACAAGGTAAAAGAACGTGTCAAGGACATGCCTGCATCCAGAAATATCACCTGGACCTATATCGAGAAAAAAAATGCCACCAACAAACCAAACTGGCAAAGTATCATTATCCATCGGTCCATCCCCAAGAAGTTACAGGCCCTGGAGGAATTAAGCGAAAATCTTTGGTGGTGCTGGCACGAGGGAGCCTCTAGACTGTTCAAAAACATTGATTTGCCACGCTGGCAAGCCGTAAAGCATAATCCGATAGAATTACTGAATCAAATCTCACTTGAGCGCTACAAGGAACTGGAAAATGACCAGAATTTCATCAACAGCCTGCAATTTGTACATGGACGCTTCAAAAAGTACATGGAAAGTAAAAAGAATATGTCCAAACCTTCCATCGCCTATTTCAGCATGGAATACGGGCTGCATTCTTCTCTCAAGATCTATTCCGGTGGATTAGGAGTTTTGGCGGGCGATTATTTGAAAGAAGCCAGTGACACTTGTACCCACATCACCGGTATCGGACTGTTATACAGGTACGGTTATTTCACGCAGAAATTCTCTGCCACGGGTAATCAAGAGGCATTTTATGAAGCACAAGATTTCTCCAAGCTTCCCATTACCCCCGTGAAAAACAAAGACGGCAATTGGCTGACCCTAACATTGGCTTTCCCGGGACGTAATGTCCACGTGCGGGTCTGGAGAGTGGATGTCGGAAGGATCGAACTGTATCTTCTGGATACCGATTTCGAGGAAAACCGCGAAGAAGACCGCTCGATCACGCACTACCTTTACGGGGGCGACTGGGAAAACCGCCTGAAACAGGAAATTCTATTAGGCTGTGGCGGTATACAGGCACTACAACTTTTGGGAATCCAAGCCGACATCTACCACTACAACGAGGGACATGCCGCCTTTGCCGCACTGGAACGCTTGAAAGGATACGTGGAGAATGAACACTTATCGTTCTTCGAAGCCCTGGAAGTGGTCAAAGCCTCTTCCCTGTTCACGACCCACACCCCGGTTCCTGCCGGACACGATACGTTCTCTGAAGATTTCATGAGGAAATATTTCTCCCATTTCCAGGATAGTCTGAAAATCACCTGGGAACAATTCATGGCCTTAGGTCGAATCAATAACGACCCGAACGAGAAATTCTCCATGAGTTTTCTCGCCGCCAACCTGTCTCAAGAAATCAACGGGGTAAGCCAGTTACATGGCAAGGTATCCCGGGAAATCTTCAAGGATCTATGGCCGGGCTACCTGCCGGAAGAACTGCACATCGGCTACGTGACCAACGGGGTTCATTATCCGACATGGACCGCTCCGGAATGGAAAGCCATCGAGGCCCCTCTATTCGGGGAAGCATTCCAAAACCATCATTACGACACTTCCTGTTTTGAGAACATATATAAGGTGAGCGACCAAACGATAAACGATGTCCGCAATATCCTGCGCCAACGCCTGATCCGGCACGTCAAATCCCGGCTGGCGGATGAAAAGAGTACCGCCTATTTCACCCCGTGGGAACTGGTGAAAATACAGGACAAACTGCGAGACAACATCCTGACCTTCGGGTTTGCCCGCCGATTCGCCACCTACAAGCGAGCCCATCTGCTATTCACCAACCTCGAACGGTTAGACAAGATCGTGAATAACCCGGAGCGCCCCGTGCAATTTATCTTTGCCGGCAAGGCCCACCCCGCAGACCAAGCCGGGCAAGACCTGATAAAACGCATCGTCGAGATTTCCAAGTACCCGCAATTCCTCGGGAAAATCATATTCCTCCCGAATTACGACATGGAACTCGCCCGCCACATGATACAGGGAGTCGATGTCTGGATGAATACCCCGACCCGACTCCAGGAAGCCTCCGGGACCAGCGGTGAAAAAGCGGTCATGAACGGAGTTCTACACTTCAGCGTTCTCGACGGATGGTGGGTTGAGGGTTACCAGAAGGACGCGGGATGGGCAATCCCTATGGAGGCGGCTTACCAGCGGACCGATTTTCAGAATGAACTGGACGCCGAACTCATTTACAACCTTATCGAGGACGAGATTGCCCCGGCATTCTACGAGAGAAACTCCTCGGAAATATCCAGCCGCTGGGCCGGTTACATCAAAAACACGATAGCGAAAGTGGCCTGCCATTTCACCACGAACCGGATGCTGAATGATTACCTTCAAAAATTCTACACGCCGATGGCACAGCGCTTTGCTTCCTTGTGCAATAATCACTTCGAACAAGCGATTCAATTGGCCGAATGGAAAAACAAAATCAACCGGGAATGGGAGAACATACATAAAACCAATATGATTATTCCCCAGATGAATTTTATCACGATTGGCAAGTCATATCACGGGCAAATAGAACTGGAAATCGGGGAATTGTCCATTGAAGACGTGGGTGTAGAACTGGTCATCTATCGTAAAAAGGATGGCAACACCGAAATCATGACCCACGAATTCATCCCTCAATCCTTTGAAAACGGGAAAGCCACCTATTCGCTCGACGTCATCGCCAAAGACCCGGGCATATTCCAGGTTGGACTGCGGGTATTCCCCAAGAATCCCCTACTCCCGCACAGGCAAGACTTTGCGCTCGTGAAATGGTTATAACCCAATAAAAATAAAAACCGGCAAATGCCGGTTTTTATTTTTATCTCGATCCAATCCCTTATTTCCGGTAATCGTAAAAACCGATACCCGTTTTCCGCCCGAGCAGATTTGCACGGACCATCTTACGCAACAAGGGGTGAGGACGATACTTGGAATCGCCGAACTCGTGATACAGCACCTCCATAATGGCCAGACACACGTCCAAACCGATCAAATCCCCCAAGGCCAAAGGTCCCATCGGGTGGTTTGCTCCCAGTTTCATAGCCTCATCGATTTCCTCCTTCGTGGCCACGCCATCAGCGTAAATTCCGATACCCTCGTTTACCATCGGGATCAATATCCGGTTCACCACGAATCCCGGGGCCTCGTTCACGCTCACCGGAGTCTTTCCGATTTCCGCGGCAAGAGCCATAATCTTATCATGAACCTCGGGAGAAGTCAACTGTCCCTTGATAACCTCTACCAGCTTCATCATCGGTACCGGATTAAAGAAGTGCATACCGATCACTTTCTCCGGCCGGCTTGTCACGGCAGCAATTTCCGTGATAGACAAGGAAGACGTATTCGTGGCCAGAATAGCCTCCGGCTTGCAGATACCATCCAGCAACTTGAAAATCTCATTCTTCGTGGCCATATCCTCTGCCACAACCTCGATTACCAGATCCGCGTCCTTACAGTCCTCATACGCCATCGTATCCTGAATCCGAGCGATAATAGCGTCTTTTTGAGCGGCTTCCATCTTTCCTTTCTCCACCATCTTGGAAAGACTCTTGTCGATAGCCTTGTGGGCTTTGGCCAATGAAGCCTCGGAACGCCCCTTTAACAATACATCATGACCAGCCTGGGCGAACGTTTGCGCGATGCCGTTCCCCATCGTACCTGTACCTACAACACAAATTTTCATAACATTCAAATTTTATTTTATAAACATCATTCACTATCTCTTTTTAAACTCGGCCGGACGTTTTCCCAGGAAAGCCTGCATCCCCTCCTTCTGGTCCTCCGTCGCGAAACACAACCCGAACAAATCCGCCTCGATGGAAATCCCCGTCTCCACGTCAGTCTCTATTCCCCGGTTAATCGCCTGCTTGGCGTAACGGACAGCCAACGGGGCCTTGGAAGCAATCTTCCGGGCCAAAGCCATACACTCGTCCATCAACTTCTCCGGTTCCACCACCTTGTTCACCAGACCGATACGGCAAGCCTCCTCGGCGGGAATAATATCCGCCGTGTAAATCAACTCCTTGGCCTTTCCTACACCCACGATACGCGGCAAACGTTGCGTCCCGGAAAAACCTGGCGTAATGCCCAAACCGACTTCCGGCTGACCGAACTTAGCCTTCACCGAAGCCACCCGGATATCACAAGCCATGGCCAACTCGCATCCACCCCCCAAAGCAAAACCGTTCACCGCCGCGATAACCACCTTGTTCAGCAACTCAATTTTGCGGAAAACAGCCGCCCCCAGCTCCCCGAAAGCCTTTCCCTCCGCGGCATTCATCGTGCTCATCTGTGCGATATCCGCACCGGCCACGAAAGCCCGGCCTTCACCCGTCAGAATAACCACATCAATACTATCATCTTTCCCGATCTCCGTGAACACCTCATCCAATTCCCGTAATACCACCGTATTCAAGGCATTCAATGCCTCCGGATTATTAATGCTCACCCGGCAAATGTTTTCCACTCGCTCAACGAGTAATTTCGTGTATTCCATAATTTATTCCTAATTTATATTTCATTTTGACAGCAATAACGGTTTGCTTATCTTTGTGTCAAAATTAGTATTTTAATCGAGATAAAACCAAACATTCAATATGAGTTTTTCAGAACTTAGTCTTCAGGAAATAGCCAGTGCCTTCATGGTACTCTTTGCGGTCATCGACATCACGGGAGCGGAACCCATCATCTACGACCTCCAGAAAAACGGGAAAAAAATCAGCGCCCTAAAAGTGGCATTAGCCTCTTTCGCCTTGCTACTGGGCTTCTTGTATGCCGGCGACATGCTGCTCGAGCTCTTCAGCGTGGATATATCCTCCTTCGCCGTGGCCGGTTCTCTCGTCATCTTCCTGCTGGCCGTGGAAATGATATTCGGAATCCTCATATTTAAAAATGACGGTCCCAAGGACGCCGCCACGATTATTCCTCTCGTATTCCCGCTCATCGTGGGAGCCGGTACCCTGACCACCATCCTGTCCCTCCGGGCAGAATTCCACACCATAAACATCATCATCGCCTTGCTCCTGAACACCATCGTCGTTTACCTCGTCGTGAAAAACGTGCACATCATCGAGAAAGTATTCGGCAAAGGAGGCGTCTACATCCTGCGTAAATTCTTGGGTATCATCCTACTGGCCATTTCCGTCAAACTTTTCACCAGCAACCTGACCTCACTAATCGAAATCTTCCAATAACTACACCTTCCTTCCATCTTCTATCTCCAGAAGCCCCACTCCCTACAAACAGATCATTTGCCGTTCACCTCCTGATCACCTTCTGGTTCATTCGCCCCGGAACAGCGAATGACGAAGAAAGGAAGGATGATGAAAGAAAGCTGGCCACGAACCGGAGATAATTCCTATTCGCGCAAGCGCCGGACATATTCCGTTGGCGTGCATTGACAGAATTTCTTGAATAAACGGCTCAAATGCTGGGGATAATCAAAGCCCAATTCATAGGCTACCTGAGAGATGTTTGCTCCTGTAGCAAGTTCATTTCTCGCCCGTTGAATGACGTATTGACGGATATAATTGCTCGCGGTATCCCCGGTCATCTTTTTGATGAGATCCCCGAAATAATTCGCGGACATACAGAGCTTGTCCGCGCAATACTGCACGGTAGGAATGCCGAGTTGCAATTGAAGTTTTCCCTCGTAATATTCACGCAACAAGCTATTGAATTTCATCAGGACGTCAGTATTTTCCAGCCTCCGGGTAACGAACTGCCGATTATAGAAGCGTTGGCAGAAATTCAAGACCAATTCGATATACCCCACGATAATCGCGTTTTGAAGGTCGTCATGCCTTTTTTGAAGTTCATCCTTTATCTGCCGCATCAGCAGAACGAATATATCATGTTCCTCGTCGGTCATGTGCAAGGCTTCATTGACTCGATAATCAAAAAAAGTGTAATTCTTTATCGCCTTTTCCAGTGGAGTACCGTACAACAGGTCCGGGTGGAAAAGCAAGGCCCATCCCGTCAACTCCACCCGTTCGCCATTATCTTCTTTCCCACCGATTTGCCCGGGAGCTACACAAATGACAGTTCCCTCCTTGTAGTCGTACTTCCCACACCCGTAAGTCAGATCAATATCCGCCTTATCATGAAAAAAAATACCGTAGACGCTATAATTATTCAGACTATGCCGGACAGGAGATAATTCCGCGTACTCGATGACTGAAACCAACGGGTGCTGATCAACCTGTCCAACCCAATGGTTATAGTCCCCCACGTTTTTTATTTTCATAATCTTACTCATGGTGTCTCGTTTAAAGTTAATGGCTATACGCGAAAATACATCATTTCGAACACAATAACAGGATGACGGAGTGTAAAATCAGTAAAAACGGTAAGAACTTCCCACTTATCGATACAGCAGTCTTCAAGCACGGGAATAATTTTGTAGCATCAACAATATCAAAATGATGAACACACCAATCAACATTAGTACCGAATTATACGAGGATGAAATCGTACGTTTCATTGCGGATCGTTATCATACCTCTCCACGGGAAGTGATACGACGCTTTCTCGAGCAAGAGGGTATTATACCCGAGGAAAAAAGGGAGACTATAATCCCCCGTCTGGAAGAGAATGAAATGGAAATATTACGAGGCTTGACAAAAGAGTGTCAATCATAAAATAATTAAAGTTATGGATAGGAGATTTTTCTTGAAAATGTCATCAATGGCAGCCTTATCCGCTGCTGGAACATGGATGGGAATACCAAAAGTACTAGCCCAATCCCCATCCCGTACCCCAAACAAAGAGGGACACCCAATCGGCCATGAAGCAGATAAAATAGAATCCCGCAAATTAGGAGGCCTGGAAGTATCTGCCATCGGGTTAGGCTGCCTTCCCATGGTAGGATACTATGGCGGCAAATATGACAAGCAGGACATGATCGCTTTAATTCGTCGGGCATACGACAAAGGCATAACTTTTTTCGACACGGCCGAAGTGTACGGACCGTACACGAGTGAAGAATGGGTTGGTGAAGCAGTAGCTCCATTCCGAGATAAGGTGAAAATCGGCACAAAATTCGGTTTTGGGGTTGAAGAAGGGCAACCGACTTCCTTGAATAGTCGTCCAGACCATATCCGTCGTGCGGTCGAAGGGTCATTAAGACGCTTGCGAACGGATCACATAGATCTCTTGTACCAACACCGGGTTGATCCCCAGGTTCCGATGGAAGAGGTCGCTGATGTTGTCAAAGAATTAATGCAAGAAGGGAAAGTGCTGCATTGGGGACTATCGGAAGCCAGTGCACGTTCCATTCGTCGGGCACATGCCGTCTGCCCGCTTTCTGCCGTACAGAGTGAATACGCGATCTGGTGGAGAGAACCGGAAACGAAGATTTTCCCGACACTTGAAGAACTGGGAATTGGATTTGTTCCCTACTGCCCCCTGGGACGGGCATTTCTCACGGGAACAATCGATGAAAACAGTACTTTTGAAAAAGGAGACCGTCGATGGAATCTACCCCAATTTACCCCGGAAGCCTTAAAACACAACATGCCTCTCGTATCACTAATTCGAAAATGGGCAAAACAGAAAGGTATGACACCCGCTCAATTTGCGCTCGTATGGATGCTTTCACGTAAATCGTGGATAGCCCCGATACCCGGTACAACCAATCCAAATCACCTGAGCGATTTACTCGGGGCAGGAACTATTCGTCTGTCTGCATGGGAAATGGAAGCGTTCGACCGAGATTACGCGGAAATAGACTTGATGGGACATCGTGCCGACCCATTCACAGAAAGTCAAATCGATAAATAATAACATGCCATGAAACTTACAGTAAACATTCTGCTTTTATTCCTCGCACTATCATGCGACACAAAAGATACCCAAGATCCACCTCAACAAGATATGACAGAAATGAATAAGAAGAATATTGGAAATGTGTTGGCTCTTTACCCTAAACCATTAACAGTTGTTGGGACTATGGTAAATGGAAAAGTCAATTGGCTTGTGGTTGGCCATACCGGTATCATTGGCCATAATCGCATACTTGTCAGTATGAGTAAAAGCCACTATACCAACCAGGGAATTAAGAAATCAAAAAAACTTTCCATCAATCTCGTCAGCAGAGAAATGCTGGCTCAAGCAGACTACGTTGGAAGCGTAAGCGGTGCTACCATCGACAAATCTACTGTCTTTGATTATCATACGGGAGAAAACGGTAGTCCAGTAATTGATAAATCACCTGTTTCAATGGAATGTGCAGTGGAAGAAATCCATGAAACGAAGGATTTCGATAACTTCATCTGCTCCATTGTAAACACGTACGCCTCTCCAGAAATCCTCGACGAAGAAGGAAAAATTGACTATTCCAAATTCAAACCCGTATTATTTGAATTTCCCAGCTATTCTTACCTGGCAACAGGCGAAGTGCTTGGGAAATGCCTAAACTTAAACACACAACCAAGCATGTGCGCAAAACTCCCCATGTCAGATAACGGTATCGTACGTCTATCGAAAATAGAAGTCCATCCGGAATACATCGAAGAATACATGAAATACGCGATAGAAGTAGGAGAGATATCCTTACGTACAGAACCAGGAGTCCTTACCATGTACGCTGTTCAAGAAAAAGAGAAACCTTGTATGATAACAATCCTCGAAACTTACGCGAATGCAGATGCTTATGAGTCGCATATTGCCTCTCAACACTTTCAAAAATATAAGCAAGGAACTCTACACATGGTCAAGAAACTAACACTGACAGACCAAATACCTCTCAATTCAGCCAATCGAATCAATAATTTTATTCAATAAATACAATCATCATGAACAAATTATTTTTAATTTCAGTACTCAGTATTTTAACTATTAATGCTATGGCACAGGGAAAAATTGTACAAACAGCAGGTAGGGACCAATTAGGAAAATTCGCCCCGAAATTTGCAGAACTCAACGATGATGTACTTTTCGGAGAGGTATGGAGTCGCACCGATAAACTTGGATTACGGGATCGCAGTTTAGTCACAATCACCTCATTGATCAGTCAAGGGATCACGGACAACTCCCTGACCTTTCATCTGCAGTCTGCCAAGAAAAATGGTATCACACGTGAAGAAATTGCCGAGATTATCACCCACATCGGATTTTATGCCGGCTGGCCAAAAGCATGGGCTGCATTTAACCTCGCTAAAAATGTATGGGCAGAAGACAGTACCGGGCAAGATGCCAAAACTGCATTCCAGAATAAAATGATATTCCCAATCGGAGAACCGAACACGGCTTACGCCCAATATTTCATCGGGAATAGTTATCTCGCCCCGGTTTCAAAGGAAATGATTCCGATTTTCAACGTTACGTTCGAACCTCGCTGTCGCAACAACTGGCATATTCACAAGGCATCGAAAGGTGGTGGACAAATGCTTATCGGAGTGGCTGGTCGTGGCTGGTATCAAGAAGAAGGCAAAGCAGCTGTCGAGATACTTCCCGGCACGGTTATCCACATTCCTGCGAATGTCAAACACTGGCACGGAGCGGCCGCAGACAGTTGGTTCGCACATCTTGCCTTTGAAATCCCGGGGGAAGATTCCGCAAATGAATGGTTAGAACCCGTGAATGACGAACAATACAACAAGCTTAAATAACAATAAGAACAAACTTCACACCTGCCCGATATATAACAGGTACATATTCTATAAACAGAAAAAGAGTTCGGCATTTAGCCGAACTCTTTCCATAATCCCATATTTATTACTTATCCAATTTCCCGTATTGGCTTAGAAAGCGAAAGCCACACGCAATTGTAACTGATGGAAGTTCTTGTCATCCGGGAAGTATACGTTTGACAAGTTTGCGTATTGGTATTCACCCATGATTTTCACGTACTCGTTGAAAGAGAAGTTCAAACCAAGAGTAACGGCATGCATCTTACCACCATCAACGCTGGACCAGCGAGGGTAATCCACAATATTACCTTCTGGGTAGAATTTATTATTTCCATAAACGAAACGATCTCCTTTGGTAATATCGGCCAAGTCCGTATAAGTATAACGAGCTACAAGTTCCAATGCGTTTTTGTCACCCATACCCTTCAACAAACCATATTCTTGGTCGTAAGTATAAGCCTTTCCACAAAGTAAATAACCCAATTCAATATAACCACCATTTAACAATGTCGGACGAAGTTTATTACCACCTAACCAACTAGGTAAAGTCTGCCAGCTCTGTTGGCCTCCTAATTGACTCTCAAACATAGTTTGGTCCGGACGTTTTTTCCATACACGAGTCCACATATATTCTGCTCTCGTAAAGAAACGATCTGAACGGAACAAAACTTCTGGAGTAATCGTCACGGCATTATTAGCCCAAGGCAAATCCAAATTCAGGAATTCGGTATCATCATCCACGTAAGTCTGCATGTTAGCAGAATAATTTACATCAGTTTTCAAAACACCATCTTGAATAACTTCACCACCATTAAAATGCTGATAACGGGCAGAGAAACCGAACTGGAATGTTTGATGTACCTCGTTCACTGGCTTGTATAACCAACGCCCACTTAAACTCATTCCCTGGTATCCAGCTTCTTGGTCGTTGTATTTGAATTGAGCGAAAATACCCTGATCAAAGAAGAAGTTCTGATTAAAGAACTTATAAGTAGCACCCAAAGCACGTCCTGGAGCTAAAGCCTGAACAGAAGCCGGACGAGTGATGAAGTGATAATTATAAGAACTCGTCATATTACTCATGGAAGAAGGTTCATTATAATATCCCACTTTCACACTATGAATCCCGTACTCTGATTCATTGAAATTATAACGAACGAACAAATTCTTTTGGCTGAATTTACCTTTTCCGAAAGCAAAATCTGCATAGAAATATAACTTTCCGTAAGTCAAAGCTGCATGTACACGGGCATCAGTGATAGCAGCACCAGATTTCATTGGAGTCCAATCTGAATGAAAATATGCAAAATCTGCAAACATACGTCCCCCAACACTAGCTTTCACATTCTCGTCTTTGCTGATATATTTCAACAACGGATTTACATCTTCCTGCGCCTTAACTGCCGAGGTCGTGCACATAGCAGCAACCAACATGGCAGGCAATAAAATATGTTTTTTCATATATCTATAATAAGTACAAATTAAACGTGGAATTATTTTTCATAACCTAATTTTTCCAACAAATCACGGGCATCAGGTACAGCATGATATTCTTTTCTGAAACCATGGTCAATCATGAATTGCAAGGACATATCCGTGTGATTCGTGAAGAAAGCATCCAGATAAGGAGCCTCATAACGAGTACCACCTTCAGTTCCCCAGTTATACAGACCGAAATATTTTGCCATCTGATCGTAAGAATCGAAAGAATAAGGATGATTTTTCATCTTAGCCCGGTGAATCATATCATGTTGCCACGGATAGTTTAACTCGTCATAGTTATTCGGAGCTCCAGCAATAGACGGTCCCATGTAATGAGCCTTCAACTCTACAGCCATATTGATGAAAGAAGCATATCCTTGAGGATTGTCATTTTGCAAATCTGTAGCAGCAGTTCCTTTCCACAACAAGAAACACATCGGGATTTCACCCTTGAAAATTTTGGCTGAACGATCCAAACTTTGCAAAGAGAATGTCTGAAGAATAACTTTACCTCTTGTATTTCCTACGTTCACAGCTCCATTCGCAGTATAGAAAGGAACATTCTCAGCAACCTCTTTGGTCATGATATTCATATCTTCCACGCGGGCCAATTCATCATACACCATTTGCTCGAAATTACTCGGGTTCAACCAAGGTTCTTTGAACTCGATGTAGATACCCGGAATATTTTCTGATTGTACATCATCTTCAACATACTCAAAAGTATATCTAACTACAGCATCCTTAATCGTGCTACCGTCTTTCAAATAATTGATCGGATTATTAATAGAATCTTTAGTTTCTTCAATATTCACAATCACACGATGTCCCTTATAATCATTATCTTTATTACCATTATACTTATCCCAGAATTTAAATTTCCCATCAGGATTTTCACCGCCTTCATATCTTTTCAACTTATATCCTTTGGAATATTTAATCAAATCTGTCAAAGTAGAGATGTACTGGTGCTTCGTCGTAAAACCACTACGAGCCTGCTCCATGCTAGCAGGATCCTGATTAAACCAAGAACCGGCATCCAACATCAGTAACTCATAATAAGTATAAGAACACGGATAGTTGGGCACGAAAGCTTCTCTGTCTCGAGCTAATAACTTCTCGGTTTTAGCCTCATCGTAACCTAAAATGTTTTTATAATAATGACGACGCTCTTGTTCCGGGAATCTTTCTCCAAAAACATCCTCAATATTGGTAGTCCGTTTCAGGTCAGTATCATGTAAAGCCAAAATAACACCATCCTTAGAAACCTGCAAGTCTGCCTCCAAATAGTCAGCACCCATATGACGAGCCCAACGGAAAGCTGCCTCTGTTTCTTCCGGAGCCCAATACGTTGTTCCACGGTGAGCCACTACGGCTAAGTCAGGTACATAATCACGTACTTTCTGCATCTCGGTCGAGAGCGTATCAACATGAACACGAGCTGCATCAGCATACGTGTCGTTGAATTCTTGATTTTCGCATGACATGAAAGACAAAGCGACTCCACATGTCAATGCCATTAGAATTGATTTGTTAATCATAGTTGTTAAAAAAGTTGATTAATGATAATTACTTATTTTTATTTTTAACAAGATATTGTTCTTCCTTGTAAGTAAATCCGGTGAACACAATCGCGAGGACGCAAGCGAGTAACAGCACGATAAAGTTGATGTTCCAACCGAAATGTTGAACCAGATAACCCAACATGATATTGGACAAGATTGCCGTTCCGAAGAAATATCCGAAGAATCCCGTTAACCCGGCAGCGGTTCCAGCTGCTTTCTTGGGAGCCAAATCAAGCGCATGTACTCCAATCAACATCACAGGACCATAAATCAAGAAACCTATAGCAATCAAGCAAATGATATCCATTGTCGGGGTATGGCTGAATTGCCAGTAAATCAAGATAAACACGGCAACAGCTGCCATATAAAGCATCGTGGTCAATGCACGACGACCGCTGAATACCTTATCACTCAACCAGCCACATACAATCGTACCCGGGATTGCCGCAAATTCATAAGCAAAATAAGCCCAACCCACTTCTTTGATATTATAACCTTTCACTTCATCCAAATAGGTCGGAGCCCAATCCAATACCCCGTAACGGATCAAGTAAATGAACGCATTGGCAATAGCAATAAACCAAAGGGTTTTATTGTTCAATACGTACTTGAAGAAAATCTCCTTGGCAGTTAATTCTTGCTCTGATTTTGCACTATAATTCTTCGGATAATCGTTGCGGTATTCTTCAATAGGAGGCAAACCACAAGATTGGGGCGTATCCCGAATCAACAAGTAAGCTATAAGTACAATACAGAAAGCCACACAAGCGGGGAAGAAGAACGTTCCGGCCTGCCATGAACCGAACCAGGCTAATCCGACAGCTGCCATTGGGCCTACTAAAGCCCCACCCACGTTATGGGCGCAATTCCAGAATGACATCCACGTTCCCCGTTCATTATGCGAGAACCAGTGAGTCATCACACGGCCGCAAGGAGGCCATCCCATTCCTTGGAACCAACCGATCAAGAATTGCAAAATAAACATTGCCACAATGGATGATGTCCCAATTGCAGTTCCTGAAATCAACGTTGCCAATGCGGTCAAAGTCAAACCTAAAGGCAAAAATTTGCGGGCACTACTACGGTCAGAAACTCCTCCCATGATAAATTTCGAGATACCATAAGCGATAGCGTTTGCAGACAAAGCTACACCCAACATACCTTTCTCGTACCCCATATTCAACAACTCCGGCATTGCCATCGTAAAGTTCTTGCGAACAAGATAATATCCTGCATAGCCAATAAATATACCAAAGAATACTTGCCAACGCAAACGTTGATACGTCGGGTCTATCTTTTCTTTGGGAAGTAAAGGGCGATGAGGCTCTGGCTTCAAAAAACTCCACATAATCGTAAATTTTGGTTATTAATTATAATTCTCACTATCTATAAGATAACGTATCTAGTCTAAACTCAAATAATCCATGTATCGAAACCAATCGAAGTTTCACATGAAAGTTCTCATTTCATTTTGCGACAAAAATAAAACAAAGCTCTATCAAAACAAAGCAAACGTAAGAAAAAATCGCACACTCTCTTTCATTCGCCATGTTAATAGCTTCGATTACGAAACATTTTTATAACAAAAGAGGAAAAATAAATTATTCCAAGGCTTTCGCAAGGATAGATATCGGATGCTCGCAAGACTTCGAGGTAGACATTTCTATCTGCCATTTACAAGTCTCACAGTCAGTAACCACGTAATCTATATCACAAGCTTCGATTTGCCTGAACAAAGATTCACCTATATCTTGAGACGTCTTATAATTCTCTTTCTTAAACCCATAGGTACCAGCAATACCACAGCACTGAGAATCCAAAACCGTTAATTCCACATTAGGTATCAATTTCAACAGCTCAATAGAATAATAGGCCCACCCCAGTTTTTCCATATGACAAGGCGTGTGATAAGCCACTTTTATTTTCTTACCATTGAATTTCAATTTAATGTCCTCTTGCATCAAAAGCCGGTAAATATAACGCGTCGACAGTTCCACCTGATCCCTAACATCTGCATTATCAATACCCAGCAGATGCGGATATTCGTCTCGAATAGTAAATGTACAAGTAGAAGAGGTTGCAATAACCGGCAAGTTATTTTGGTTGACAGATTCCCGAATGGAATTTATATTAATCTCTGCCTGCTTCTTAGCCTGGTTAATAAAGCCATTAGATATCAATGCAACTCCACAGCATTTCTCCTTTTTCAACAACTGCACACCGATCCCCAAGGCATTCATCACCTTCACCAAATCTTTTCCTAATTGTGGGTTGTTATAATTCACGTAACACCCATGAAAATAACTCACCTGACGGGGGAAGGATGCCTGCTTTTTAGCCTCTTTCTTGTACCAACTCTCAAAGGTTCCAAAAGCATATTTCGGGAAAGTTCTCCTATGGTCTATTTTCAACACACCATCCAACACCGCTTTGGTTGGTTTCAACCCAAGAACCGCATTCACCACGGGAGCAAATGGCGTAGACAAGGAACCGACCAAATCCGTATTAGCCAACATAAAATCACGAAGTTTAGGCTTCTTCTCACTATACTTAATACGGGCCGATTGGATGATGTCCCCAATTTTCACATTCGAAGGACAAGCAACCTCACAACGCTTGCAATTCAGACAATATTTTAGCGTCTCGTCATAGAAGTTATTTTTTTTCAAACGCAAACGCTCTCCATCAGGACCAGCCTGTTTGGGGCCCGGGAATGCCGGATTCACTGCAGCCACAGGGCAATATACCGTACATACCGTACATTTTATACACTGCTCAAAATTATTATCGCTAATATTATGTTCTTGAAGATTCATAACTGTCTTATTTACTTAATATCCGCTTTGCAACATACAACGCACTCAATATGGAGACTCCTGCCCCGCAACCTTGTTTTATAGCATTAAAACCTTCCAATATGGATCCGATAACATAAACATTATCCAACACCTGCCCCTGGGAGATTCCCCTGAAATCATCATCCGTCTTCACCCCAAAAGCCTCATAAGCCTGAGGAGCGAAAACATTCATATCGTACCATTCCTTACGGTTTGCTATAAAATCAACATCAAGATTCAAAACTGGTTCATAGACCTTATCAGGAACAGCGATCAAACCTTGGCTGAAATAACTTCCCGTGGCAAGAACCACATTCTTCATCATAAAAGGAATATCCCCATGGTTATACGAATATACCCGAACGACAGAGTTTCCTTCCCGATCAGCTTTCAAAACGGTATCTCCCAACATATACACTCCACCTAAACGTTCAAAAGCTTTACGCATCTGCTGTTGCGCACGGATTCCGGGAACAGAAGGAGGTAAGGTGGGCAATAAACATACTTTTTTATTTACCCTTTCCTCCAAATATGTCAACACATTATCTCTACTCAAACCCGCAATAGCAGGAAGCACGATAACTTCACAGTCCGTCTCTACAGTTTTAAGGGCTCGAACCAATTCATCCAGATTTTCCTGTTTATCAAAAAGTCGGGCGATATTCACGGAACGCATCTCCGTGGGATTTTGTCGCAACCCCTCAACAGCAGGGAACGAGATTTCATGTAACACACATTCCGTCCCTAAACGTTGAAATTCGTCTATTATAAACCGTGAATAGAAATCAAGAAAACCCGTTATATTAAACAATGCTATTTTTTTCCATGGCAATTTATCCTCTTGCTCGCATACGACTTGCTCTTTAAAGGTCAACCATGTCGGCTTCAAGGTCCCCATCGGAGTTACCCGATAATGATTTTGCTCAGGGTTACCAACAACCTGAACTCCTGCTTCCGCCAGAAAATCAACAACACAATTGGATAATTCCTTGAACCTATCTTCTCCCAATTTAGCGTAAGGATGTCTCGGCGATTGCTGTTTCAAGGCCCCTATCACCTCGAATGGACGTTCGACTGGGGTTCCATCAGGCAGATAATTCAACAAATCAAACGATCCTGAAGAAAAATGCAATGCACTCTGTCCCGATGAAACAATGACACACCGCTGTCCATGTTTCTGCAAATAAATACCACAAACCAGACCAGCCAAACCACCACCAATAATAAGCGTATCGAATTTCATACTATTCTTCTTGTTTTTGAGATAAGGTTAAACCACAAATACTTTCATACACCCAGGTTGTGTATTCACTCTCCCGCAGAGTATCCCCCCATGCGATCGGGGCCATTCCCTTCCATCTTTCATTTAAAAATGAGGCCAGATCCTCCTTTGCCCGCCGGGTACAATACTTATGCATGGATGTCATTAATCCCGCTGCCCGACAAGCACAAAGCTCACCCTGGCAGGTTCCCATTCCAACCCGCGTTCTCCTTCTCAAATCGACCAGGTTATGTACATCCAGTTCATTCAAGGCATATTTTACTTCTCCCACGGAAACTTCCTCACATTCACACACCAGACTGTTGTCCAAAGAAGTATTGTTAGCCAATCTCTCCGCTCTATCTCCATGACGTCCGATTGTTGCATTCCGTTGTGTTTTCGGTATAGAAATGATTTTCTTGGTTATTTCACTTTCCTCTTCCCGAGATCCCGGCAACTTTTCTTCCGCCGTATCACATTTTACATTAACATTCAATTTTTTACAAACAAGATCCGTCGTCCATTCCGCCATCAACCGATAAGTCATCAATTTTCCTCCGGTAATGGTAACAAACCCTTCAAGACCATCCCGTACGGCATGATCCAGAAGTACAATGCCCCGACTTACACTACGACCACTCGGGTCATTATCGGAAGCCACCAATGGACGCACCCCAGCATACGCGCGCAATATTCGAGTCTGTGCCAACAGCGGAGATAATTTTTCACCTTCCCGTAACAACAGATCAACCTCCTCTGGAGTCACCTGCATATTATCAATTTCCTCGAAAGGCACCTTACTGGATGTCGTTCCGATCAAACAGATCGTATCTCCTGGAACTAAAATATCTGCATCAGCAGGTTTACGGCAACGGTTCAAAACAATATTATTAACTCTATGCCCAAAAATCAGCAACGCTCCTTTAGCTGGCAGCATATTAATATTTACCCCAGCCAATTTTGCCAGATTATGTCCCCAGATTCCTCCCGCGTTAACAACAACCGGAGCATAATACTCCTGAATCTCCTTCGTACGATGATTCAGAACCTTTATACCGATTATTCTATTCTGCTCCCTCAAAAATTCCAACACCTCGTGATATGTCAAAATTGTTGCCCCATGTTCCTTGGCATCCATAATATTAGACGATGTCAAACGGAATGGATCCACGGCACCATCAGGAACCCGGACAGCTCCAATAATCGAAGGATTGGCAGCCGGCTCCAAGCGCAAGGCCTCCTTGGGATCAATCACCTCGGCCCGAATCCTAGCCTGCAAACAAGCATCAACGAATTTTGACTGATAGTTTATATCATCTTCCGGTAAAGTCAAAAACAAGCCATCCGTTTCCTCCACGCAATGACTGGCTATCTTACGAAGAATCATATTCTCCTTTATACATTCTTCGGCAGATTCTTTATCCGTAACTGCATAACGGGCTCCACTATGCAGTAATCCATGATTACGCCCCGTAGCTCCTGTCGCTATATCAAAACGTTCCACCAAAAGAACATTCAATCCTCTTCGGGAACAATCCCTGGCAGTACCGGCTCCAGTAGCACCGCCTCCAATAATTATTACGTCAAATGGCTTTTTCGTATCCTGTTTCATTATACAGAAGATTTTAGTTTCCAAGCAAAGAAACGAACAATTCGAAACATTTCAAAGCAAAATGGCATTTTTTTCGACAAAAATCGAAACAAAACGAAAGTATACCTTTTCTATATAGATATAAAATTAAGGTTTGCTGAACGCACAAAGACAATCCAGACAAACCTTATATTTTAAAATATCAAAAGATAACAAACTGCAGCTAAGCAAGAACCGATAATCGGACCTACTACCGGAACCCAACTATATCCCCAACCACTATCTCTTTTACCTTTTATTGGCAACAGACAATGTGCTAGACGCGGTGGCAAATCACGTGCCGGGTTAATCGCGTATCCCGTCGTGCTTCCCAACGACATACCGATAGCCATGATCAGGCACGTTACCGGGAAAACTCCAATCGCCCCCATACCCACTTGAGGCACATTCCCCTCCAATGCCAAACAGAGGATAACAAATACCAGAATAAAAGTACCGACAAGCTCACAGAACAAATTTCGAGGTTTATTCATGATTGCCGGCATCGTACAGAATGTACCCAACTTTGTATCCGGATCATCCGTTACATCATAATGATCTTTATAAAACAAATAAACGAGCACAGCTCCCACGAAACCTCCCAACAATTGAGCCACGATATAGGCAGGAACCTCGCTCCAAGGAAAAACCCCGGCAATCGCCATTCCTATTGACAAAGCAGGATTCAAGTGAGCCCCGGAATAAGGAGAAGCAATAAAAGCTCCACACATCACCGCAAATCCCCAGGCAAAAGTGATAACACCCCACCCGGCATTATACCCCTTCGTCTGCTTTAGGGTCGTACCGGCCACAACCCCGTCACCCATCAAAACCAACACGGCCGTTCCGATAAATTCAAAAAGGCATTTGGTAAATAATGAATATTCCATAATATCAGTTTTTAACGTATTACCCGTTCCACTGCATCACGCCACCCATCTTTTAATTGTTGAACTCTTTCTTTTCCTTCCATTGGCACGAAGCGCCGGTCTATTTGCCATTGTTGCTTAATCTCATCTAAATTGTTCCAGAAACCGACTGCCAAACCTGCCAAATAAGCCGCACCCAATGCCGTTGTCTCTATAATTTTGGGACGAATAACCCAAGAGTCCAACAAATCTGCCTGGAATTGCAGCAACAAATTATTTGCAGAAGCTCCTCCATCGACACGCAACTCTTTCAGCTCAATCTCAGCGTCCTTAGCCATCGCATTAACAACATCCATCGTTTGGAAAGCAATTCCCTCCAAAGCAGCTCTCGCGATGTGAGCAAACGTGGTTCCCCGGCTGATTCCAGAAATCGCACCCCGGACATCCTGTTTCCAGTAGGGAGCCGCCAATCCTGTCAAAGCCGGAACAAAATACACACCTCCAGAATCCGGCACCGAAGCCGCCACATTTTCAACTTCTGACGAAGAATTAATGATTTTCAATCCATCTCTCAACCATTGAATGACAGCACCTCCAACGAAAATACTCCCCTCCAAAGCGTAAGTGACCCGATCTCCCAATTTCCAGGCAATTGTTGTCAACAGGTTATTCTTCGAATAAACCGGCTTATCTCCACTATTCATTAAAAGGAAACATCCGGTTCCATACGTATTCTTTATCATTCCGGGTTCCACACACATTTGACCGAAAAGAGCCGCCTGTTGGTCACCGGCAATTCCGGCGATAGGAACTTTATGCGCGAAAAGCGTGGTTTTCGTGTAACCATAAATCTCACTCGAAGAACGAACTTCCGGCATCATGGAACGAGGAATCCCGAACAAATCCAGCAAATCATTATCCCACTCCAACGTATGGATATTAAACAGCATGGTCCGGGAAGCATTCGTGACATCCGTCACATGCACCTCTCCCCGGGTCAAATTCCAAATCAACCACGAGTCAACCGTTCCAAAAACAAGTTTACCAGCTTCCGCCGCCTCTCTTGCGCCTTTGACATTATCCAATATCCATTTTATCTTCGTCGCGCTGAAATAGGCATCAATGATCAACCCGGTCTTTTCCCTCACGAAATCAACCCTTCCCTCTGCTTTCAGCACGTCACAATAAGCCGCGGTCCGGCGATCCTGCCATACGATGGCATTATACACGGGTTCCCCCGTTTCCCTATTCCACACGATTGTCGTTTCACGCTGATTCGTGATACCGATACCAGCGATATCCAAACCATTAATTCCTATTGATGTAATAGCACCCGCGATAACGGAGGCTTGGGATGACCATATTTCAAATGGATCATGCTCCACCCAACCCGGCTTAGGGAAAATCTGTCGAAACTCCTGTTGGTGTACAGCCTTTATTTCACCAGCACGATCAAAAACTATAGCTCTAGAACTGCTCGTTCCCTGATCTAAAGATAAAATGTATTGTCCTGCCATATCAAAATTATTAATTAGTAATCACGCATTCCAAAATTAAGAAACTATCTCCTGAAAACAAAATAATACTCTCACATATTTTTCTTTTCATAAAAACATTTTTCCTTTTCAAGACATATTTATTTCGATTTCGAAATTAATTCATAATTTTGCAACATTAATATAAAGATAAGAATTTTATCAAGCAAAATAAAGATGGGCACAAAAATATATTCTGCTGCAGAAAGATACAAATACATACTAGATGTATTACACCAACAAGGCTCAGCTTCTGTTGTATATTTATCTGAACAATTAAAAGTCTCCCCGGTTACGATTCGAAAGGACCTTACATTACTCGAAGAGAAAAAGCTACTTTACCGGACTCATGGAAGTGCAATCCTCATTAACCCCTATATCAACGACAGACACGTAAACGAAAAAGAGAAATTATACACGGAGGAAAAGCGCCAGATCGGCATCTGTGCCGCCCAACTCATAACCCCGAACGATTCCATTCTGATTGCCTCTGGAACCACAATCCATGCCTTTGCCAGAGAAATCAAAGTAAAAGAGCATTTAACCGTGATTACAGCGGCATTAAATGTCACGAATGTCCTGGCAAAATCCAAGGATATCGACATCATACAACTGGGAGGTTTCGTCAGAAACAGTTCCCTGTCCGTTGTAGGAAGTTACGCGGAAAAAATGCTGGAGAATTTCTCATGCAGCAAATTATTTATAGGGGTAGACGGTATCGATCTGGACTATGGTCTGACGACCACCAATGTAATGGAAGCACAACTGAATCAAATGATGATGAAAGCCTCCCAAAAAACAATTGTACTGGCAGATTCCTCAAAGTTCGGAAGAAGAGGATTTGGCAAGATTTGCGACTTGGACAACATTGAACAAATTATCACGGACAGCAACATCCCCCCGAAAATACTTGAAGCGCTAAAAGAGAAAGGCATAGAGGTAACTATTGCCAACACACCGGACAATTCTCATTAATCAGTTTGCTGGATGAATTGTCACTTTTCCACAGACAACTCATCCAGTAAACCGCTCACGGCATCCTCCAACAGATCGAGAACAAGTTCAAAGCCTGATTCCCCTCCATAATATGGATCAGGGACACAGTCCCTCCCGACAAAAGAACGACAAAAGTCTGTCATTTTTCTTATCTTTTGGCTTTCTTCCCTGGAATTTGCCATCTGGCGCAAGACTCGAATGTTCTGATCATCCATTCCAATAATCAAATCAAAAGCCTCGAAATCGGCATCCGGGTAAAATTTACGAGAAACATGGTCCAATACGTACCCCCGCCTCGCCGCATACATCATCATCCGACGATCCGCGGAATCCCCACTATGAAATCCACTGATTCCAGCCGAATCGATATAAAATGAATCCTCAAGACCACGTTCTTTCACCTGGAACTTCATTATCGCTTCAGCACTAGGCGAACGACAAATGTTTCCCAAGCAAACAAACAACACCCTCTTCTTCATCCCCTCCTGTTAATTGAATAAAGAATCAACAAATTCCTCCCGGTTAAACACCTGCAAATCATCAATCTTTTCCCCGACTCCGATATACTTCACCGGAATCTTGAACTGATCCGAAATTCCAATGACTACTCCACCTTTAGCAGTTCCATCCAATTTCGTTATGGCTAACGCGTTAACCTCTGTGGCCAACGTAAACTGCTTGGCTTGCTCATAGGCATTCTGCCCGGTAGAACCATCCAGAACCAACAATATCTCATGAGGAGCATCTGGAATAACCTTTTGCATCACCTTCTTTATCTTTGTCAGCTCATTCATCAGATTGATCTTATTATGCAATCGCCCCGCGGTATCAATCAGCACGACATCCGCTTGCTCTGCCTTAGCCTTGTTCAATGTATCAAAAGCAACAGAAGCAGGATCCGAGCCCATTCCTTGCTTTACAATAGGCACCCCAACCCGTTCTGCCCACACGGTTAACTGATCAACAGCAGCAGCTCTGAAAGTATCTGCCGCCCCTAAAATAACGGATTTACCGGCCTCTTTGAATTTATAGGCCAATTTCCCGATCGTGGTTGTCTTCCCTACTCCGTTCACACCAACCACCATAATGACATAAGGTTTCACATCTTTAGGCAGCTCGATCAAATCATAATCCATCGAAGAAGTATTCTCCTTCAACAAAGCAACGATTTCCTCTTTAAGAATACGATTCAATTCACTAACTCCGACATATTTATCTCTCTTCACGCGTTCTTCTATCCGCTGAATGACACGCAATGTCGTATCAACCCCGACATCTGATGTGATAAGCACCTCTTCCAGGTTATCAAGGACTTCATCGTCAACTTTCGATTTTCCGATAATCGCTCTCGAAAGCTTTTTAAGGACATTTTCTTTCGTCTTTTCCAAACCTTTGTCAAGGCTCTCTTTCTTTTTCTTGCTAAATAAACCAAATAATGCCATCTTTCCTGATTCCGATTTTAGGCCTCCAAGATAAAAAATAAAATTGATAAAAAAAAGAGAGGTCATCATTCAGACAACCTCTCTCTCGAAATTCGGCACCTACCTACTCTCCCACCAAAAGGCAGTACCATCGGCGCGGGCGGGCTTAACTTCTCTGTTCGGGATGGGAAGAGGTGGATCACCGCCGCTAGA
>CALUMT010000005.1 GCA_944321845.1 uncultured Butyricimonas sp.
ACCCGAGTAAACGTTCCTCGACACAGTTTGTTTTAGATATAACTAAAACCAAACGGGAACTTGGATACGAGCCTCGATTCACGTGGAAAGATTTTTGTGTTTGGTTCAAGAAAGAGCGGGAATTACAGCGTTTTGCAAAATTATGGGGAACAGAAGAGGATTATAGATAATAGTTATATCTTTATTATTTTACGTGATATTTTTATGTGAATAGTTGTTTTTTATTTGTTGAAGATAATGAACTCTGCTCCTTTTGTTTCGATACGTTGTTTAGTTTATAATCATGCCTTATATTTAAGGCAATGTTTAGATGGATTTATTATGCAAAAAACTAATTTCGTTTTTGAAGTAATAGTCCATGATGATGCTTCTACTGATGACTCTGCTGCCATAATACAAGAATATGCAGAGAAATATCCTAGTATAATAAAACCAATTTATGAAACTGAGAATCAGTACTCTAAACATGATGGTTCTTTAGGAAAAGTTTTGAATGCTGCAATTTGTCCTAAAGCAAAGTATATTGCAATGTGTGAGGGGGATGATTATTGGACAGACCCATTGAAATTACAAAAGCAGGTGGATTTTTTAGAACAGAATCCAAGTTATGTATTTTGTTGTCACCGTTTTAAAATATGGTTAGAGAATGAGAAGAAGTTTAAGGAAGAATATGCTGATGCTTATTATCATTCAAATAAGAATTTAGAAATAACGTATTCATTAATGTTAAAAACATGGATAACACAACCTTTAACAACTTTAATTAGGTCAAAAGCTTATTGGGAGGTTTACCAGGAATTGGAATTATACCACCATGTTCGTGATATTCATTTGTTTTATTTGTTGATGAAGAGGGGGCGTGGTATATCGTTAAATGATAACATGGGAGTCTACCGTTGGCATTCAAAAGGTATATCGAGTATGGTGGATAAAAAATTACATTCTCGAGATTTTTTTTTGATCGTAAAAGAATTGATACAATATCATCATAAGGATAGTTATATAAAAGGATTGTTTTCCATTGCTTGTATTGAGCGTTTACATTGGGATGATGAAATAGCATTGCATAATCGATTATGCTGTTTTCTATCATCTTTGTGGAATGGGCAAATAAAATATATTCCCAATTTATTCTTTGCTTTTTTGTTTCCACGTAGCAAAAGACGAAATGAATCTTTGTGAAAATGAAATTAGATTTTAGTTGTTGTATGTGTGTATCTCGAAAATAAGAATATTGTATAGTTGGAATATGAAATTTTCAGTCTTGATATCGGTATATGCGAAAGAATTACCAGAGCGTTTGGATGAGTCATTAGAGAGTGTTTTTGGACAGACTCTTATGCCTAATGAGGTCGTTTTAGTGAAAGATGGTCCGTTAACGGATGCTTTAGAAAAGGTGATATGTTTTTATAAACAGCGTTATCCTATTTTAAATGTGGTCGCTTTGAAAGAAAATAAAGGCTTGGGGGAGGCTTTGCGAATAGGATTAACGTATTGTTCATTTGATATTGTAGCCCGTATGGATAGTGATGATATTTGTATGCCACATCGTTTTGAGAGACAAATAGAATATTTGATAAATCACCCAGAGGTGGATGTATTGGGTAGTTGGATAGATGAATTTTCCGAGGATAAAGAACACGTAGAATCCCAGCGAAAATTGCCCACGACTGATAGCGAGTTGAAACGTTTTATGAAATGGCGTTGCCCTTTTAATCATATGACGGTAATGTTTCGGAAAAAAGCGATATTAAGTGTTGGTAGTTATCAACCATTTTATTTATTGGAAGATTATTATTTATGGAATCGTTTAGCAAATGCAGGTTATTGTTTTGCCAATATTGGGGAATCTCTTTTGTGGGCAAGAGGGGGATATGATATGATGGCTCGGAGGGGGGGGAGAAAATATATGCGTTCGGAGCATCGTTTATTGGTGTTTATGCGTCGTTCTGAGCGTTTAAATTGGTTAGAATACTGTGTTAATGTAATAATACGTACGCTGGTTCGTTTAATGGGTAATAAATTGCGGGCTATTTTATACGGTTTGTTTTTGAGAAAAAAAATGAATGTAAAATAGATAATTTCTTTAGATCGTTTTTAGAGCAATCGATACTCTCTTGTTTTTTATTATAAAATTGCGGGATTTTCTTAAGGAATTTACGTGGAAATGTTATAATGATGTTAAAATGAAATTTTGAGCATTTTAGCACGCAACCTTTCATCTACTTTCGCGTCTCAAGGAAAAACAAGATACACAACTAAAGATGGTGAATTATGATAAATGATACGAGATGCGCAAAAATTGTAACCTAGAGAATAAAAAGATTGTAGCTTTTGTTTGAAAAGGATTGTGATTTATTAGCTTGATGATATGGATATATTAATAACGGGAATCCACGGTTTTGTGGGAAGTAATCTTGTGTGCTCTTTGAAAAAATGCCATACTATTTATGGTGTGGATATCGTGTTCCCGGATAAAGATGGAGTGAAAAAAACATTTTCATGGAATGAATTAGCGGAAGTTGAAGGGATGGATGCTATTGTGCATTTGGCAGGAATGGCTCATGATATGAAAAATGAGGTGAATAGAGAGGAATATTTCGAGGTGAATGTGGATTTGACGAAGCGAGTTTTCGATTATTTCTTGAATTCAGATGCAAAGAAATTTATTTTTTTCAGTTCTGTAAAAGCTGCTGCGGATCGGGTGAATGGGGATGTCTTGACGGAAGATGTTGTACCACACCCTGTCGGGCCTTATGGAGAGAGTAAAATTGCCGCAGAGAAATATATTCAAGGTCGGATGAGCGAGTGTGAAGAGAAAGGGAAATTCGTGTATATCGTACGTCCTTGTATGATTCACGGCCCAGGGAATAAAGGTAATCTGAATTTGTTATATAATATAGTAAAGAAGGGATTCCCTTGGCCATTGGGGGCTTTTGAAAATAAGCGAAGTTTTGTGAGTGTGGACAATGTCTGTTTCGTGGTAGAGAAGTTGATAGAGAAACGTATTTGTTCCGGGATTTATCACTTGGCGGATGATGAAGTGTTGCCGACGAATGAACTGGTGCGGTTGATTGGAGAGGTGTTGGGGAAAAAGGTTCGTATCTGGCACGTGAATCAAAATATAATGAAGGGATGTGCTCGGGTGGGTACATGGTTCGGGTTACCATTGAATGATGAACGATTGAGAAAGTTGACAGAGAATTACGTGGTGTCGAACAGAAAGATAAAAACAGTATTAGGAATAGAGAAAATGCCCGTGAATGCGGAAGAAGGAATGAGGCGAACGATTCGGTCATTTATAAATGAGTAATAATGTAAAATGATATGATGTATTATTTGATTATCACATTGTTGTTAATTGGCGCTGAGATTGCTTATTTCTGGATAGCTGATAAATATAATATTATAGATAAGCCGAATGAACGGAGTTCTCATTCGAGAATTACATTGCGTGGAGGTGGGGTGATTTTTTATTTAGGTATGGTGGTATACTGTTTGACTAATGGTTTTGCTTATCCTTGGTTTATGTTGGGTTTGACTGGAGTTGCTGTTGTTAGTTTTGTCGATGATGTAAAGATGGTATCACAAAAAACTAGATTAGTTGTACAATTTTCAGCCATGCTATTGATGTTTATCGAGTGGGGAATGTTGGGATTGCCTTTGTGGTGGATGATCGTTGCATTGATTTTCTGTACAGGAATTCTGAATGCCTATAATTTTATGGATGGTATTAATGGAATCACGGGAGGATATAGTCTTGTTGTTTTGGCGGGATTGGCTTACGTGAATTTCTTCGTTGAGAAATTTGTAGACATGCAATTAATTTGGGTGATGATGATTGCCACCGGAGTGTTCTGCTTGTTTAATTTCCGTAAGAAAGCCAGATGTTTTGCGGGTGATGTCGGTTCTGTGAGTATTGCTTTCGTGATCTTGTTCTTGTTGGGCCGCTTGATTATCGCAACTCATGATTTTAGTTATCTGGTATTTTTGGCCGTTTATGGCGTGGACAGTGTACTCACGATAATTCATCGTTTGATGTTACATGAAAATATAAGTGAGCCTCATCGCAAGCATATGTATCAGTTGTTGGCAAACGAGTTAGGGGTTTCTCATGTGGTGGTATCTAGTGTTTATATGGCTGTTCAAGCTTTAATTATTACAGGTTTCTTGTTCTGTGGTACATATGGTTACTTGTATTTGATTGTTTGTTTGCTTGGATTGTCGATTGTCTATGTTCTGTTTATGCGGGAATATTTCCATTTGCATTTAGCTCATGATTGCTGTGCAAAGAATGTGTCTCTTGTGGATGGGATAGAAAAACTAAATCCCAACGTGAAAGTTTTGTGTGCAAATGAAACTTCTTCTGGATTACGTTATTTCTTGTTGAGAATTCGAATGCTATTGTAGCCATATTATTTTTATTATTGGTTTTTACTTATGGATTATTCCTGTATATTCGCGAGTAATCCGGAAAAGATATAATACCTTTTTAAAGAGGTATAAGTATTTTGCTGGTTGCATATAAAACATTCAAAAACAGTGGTATGAAATTTTTACTAGTATTGGTATTAACGTTTGGTGCATGGGGATATTTGCATGCTCAAATGACAGATGCAGAAGTGATCGAGGCAGCAAAAGCTGCGCATGCTCAAGGAAAAACTCAGCAAGAGATTGTTGCTATGTTAGTCCAAAAGGGTGTTACAGAAGAACAGGTGTTGAGAATTAAGGCGAATTATGAGCGAGAACAAGGAGATCAAGTCGAGGGACAGGCAAGTACTGTGGTTGATTTTCGTCAAAGAGGAAATGCTATTGTGAATACTCCCTTGAGAGCTGTAACATTAGAAGTGGATTCTATGCAGGTTTTCGGTCGAGAATTATTTAATAATAGCCGATTAACTTTTGTCCCGAATTTGAATATTCCGACTCCACCTAATTATAAATTAGGGCCAGGAGATGAGATTATTATTGATATCTGGGGAGATTCGCAAGCATCTATTCGGCAATACATCTCTCCGGAGGGGAGTATTACTGTTGATAATATAGGGCCTATTTATCTTGTAGGCAAATCTGTAAAGGAGGCAAATGATTATTTGCGTAATGTATTTGGACGTATTTATGCGGATTTGATCGCCGAAAATCCAAAAACTTTTTTGAAAGTGACATTAGGAGAAATCCGGAGTATTCATGTTAATATCATGGGTGAGGTAACGTTGCCAGGAACTTATACCTTATCTTCGTTGGCAACTTTATTTCATGCGTTGTATGCAGCGGGAGGAGTGAGTGATTTGGGAAGTTTACGTAACGTGATCGTGTATAGAGGTGGTAAGAAGTTGATTTCGGTAGATGTTTATAAATTTATTATGGAGGGGGATGATGATTGTAATATTGCTTTACAGGATGGGGATAATATTAGCGTGCCTCCGTATGAGGAACTTGTTTCTGTAATTGGCCGGGTGAAACGTCCCATGCGTTATGAGTTGAAGGAGGGAGAGTCGTTGAAGACATTGTTTGATTATGCCGGAGGTTTTACAAGTGATGCTTATAAAAAGAACGTTAATGTTAAGCGTCAAGGAGAGACAGAATTTGAGATGTATACTGTATATAAGGAGGAGTATCCTTCATTTATTTTGACAGATGGAGATGAGATAAATGTTGGCGTAATTCTAGATAAATTCTCGAATCGAGTAAGTGTAGCAGGAGCAGTTTTTCGTCCGGGAGACTATGCCTTGACTCAGAAGATTGGAACAGTAAAACAGTTGATCAATATAGCAGAGGGAATTACTGAAGATGCTTTTTTGAATCGTGTGATTTTATATAGAGAAAAAGAAGACTTGACACAGGAGATGTTAGCTATTGATTTAGGAAAGTTATTGAGGGGTGAGATAGAGGATATCTCATTGAGGAAAAATGATCGTCTTTATATTCCTTCCAGAAATAGCTTGAGAGAGGCTTATCAAGTTACTATCCATGGGGCAGTAAAGAATCCGCAGACATTCCCCTATGTTGAGAATATGACATTGGAGGATGCTGTTATTTATGCAGGAGGATTGTTGGAAGCGGCTTCAGAAATGCGGATAGATGTTGCGCGTCGGATTAAAGATCCGAAGAGTACGGTGGAGTCTCCTGTAGAATCAGAGTTGTTTTCTTTCCCGTTGAAAGATGGGTTGATGATAGATGGCGTGAAAGATTTTGTTTTGCAGCCTTTTGATGAGGTTTATGTACGTCGTTCTCCGGGTTATCGGACGCAACAAAATGTTCGGGTAGAAGGTGAGGTTTTGTATCCTGGAGTTTATGCAAAAGAAACGACGAATGAACGTATTTCTGATTTGATTCGTAGAGCAGGAGGAATAACGAGTCAGGCTTATGTAAAAGGTGCAAGATTGATACGTAGAATGAATACGGATGAATTGGCTAGGGTGCAATCTGTGCTAAAAGTGTCAGAGAACACTCTTCGAGATTCAACGTTGGATTCGCTCGATATAATAGAACCGACATACCTGGTTGGAATAGATTTGGCTGCAGCATTGGATAATCCTGGAGGAGAATCCGATTTGGTTTTAAGGGAGGGAGATGTGATTCACGTGTCCAATTATATTAACACGGTGAAAATAAGTGGTGAGGTGATGTTCCCTAATGCTGTGACTTACGAGAAGAAACTAAAGTTAAAGGATTATATAGCTAATGCTGGTGGCTTTGGAATGAAAGCTAAAAAACGTAAGGTTTTTGTGGTATATCAAAATGGAACGGTAGCAACTCGTAAGGGGGGGCGGATGCCGAAGATAGAACCGGGATGTGAAATTATTGTGCCCCGTAAACCAGAGCGTAGGAATCGTTTAGGGTTGCCAGAGATTATGAGTCTGACATCTTCTACAACATCAATTGCTGCAATGATAACTTCTATTTTAAACTCAACTAAATAAGATATTATGGAACAACAATTAGCAGGTAATAATATACCTCAAGAAGAGGAGATTGATTTGGTTGAAGTGATAAAGAAGTTGTGGAAAAACCGTAAATTGATCATTAAAATTGCGGTGGCTTTTATTGTGTTGGGTGTCTTTGTGGCATTATTTAGCCCGACAGAATATTCTGCAAGTTGTACGATGGTTCCTCAGCTAGGAGAGAAAAAATCTACGGGAGGGTTGAGTGGTTTGGCTGCAATGGCTGGGATAAATTTAGGAAGTATGGGAGGGGGAGAGGTGTTGGCTCCTACAATTTATCCAAAGATATTGGCGAGTGTCCCTTTTAAAAAGGAATTGATGAAAACTCCTTTAACGTTAGAGGGTAAAAGTGCTCCCGTAACTTTGTTTGATTATTATACGAAAGATGAATACCAGAAATTCAATTTGTTACAAGCGATAAAGAAATACACGATAGGGTTACCTGGGGTGATTATTAGTGCTATTCGAGGAATAGATACAACAAAAGTAGAGGGAGGAAATGTGGATCAGGCTATTCAGGTTCTTTCTTTTGACGAGAAAAATGTGGCGGAGAGGTTGAGTCAATTGGTTTCTTTGAATGTGAATGATAAAGATGGATATGTGCAATTGTCTGCTTCTATGCCAGAGCCTTTAGCTGCAGCCCAATTGGCCCAGCAAGCGCAAAATTTGTTGCAACAATATATTACAGAGTTTAAGATTGAAAAAGCGGCTTCAAACCTGGAATTTATACAACAACGTTACAACGAAGCTCAGCGAGATTATGAGGCGAAACAGTTGGATTTAGCCCAATTTGTTGATGCGAACAGGAATTTTAGCTCGGCAAAGGCAAAAATTCAGGAAGAGAAATTGAGGGCTGAGTACACCATGTCCAATAGTATTTTTACTGAATTGGCAAAGCAATTGGAGCAAGCAAAGATTTCCGTGAAGGAGGATACGCCTGTATTTACGGTGGTCGAACCTGTGGTCGTTCCTTCAGAACGTTCGAAACCCAAGCGTGGATTGATTTGTGTGTTGTTTACATTTTTAGGTATATTTGCGGGTGTTGGATTTGTTTTAGGTTTACCTTTTGTTGCCAATGTATTTGAAAAAGAGAATTGGAAAAATCTAATAAAAGAATAAGTTTTTTCACGATATAATGGATTCCACCCAAAAATGGGTGGAATCTTTTTTTGAAAAATATTTGATATGATTTCATCCTTTCTTCATTCGGTGGTGTATTTATAGTGTAAATTAAATTTTAAAAGGTAAAAGATGAGAAAGTTAATGTATTTCATTGGAATGATTTTTATTTGTGCTTGTGGTGCGAATCCCTAAAAAGAAATGGAGAAGACAATTATTGGCGAATGGTGTAATCCGTATACCTATCAATCAACGGGGGAATTGAAAGGATTTAATTATAAAAAGGGTGGTGTTTGTGAGGCTATAAATATTCCAAGCCTAGAACTGAAATCATGGGAAATTAAGGATGGGTATTTAATCACAAAAGGCTTCGATATAAATGAAGATGGGTCTAAAACTCCTTATGAGACCAAGGAACGGATTGAGAAATTAAATGCAGATACGTTAGTTTTGGTAGCTCAAGAAGCAAATCCCAAATTGGTTTTTGTCTATTTAAATACTAAAGTGATCAAAAATAGAGTTTCAGTAGGAGATTAATTCCGTTTATATAAATCGAGAGCTGTCAAAATGTTGTTTGACAGCTCTATTTTTTGTTTCGGTTATGAGGTGGAAATATTATGTGTTGTTATTTCTATTTGTAGTAGACGTGGATGGAAATGTCGCAAATGCTCAAAAATTAGATGAATCGGCATATCAACAATGGCGTAAGGTTGATATCTACCAATTGTCGGCAGATGGTAAGTGGGTGTTGTATGATTATACGTTTTTTGATAATGTAGAGGCAAATATTCTGAATGATAGTGTTTATTTTTTGTATGATGTTGCGACTGAACGAACTGATACGTTAATAGGGATCGCGGAACCGAGATTTTGGGCTGGAGGTGAATGGTTAGCCTATTGGAGTGGAAAGAAATTTGTTGTTACACGTTTGAAGGATAAGAAGTGTGTGAAGTGGGAACAGGAACCTGTGTTAGATGATAAACTTCCGTTAGCTATACATCATGATGATAAAATGTGTGTAGTTGAGAATGTCGTTGATGGACAGAAACGAAAGTTGAAAGGTCTTTTGTACTATGCGTTGTATGGAATAGAAGGTGATGGAGTGTTTCTTTATCAAAGAGACGGATTCAGGGAGTTATGTTTGGGGAATATAAATAAGGGAAAATTCCATCAGGTTTATAGGGATTCTACATGTACTTTAGAGCATTTTTATTTTAGCGCTTTAGATCGAGCTGGATATTTTTTTATAAAAGCAAATGAAGGATTCGAGATGTGTATTTTTTCTTCGGAAGGGGAGATAATAAAAGTTTTGAGTTGTAGCCAGCTAAATAAACTTAGACTTGATAAATATTCAGTGGATTTAATTTGTGGAGGAAAGTTATTTGTTTATAGGCAGGCAGAGAATAGAGACCTTGGAACTGGAAAAGAACAAAAGGAGAAAGTTTGCGTGGAAACTTGGAAATGGAATGCTGAATATAATCCTCAGGAAACAGCAACTAGAGAGATTCTTTCCCCTTGTAGATTCGTGTATGATAACAAGAGAGATACCAATTATATAATTTGTGAGGAAGGGCATGGCGTTTTGTATTTTTCTCGAGGAACGGAGAGTGTTTTCGCTTACGAAAAAGATGAAAGTCCCTATAAGTTATCCCGGGAGTGGCAACATGATCCCCGTTTTGATTTGTATTTGGTGGATCTAACTAATGGTGTGCACTATTTGGTTGCAAAAGAGTTGACACGAGAAGTGAAATGGAGTCCTAAAGGTGATTATCTCCTTTATTTTGATAATCGGCAATTGACTTGGATCTTAGTGAATCCGATTACACGTGAAAAAAGAATATTGAATAAGGAGATCTCTTTTCCATTGTATGAGGAAGATTATGACCGTCCTAATCCTGCCCCTCCTTATGGTATAGCAGGTTGGAGTGAGGATGGAAATGACTTGTTCGTGTATGACCGATTTGATATCTGGAAAATAGAGTTGAACGGAAATCAGCGTGTTTCTTGCTGGACAGGGGGATGGGGTCGAAAACATAATACGAATCTGCGTTTTTTGGATGAGAACGAGGAGGTATTTATAAAACAAGGGAAAGCTTATTTAGTTACGACATGTAATGAAGATACTAGAAATACGGGAGTGGGAAGGCTTGCAGCAAATGGACGATTAACTATTCTGGTGGAAGGAGCTTTTTCTCTACAAGTATTACAGAAGGGTACTGATACTTTTTTGTGTTATAGACAAAATTATAATGATGATCGGGATTTGTGGATTTGTGATGATTCTTTTAATGATTGGCGTAAGATTACAGATGCGAATCCACAGCAAAGGAATTATAAATGGGGAGATGTGCGGCAGTTCATATGGACAGATAATAATGGGCAACAACAGAAAGGTTTGTTATATTTACCGGATGATTATGATTCGGCTAGGCGATATCCGATGATTGTTTCTTTTTATGAAACACATACACCAGAGATGCATGTATATCCTATTCCTGATTTTAGTGCCGCAATGATTGATATTCCTACTTATGTTAGTAAAGGATATGTGATTTTTGCACCAGATGTGAAAATTGAAATAGGAAAACCGGTGGAGAGTGCTTGTAACACGGTGATCAGTGGAACGGAAGCATTGATTGCGGAAGGTATTGCAAAGTCTGATCGAATCGGATTGCAAGGACATAGTTGGTCTGGTTATTTGGTCGCCTCGATCGTTGCCCGAACAAATATTTTCCGTTGTGTTAATGTTGGTGCGGCAACTGTTAATCTCCCCGCTGTATACACAAGCCTTAGAGGAGATGGCTCTTCGAACATGTTGATGTATGAAGATTGGCAGTGTCGTATGGGAAAAACCTTATGGGAAGATGTAGCCGGTTATATCGAGAATTCACCTCTTTTTGTAGCGGACAAGATACAGACACCCATGTTGATATTCCATAATGATCATGATCAAGCTGTGGATTATCGAGAAGGATTGGCCTTATTTTTGGCAATGAGACGTTTGGGAAAACCTGTTTGGTTGTTGAATTATCCGGGGGAAGGACATTTCTTGTATTCAAGAGAGGCTCAACGTGATTGGACGAAACGTATGGAGCAATTTTTTAATTATTACTTGAAAGATTCTGTAAAGCCAGGTTGGATGTAGAGTGATACGTGTGGATTGTTTTGGGGAATGTTGGTAAATTCATTACCTTTGAAACAATTTCTATATAGTATTGTAATGACTTCAAGTAAGAGTAAGCGCATTGCTAAAAATACGTTGATGCTTTATATCCGTATGCTTTTCTCGATGGTAGTTAGTTTATATACATCGAGAATTATATTGGCAACGTTGGGAGAAACTGATTTCGGTATTTATAATGTCGTGGGGGGAATTGTTGTGATGTTGGGATTTTTGAATAGTTCGCTCAGTGGTGCCTCTTCTCGATATATAACTTATGAGTTGGCTGGAAATAATTTGCAAAGAATCCGTCACGTGTTTAGCGTGATTATGGAAATCCATATTTGTTTGGCATTTGTTATCTTGTTATTGGGAGAAACTGTCGGGATATGGTTCCTTGAATATAAATTAAATATCCCTCCGGAACGTATGGAAGCAGCTCGTTGGGTCTTTCAGTTCTCTTTAATTAATACAATCTTGGGCATATTGAGTGTTCCATATAATTCCATGATTGTTGCCAATGAAAAAATGAACGTGTATGCATATATCTCAATCTTGGATGTGGTGTTAAAGTTGGTCGTTGTTTATGTCTTGACGGTTTTCTCTTGGGATAAATTGATCTTGTATGGATTGTTGGTGCTTGGAGTGCAGGTCTTGACGATGTCTGTTTATTATTTTTACAGTAAACGGAATTTCGAGGGTGCACGATTCCACATTGCTTGGGATAAAGCATTATTTAAGGAGATATTTATTTTTGCAGGTTGGACATTGAATGGAAATTTAGCCGTGGTTGGTTATACTCAAGGATTGAATGTTTTATTGAATATGTTTTATGGTCCTTTGGTTAATGCAGCGAGAGGGGTTGCTGTACAGGTGCAGAATGTGGTGTTGAATTTCTGCAGTAATTTTCAGATGGCCTTGAATCCTCAGTTGACAAAGTCTTATGCGGAAAGAGATTTTTCTTATATGCATCGTTTGTTGATAGTGAGTTCTAAGTTTTCTTTTTTCTTGTTATTGTTTTTAGCCTTACCGATTATATTGGAGGCTGAGGTCATTTTGGGAGTGTGGCTGAAGGAGGTACCGGAATATACTGTTATTTTCTTGCGATTAATATTAATTACCAGTATGTTTTCTGCCCTTGCGAATCCTGTGATTATATCAGTCCATGCAACAGGCAAGCTTAAGCGTTTCCAGTTGGTGGAAGGGACAATGCTGTTGTTGATTGTTCCTATCGCTTATTTTATATTGAAGTTTTTTGACGTACATCCGGCAACGGTATTTGTGGTGCACTTGATTATTGAGCTTTGTACACAATGTGCACGGGTTCGAATTGTTTTGCCGATGATTAACATGAATATGAAGGATTATATCCTTTTAGCGGTCTATCCTATAATACGGGTAGTCTTGTCAAGTGTGATATTACCGATCGTGGTATATTGCTTGTTGCCGCATAATACAGTTGTTTCGTTTTTTGTCGTTTGTGTAATTTCTTGTATTTCGGTGCTCGGATGTGTTTTTTACTTGGGATGTTCGCTTGAAGAGCGTTTATTTGTACGGGAAAAGTTGACCGTTTTTTTTCGAAGCTTAAAGAAATGATTTTATGGAGATTTTCTTTAAATAATTGTTTTGAAAGAATAAGAATATCATTTTTGTAATTATATCTATAATAAAATACTATTTTTGAACATTACTAATGAGTTTGTATAAAAGAAATTATATATGAAGAATTTTGCGTTATTCGGGGTTGCAGGTTATATAGCTCCAAGACATTTGAGGGCGATAAAGGATACGGGAAATAAATTATTGGCTGCTTATGATAAATTTGATAGTGTCGGTATTATGGATAGTTTTTTCCCGGATTGTGCTTTTTTCACGGAGTTGGAGTTGCTGGACAGACATTGTTCTAAATTGAGAAAAACAGATCATCCGATAGATGTCGTTTCTGTTTGTACTCCCAATTATTTGCATGATGCACATATCCGTTATGGATTACGTTTAGGGGCGGATGTGATTTGCGAGAAACCGTTAGTGCTGAATCCTTGGAATATTGATGTTTTGGAGGATATGGAGCGGGAAACGGGGCATAATGCTTACACGATACTGCAATTACGTTTGCATGATTCTATCAGGGCGTTGAAGAAAAGAATAGATGAAGGGCCTAAAGATAAAATATATGATGTGGACTTGACTTATATTACTTCGAGGGGTAATTGGTATTACACGAGTTGGAAGGGGGATGAGCGTAAGAGTGGTGGAATTGCAACGAATATTGGAGTACATTTCTACGATATGTTGTCTTGGATTTTTGGAGATGTGAGAAGAAATGTTGTACACGTGATGACTCATGATCGGGTAGCCGGTTATTTGGAGTTAGAGAAAGCTCGGGTACGTTATTTTTTAAGTATAAATGCTGATACCTTGCCTGAAAATGCTGTTGAAGGAGAAAAAAGGACATTCCGTTCTATCCGGATTGAAGGGGAAGAGTTTGAATTTAGTCAAGGATTTACGGAGTTACATACGGAAAGTTATAGAAAAATACTGGCAGGAGAAGGTTTCCGTATTTCAGAGGCTCGTAATTGTATTAATATCGTTCATGATATTCGTCATGCTAAGCCGATTGGATTGAAAGGGGATTATCATCCTTTGGCAAAATTGCCGTTGGCACCGCATCCTTTTGGGTGGTAATAATAAAGTTGATATTTTTAATTGCACGTAAAATGAAATTAATTGATGAAAGATTATTGGATGAAGTAAGTCGAATGGCGCAGGATAGTCCCCGGCTAAGAATGAATTACAATTTTCATCAGACTTTAGACGCAAAGGCTCAGCGTTTATTGAATGCTTTGGAACCTGGTACTAGTTTGCCGATACATCGACATACATTGACGGCAGAAACTTATATCGTGTTACGAGGATCAATAAAAGTGCAGTTTTACGATGATAATCGCTGTTTGCTGGCAGAATCGGTCTTGGATCCTTTAACGGGTAATTATGGTGTTCACATCCCAGAGGGACAATGGCACACATTGGAGGTGTTGAAGGAGGGAACGGTGATTTTTGAGGTAAAGGATGGACCATACATGCCGATAAAGCAAGAGGATATCTTAGATTAATAGACTGAATTTATGTATAAGGAGTTATTAGATAAGAAACTGAAGTTGGCCTTGGTGGGTTTGGGCTATGTCGGCTTGCCGATAGCCTTAGCGTTTGCCAAGAGAGTTTCTGTGATAGGTTTTGATATAAACGAGGAACGTTTGGTGAAAATGAGACAAGGTATAGATCCTTGTAATGAATTGAAAAAGGATGCTTTCGAAGTAAGTGATATCGTTTTTACATCTTCGATAGATACTTTACGTGAGGCTTCTTTCTTTATCATTGCTGTACCTACGCCAATAGACCGTTTTAATCAGCCAGATCTGAATCCGCTGTTATCTGCTACCCGTACGGTCGGGATGGCATTGAAAAAGGGTGATTATGTCGTGTTTGAGTCAACCGTGTATCCGGGATGTACCGAGGATGATTGTTTGCCGATATTAGAGGAGATTTCCGGTTTGAAAGCTGGGGTCGATTTTAAAATCGGTTATTCTCCAGAGCGGATAAATCCAGGAGATAAAGTGCATACTTTATCTACAACGGTGAAAATTGTCTCCGGTTGTGACTCTGTTGCGTTAGATACTATAGCTCAAGTTTATGAGTTAGTCGTGAAACCGGGTGTACATCGAGCTCCTAATATTAAAGTCGCTGAAGCTGCCAAGATTATAGAGAACACCCAGCGGGATGTCAATATTGCCTTGATGAATGAACTTTCCATTATTTTTAGTCGTATCGGAATAAATACTTATGATGTATTGGAGGCTGCTGGTACAAAATGGAATTTCTTGAAATTTTATCCAGGGCTGGTAGGAGGGCATTGCATAGGAGTTGATCCCTATTATTTGGTACATAAGGCGAAAGAATTAAAATATCATCCGCAGATGATTAATGCTGGCCGTTTTGTTAATGATTCGATGGGGGGATATATTGCCAAAAAAATAGTGAAAAGGATGATCGCCATTGGGAAAAATATTTTAGAAACACGGGTGTTGGTTATGGGGGTTACTTTTAAAGAAAATGTTTCTGATATTCGAAATTCTAAGGTCGTTGATATTATTAATGAATTGAAGGATTTTGGAGTTTCTGTGGATGTAATGGATCCTTGTGCGGATATTGATGAGGTGTATCGGGAATATGGTTTTAGGTTGATAGAGAAGCCCGGAAATGATTATGATGCGGTAATTGTAGCCGTAGCCCATGATGAATATAAAGTTTTGGAGGAAGAGTACTTTTTGAATTTAACCCGAGAAAGTGCAGTGTTGGGGGACGTGAAAGGTATTTATAGGGGGAAAATTCATAAATTGAAATACTGGAGCTTGTGAAATAAAGTACTAATTTTGTCCTGGATAAATATTATTGATTGCACATGAAAGGTATTGTATTAGCCGGAGGGGCTGGAACCCGCTTGTACCCGATTACAAAGGGCGTATCTAAACAGATGTTGCCTATATATGATAAACCGATGATTTATTATCCGATATCGGTTTTGATGTTGGCAGGTATTCAGGATATATTAATTATTTCAACGCCACAGGATTTGCCTGGTTTTCAACGTTTGTTAGGTGATGGAAGTGATTATGGCGTGCATTTTGAATATGCGGAACAGCCTAGTCCGGACGGATTGGCTCAGGCTTTTATTATCGGGGAACATTTTATCGGTAAGGATGATGTATGTTTGGTGTTGGGAGATAATATTTTTTATGGACAGCATTTTACCGGAATGTTACGTGATGCGGTTCTCAATGTGACTGAACAGAATAAAGCTACGATATTTGGCTATTGGGTGAGTGATCCGGAACGTTATGGGGTGGCAGAATTTGACAAGAATGGTAATGTTCTGGGAATAGAGGAAAAACCTCAACATCCCAAATCGAATTATGCGGTAGTTGGTCTGTATTTTTATCCGAATAGAGTAATAGATATTGCTAAAACAATAAGGCCTTCCGCGAGAGGAGAATTGGAGATTACCTCGGTGAACCAAGTTTTCTTGAAAGAGAACTCTTTGAAAGTTCAATTATTGGGGAGAGGGTTTGCCTGGTTGGATACAGGAACGCATGATTCACTTGCCGAGGCTTCTACATTCGTGGAGGTTGTGGAGAAACGTCAAGGATTGAAAGTCGCTTGTTTGGAAGAGATCGCTTATAGACAAGGGTGGATTGATGCGTCAACATTGAGTCGTTTGGCGCAGCCGATGACTAAAAATCAATATGGACAGTATTTGTTGAAATTGATAGATTGAATATAAGGAATGGTTGTTTTGTAAAAACGAGAAAATGAAAACAATTTTAATTACAGGAGGTGCTGGGTTTATTGGTTCACATTTAGTACGTTTAATGGTGAATAAATATCCGGAATATCATATCGTGAATTTGGATAAATTGACCTATGCTGGCAATTTGACCAATCTGAAAGATATCGAGAAAATGCCAAATTATACTTTTGTGAAGGCAGATATCTGTGATTTTGAAAGGATGAAGGCGATTTTTGAACAGTATAATGTGGAGGGGATTATTCATTTGGCTGCCGAAAGTCATGTGGATCGTTCAATAAAAGATCCATTTGCATTTGCTCAAACGAATGTGATGGGAACGTTGAGTTTATTACAGGCGGCTAAGATTGTTTGGGGAGACAATTTTGAGGGAAAGTTGTTTTATCATGTTTCTACAGATGAGGTGTATGGCGCATTGAAGAATGACGGTTCTTTTTTCGTGGAGACTACGCGATATAATCCTCATTCACCTTATTCTGCATCTAAGGCTTCCTCGGATCATTTTGTCCGGGCTTTTCATGATACCTATGCTTTACCTGTCAAGATATCTAACTGTTCGAATAATTATGGGCCCTATCAATTTCCAGAGAAATTGATACCTTTGTTTATTAATAATATCCGGCATAATAAACCGCTGCCTGTGTATGGGACTGGAGAAAATGTTCGGGATTGGTTATTCGTGGAAGATCATGTGCGTGCCATAGATTTAATTTTTCACAAGGGGAAAGTTGGAGAAACCTATAATATCGGAGGTTTCAACGAATGGAGGAATATTGATTTGATTAAAGTCATGGTAAAGATAACAGACCGTTTATTGGGCAGAGCGGAAGGAACTTCTGAAAAATTAATCACTTTTGTGCCAGATCGGGCGGGACATGATCTACGTTATGCTATAGATTCAACAAAGTTGCATGAGGAATTGGGGTGGGAACCTTCCTTACAATTTGAAGAGGGGATAGAAAAAACAATAAAATGGTATATCGCAAATCAAGATTGGTTGGATCAGGTTACAAGTGGCGATTATATGAGATATTATGAAGAGATGTATCATGTTTGAAATTCGTCTGTTATATGGAGATAATTAAGACTAACATAGATGATGTCCTGATTCTGAAACCCCGGGTGTTTGGGGATGAGCGGGGATATTTTTTTGAGAGTTTCTCTATGCAGAGGTTTGAACAGGAGGTATGTAAAACCACTTTCGTGCAGGATAATGAATCAAAGTCTAAATATGGTGTTTTGAGAGGATTACATTATCAATTACCTCCTTATACTCAGGCCAAACTTGTGCGGGTTGTAAAAGGTCGGGTGTTGGATGTTGCGGTGGATATCCGTAAAGATTCTCCTGATTTTGGTAAACATGTTGCGGTTGAATTAAGTGAAGATAATAAATACCAGTTATTTATACCTAGAGGTTTTGCTCATGGTTTTGCAGTTTTAAGTGAGGAGGCTATTTTTCAGTATAAGTGCGATGCTTATTATGCTCCTCAATACGAGGGAGCAATTATGTATAATGACCCAGATTTAAATATTGATTGGAAATTACCGTTGCAAGATATTATATTATCAGAGAAAGATCGAAATCATCCTTGGTTGCGGGATGCTAAATTGTTATAATAAATTTTATGAATATGAAATTTGAATTCATGAAAATTGCAGAAAGAATCGTACGTACAAAATATCTAAACCGCTGGATTGTAATGATGTTGGACGTACTACTTTCCACAGGAGTTACTCTTTTTGCATATTGTTTTGTCCGTTATCTTCGTGAAGAGAATGTTGATTGGTTCATATTTGGCCATCTGGCGATTATTGCCGTTATTATAAGTTGCGGTACCCTTGCGCTTATGCGGTCATACCGTATGGTGATGAGGTTTACCACCTTGAGAGAAACGTGGCGAATTGGATGCGCCATGTTTTTAAAAGTGATAGCGCTTTATCCTTTAATCAGTGTCAGTTATCCCTTTTTCTCCAAGGAGCGTTTGATTGTTGGTGGGGTTTTGGATATGATGACATCAACAGTCGTTTTGGTTGCTGTCCGCGTTGTCCTCGTGACATTATATGGCCGACTGAAGAAATATATTGGTGGTAAGCTAAAAAGGGTCTTGATTTACGGGATGAATGATCAGAGCGCTTCGTTGAATATGGCTCTTTCTAATAATTTCTTACCGTCTTATAAAGTCGTCGGTTATTTAGTCATGGGTAAGAGATATAAGCATTTACGTTTGTCTGGAGAATCAGTATATTTTGCAATAAATGAGGAGTCTTTTGTGCGTATCGTAAAAGATTTACATATAAATAGTATTGTATTTCCAGATTATGTAACGGCTCAAGAGGAGCAAAAGCGATTGTTGACTTTTTGCCAAAAGTATAATATTGAGATGCTAGTATTGCCTTCAGTGGAGGATTTGAGTTCTGGTGGACAGTTGTCTCGTCCGCGTATGAAGGAGATACATTTGGAAGATTTGTTAGGAAGGGATGAGATCGAGATAAACATGCAGGAAATTGCGGAGGGCTTGGATGGAAAGATTGTGATGGTAACGGGGGCAGCAGGTTCTATCGGTAGTGAATTGTGCCGTCAGTTAACTCGTTTTAAAGTTAAGCGTTTGATCTTTTTTGACTCGGCTGAGACCCCGATGCATAATATTCAGTTGGAATTCTTGGATAAGTATCCGGATACTCCCTTTGTGCCCGTTATCGGGGATGTACGTTCACCGGAGCGGGTGGATTTTGTTTTCCGGAATTACCATCCGCAAGTAGTGTTTCATGCGGCTGCGTACAAACATGTTCCCTTGATGGAATTGAATCCGTGTGAAGCGATCCGTGTAAATGTTTTTGGAACGCGTAATGTGGCGGATTATTCTGTCAAATATGGTGTGGAACGTTTCGTGATGGTGTCGACGGATAAAGCAGTAAATCCTACAAACATTATGGGTGCCTCTAAAAGATTGGCAGAGATATATGTTCAAAGTTTGAGCGTTGCAATCCGTGATGGCAAACATGAAGGAAAGACGTGTTTTATAACTACGCGTTTTGGAAATGTGTTAGGTTCTAATGGGTCAGTTATTCCTCGTTTTAGAGAACAGATTCGTAATGGAGGTCCGGTTACGGTGACTCATCCGGATATTATTCGTTATTTCATGACAATTCCAGAGGCATGTCGTTTGGTGATGGAAGCTGGAACGATGGGCCATGGAGGAGAGATTTATATTTTTGAAATGGGGAAGCCGGTTAAGATAGCGGATATGGCGAGAAAGATGATCGAACTTTCTGGTTTTATTCCAGACAAAGAGATTTCAATTGTTTATACAGGTTTGCGTCCAGGAGAGAAATTGTATGAGGAATTGTTGAGTAACAAGGAGAATACATTGCCGACATCACATGAGAAAATACGAATAGCCAAAGTTCGGGAATATGATTATGATGAGATTGTTCCTTCTATAGACCAGTTAACGGAATTGTCTGTTTTGGTTCGAATTCCGGAGATGGTTCAATTAATGAAGAAGATTGTGCCGGAATTTATAAGTCGTAATTCCGAGTTCGAGAAATATGATAAACATTAATTCAAAAATACTATTATTATGGCGAATATTTTAGTAACGGGAGCCAGTGGACAATTAGGTACAGAGTTAAGAAATAGAGGGTTTTCGTTATTGGATGAAGTTTTCTATACGGATATTGAAGAGTTGGATATAACAAATGCGAATGCAGTTTGTGCCTTTATTGAAAATCACGATATTGATACAATAATTAATTGTGCTGCTTATACCGCCGTGGACTTGGCAGAAGATAATGAAGAGAAAGCGAGAAAGATAAATCGGGATGCGGTAGAGAATTTGGCTAAGGCAGCGGTGCGCTATGGTTGTCTCTTGATTCATATATCCACGGATTACGTGTTTGATGGTTGTGCAGAGGAACCTTATACGGAAAAATCTCCGACTAATCCGCAAAGTGTGTACGGTTTGACGAAATTGGAGGGGGAGAAGATCATAAAGAAGTCCGGTTGTATATATATAATTATCCGTACCGCATGGTTGTATTCGCCTTATGGGCATAATTTCATGAAGACAATTTACAAACTTGCCCATGAAAAGAAGGAAATAGGAGTAGTTAACGATCAGTGGGGGAGTCCGACTTATGCTGGCGATTTGGCTGATATGATTATTCGCATGATGGAATGTGATGAATTGCCTGAATTGGAAGGAATTTATCATTTCACGAATGAAGGAAAGTGTACATGGTTTGATTTCGCGAAAGAAATTGTTGCCTTATCCGGATGTGATTGTGAGGTAAAACCTTTAACGACGGGCGAATATCCGACAAAGGCGAAACGTCCGGCTTATTCTGTTTTGGATAAGTCAAAAATAAAGAAAATATTTGGTTGTGAAATTAGAGAGTGGCAGGAGGCGTTAAGAAGTTGTATGATTACTTTTGAAGAGAGATAAAATGATAACAGTTTCGGATTTAGAGATTCAATTTGGTAAAAGAACATTGTTCCGGGATGTGAACCTGAAGTTTACTCCTGGTAATTGTTATGGTGTAATTGGAGCAAATGGCGCGGGAAAATCTACATTTTTGAGAATTGTCAGTGGAGATTTGGAACCGACGAGGGGCAGTGTGATGTTTGGTCCAGGAGAGCGTTTGTCTGTGTTGAAACAGGATCACTTCGCTTACGATGAATGTACCGTGTTGGATACGGTTCTGCAGGGGCATACGCTGTTGTGGCAGGTGATGCAGGAAAAGAATGCAATTTACATGAAGGAGGATTTCTCGGATGCTGATGGTATTCGGGCTGCAGAATTGGAAGAACAATTTGCCTCTATGGACGGTTGGAATGCGGAGAGTGATGCAGCCAATCTTTTGAGTGGTTTGGGTATAAAAGAGGATTTGCACTATTCGTTGATGAAAGATATAAACGGAAAGCAGAAAGTGCGGGTCCTGCTGGCTCAGGCTTTATTTGGGAAACCGGATAATTTGTTGCTGGACGAGCCCACGAATGATTTGGACCTGGAAACAGTCATGTGGTTGGAGAATTATCTTTCTAATTACGATAACACCGTATTGGTGGTTTCTCATGACCGGCATTTCCTGGATTCCGTATGCACCCATACAGTTGATATTGATTATGGTAAAATCCAATTATTTGCAGGGAACTATAGTTTCTGGTATGAATCCAGCCAATTGGCGTTGAGACAAGCACAAGCTAAGAATAAGAAAGCGGAAGAAAAACGTAAGGAGCTGTTGGAATTTATTGCTCGTTTTAGTGCGAATGTTGCCAAATCCAAGCAGACTACTAGTCGGAAAAAGATGTTGGAGAAACTAGATGTGGAGGAGATTTTACCCTCTACACGAAAATATCCGGGTATTATTTTCACCCCGGAGCGGGAAGTTGGAGACCGTATCTTGGATGTGCGTGGATTAAGTAAGAGTGTCGAGGGGCAGATGTTGTTTAAAGACGTCGAGTTTAGTGTGGAGAAAGGGGATAAGATTGCTTTCTTGTCAAAGGATCCTCGGGCGATGACAGCTTTGTTTGAGATTATAACAGGAAATGAAAAACCGGATACTGGAGCCTATACCTGGGGAATAACGGTTACCAGTGCTTATTTACCTTTAGATAATTCGGCCTATTTCCAGACGGATATGACCCTCGTCGAATGGTTGGGGCAATATTCAACGGATACAAGTGAGACCTTTTTGCGAGGATTCTTGGGTAAGATGTTATTCTCGGGAGAAGATATTTACAAGCGGGTGAAAGTCCTTTCCGGGGGAGAGAAAATGCGTTGTATGATTGCGCGTATGATGTTGACGAATGCAAACGTGCTGGTATTGGATTCTCCCGTGAATCATTTGGATTTGGAATCTATTCAGGCCTTCAATAATACGTTGGTTTCATTCAAGGGAATTGTTTTAATGAATTCACACGACCATGAATTTATTCAGACGGTTTGTAATCGGATTATCGAATTAACTCCGAACGGAATGATAGATAAACGTATGGAGTTTGATGATTATATTACGAGCGATAAAGTGAAAGCCCAACTGGAGGAATTGTATCGTTAAATCTGGAAATTGATACTTCTTATATAGAGAGACTATGAAAAACATGGTCTCTCTTTTTTATTATGCTACTTCCATTGTTCAACCGCTGATCTCGGGTAAATCGATACCTTTTATTTTGCGATAAAGATTAAGGGCATAGGAATCTGTCATTCCGGAGACGTAATCCGTTACCGTTTGTATCTTTTTGTATATGGAATCTTCCTGATTGACCTTATACTGTTCCGGCATGACGGATAAGATATTGCGGGCATAGTAGGTTTCCGGTTTTAATATGGCATCACTATATTCCTTGAGGATTGTGGCCAGAATTTTGAAACCGGCGATTTGTATTTGGGTGACAATATTGGTGTGGTATATCCGGGAATAAGCCACTTCTGAGCAATTGTCATAAGCGGTTTTCAGTGTCCCGCTAAGATTTTGCACGAGGCTACCGTTGAATGTCCCATTCATGATTTGATCATGATGTTGGATGAAAACGGAAGCGCAGGCGTTGATCAGTTTGTTGATGATACCGGCACGAAGAAAGGCGATTTGCTCGTTTTTGTCGGTTACGATCTTGAATGTTTTGCTTATCGTCTTGAGGTCTTCTTTATCCTCGTCTGCATCCCGGTCATAAAAGTTCATCAGGATTTTTATTGTTTCTTCATGCGAAAGGATACGTAACTTATGAGCGTCTTCAATATCCATAATTTGGTAGCAGATGTCGTCGGCAGCTTCCACCAGGTAAACCAACGGGTGTCTGGCATATCGAAGGGGGGATTTGTTAAGGCAGATGATACCTAATTCTTCAGCTATCTCCTGATAGATGTGTTTTTCGCTTTGAAAAAAGCCATACTTGTTGCCTTTGAAAGATCCGATGGACTCAAAAGGATATTTGACGATAGAGGCAAGGGTCGTGTAGGTCATCGTGTATCCTCCCGGGCGGCGTCCGTTAAAGCTGTGCGTGAGCAAACGGAACGTGTTGGCATTCCCTTCAAAATGGCTGATATCTGCCCATTCTTCATTCGTGAGTAGTTTCTTCAGGTAGCGTCCTTCTCCTTCCAGAAAAAAATAAGAGATAGCCTCTTCTCCAGAATGTCCGAATGGAGGGTTCCCTAAATCATGGGCTAGACAGGCTGTGCTGACAATGGTGCCTATTTCTTCAAGAATCTCTGGATGCTCGAGTATGTTTTGGGTTCGAAGATATTGGGCTATTTTATTACCCAATGAGCGTCCGACACTGGCCACTTCCAGGCTATGGGTAAGACGGTTATGCACGAATATATTACCGGGTAAAGGAAAGACCTGTGTCTTGTTTTGTAAGCGGCGGAATGGAGAGGAAAATATTAATCTGTCATAATCCCGTTGGAATAGGGAACGGTCTGGGGAGCGGAACATGGATGGAGTTGTTCCGGGGTGATAACGTTTTGTTGATAATAATTTGTTCCAATCCATAGCCGATAAAATTTTAGATATTGGTTAGAGTAGTTTTATTAATAAAAAAGAGAAAGGTACCTTTCTCTTTTTTATTATGTTTTGTCGCTGTTATTTTTGAATGAAATGGAAGTGACTTCCGAAACGTTCAAAGGCGGCTTGATCAAGGGCTTCTCTGTGGTCAGGATGTGCGATCTTGATCAGTTCTTTTGCTCGTTGCTGCATCGTTTTGCCGTAAAGATCTGCAACCCCGAACTCTGTAACGATATAATGAACGTCAAAACGAGTGGTAACAACTCCGGCTCCATTCAATAATGTCGGGCAAATTTTGCTGACACCTTTGTTGGTTACGGAAGGCAGAGCGATAATTGGTTTTCCTCCTTCGCTGGCAGAAGCGCCTCGTATGAAATCCAATTGTCCACCACAGCCGCTGTAGAATTTACAACCTAAAGAATCGGCATTAACCTGTCCCGTGATATCTACGGATAAAGCGGAATTGATGGCAGTCATTTTCGGTTGTTGGGCGATGATGAATGGATCATTCGTGTATCCAACATCCATCATGGCAACTCCTGGGTTATCGTCGATGAAATCATATACTTCTTTGGACCCCATAAGGAATGTTGAAACGATTTTCCCTTTATCGAATTTTTTATTCAGGTTGTTGATAACCCCTTTCTTGAATAGAGGAAGTACACCGTCAGCAAACATCTCCGTGTGGATACCAAGATTTTTGTGATTTCCAAGTTGAGAAAGTACAGCGTTCGGAATAGCACCGATACCCATTTGAAGGGTTGCTCCATCTTCGATAAGGGATGCGCAGTTACGGCCGATGGCAATATCTTGTTCCGTTAGGGTTGCGGGATGTGCCTCGATCAATGGAGTATCGTCTTCGCAGAAGATATCGATATCCGATAATTTGATAATAGCGTCTCCCCATGCACGAGGAACATTAGGATTAATAACCCCGATAACTGTTTTGGCATTTTGTACGGCAGCAAGGGTTGCGTCTACTGATGTTCCCATGGATACATATCCGTGTTTGTCAGGAGGACATACCTGGATCATCGCTACATCTACCGGATGGATACCGCTTCTGATTAATTTTTGTGTTTCGCTCAAATGCACGGGAACGTAGTCTGCGTATCCGGCTTGTGTATTCTTACGAACATTTGCTCCGACGAAATAAGATTCAAGACAAAAAACGCCTTCAAATTCTGGATCTGAATAAGGGGCGCTGCCTTCTGTATGTAAATGTTGGATTTTAACGTCCTTTAATTCTCCGGCACGTCCTCTGGCGCAAAGAGCCTGGATCAGTCCTTGCGGGGCACAAGCAACACTATGGATGTGAATCCGGTCTCCGGATTTTACAACCTTCACAGCTTCTTCAAATGATACTGTTTTTATTCCTTGATACATAATAAGTTATTTATTTGAGTTATCTATCTTGTTTGTTTTTGATAATATGGCGCAAGGTAATAACACTCATTTAATTAAACAATGTTTTCCCATTAATTAACTCATTATTTATTTTTGTGATATTCAATCTCTTGGCATAAAGAGATGAAATCATTTACATTTAATTGTTCTGGGCGTAATGCAAGTTTTTCAGACTCGAATCCTTCCGGTAATATTGCTTTTAAGGAATTACGCAATGTTTTTCGCCGTTGGTTGAAACTTGTTTTTACCACGGTGAAAAATAATCCTTCCTGGCACGGCAAGGAACTCCGTTGGTTACGAATCATCCGGATAACCGCGGATTTGACCTTTGGTGGGGGATCAAATACCTGTTCATGCACGGTAAACAGATATTCGATGTCATAATAGGTTTGGAGAAACACGCTTAAAATTCCATAGGTTTTACTTCCGCTTGGGGCACTGATGCGTTCTGCCACTTCCTTTTGGATCATGCATACGACTTGACGTACCAGTTCCCTGTTTTCGATGACTTTGAAAAATATTTGTGATGATATGTTGTAGGGGAGATTACCAATAATCGAGAAGGGAGTGGAATATATGTTTTTTATATCCATTTTGAGAAAATCCCCGTAAATGATTTGCTCTTTGTATTCGGGAAATTCTCCGTGCAGGTACTCGATAGATTCTTTATCAACATCAACGGCAATGACCGAGAATTCCGGCTTGCTGAACAATTGACGGGTCAGAACTCCCATGCCCGGGCCGATTTCCAGCACCTCTTGAGTCAGTGGCTGTAGGCTGTCGGTTATTTTTCTGGCGATATTGGTATCCTTGAGAAAATGTTGCCCGAGATATTTTTTTGCTTTAACAATACTCATAAATGATTTTTCGGCTTCCAATTATTTGTGTACTTTTGCATCGATACGCGAAATAATCACTTTATTTCGAGTTGTGAAAATTATTAGAGTGGCAAAGTTAAATAAAATGAAGCCTGTTTATAGACAAATCTTGAAATTCTTCGGTTTCCTTTTGCTTACCGTGTTGTTGTTTTGGCTTGTTTATCGAGACCAGGATCCTGCCAATTTAATGACGATTCTTCAGAATGATGTGGATTACACGTGGGTATGGATTGCAATTATTCTTGGGCTGTTGAGTCATGTCAGTCGGGCCTTGCGTTGGCGTTTGGTCGCTTCTTCCATGGGATATGACATCTCGTTTGCCAATAGCTTCATGGGAGTGATGATCGGTTATTTCGCGAATATGGTGATACCGAGAATGGGAGAATTCACGCGTTGCGGAGTCGTCAGTAAATATGAGCATATTCCTTTTTCCAAACTGCTAGGGACGGTTGTCACGGAACGGGTCATCGACATGTTAATGCTTTTGTTTTTGACTCTGGTTGTGATAGTGACTCAGTTTGGTCAGGTGGAAATGTTTTTGGAAGAGAACGAGACAATCCGGGAGCGAATTTATTATCTATGTACTTCTCCGGTTACATGGGGGGTACTAGGATTTCTGGTAGTTGTTTTTGTGGGGTTGGCTTGGTATCTGAGGCGAGGAACTTTTTTTATGCGTTTCCATCATTTCCTTTCTGGTGTGAAGGAAGGGTTGTTGTCTGTTCGGCATGTGAAGCATAAGGGATTGTTTTGGTTTCATTCCGTGTTTATTTGGTTGATGTATTACTTGATGCTTTACCTTTGTTTCTTCTGTTTTGATTTCACTTCCGGTTTGACACCGTTGGTCGGTTTGACTGTTTTCGTTATTTCAAGTTATGGGATGGTCGCACCGGTACAAGGTGGAGTCGGAGCTTATCATTTTATGGTTATTGCTGCGTTGGCCTTATATTTGCCGAATGACCCGGAAACGGAAAGTCTTTCGAAAGTGTTTGCTTTGCTTACTCATGGAACAATGACATTATTATATATCGTTGTAGGGTGTATTTGTTTGCTTGTATTACCCCTTTATAATCGCAATAAACATAAATATGGAGATCATAAAAAAGTATTTTAAAGATTTAGATGCGGAAAAACTGAATAAACTCGAATCTTTGGATGAACTTTATCGGGATTGGAATCAGAAAATTAATGTGATTTCTCGTAAGGATATAGAGGCATTGGAGGTGCATCATGTGTTGCATTCTCTGGCATTGGCAAAAATAATCTCATTTAGACCGGGCACGAAAGTGTTGGATGTGGGGACTGGAGGAGGTTTCCCGGGAATTCCTCTCGCTATTTTATTTTCGGAAGTGGATTTTTGTTTGGTGGATTCTATCGGGAAAAAAATAAAGGTGGTGGAGAATATTGCTGCTTCGCTTGGTTTGAGCAACGTCCGGGCGTTGCAGACTCGGGTCGAGAATATGACCGAACAATTTGATTTCATTGTCAGTCGTGCGGTTACGGCATTTCCGGATTTCGTTGCCTTGACAAAAGGTCGTGTGCGTCAGAATGGTTTTAATGCCTTGCCTAATGGAATCCTGTATTTGAAAGGTGGGGATTTTAATGACGAGATTAGCCGTTACGGTCGGGCAATTACGATCTATCATATCAGGGATTTGTTCCAGGAGGAGTATTTTGAAACGAAGAAAATTATTTATTTTCAAATGATTCAATAAATACCTGGTAACATTGTTATATTGAAAAAAACTTTCTACATTTGTTGCGTTTCATTTCCACCTGTTTCAAGCAGGTGATATATTCACTTATAATATTATCCATATACACTCTAATTGTATGTATGACATTTTAGAATTGAACGAGAAATTACTCTCGGATTTACGTCAGATAGCAAAAGATTTGAATATAAAAAGAGTAGAATCTTACAAAAAGAAAGAATTAATATATAAAATATTGGATCAGCAGGCAATGCTGCCGGTGGAGGCGGAGACGAAATCTGTAAAAGAAAAGAAACCTCGTACCCGTGTTATAAGAGGAGGGGTTGAAAAAGTTGGCGATTCCAAGGGAGGTACGGGGAAATTCTCCAAAAACAAAATTTCTCAAAACGATAATAAAGAAAAGACAGAACAGGTGAAGGCGGAAGCTAAAAACGCTCCCTCCGTGGTTTCTGATGCCCCTGTGGGTCGGGAGCCTCAGGTGATTAATATCGTACATAGTGCGATATTGGATAAGGATTTGGTGTTGAGTCGTACGGAGGATGGTGTTGTTGTGGAGAAGAAAGTGGACGGAGACAAAAAAGAGCAAGCTGTTGCGAGTGTAAATGAGACGGCAAAGGAAAATGTGAAGCCCAAAGAGGAAGGACAGCATCAGCGACGTAATAAGTTCTTGTCTAAACGTCAAAGGATGCAGGCGAAAATAGAGTCTGTGGTGGAAAACGCTAAAGATGTCGCACAGGAGGAAAAGGGCGCAGAAATGCCTAAGGGAGAAGAATCGGTGTCATCATCGACTCAGGAAGGACAATTATCGGAAAAGGAGCAGGAGATGCTGACGCCGGATATGGAGAAATCTTCTGGAGGAGATATCGTTTCTGGTGTTGAAGACGAAGAGCAGGGAGGTAATTTTGAATCCTTGCTTATTGAAGAGCGTCGGGATGAAGGAAATAACAAGATGCGTTTTGATAAACGTGATAAATATTACGAGTTTGAGGGTATAATCGTGAATTCTGGTGTGCTTGAAATTATGCCAGATGGTTATGGATTCCTGCGTTCTTCGGATTATAATTATTTGAACTCTCCGGATGATGTTTATGTTTCTCAAAGTCAGATAAAATTGTTCGGATTAGCCACGGGAGATACCGTGGAGGGTACTGTACGTCCTCCTAAAGAGGGTGAGAAATATTTCCCCTTGATAAAGGTGAACAGTATTAATGGCAAATCGCCGGAAGCCGTTCGGGATAGAATACCTTTTGATCATTTGACTCCACTTTTCCCTAACGAGAAATTTAACCTTACTGGTAATGGACACTCCAACATATCAACGCGGGTAGTTGATATGTTTGCGCCGATAGGAAAGGGGCAGCGTGGATTGATCGTTGCACAGCCGAAGACGGGTAAAACCATGTTGTTGAAAGAGATCGCGAATGCTATTGCGGCCAATCATCCGGAGGTGTATTTGATTATTCTTTTGATTGACGAACGTCCGGAAGAGGTGACGGATATGGCTCGGAGTGTTGATGCCGAGGTGATTGCTTCTACTTTTGATGAGCCGGCAGAACGTCACGTGAAAGTAGCGAACATCGTTTTGGAGAAAGCCAAGCGGATGGTAGAGTGTGGACATGATGTGGTTATCTTGCTTGATTCCATAACTCGTTTGGCCCGGGCTTATAATACGGTTTCGCCGGCTTCTGGTAAGGTCTTGTCTGGAGGTGTGGATGCTAATGCTCTTCATAAACCGAAGCGCTTGTTTGGGGCGGCACGTAATATTGAGAATGGTGGATCGTTGACGATTCTGGCAACAGCCCTTACGGAAACGGGGTCCAAGATGGACGATGTTATTTTCGAGGAATTTAAGGGAACTGGTAACATGGAGTTGCAGCTTGATCGTAAACTGGCCAATCGACGGATTTATCCGGCGGTGGACATCACGGCTTCCAGTACGCGTCGGGATGATTTGTTGCTGGAGGAATATACCTTGAACCGTATCTGGATACTTCGAAATTATCTTACGGATATGAATTCCGTGGAGGCGATGCAGTTCGTGAAGGATCGTTTGGAGAAGACGAATTCCAATGAGGAGTTCTTGATATCGATGAATGATAAGTGAAATTATAAGTGATAGAAATGTGACAAGGAGGCTGAACCCAGCCTCCTTTTTTCATGTGGATGCTTCCTGCAAACCTTTGAATTTTTATGTTTTGTAACATGAAGATTGCAATATTGAGTAATTCTTTATATCTTTGCATGACAAAGATGAAACATGGAAAGTTTACGGAACACGTGTAATATTTTATTAAGGGAAAGAATTTCTACCATCCGTCGGGGTCTGTTAGACACGATAGATACACATGCCCGGCTAATTGCTATCAAGGGAAGCAGGGGAGTGGGGAAAACGAATTTTCTGTTGGATTTTGCACGGGAATATCATGCTGGTGATCAGGGGTGTCTGTACGTGAATATCAATAATCTTTTTTTTGCAACAGAGGGTTTGTTCCCGTTTGTAGAACGATTCTATAAGTTGGGAGGTAAGGTCTTGTTGCTGGATCAGGTACACAAGTATCCGGGTTGGGATCGGGAGTTGAGAGCGGCGTATGATCGTTTCGCAGATTTGCAGATCGTGTTCACGATTTCTTCTATTTTAAGGGTGAAGTCCAATCCCTATTTAAGGGATGTGGTGACGATGTATAATTTGAACGGATTGTCCTTTCGGGAATTCCTGGAATTGGAGACGGGGAATAAATTCCCGGTATTCTCTTTTGAGGATATTGTGGCCAATCATGAGTCCATCGTGGCGGATATCTTGAGGAAAGTACGTCCGTTGGCTTATTTCGGCAATTATTTGAAATATGGATTTTATCCGATTTATTTGGAAGAGAAGTCTCATATCGATTATTTGCTGAAAAATATAAATCTGACCTTGGAGTTCGATATCCCGTATAATAACCAGATTGAACTGAAGTATTTGACTAAATTGAAACAGTTGTTGTATATCGTGGCGAAAGGGAATGGGAATATAAACGTCAGTCGGCTGAGTGGAGAGATCGGAGTGTCGAGGGCAACCGTGTTGAATTATTTGCATTACATGAAAAACGCCCGTCTGTTGACGTTGCTGTTTGATCGGGAGAGCGATGACGAGAATGGATTGAAACCCAATCAGGTGTATTTGCATAACCCGAATTTATTGTGTGCTGTTTGCCTGGATGATACGGATGCTTTGATGGTTAGAAAGACTTTTTTCGTGAGTCAGTTGTGTCCCGTGGCGAAATTGTATTATTCTGAAAACGGAGATTTTCTTGTGGACGGTAAATATAATATTTCCGTGCGGGCGGAGGGGGATAAGATGCGGATAAAAGGTTCGACGATTGTCATGGGGGATATGCTTGAGCGGGGTAAGAAGAATGTCATTCCCTTGTGGCTTGCTGGTTTTGTTTATTGATTGTAGAAACATATATTTTTATTACTAGAATTTAATAAGATGGCAAAAGAAAAGAAATTTATTACTTGTGATGGTAACACGGCTGCTGCTCATGTTGCGTACATGTTCAGCGAGGTTTCGTGTATTTACCCGATCACTCCATCCTCTCCGATGGCGGAGTATGTGGATGAGTGGGCTGCTAAAGGACGTAAGAACTTGTTCGGGGAAACCGTACGGTTGGTGGAGATGCAATCTGAGGCAGGTGCTGCTGGTGCTGTTCATGGTTCTTTGCAGGCAGGTGCCTTGACAACCACTTATACGGCTTCTCAGGGATTGTTGTTGATGATCCCGAACATGTACAAGATTGCCGGTGAATTATTGCCTTGCGTGTTCCATGTGAGTGCACGTGCATTGGCGGCTCATGCCTTGTCTATTTTCGGAGATCATGCCGATATTTACGCTGCCCGTCAGACGGGATTTGCCATGTTGGCATCCGGGTCCGTTCAGGAGGTGATGGATTTGTCTGCCGTTTCTCATTTGACGGCAATCAAATCAAGAGTGCCTTTCGTTAATTTCTTTGATGGATTCCGTACTTCTCACGAGATTCAGAAAATCGAGGAATTGGATATGGAGGATGTTCGTCCATTGGTGGACATGAAAGCCTTGCAGGAATTCCGGGATCGTGCATTGAACTCAGAGCATTCTGTAACCCGGGGAACTGCCCAGAATCCGGACGTATACTTCCAGGCTCGTGAGGCTGCCAATAAATTCTATGAGGCAGTACCTGATGTGGTGGCTGAATACATGACGGAAATTGGAAAAATCACTGGCCGTAACTATCGTCCGTTTGACTATTACGGAGCCAAGGATGCAGAGAATATCATTATCGCCATGGGTTCTGTGACCGAGACGATTCGTGAGGTTATCGATTATAAACTGGCTCAAGGCGAAAAAGTCGGTATGGTTGCCGTACACTTGTATCGTCCGTTCTCTGCCAAATATTTCATGGAGGCTGTACCTGCTACCGTGAAACGTATCGCCGTGTTAGACCGCACGAAAGAACCGGGAGCTAACGGAGATCCGTTGTATTTGGATGTGAAGGAAATATTCTATGGACAGGAGAATGCTCCGCTTATCGTTGGAGGCCGTTATGGTTTAGGTTCCAAGGATGTGACTCCGGGTCAGATCATTGCCGTGTACAAGAATTTGGCCATGAACGAACCGAAGAATCAGTTTACGATCGGTATCGTGGATGATGTTACCTTCCGTTCATTACCGGTAGAGCCGGAAGTGAAGGTGAATTCTCCGAGCATGTACGAGGCTAAGTTCTATGGTTTGGGTTCCGACGGTACGGTTGGTGCCAACAAGAACTCCATCAAGATTATCGGAGGTGCTACCAATAAATATTGCCAGGCTTATTTCGCTTATGACTCCAAGAAATCCGGTGGTTTCACGGCTTCTCACTTGCGTTTCGGCGACGAACCGATTCGTTCTACTTATTTGGTGACTACTCCCGACTTCGTGGCTTGCCATGTACCGGCTTATGTTCACCAGTATGATGTATTGAAAGGATTGAAACGGGGAGGTTCCTTCTTGTTTAATTCTTTGTGGGATGCTGATGAGGTAGGTAATCACTTGCCTAACCACATGAAGCGTTATTTGGCTGAAAATGATATCAACTTCTATATCATCAACGGAACGAAGATTGGACAGCAGCTGGGGTTGGGTAACCGTACCAATACCATTATGCAGTCTGCCTTCTTCAAGATCACGAATGTGATTCCTTATGAATTGGCCGTGAGCGAAATGAAGAAAGCTATCGACAAATCTTATGGCAAGAAAGGTGAGGCTATCGTGAAGATGAATTATGCTGCCGTGGATGCCGGAGGTTTGGAAGAGAATGTTGTGAAGGTACAGGTTCCTGCTGAATGGAAGAATCTTCCGGAGGATGCTTGCACCGTAGATGCCGACCGTCCTGAATTCATCCGCGAAGTGGTGGATGTGATGAACGCTCAGAAAGGGGATGATCTTCCTGTGAGTGCGTTCAACGGTCGTGAGGATGGAACTTTCCCAGCAGGAACGGCTAAGTTTGAGAAACGTGGAATCGCTATCAATGTTCCGGAATGGCAAGTGGCCAATTGTATCCAATGTAACCAATGTGCTTATGTTTGTCCTCACGCTGCCATTCGTCCGTTCTTGTTGACCGATGCAGAGGTAGCCAAGGTTGGTGAGAATGTTGCCAAACCGGCTATCGGTAAGGAATTGGCAGGTTTGCATTTCCGTATGCAGGTTTCACCGCTTGACTGTACGGGATGTGGTAACTGTGCTGACATTTGCCCGGCTAAGGAGAAGGCTTTGGTTATGAAACCGCTCGAAAGCCAGATGGGAGAGGTAGAACGCTTCCAATACATGGACAAGCAGATCGGTTACAAACGTGTGGTTGAACCTAATAACGTGAAGAATTCTCAATTCCAACAACCGTTGTTCGAGTTCTCTGGAGCTTGTGCCGGTTGTGGAGAAACTCCTTATATCAAATTGATTACCCAATTGTTTGGAGAACGCATGATGGTAGCCAACGCCACGGGATGTTCTTCCATCTATGGAGGTTCTGCTCCGTCTACTCCGTATTGCCGGAATTATGAATCCGGACGCGGACCGGCTTGGGCCAATTCCTTGTTCGAGGATAATGCTGAATACGGATTCGGTATGGCTGAAGGAGCTAACCGCTTGCGTGACCGGGCTCGGAGATTGCTGGAAGAGAATATGAATACCTTCTCTGCAGACACTCAGGCTGCTGTCAATGAATGGATTGCCGCTTATAATGATGGCGACAAGACGTTGGCTGCCAGTGATAAGATGTCTGCTGCATTAGCAACGGAACCAGCTGCTGTTGCCAAGGAGATTTTGGGAATGAAAGCTTATTTCCCCAAGAAATCTCAATGGATATTCGGTGGTGACGGTTGGGCTTATGATATCGGTTACGGTGGTTTGGATCACGTGTTGGCTAGCGGGCACAACGTGAATGTGCTTGTTGTGGACACGGAGGTTTACTCCAACACCGGTGGACAGTCCTCCAAGTCAACCCCGGTTGGTGCTGTGGCTAAATTTGCCGCCAGCGGTAAGCGGGTACGGAAGAAAGACCTGGGAGCAATGGCCATGTCCTACGGTTACGTGTATGTGGCTCAGGTTGCCATGGGAGCTAACCAGGCTCAATACCTGAAAGCATTGAAAGAGGCTGAGGCTTATGATGGCCCGTCTTTGATTATTGCTTATGCTCCTTGTATCAACCATGGATTGAAGGCAAGCATGGGTAAATCTCAGGCAGAGGAGAAGAAGGCCGTAGAATGCGGTTATTGGCAGTTGTATCGCTATAACCCGATGCTGGAAGAAGAAGGCAAGAATCCGTTCCAGTTGGATTCTAAAGAACCGGATTACACGAAATTCCGTGACTTCTTGATGGGAGAGGTACGTTTCAACTCTTTGATGAAAGCAGCTCCTGCAGAGGCAGAGGAATTGTTCGCTAAGACGGAACAGGATGCCAAGTGGAGATTGGAAGGTTACAAGCGTCGTGCAGAAATGAAGTACGAGAAGTAATCTCTCTGAGATAAATAAAATTATAGCCCGCTGAAGGTCTGATGGTAGAGCTTCAGCGGGCTTGTTTTTTGTGGTTGATTTTTATCCCTGTTCTCCTCCTGTTCTAACCCGTTGTTCCCCAGTGTCTCGCATGGAATATCTCCGTATCAATTCCGTATCAATAGCGTATCACTGGCGTAAAAACACGCAAATGATACGGAATTAATACATAGTTAACACCCCTTCACGTGACGTCAATCACCTGCTAAACAGGTGGTAATACCGGGTTGAAGGGGGTAGGGATACCCCGGTGAGGGAATTCTCGCCAGGAGTTGCCGGTTGGCGGTCGTGAAAACCGTCGTTCCGGGTCGAGTTGATCCACAGCGAGTTGGGAAAAACTTTGAAGAAAGTTCGAAAAAACTTGGCAAAAAATTTGGAGAAGGGGAGAAAAGTGGTTTATCTTTGCACCCGCTTTCGAGAGGCACGGCGATGGAGGATGAAGGGAAGCAAGTTTCTCGGGCACAGTTCTTTTCAAGGATGTTGATGGGCGATCCGGGAGCGATCCCGGTGTCATGTGGTCTCTTTTCCCGCCTCCCGGTTGACACGACCCGGGGCCGAGAAAAAAAGATGAAAAAAAGTTCCCCGAAAATTTGGAAGGGAACGATAAAACGCCTTATCTTTGTCCCCGCTTTCCCCGGTTAACGGGGTGGCGAGAAGACTAAAGTTCTTTGAGAATATTGGAAGTGAAAGTAAGGAAGACGAACGTTGAAAAGCGAGGCTTCCCGGATTAAATGCCGGGAGTCAATTCACGAAAAACTCGAGCCGCTAAAGGAACAAGAAATTCAAAGTAAAAGATACTATTATCATGAAGAGTTTGATCCTGGCTCAGGATGAACGCTAGCGACAGGCCTAACACATGCAAGTCGAGGGGCAGCATGATTGAAGCTTGCTTCAATTGATGGCGACCGGCGCACGGGTGAGTCACACGTGTGCAACCTACCCATCACCCGGGGATAACTCCTGGAAACGGGAACTAACACCCGATAGTATTGATGGATCGCATGATTCATTAATTAAAACTCCGGTGGTGATGGATGGGCACGCGGGACATTAGGTAGTTGGCGGGGTAACGGCCTACCAAGCCGACGATGTCCAGGGGTCCCGGGAGGGAGGTCCCCCACACTGGAACTGAGACACGGTCCAGACTCCTACGGGAGGCAGCAGTGAGGAATATTGGTCAATGGTCGAGAGACTGAACCAGCCAAGTCGCGTGAGGGAAGAATGGTCCATGGCCTGTAAACCTCTTTTGACGGGGACGAATAAAGGGAACGCGTTCCCTCTTGCCGGTACCCGTCGAATAAGCATCGGCTAACTCCGTGCCAGCAGCCGCGGTAACACGGGGGATGCGAGCGTTATCCGGACTTATTGGGTTTAAAGGGCGCGCAGGCGGGCATTCAAGTCGGCGGTGAAATTCCGGGGCTCAACCCCGGCGAGCCGCCGAAACTGGGAGCCTAGAGACCGGTCGAGGGAGGCGGAACAGGCGGAGTAGCGGTGAAATGCATAGATACCGCCTGGAACCCCGAGAGCGAAGGCAGCTTCCCGGCCCGGGTCTGACGCTGAGGCGCGAGAGCGCGGGTAGCGAACAGGATTAGATACCCTGGTAGTCCGCGCCGTAAACGATGCTCACTGGCTTCCCGCGACAGACGGTGGGGAGTCGAGCGAAAGCGTTAAGTGAGCCACCTGGGGAGTACGCCGGCAACGGTGAAACTCAAAGGAATTGACGGGGGCCCGCACAAGCGGAGGAACATGTGGTTTAATTCGATGATACGCGAGGAACCTTACCCGGGTTTGAACGCAGTCTGACCGCCGATGAAAGTCGGTTTCTAGCAATAGCGGATTGCGAGGTGCTGCATGGTTGTCGTCAGCTCGTGCCGTGAGGTGTCGGCTTAAGTGCCATAACGAGCGCAACCCTTGCCGTTAGTTACTAACAAGTAGTGTTGAGGACTCTAGCGGGACTGCCAGCGTAAGCTGTGAGGAAGGCGGGGATGACGTCAAATCAGCACGGCCCTTACATCCGGGGCGACACACGTGTTACAATGGCGTGGACAAAGAGCAGCCACTTGGTGACAAGGAGCTAATCTCCAAACCACGTCTCAGTTCGGATCGGAGTCTGCAACTCGACTCCGTGAAGCTGGATTCGCTAGTAATCGCGCATCAGCCATGGCGCGGTGAATACGTTCCCGGGCCTTGTACACACCGCCCGTCAAGCCATGGGAGCCGGGAGTACCTGAAGATTGTAACCGCGAGGAGCGATCTAAGGTAATACTGGTGACTGGGGCTAAGTCGTAACAAGGTAGCCGTACCGGAAGGTGCGGCTGGAACACCTCCTTTCTGGAGCGACAACGAGAGAGATACGGAGCCGAAACGGTAGGAGATAAGCCAAAGGGAGTTGATTTGGCTCTCTCTGCTACAGTCTATTTTAACAAACCATACGGTGCTTACACAAAAAAGAGAAGAGTAAGTGCGAGGAGAAAAAGAAGCGGGATCCGCACAGGCCGAATTGACAGTCCTATAGCTCAGTAGGTTAGAGCGCTACACTGATAATGTAGAGGTCGGCAGTTCAACTCTGCCTGGGACTACGAAGCTCCAAAGAGAAAAAGAAAGGAGCACGTACGGGGGATTAGCTCAGCTGGCTAGAGCATCTGCTTTGCAAGCAGAGGGTCAACGGTTCGAATCCGTTATTCTCCACAGACGTTTCGCAAGGAACGATAGCTATTTGACATACTGAAAAGACCAAAGAAAGAAAAAGAAAAACGAGCAAGAGCAAAGTATATCTCATACCCTGGTCTCACCGGAAACGGAGAGACCGACGGCAAAAGAAAGTAAGCAAGGGCGAAAGGAGGATGCCTAGGCTCTCGGAGGCGAAGAAGGACGTGATAAGCTGCGAAAAGTCGCGGGGAGGAGCAAATATCCCTTGATCCGCGAATCTCCGAATGGGGCAACCCGTCGGCCAACCGCCGACACACCTTTAGAAGGTGGGCAAACGTGGGGAACTGAAACATCTAAGTACCCATAGGAAAAGAAAATAACAATGATTCCGCAAGTAGTGGCGAGCGAACGCGGAAAAGCCCAAACCGATAATGTTTCGGCATTATCGGGGTAGAAGGACTACGACACGGCAAGATGGAAGGAAGTGGAAATATCTGGAAAGATATACCGAAGAGGGTGAAAGTCCCGTACACGACTCCCGAAAGAAGCCCGGTAGAATCCTGAGTAATACGGAACACGAGAAATTCTGTACGAAACAGCGGGGACCATCCCGTAAGGCTAAATACTCCCGAGAGACCGATAGTGAACCAGTACTGTGAAGGAAAGGTGAAAAGAACCTCGAACAGAGGAGTGAAAAAGACCCTGAAACCATTCGCCTACAAGCGGTCAGAGCAGCTAAGTGCTGTGATGGCGTGCCTTTTGCATAATGAACCTACGAGTTACCCTTGCCAGCGAGCATAATCGATTCAGTCGAGAAAGCGAAGCGAAAGCGAGTCTGAACAGGGCGCACAGTTGGCAGGGGTAGACGCGAAACCAAGTGATCTACCCATGAGCAGGTTGAAGGTTAGGTAACACTAACTGGAGGACCGAACCGGTAAACGTTGAAAAGTTTTCGGATGACTTGTGGGTAGGGGTGAAAGGCTAATCAAACTTGGAGATAGCTCGTACTCCCCGAAATGCATTTAGGTGCAGCCT
>CALUMT010000006.1 GCA_944321845.1 uncultured Butyricimonas sp.
TCGTTCCCTTCCAAATTTTCGGGGAACTTTTTTTTCATCTTTTTTTCTCGACCCCGGGTCGTGTCGACCGGGAGGCGGGAAAAGAGACAAGATAAAACCGGGATCGCTCCCGAATCGCCCATCAACATCCTTGAAAAGAACTGTGCCCGAGAAACTTGCACCCCTTCATCCTCCATCACCGTGCCTCTCGAGAGCGGGTGCAAAGATAAACCACTTTTCTCCCCACTTCCAAATTTTTTACCAAGTTTTTTCGAACTTTCTTCAAAGTTTTTCCCAACTCGCTGGGGATCAACACGGCCGGGAACGACGGTTTTCACGACCGACAACCGGCGAGTCCAGGCGAGAATTCCCTCTCCGGGGTATCCCTCCCCTCTTCAACCCGGTATTACTCCCTGTGTAGCAGGTGATTGACGTCACGTGAGCGAGTGTTAACCATGTATTAATAGCGTATCATTTGCGTGTTTTTACGCTAATGATACGCTGTTAATACGGAATTGATACGGAGATACTCCATGCGAGACACTGGGGAACAACGGGTTAGATGCGGATGAAAATTGAACAAAAAAAGAACAATCACATAAATGATTTCCCGGGAATATATATCCTCCCATCCAACAGAGATTACAATATTTTCTACTTTTGTCCCCTCGAAAAAATAGCATATCATGAAATACATCTTAAAAGAAAACGGTGGAATCCCCACCTCTCTCTTATGGATTTTGGCAATATCAGCCGGAGTATTCGTGGCCAATCTCTATTATAATCAGCCCCTTCTCGGCATGATTCAGACAGAACTCGACGTCAGTGAAAGCCAAGCCAACCTTATCGCCATGACCAGCCAGATCGGTTACGCTCTCGGGTTGTTGTTCATCATCCCCATGGGCGACCTGTTCCAACGCCGCCGCATCGTCACTACCAGTTTCTCACTACTCGTGGTTTCACTCCTTATCATTGCCGTGGCTCCTACCCTACCCCTGATTCTCATTGCTTCTTTTATCACGGGAACTTGTGCCGTCATGCCACAGATATTTATTCCGATAGCAGCTACATACTCGCAACCATCCCGCAAAGGTCAAAACGTGGGCATCGTTCTCTCGGGATTACTCACGGGAATCCTTGCATCCCGGGTTATCAGTGGAATTGTAGGAGAATACTGGGGATGGCGGACCATGTACTATATCGCCGCAGCCCTAATGTTTATCGCCACCATCATCATACACCAGATATTACCGGATATGCATCCCACATTCACGGGGAAATATAGTGATCTACTGAAATCCCTTTTCTCTCTCGTCAGACAATATCCCAGCCTGCGCATCCGAGCCACCCGTAGCGGCCTGGCATTCGGTTCATTCCTGGCGCTATGGTCTTGTCTAGCGTTCAAGATGCAACAGGCCCCATTCCATGCCGGGAGTAACATTGTCGGGCTATTGGGAATATGCGGTATAGCCGGAGCACTGATCGCCTCCACCTTGGGACGTTACATCAAGCGCTTCGGGGTTGAGCGTTTCACACTCGCCGGCTGCCTGTTGCTTTTCGCGGCCTGGCATCTGTTTCATTGGCACGGAGATACCTATACCGGTCTTATCGCCGGAATCATCCTCATCGACATTGGCATGCAATGCATCCAACTCAGCAACCAAACCAGCGTCATGGAATTATGTCCCTCCGCCTCCAACCGCATCAACACCATTTTCATGACCACCTACTTCATCGGAGGGTCTCTTGGAACTTTTCTCGCCGGTATCGCCTGGGAATCCTGGCAGTGGAACGGTATTATTCTCGTGGGAACCACCCTGACAAGCGGTACGTTGCTACTGACCATTACTCCTCTCCTTTTTAAAAACAAACAATAAATAAAGAAGGGACGTGTTCTCGTCCGAACACATCCCTTCCATAACAACCAAATCAAACATTTCCATCTTACCCAAAGCAAGCTCCCTCAGCCCAGGAACTCTGCATGATAAAAAAACATTTTATAAAAAAATGCTGCAATAATCTAAGAATTCCTCATTTAAATACATCCATTTTCTCATCATTCTGCTTTTCCAAAGCCTCACTTGCCTTATAGAATTTCTCTGCTTGAGATTGGTCTCCCAACTTCACATAACCTTTGGCAATGATATCATAGCAATTCTTAACTATCCAAACATTTTCTCTCTCCTCTTTTTGCTGTACCTGATACAGGTAATCCACACAACGCTTGATTTGTTCCCGGGAATTCAAGTTGTCCAAAAGATAATCGACCCATTCTTTTACCCAATCTACATTCTTTAACAACCCATGTTCACCCAAATGAATCAATCGATCATACAATTCAAGTGCATTCCCCTCAAGATAACTTTCTTCCACTCTCACGTAAGCCCGGTATTCCGGATAACTTTTTACATCATGCAATAACAAAGTATCCAAGAATCGTAAATAATCCAAAGACTGTCTCAGTGTGTCCCGATTCTCGGTTTGAAAACCGATTTCAATAATATCACTAATTTTATAATAAGTCTTAAGAGCAAGCGTCCACTCCAAATCATAACGTTCAAAACCCTTGTAGGCAAACTTATCCAAATGATTCAACACGAACTGGAATTCTCGCGATTCCGGTTCATCAATATAAGGACTCACCAGTTTCCAAACTTCTTCGTTCATCAAACTATCCAAGGGAATTTCTTTCATGTAATTCAATATCACTTCTTCATATTTTTTATCCTCCCCCGATATGGCTAATATATCAAGATAATTCATCATAAAATCAAGACCTCTTTCTCCCGAATTATACTCTTTCTCCATCATTTTCCAATTCTTCCCTTCAACAGCATATTTTATGCCTTTCAGCAATATTTCCGCGGGAAAAGCTCCTACTATTTTTTGTATCAGTTTCCCTTCACCATCCATCAATAACAACGTGGGATAAGCGGTTACCCATCCCTCATGCTTCTTCACAAAAGCCAATCCTTCTCCTCGCTCGACGTCGTATTTCACGCTGACAAATTTATCGTTTATATATTCCCCGATATCTTCTCTCGGAAAAACCTCCGCTGCCAATTGTTTACAAGGCCCACACCAGGAAGTATAACAATCCACAAATATCAATTTATTTTGCTTTTGAGCCTCTTTCATTACTGATTCCCACGGCTCATTGTCCATAAATCGTACTCCTCTGTTTTGAGCAAACAAGGAGAAAGAAAAGAAAAAGGACATTAATAATAAAATAACTTTCATTCTCAACATATTACTTATTCTTTTTATTTAACTTACTATTTCCCAGCACTATTACATCATTTATAATATCTCGCTCATAACCTGTTATTTTCTCTCTCAACACATCCAAATAAGCGACACATGCTCGAATTATTTGAATATTATTCGTGTTTTTAATCACGTATTCAAACATACCGATGATATAAACATCTCGTCTCAAGAGTCCGCAATCCACAAAAACACACAATCGTTCACACAATTTTTCCACCTTTCCCGTGATCACGCACTCATTTAAAGACCATTCAACCAAAGCATCCGAGAAACCTTTTACCGGATACATCAACAACGGTTTCAATTGCATGGCTTTTTTCTGTAATGCAGGCAAAGAATCCTTGCTATCAGGTTGTATCGCTCCAATGTATAACATATTCACCGCAAAACCCATTGATTCTCCCAACTTTTGTTCCAACAAAAATCGGTCCAGTCCCCGTTTTTGAAATTCATCCAGGTGTTCCACCACGAAACGGTATTCCTCGCTATAAGGCTGTTCTACCACATATTTACCTAACATCATCCAGATATCCGGATTCAACAAACTATCCATTGGGAATTGGGCCGCATACTCTCTGGCTATTTGTTCACATTTTTCCTTCTCATAAGCGTCTTCCAGCGCTCGAAAATATTTCATCACAAATTCCAGATCCCTTTTTCCTTGTTGATACTCTTTTTCCAAATTATAAACGGTATTTCCAGCTAAACCGGCATTTATCGCCATCAATAAATCATCCGCAGAACTGGAACCGACAATTTTATGAATAATCTCACCTTTACAATTGATGATGAGTAATGTCGGGTAAGCTTTAACTTCACCCGGGTATTGACTATTAAATTTCAAACCTTCCCCCTTCTCCATATTATACTTCACGCACACGAACTTCTCGTTCATAAAATCGCCAACTTTTTTTTGAGGGAAAATCTCCGTTGCCAACTGTTTACAAGGACCACACCAGGAAGTATAACAATCCACAAAAATCAATTTATTTTGTTTTTGAGCTTCTTCCACGACCGTAGCCCAAGGCTCATTATCCATAAACCGTGTACCCTGGGCAAAGCTCCAGGATACCACGATCATAAACATAAATATACATACAAACTGTTTCATCTCTATCAATATTTAAATTTAACATTCATTTAGTATCTCTTACCAAACGCACACTCATGTAACGTTTTGTGGTCATGGTCACCCTATTCACCTGATCTCTATTGAATGTAATCATTCTGCACCAAGCATATCCTTCCTGAGATTCATCCGGAGTAGAAGTCCAGTAAATACCATCCACTTGAAACTTACGGGTTCCAAAACCACCCAGATCATGAGCGTATCCTCCACACACCAATCCAATCTCACTTCCTTCTTCCTGCATCAATAAAGTTCCGGTAAAATGCCCTCGCCAACCTGTTTGATTCGTTTCTTCCTCCGACATTCCCAAGCACATTTCCAAGTTTTTCCAATCCTCATCCGTCGGTAAACGCCATTCCTCCACACCCAAGGTACTCGCGGCGGTAAAATCATATAAATAACCAAACTTAGGAAGATCCTCTTCTGTCACCTCTTCGCAGGTTACAGCATCTCCTGCAGAATGGGGAGCTCTCACGTTTTCACATAACCATTCCAAATTCCCGTAACGAACCCAATGATAGGTGACACCATCGCGGGGATCCGTCCATGTTCCTTCCGCTTCCGGGGATACGGAAGGAACAATCGCTTTATCTTCATTGTCCGAGCAAGCAAAACAACACGCTGCCATCACGCACAACAAAATCATATACTTCATATTATTTACATTTAAGAATTAATAAACCTGTACACCCAATCTTTCCAATACCCGCACGAGAGCATCCTGCTTTTGCAAAACAATAGGATATTTGGCATATTTTTGCTCAAATTCTTCATTGGTCATCGAGAATATCTCCATGATATACCCCATCATATCATATTCTTTCTCATAATAATCAAAATCGGAACATACATCTAGCCATCCTAATTCCATGACAGACTCGGAATAATCATGATACTCACCATATAACCCTTCACAATAAGCAAAAAACTCATCATAAACGCTTTCATCCAACAGACTCCAAGTCTTTATTAATATTCCTCTTAAGATTGACCTTTTATACCTGTAACGTTCCGTCTCATTCATTTCCAGAAAGTCATTTGTACCCACAATCGTTGCCCGGTAACATCCCCAGGAAGCGGTTGCAATTAAAGGCTCATTAAACCAACCGGTACTCATCCCAAAAAGAAAATCATCAGCGACAAAGAAAGCGTACGGATATAATTCTTTCGGAAGCATTGTCAACACCTCATTGGCTAAAACATGAGCCATTTCCTCTTTCTCTCGAATATCCGTCAATAGTGTATATTCAATATCATGAGCGGCCCAAGAAGTTATCTCGTACTGTAAATTAAGCATCTCACACATGGGATACGTTCCTTGAGGAGTCGTGACGTTCCTATAACACAAGGAGTCATTAAAAATCAGGTAAACCCCTGTCTGCTCAAAAAAATCACAACGGATAGCCCATTCCTCTTCCGAGGAGAAATCCGGGGAAGCAAATATATTCTGATCCAGTCCGGAAGGTGTCACGTCTTCCTCCTTGCTACAGGCGTAGAACAAACAAATGAAGAAAAACAATAAATATTCCCTTTTCATGGTATTTCAATTTAATAATGATTCATATTCTCGTGGTCCTCTCTCGTTATCCGGCATTCCATAATTGGCATCCAATTCATCTCCCGGAATAGGCAACGTCCAGGCTCCATCATGTGGGGGCAACATATAACGGCGATATAATACCATTTCATACGTGTAAGTCGAGTAACTGTATTCCCAAATGGCATAATCATTCACCAACGTTTTCTCATCCGGATATTTCTCATTCACCATGTAACGACGCAAATCAAACCACCGGTGTCCCTCCAGGCATAACTCCCGTCGGCGTTCCAGGCGAACGGAATCAACCAACGCCCTACCAGTCAATCCTGATTCCGGTTGATAACCTGCTATCCGATGAGCCCGAAGCGTATTATAAGCATTCAACGCTTCCGTTTCATGAGTCCCGCCTAGACAAGCCGCAGCCTCGGCCAAATTCAAATAAGCCTCTGCCGTTCTGAACGTGAAATTATCCGACACCTCAATCGTGGTTCCATAGGAATAATGGGTTTTCTCGTACGAGTAAGATTCTCCATTAAATTTCACAAAATACTGTGTCCTCAAATCACCAGCACGATAACGAGAATATAAATCCTTCGATACCATAAAACAACCTGCAGTACTATAGGTACTCGCATTTACCAGGTTCAATGGCAAATGATTGCTTCCCATCGAGAAAATCAATTCCGGGGAATCCTTTGACAAGAAATCCGTTCCTGTAAATGTATTCAAATCAATCAATGCCGACTGCTCATCCAAACAAGCGTTAGCCCATTTCACGCACTCTTCATATTCCTCCATATAGAGATAAACACGACTTAACAACAAACAAACCGTCGCGTGATTGGCCCTGAATATCGATTTCCGTGGAATATCTTTCAGCAACTTCTCTGCCTCAAGCAAATCGTTTAACACCTGCGTGTAAACTTCCTCCACGGTAGCCCGTTCAAAAATCCTATCCACAATAAATTCCGACAATTTCAAGGGTACAGCCAAATCCGTTGATGCGGTTGACTTCGTGTAAGGTTTCCCGTATAAATTCGCCAGCGTGAAATAATAAGCCCCCCTCAGGAAATGAGCCTCTCCCTTTATTCGCCGCACGTTTTCTTCATCTGCCGCTGTCGTCACTTCCTGTTCATCAATCAATGACAAAATCAAATTGGATACATTGATATAATTATACAAGTTCTCCCAATCTTGGGCTTCCGGCCACACCCCTGTCCCCTCGTGATCTTTTTCCACCTCCTGCTGCCAGGTGTAATAACCAAATAAATAAGAAGGAGCCTCGTTAACACTCGCTGAACCTGTCACGCACAATTGGGTTTCATCGGCCATAAAATGCACGTAAGGATAGAAGGTTTGTGTTATTGAAAAACCATAATTATAAGTCACATTATAACATTTCATGTAAACGTCTCCCACCAATAATTCATCCAAATCCGTGTACGAACGCACGTAAGCCTGATCCTGGGAATATTCCGTCAAGAAATCACTACATGAAAAACAAACACAACTCCATGCAATGATGATTATCATATATAATTTAGTCTTCATATATCAACGTATTAAAATGAGACATTCAACCCAAATGAAAACATCGGACGTTCGGATAGCTGAATTTCCGTGAATCCTCCCTGTGTAGGAGTTTGCCCTTTTAAGTCAGAAGAACATATCAAGAACAAGTTCGTTGCGGAAAGAGACAATTCCAACCGTTTCAATTTCCATGCGGAGATGACATCCTCCGGGAACATATAAGTCAAACTCAAACTCGTGCATTTCAAATAATCGGCACTCACGACCCGAATATTACTATAATTGTACATATCCCAAGCAGTGGTAGCTAATTCCGGTATTTTATCGCTTGCATATTGAGACCAATGATACGAATAATCCGTGTAACCAGGTGTATTATTGTCTATCGCGGCCGGAATGTTCGTGTATTTCTCATCCCCGGGCCGTTGCCAACGATCCAGAAAAACCCGATTAACATTCTGTTCCGCCGTGAAACGTTGCCCCGAGTAGACTTTAAACATCCGCGTCTTAGCTCCCAAACTATACGCCAACGTCATGTTCAAGCGGAAATTCCAGAAATTCACCGTATTATTAATACCCCCGGACAATTTCGGTTCCCGGGAACCGGAAGCTTCCAGTACCGAGGTGAATACCTCATATTTACTTTTCCCGAACAACCGCTCCGGCATCTCTTCATAATCATCGAACAATGGCCCGCCATTAATTGGGCTTAATCCGCGAAATTTATAAGAGAAAAAAGTATTCACAGGTTCTCCTTTCGTGATGACCGTTCCATTCAAGAAGTTTTCCAAATCATACTGGTCCGTGGAAGCTTGGGTCTCCACCTTATTCCGGGATTTGGAAATTGAAGTGGAAAGCATCCAACGTACATTATTCGTGTAAACCGGGGATACCGTCAACGAAACATTATACCCCTTGTTCGTGATTTCCCCGCTATTCACGGTATAAGAATTCATTCCATTCACCCGGGAAATATTTTTGTCCAAGAAAGCGTCCCTTGTTTTTTTATAATAGACATCGGAACTGACCATAAGCCTTCGGTCCAACATGGAAAATTCAATTCCCCCGTTCAAAGATGTCGTGCGTTCCCACTTCAAATCAGGATTCGGGTAAATATCCACTTCCGCCGTCAATTCATTGAAATGGCTGTCCATTGGCAATTTACGAATAATTAATTCAGGAGATTGATCATCCAGCATATTCCCCTGGTACCCGTAAGAGAATTTCAATTGCAGGTAATCAAAGAAACTAGAGCCGCCGAATTGTTCTATGGGATTATAAGAAAGCGAGGCAGACCATACCGGCAATAAATTATCATTACCCTGGGAACCGAATTTATTCGAACCATCGTAACGCCCATTCGCGTTCAAGGTGATAAAATTACGATAAGTATACGACACGCTGGCATAAACAGAAAAAAGATTCGTCAAATTATCCGTTATCACCGGTTTATTAGAAGCCAACCACGCATCATAAGCCGGATAATCCCCCACGTTAAATACCGCAAATTGCATCCCTCGATCCGGGTAATAACCACGGTTGATTTGTTCCGTCCCGTCATATTTTGTTGAACTGGCTTCCAAACCGACAGAGGCATTAATATTATGTTGTTCACCCTGGCCGAAATATTTATTTACATTCGCTTGAAAACGAAGAGTCCAAAACTCATTTCTTGTACGGGATTGGGTCAATTCCCCTCCTCCTGGCATCACACAACTATTAGGCTCATCTATTTCCCCACCATACTCTCCATATCTCAAGGTTGCCGCATGATGTGTCTCAGCGCCCCAGTAAGAATCAATTTCAGTGTTAGAAATAGTATAAGCGAAAATTCCGTTCAGGTTCAACCACGACAAGGGAGAATAAGTCAAATTGGCTTGCAAGGTAACGCTGGAGGATGATTGCTCGTTACCACTATGTTCCAGCTCGTTCAATATATTAAAATTATAGTAATAACCACCAGATGCAAGTTTCTTGTAAAAATACAAAGAACCGTTATCGTCCCTCAAGGGAATCGCACGACTTGTGTTATAAGCATAATCGATTGGCGAAATCTCATCTTGATAATACTTTTTCACTTCTTTATTTCCACTTAAATCGAATGCGGCGGAAAATGCATCTGAAAAACTGAAATCCAGTTTCAACATAGCCGTGTAACGCTCATTCGTATTTTGCTTAATCACGTCATTATCATCTGTATATCCAATCGAAGCATAATACCTGACTTGTTCGCTTCCCCCCGTCACGCTCAAGGTATGTTGGGATGAAAACGCATCATTTCCCAGCACGTCAAACCAATCCGTGTTCAAGCTCTCTATCTTATTCACCTCTTTTATGAATTCATCATACGTGATCAACTGGTTATAAAGTTGTGAATACAAGTACTCGTAACCGACTAAAGCCATACCTGAATCAAACAAGTACCCGGCAGATATCAAATCCCTTGAAAAAGCTATCCTTTCCTTGGAAGTCATCACGTCGATATTCCGGTCACTGTATCTCGGACGCAACTTCAATGTTCCCGTCATATTATAAGAGACTATAGGCTCACCAACATGACCACGTTTCGTGGTTATCACGATAACACCATTAGCCGCCTTCGTTCCATAAAGCGCCGTGGCGGAAGCATCCTTCAGCACATCGATACGTTCAATATCCTGCGGATTTAAGCCGGAAATAGCGTTACCGATACGATTTATATAATCCGGATCATTCAATTCCTCCGGGGAAATATTCACCGGATCCGACTGAATAACCCCATCGATAACCCACAACGGTTCCCGGTTACCGATCAACGTGGAAGTTCCACGGATACGCAGCTTGGGAGCTACACCTATTTCTCCCGAGTTTGTCATGGATACCAAATCGGGAATCTGCCCTTCCAGCATTTGATCTATCGTGGTCACTCCCGGCCGCATGATATCTTCCGCTTTAACAGATGTAATCGCGCTCGTGGACTGGCGACGATTAATTACCTGGTAACCTGTCACCACAACCTCATCCATCTCCTGCACGTCGTCCTCCATGGTGATCACCCAATCCCCTTCTTTCAAGCCCTCAGCGCAATTGCGGGTTACGGTTTTCATCCCCACGAAAGAAAACATCAGCTCGGATGTTTCGGCTGATGGAACAGACAATGAAAACTCCCCATTGGCATTCGTTGTCACCCCGATCGTTGTTCCCTTTACTATAACAGTTACACCGGGAAGCGGATGTTTCTTCACGTCCTGCACTTTTCCCCGAATAATCACGGGTTTAGATGGAGTTTGGGTTTGCTTACGGATGACCACCGTTTTGCCCTCAATGGTATAGGTAAGGCCGCGGTTGCCTTCCTTGAGCAGTTTATCCAAGGCCACACGCAGGGATACGTTCTCCAGACGGAGGGTTATCCCCGTGATACCCCGCAATTCCTCGGAATTGAACATGAAATTGTAGCGTGTCTGTTCACGCAGGGTTTCGATAACGCGAATCAGGGTTTCGTTCTTCACGTCGAGCGATACGCTCGGCATGTCATTTTCTTGCGCCTGCAGGGGTAACGCTATCGTTCCCAGGAACAAGCAAAAGAAACAAGCCACTAACCGCCCTAAAGCATGACCTCTCGGTCGTACTGCATTTGACTTTTCTTTTTTCATAAGTAATTAAATTAACGTGACTATTGATGACCGGGAAAGAAACGGGCCAACGTCGCTTCCCCTTCTAACTCTCGCTAAAGAATCTTAAAGCCTCACGGCGAATTGTTTTTTTTCATACATTTGTGATGTTAACGTGACTATACTATTATGATTGTCATTTGAATCGCGGGAAACAGGCCAATGTTTCCCGTGTTTCATTTTTCCCGGATAATAATCTTCTTTCCATCACGGTAATAGGTGATATCCGCCACGCGGGCGATTTCGCTCAAGGCCTCTTCCAGCGTCTTGGAACGGTCCATGTACACGTGGAAACACCGTTCACCCAATTCCCCGGCGGGGCATTCCACCTCAATATCGTACCAGCGGGCCAATTCCTCCATAATCACGGATAACGGCATATCCTTGAACACGAATTCCCCGTTCTTCCAGGCCAACACCTCCATCAAATCCACCTCCCGCTTCACCAGCGGACGACCGCCCGGTCCTTCCACGCAAGCCTCTCCCGGCCACAAACGCAGGCTATCCTCTCCCACCGTTACTTCCACGCTACCCGACACAAGCGCCGTCAGCGACTCCTCTCCCGGGTAAGCCCGCACGTTGAACTCCGTGCCCAACACCCGCACCACGGCCCGTTCCGCCTCCACCAGGAAGGGTCGCCGTTCATCCCGCATCACTTCCAGGTAGGCCTCTCCCTCCAGGAACACCCGCCGTTCCCCACTCGTGAAGCGTTCCGGAAACCGCAGCGATGACTCGGCATTCAGCACTACCCGCGTACCGTCCTCCAGCACCAGGCTGTACGTCGTTCCCCGAGGCACCACGATACGGTTATACTGCAATTCCGCCGGTAGCGTATCCTCCGCCGCGTGCAACTGGCGGATAGCTCCCCGTTCCTCCCGGGCAAATCCCGGAATGGACGTCATACTTTCCCCGATAGTATCACGCCCGGAAAGCACGTGACTGCTCCCGTCCGGCAATATCAACTGCACACCATCGGCCTCGGCCAGGGCAATCGTTTTCGGCGTTTGCTCTCCTGCAGGTAACAAGAAACCCACCCACCACAGCAGAAGCACCGAAGCTGCCACCGCCGCCACACCACTCAGCCCGTACAGCAGGCGTCGCCCTCCCCGGGCCACACCCCCGTAATACCGACGGGCATCACGCAGGAAGCGTTGCCGATCGGCCGATTCCGCCGCCCAGCGTTCCACCTCCCGCCTTTCCTCCCGGGATGCCCGTCCCCGGACAACTCGCTTGATTGTATCTATTTCCATCTCGATCCATTTTAATGTCCTTACATAGATACAAACAACCCAACCGAAAAACGGGGGACAAGAAAAAGCATTTTTTTGAAAAAAATTTCGAATTACCCCCACAATTCCCCCGAATCGAGGGTAAGGAGCAGCGCCAAAAGAACAGGAACATGCTCGCGAATGTACTTGTAGGCGCGCTTCACGTGGGTATGCACCGTCTGCTCCGAGATGCCCAGGGCGGCAGCTATCTCGGCATAGTTCAGGTCATTGAATACCTTCATCTCCAGCACTATCCGCTGTTGCTCGGGCAATTGCTGCAACAATTCCTGCACCCGCTCAAAAAGCTCACCCCGGTCCTCGTACTCCAGCGTGCCGGCAAAGATGAGCGACTCCGTCAGTTTCGATCGGTGGGAATCCTCCACCTGCAGGTGCTTGTAATAATTCAGGCAGGCGTTCTTCACCGAGGTGTACAGGTAATTGCGCACGTCGGCATCGCAGGGGAGCGTGTTCACCACCCCGAGCAACCGCTCGAAAGCATCCTGCACGAAATCCTCGGCCATGTCGCCGTTCATCGTGTAGGAATAGGCAAAACGATAAAGGCGAGGTCGCATCTCCCGGTAAAGCCCCTCGAGAGCGCCCCACGCTCCCGGCCTCAACTTCCCGGTCTGTTCTACTGCCTCGTCCATGCCGTTCCTTTATAAATCATACCGTACCATCTCATACTGAGCCTGTTTTTCATGGGAACAAAGATAGGAAAAAAGTTTCTGAAAAACGGGGAACAGATCAAACAGAAAGAAAAAGGACATCAATTGCTTTCAATGACTTGTCCCACTCCCCGGTAGAGCTTGATGGGACTGTCCAGCAGAACGGCAATAACCGTGATTTGTTCGTCCAGCACATGCTCCGGCACATCGATATACAGATTGCCGGGAACCTCGTTCCAGTAATTCTTGTTGTGAACCTTATAATTCAGCATGGCACCGTTTCCCACTACCCATACGCGGTTCACCTTATTCATCAGACCTTTGATTTCTATCGGACCATTCGGACGGTAAGGAAGGTACAGGTACAAGATATCCCCGGCTTTGTTTAAGGTAGTATATCCCTGGAAATGTTCGCTCGGGATACCGGCACGGGTTTCGTAGATGGCTTCCTTGTGCTTGGTAGTCCAGCGGCCGAATTCCTTCAGTATGGCGACTTGCTCTTCCGGGATGGTCCCGTCCGATTTCGGACCGATATCCAACAGCAGGTTACCACCCATGCTCAGACAGTCGACAAACGTGCGGAGCAGCATGTACGGTGATTTGTAGTTTGTATCCGTGTGTTGATACCCCCAGGAGTCATTCATCGTCATACAGAGTTCCCAGTAATTGTCTTTCGGACGCACGATGGGCACCCCTTGTTCCGGGGTTGCATAATCACCATAACCCTGGATACGGGAATTAATGATGACATTCGGGTTGGTGGAACGGAGCAGCTCGACAATACCTTTCGAATTCCAGGCTTCCGCGCTCTGTTCCCAGTCTCCGTCGAACCAGTAAAGATCCGGTTTCCAGGTTTCGTTCAATTCTTTCAGCTGGGCGAAATTGAATTTGCGGAACCGGCTCCAGCGTTCCGGATCATTCTTGTAGCGTACCTCGGTACGGGTCTTGTTCGGGTAATCGGGATGTGACCAGTCAAGCAATGAATAATAGAATCCCAACTTGAGGCCACTTTTACGCACTTCCTTGACAAACGGGGCAAGCAAGTCCCTTTGGGCAGGTGTTTTCCTGACAACACTCAGGTCGCCGGCCCGGGTATCCCATAAAGCCACCCCATCGTGATGCTTGGTTGTGATGACCGTGTACCGGGCACCGCTTTCCTTAATCAGGTCTACCCACTGTTTCGGGTCGTACCGGGAGGCCGTGAATCCTTCTACCTGTTTCATGTATTCATCGTATGGCAGGTAGTTATTGAAGAAGGACCAGCTTTCGGATACCCCTTTCACCGAATAAATGCCCCAATGGATGAAGATGCCTAATTTGGCATCAGCAAACCACTCCATACGTTTTTCCTTAGCTGCAGATGTCGTGGCAGACGAGGTCTCCTGACTTCCTCCCGCGAGAGGCGAGAGCAGAGACAAACTTATTAAAGCTGATGCAAGTAATCTTTTTTTCATGCGAATTAGAATAGTGAATTTACCCGTTTTCATAAACAACAAGCGTCCAGACAGACCGATGGGTCCAGCTCAAAAAGATAACACGGTTACCATCTCCCGGGGAAAAACCTCCCCGGGAGCAACCTGCTCAACCGCGGGAAGCCTTCATCCGCTCCAGCAGCATACCCAGCGCCTTCATCGTCGCCTTGTCGATATTCCGCTCGCGGGTAAACGAGAACACAAAACGTTCGGACACCGTTCCCTCGGGCGAGGCCACGGCAATCCATACCGTTCCCACCGGCTTCTCCGGCGTACCGCCCGTCGGTCCGGCCACACCGGAAGTCGCCACGCCGTAATCGGCACCCAGCAACCGCCGCACACCCTCGGCCATCTGCCGCACCACCGGCTCGCTCACCGCCCCGTGACGCTCCAGGTCCTCGCCGGAAACACCCAGCACCTTTTCCTTCACGTCATTGGCGTAAGCCACCACGCTGCCCCGGAAACAAGCCGAAGCCCCGGCTACCGACACCACCCGGGCAGCCACGTTCCCGCCCGTGCAACTCTCCGCCGTGGCCAGTGTCAGTCCCCGTTCCGTCAGTAACGTCACCACCTCGTTCTCCAGGCTTGCCTCATCACCTTCCAGCACCCGCAAGCCCTCCAGTTCCCCGCACAACACAGCCAACCACTCGTCCAGTACCTCCGGCTTCACCCCACGGGCCGTCAACCGCAACCGCACCATGCCCGGCGACGGCAAATAGGCCAGCGACAGTCCTTCCGGCAACCGTTCCTCGAATCCCTCCAGCCGCAGCGACAGCTCCGACTCCGGGATATCGTACACCTTCACCACCCGGTAATCCAGCAACAACCCCGGGAAACGCTCCTGCAACGCGGGCACCACCTCCCGATCCATCAAATCCTCCATCTCGAACGGTACCCCCGGCAACACCACGATCACCTTTCCCCGGCGCTCGAACCACATCCCGGGAGCCGTTCCCTTCCGGTTCATCAGCACCCGGCACCCATTCGGCACCAGCGCCTGACTCCGGTTCCCCGGGTTCATTCTCATCCCCCCGTTGGCAATCAACCGCTCCACGTTCGCCAGCACCTCCGGGTCCTCCACCAGTTCCATCCGGAACAACCTCGACAGCATCCGCTTCGTCACGTCATCCTTCGTCGGTCCCAAACCACCGGTCATCACCACGATATCACAGTCAAACAGGGACATCATCATCCTCTCCTCGATATCATACTCCTCATCACTCACGGACAACATCCGCGTCACCTCGATACCAACCTTGGTCAACCGGTCGGCGATAAACCGGCTATTCGTGTCGACAATCTGCCCCAGCAGAATCTCATCGCCAATCGTAATAATAATCGCTCTCATGTATCGTTATTTTTTTATATTTCGGATAGCCTCCACCCGCCTGAGCAACGAGGGATGCGAATAATTAACAAACTCGTACCACGGGTGCGGCGTCAGGTTGCTCAGCGACTTCACCGCCAGCTTCTTCAGCCCGGACACCAGCCATTCCCCGTCCAGCCGCGCCGCCGCGAAAGCGTCGGCCTCCAGCTCGTGGCGCCGCGACCACGCATTCATCGCCACACCCAGCACCGCCTCCACCGGCCCGTACAGCAGCATGAAGGCCATCATCCCCAGCTCGAACGTCGCCTCCCGGCCCCCCAGCGCCAACGACAACTCCGGCCGCCCCACGCACAGGGAGAACAGCCACAGCATCAACCCCGCGTGCAGGAACGACACCACCATCCCCTTCACCGCGTGATGCAGGCGGTAATGCCCGATCTCGTGCGCCAGCACGGCCACCACCTCGTCCTCCGTCAACTCGTCGAGCAACGTATCGTAAAGCACCACCCGCTTCCTCGGCCCCAGGCCCGTGAAATAGGCATTGGCCTTCGTCGAACGGCGCGAACCGTCAATCACGTAAATATCCCGCACCCGGAATCCCACCCCGCGGGCGAAATCCTCCAGGCGGCGGCGCAACGTCCCCTCCGGCAACGGCCGCTGCTTGTTGAAGAGGGGCACAATCAGGTTACTGTAGAACATGGACATCAGCAGCCCGAACACGGTCAGCACCACCCAGGCCATCCACCAGAAGGATGGGCCCACCAGCGTGTAAATCCACGTCACGACGGCCATCAACGCCCCGCCGAGCACCACCGTCAGCAGCAGTCCCTTCACGGCATCGGCCCAGAACGTGGCCCGCGTCGAACGGTTGAACCCGTGACGCTCCTCCACGCGGAACGTCGCCAGATAATCGAACGGCAGCTCCACCAGCGTCGACACCACCGCCAACGCCACCACGAACACCACCGCCCGCCACACGGGATGCGTCACGGCCGCTCCCACCACGCCGTCGAACCACCCGAATCCGCCCGCCGCCAGGAACACCAGCGTCACGGCGAACGTCACTCCCGACGACCAGGCATCCAGCCGTCCCCCGTCCCGCTTGTAAGCAAGGAAACGGGCATACTCCGCCTCATCGTAAATCCCCCGCAGGGCATCCGGCAAACGGGGCGACATCGCCCGCCGGTTCAACCCCTCCAGCCATCGCTCGAGGGCGAACTCCACCACGAGAAAAACCAGGATAATCCAGTATAACGTCACTTCCATGTATCCAATCGTTTAAAGTCAACAAACAACCATCCCCCCTTCCTCCCCGACCGGGGATTTCCCCCACCCGTATCGCGAATATACGCGAAAAGGAAGACACCTTCATGCCTCCTTCACCCCGCACCCCGTTTGTTAACACTATTTCACTAAAACATTCCCCGGCAAAGCAGGGGACTTGCAGGGAAGTTACGGGGAACTTACAGGGAAGTTTGGGCAGGAATCGTCAACCTATCCAACTTCGAACCAGCATTTTATGACGACATTAAGCGTATTTTTCCAATACGAGTTAAAAACTATTGTTGATTTCTTAATTATTTCTTAAAATATCATCCCCCGGGTGTCCCGGAAAGAATCGGGGGAAAAGGGAGACAGATTCCGGAAATTTTTCTACATTTGCACGAGACAAAATTTCAAACACTAAATAAATTACACGATGGCAGAATTCAAGTATCAAGAACCGTTCCCGGTTCAAAAGGACAGCACGGAATACCGCCTGCTGACACGCGACCACGTGAAGACCATCACGGTAGACGGACGCGAAATACTGAAAGTTGAAAAGGAAGGGCTGGAACTCCTGGCCCGCGAGGCATACGCCGACGTATCGTTCTACCTGCGCGCTTCCCACCTGGAGAAACTGGCCAACATCCTCGCCGACCCGGAAGCCAGCGACAACGATAAATTCGTGGCCCATACCATGCTGATGAACCAGGTGGTGGCCGCCGAGGGACAACTGCCCACCTGCCAGGACACGGGTACCGCCATCTGCATCGGCAAGAAGGGCGAGAACGTGTGGACGGGATGCAACGACGCCGAGGCCATCTCCCGAGGCGTGTTCGAGACGTACCGCGACCGCAACCTGCGCTACTCCCAGGTGGTTCCCTTCTCCATGTTCAACGAGAAAAACTCGGGCACAAACCTGCCCGCCCAGATAGACCTGTACGCCACGCCGGGCGACAAGTACGAGTTCCTCTTCATCACCAAGGGAGGGGGCTCCGCCAACAAGACCTTCCTCTACCAGCAGACGAAGGCTCTGCTCACGGAGGAGGCGCTGACGAAATTCATCAAGCAGCACATCACGGACCTCGGGACGTCGGCCTGCCCGCCGTATCACCTGGCCGTGGTCATCGGCGGAACGTCGGCCGAGGCCTGCCTCACGACGGTGAAGAAAGCCTCCGCCGGGTATTACGACAACCTTCCCACCGAGGGCAACGAGGGCGGACAAGCCTTCCGCGACCTGGAATGGGAGGAGAAAATCCTGAAAATATGCCGCGACCTGGGTATCGGCGCCCAATTCGGTGGCAAGTACTGGGTGCATGACGTGCGTGTCATCCGCCTGCCCCGCCACGCCGCCTCCTGCCCCGTGGGCATCGGCGTAAGCTGTAGCGCGGACCGCAACATCAAGGCGAAAATCACGAAGGAAGGTATCTTCCTCGAGCAACTGGAGAAGAACCCAGCCCGCTTCCTGCCGACCGAAACACCGGCCCTGGCCCCGGCCGTGAACATCGACCTCGACCGGCCGATGGACGAGGTACTAGCCGAACTGCGGAAGTACCCCATCAAAACGCGGTTGAACCTGTCGGGTACGCTCATCGTGGCCCGCGACATCGCCCACGCCCGCATCAAAGCCATGCTGGATGCCGGGGAACCGATGCCGGAATATTTCAAGAAACACCCCATCTACTACGCCGGACCGGCCAAGACTCCCGCGGGTATGCCGTCGGGTAGTTTCGGACCGACGACTGCCGGACGTATGGACCCGTACGTCGACCTGTTCCAGGATCACGGCGGTTCAATGATCATGGTGGCCAAGGGTAACCGCTCGAAGGCGGTGACGGATGCCTGCCAGAAGCACGGCGGATTCTACCTGGGCTCCATCGGCGGACCGGCCGCAATCCTCGCCAAGGAGAGCATCAAGAGCGTGAAGGTGGTAGCCTTCGAGGAACTGGGCATGGAAGCCATCCGGGAAATCCGGGTGGAGAATTTCCCGGCATTCATCATCGTGGATGACAAGGGGAACGACTTCTTCGCCGAGTGGGCACACTGATAACGGCCGGGCAAGGGGGGAAAAGCCTCCCGGCCCGGGCTGAAAACGGAAGGACAATCCTTTCCCCCGGGGTGATTCCCGGGCACGAGATAACCCGCGGGCGATTCCGCCACGGGCTGAAAAGAAAAGAGACGGGTGGCCGATGGCCACACCGTCTCTTTCTTTTTTACGCCCGACCGCATTTCCAACGACGGCCGGGAGCACGCACCCAGCTCCCCGGACAGTCTTTATTTATATGAACAGGTTCACGTTGGCATCCTCCGCACGCTCGAGGTAGGAGGCAACACCGCCCACCTTCACCCCGTCGAGCAACTCCTCGGGACGCACGCCCATCACGTCCATCGACATCTGGCAGGCGATGAATTCCACGCCGGCTTCCCGGGCCTGCGCCATGAGTCGCTCGAGGGAATCGACTCCCTTGTCACGCATCACGCGGCGCATCATCCCCGTACCCATGCCGAACATGTGCATCTTGGAGAGCTTCAGGGAACGGGAACCCGCAGGCATCATCCAGCCGAAAGCACGCTCGACGAGCGACTTGCGGACGCGGGGCGGACGCTCGCGCTTGATGACATTCAGCCCCCAGAAGGTGAAAAACATGGTCACCTTCCGGCCGAGGGAGGCCGCACCGTTGGCGATAACGAAGGAGGCCAGCGCCCGGTCGAGGTCGTCGCTGAAGACGACTATGGTCTTCGCTTCGGGCAAGGAAGCCACCGGGGCTGACGCCCCGGGATTTTTCACGCCCCGGGCTACCCAGGCAGTAATGATGCCCCGCTCGTTGGCGAGGGAGAGGAGACGGTTGCCCGTCACCCGTGCCCAAGCCTCCACGTCGCGGGCAAAGCCGGGATCGGTAGCCTTAATCTCCAGGCATTCCCCCTCGGCGAGGGAATCGACGCCCTCCTTCAACCGCCGCACCGGCCCGGGGCATTGCAAGCCACAGGCATCCACGCGGAGAGAGACCGGGCAATCGTCTGCCGGGGCAGGACTTCCACCGTCCGAGGCAGCACCCCCCGATGCCGCTGTCGAGCAACAGCCGGCAGCCGAAGCAACCGCGGATTTACCGGCCACGACCGAGTTCCCGGAAGCCGCCGCGGAACAGCAGGAGGAGCCATTGCCCGTATTCTGTCGACCTCTTCCCGAACCGTCGGGACAGCCGCCCCCGTTCCCCGGGAAGAGATTACCCGATAGCGGGGCATGAACGGCCTGCCAGGTCTTGAATCCCCCGGTGAGGTTCCAGGCCTCGATGCCATGCCCGGCCAGGAGACGGGCCGCCAGGTAACCCCGCAAACCAACGGCACAGTAGACCACGACGCGTTTGTCCCGGGGCAGTTCGCCAAGACGGCCTCGCAACTCGTCGACGGGAATATTCACCGCTCCCGGAATCATTCCCAGGGCACACTCATCCGCCGTACGCGTATCCACGAGGAAGGTCTTTCCCGAGGGCAGGGCATCGAGTTCCCGCCAGCTGATGGGCTTCACCCGCCCGGCGAGGATATTGTCGGCCACGAAGCCGGCCATATTCACGGGGTCCTTCGCCGAGGAATAGGGAGGTGCGTAGGCCTGCTCGAGTTCCATCAGGTCATACACCGTGCCGCCCTGGCGAATGACCGCCGCCATCATCTCCAGCCGCTTGTCCGCCCCGTCATAACCCACCACCTGCGCCCCGAGGAGCTTGCCGGAAGTCGGGTCGAAATTCACCTTGATGGTCATCGGGATAGCCCCGGGGTAATAGCCGGCGTGGGAAGCGGGATGCACGATGGCCTCGCGATAGACCATGCCGTTACGCTCCAGCAACTTCGCCGACATACCGGTGGCCCCGACGGTGAGGTCGAACACCTTCGCGATAGCGGTATTAATCGCCCCCTTGTAGACGGACGTATTACCGAGAACAACATTGTCGGCACAGATACGTCCCTGCTTGTTGGCCGGTCCGGCCAGGAAAGAAAGGGAAGGCTTGCCCGTCAGGGGATGGGGAAACTCGATGGCATCGCCCACGGCGTAGATATCAGGATCGGAGGTCTGCAGGTGTTCGTTAACCCAGATACCCCCTGTCTCACCCACCCGCAAGCCAGCTTCCCGGGCAAAGCGGGCATCCGGGCGTACCCCGATGGAAAGAATCACCATATCGACCACCACACGGCCACCGTCACGGAAGGAAACGGCAATTCCCTCCCCCTCGCGGGCAAAGCCCGTCACGGCTTCCCTCAGGCGAAGTCCCACGCCCTTCTCCTCGAGGTGGCGATGCACGGGGGAGGCAATCTCAAAGTCGACGGGAGTCATCACCTGGTCGGCCATCTCCACGACGGCCACATCCACGCCGAGAGCGTGCAGGTTCTCCGCCATCTCGAGGCCGATGAAACCGGCCCCGACAATCAACGCCCGACGGATACCCTGGCGGGAAACGTGAGCCTTGATACGATCGGTATCCGCCACGTTGCGGAGCGTGAAGATTCCCTCCGTATCGATACCCGGCAGCGGCGGACGTACCGGTTCGGCTCCCGGCGAGAGGATGAGCTTGTCGTAGGCGAGTTCCGTCTCCCGCCCCGTGTTCAAATCGCGAAGCAGGACGGTCTTTCCCACGGGATTAACCCGAACCGCCTCCGTGCGTACCCGTACATCCACCCGGAAACGGGTAGCGAATCCCTCGGCCGTCTGCACGAAAAGCTTCTCCCGTTCGGCAATCACATCACCGATATAATAGGGCAAACCGCAATTGGCATAGGAAATATACGCTCCCCGCTCGACAAGGACGATCTCCGCCCCTTCGTCCAAACGGCGTAAACGGGCCGCCGCAGATGCTCCGCCGGCAACGCCCCCGATGATCACGTAGGTTTTTGGTTTCTCGCTGGTGTTCTTCTGTTCTTTCATATCTCTTTGGTTTTATGTATTATCAAATAGTTAAATATACATTTATATATTAAGGTAAAAAAATACCCTTAACGGGTACACTTCATCATGCAGCGCATGGCTCCCGTAACCCGGTCGTCGGCCAGGGCGTAGAAGGCATTGCGTCCTTCCCGGCGCAGTACAAGAATCCCCTTGGCCAGCATATCGTTCAGGTGGTGGGATATCAGAGCCTGACTGCACTCCATCCGCTCGCAAATGTCGGAAACATTCATCTCCCCGTTGTGGGACAAGAGGCAGATAATCCGCAGGCGGTTGGGATGAGCCACCGCTTTAAGGGTGTAGGCCAGGCGTTCCAAATCTTCTTTCGTTAAGCATTCTTCTGACATATCTCTCGTTTTTTAGATGCACAAATATATAAACATTCATTTGAATATACAAATCTTCCCTTGAAAAAAATAAGAAGAAATTCTCTCGCCGAGACAGGCAAAATAAAAAGGATGCCCGCGGGGGACATCCTTATCTAAAGGTTAAACACTTCACTTTCACTCTTCAACCGGCTCGAAATCCTCTTTCCCGACGCCGCAGAGCGGGCAAACCCAATCTGCCGGGATATCCTCGAAAGCCGTTCCCGGAGCGATACCGCTGTCCGGATCCCCTACCGCGGGGTCATAAACGTAATTACAAACTGTGCAAACGTACTTTTTCATTGTATTATTAAATTTGGTTTACGCGAATATAAAATAAAAACGGAAAACCACTACTATTTTCCAAAAAATTTGTCGTTCCAGCCAAACAAAAAAGGAAAATTCATTCACCGCATCAACTCCCGCACCCGTTGCAGCACGGCTTCACCCTCATCGGGATGAAACCAATGGATGGAAGGGTTGCGGCGGAACCAGGACAACTGTTTCTTGGCATAGTTGCGCGTGTTGCGCTTAATGAGCCGGATGGCCTCCTCGCGGGAGGTTTTCCCGTCGAAATAATCGAACCATTCCTTGTATCCAACGGTGTTCAGGGCATTCAGGTGACGCAGCGGATAAAGGGCACGAGCCTCTTCCTCGAATCCCTCGGCGACCATCTGGTCCACCCGCCGATTGATGCGGTCGTAGAGTTCCTCCCGCTCACGATTTAATCCAATCTTGATAATGGAGAAGTCGCGTTGCTTCACGGTATCGGTCAGGAAGGAAGAATAAGGCCGCCCGGCCGAAAGGCAGACTTCCACGGCATGCACTACCCGCCGCCCGTTGCGCAAATCCACGCGACGATAATGCTCGGGATCGAGCTGAAGAAGCATTTCCTGGAGATGGGCCAATCCCTTCTCCTCGAAGAGACATTTCACCTCCTCCCGTACATCGGGACGTACATCGGGAACCTCGTCGATTCCCTCGCACACAGCATCGATATACATCATGGAGCCGCCCGTCATCAACACGGCATCCCGCTCGCGGAAAAGCTCGCGGAGGAGGGCCAGGGCCTGTTGCTCGAATTGCCAGCAATTGAAATAATCCCGCGCAGAAACGGTCTGTATGAAAAAATGAGGGACAGCGGCCAACTGTTCACGAGTCGGCACGGCTGTCCCTATAGTCATTTCCTTATAAATCTGCCGCGAATCGCAGGACACCACGGGTGATCCCAACGCCCGGGCAAGCCCGATGCTCAAATCGGTCTTCCCCACTCCCGTGGGACCGAGCAGGACGATCAGGTTCTTCCCCATGAATCACAGCTTGTCGATATAATCGTCCAGGCTCTCGTAACGCTCGTCACGGTAGTAGTCATCATCGTCGTAACTGCTGCGGCGGCGAGGTTTACGGTCCTCGTCATCGTAATCATCGTTCCCGAATTCCTCCATGAAACTGTCATCGTAATCGCCGTCGTATTCCTCCTCGGGACTGTCAATCTCCCAGTCGTCGTTATCCCCGTCATAGAAAGTCTGCTCGGGAATATCGCCCTCGCAACAGAGGCAAACGGGCAGCACGTCGGAAGAATCACGGTGATACTCGCCGGCAAATTCCACGCGCAGGTACTTATTATTGAAGAAATCGTACACGTATTCCAACTCCAGACACCCGGGTTTCACGACATCAGAAATCTTCGTGTTGTCCATCACGAGGGTGGCATTCTCCTCATCATCCGACATATCCATCAAGGCAATCTCCTTCACGCGGTTTCCCATGCGGTCCAGGGTGAAGAAAGAAGCCATCTGGGAACGGTCATAATTCAACGTCTCCACGATCTTGTCGTAGAAATCCAGGAAAGTCTGCTCTCCATTGATGGCGATCTCGCATCTAAAATCCGAGCTGTCCGGTAAACTGATTTCAAATCTGTAGTCCATATTATTGCAATTTTGTATTTTTCCCCGATAGTTGATTGATTCAAATGTCATGCACGACGGTTTCCAAGATATCCATCGCTTCCTTCAACAGGTTCATGTTGGCCTGGGTTCCCATGTGGCCGATGCGAAAAACTTTGCCGGCCAGGCAACCGTAATTGCCACCCACGACCATTCCCTGCTCCCGCAAATCATTGTCCAGTTGTTTCCACGTGAGCGCGGAAGGCACGTAAACGGCCGTTACCGTCGGCGAGCAGATCGCACCCTCCACGGGATAAAGCTTCAAATCCATCTTGCGGATGCGGTCACGGCAATACTTGGCCACTTTCTCGTGGCGGGCGATACAACTGTCCAGCCCTTCCTCGAGAATCAGCTCACAGGCCCGTTTCAACTGGGCGGTTCCCTGCCAATAAGGCGTGTAGGGGAAGTAAGCCGTCTCCGTGGCTGTCAGGAAAGGCAACAATGCCTCGTAGCCCACGTATTTCACCTGCTTCACGATATCCCAGGCCTGATCACTCACGGCAAGGAATGACATGCTGGCCGGAGCGGAAAGGCATTTCTGCGAACCACCGAGAGCGAGGTCGACATGCCAGTCGTCCACGTGAATCGGAGTACCGCCCACCCCGGAAACAATATCCACGCACAAGAGGGGTACCCCGTACTTCACTTTAAGGTCACCGATCTCCTGAACGGGGTTCATCGTCCCGCTGGGGGTCTCATTCTGCACCATGGTAATCATCTTGGGTTGGAACTCCCGGATAGCCTTCTCTATGGCATCGAAATCGCGGAAGGTCTCGTCGTAACCGAAAGCGAGCAGGCGGGTCTCACAGCCGATGGCTTTCGCCATATCGGCAAACCCCTCCCCGAACAAGCCGGTAGAGAGAACCAGCACCCGGTCACCCGGCAGCAAGGTGCTCTTCAAGGCCGTCCAAAGGCCCAGCATACCCTCGCCCGTCTGGATGACCACCCGGTTCTTGGTACGCATGATCTGCTGTAACAATGCTTCTGTCTCCAGATATAATTTAACGTATTCCGGCTCCAAGTCGGCAGAGCCAAAATTCTGAGCCGCCACGTTCAGGATTTCCCGCGGCACACTCACCGGTCCCGGCACTAAGGGTATCAGATATTTCTCCATTTCTCCTGTAATTGTATAACTTAGTTAAACCTCATGTCGTCCTGGCTATTACCCCACCCGGGAAAAACAGCCATCACGAGTGACGCAAATCTATAAAGAAGATTTTTAAATACACGCAAGATTCGAAAAAAAACCATACGTCTCCAAAAAATTAAATAAACCGGCAGACAAGGAGGAATCCCTACATATTTCATGAAAAAGAATGAAGAGAAAAAGGTTTTACGTGTTTGGATAAAATAAAGTATTATATTTGTAGTCGCTATAGAACATGTTTTTGGAATGAGTGCTGAAGAAAGATTAGTCACCCAAGTGATCAACACCTTACAGGAGCACAAGGGTTTAGATATAACAAAGATTGATTTAAGAAGGATAGAGAATTGCTTTTGTCGTTTCTTCGTAATCTGCCACGGAACGTCCAATACGCACGTGAGCAGCATGGCAGATTTTGTTTACGACGACGTGAACGAGCAGCTGCGGGAACGCCCCCTGCACGTGGAAGGCAGTGATCAGGCTCAGTGGATAGTCATGGACTATGGCGATGTGGTTGTCCATATTTTCCAGAAGGAACAACGGGATTTTTACCAACTGGAGGATTTTTGGATGGATGCGGAAATTAGTAAGTATTCAGAATAATAAAACAGATATGGTAGAGAAAAAGAAAAACGATAACTTTAATTTTCCCCCTGTCGGAGGGAAATCACCCAAAACGCCCAAGATGAACGGATACTGGATGTATATCCTGATATTCGCGATCATTATCGGGTTCCAATTCTTCGGGTTGTCGGCCAGCCCGGAAAAAACAAGCTGGCAGAAGGTCAAAACTTCCCTGCTGGACAAACAGGAGATTCAACGGTTAGTCGCCATCTCCAATTCCGGGGAGGTGGAAGTGTACCTGAAACCGGACAAAATCGAGAATCACGCCGACCTGGTGGCCCGCGGTTTCAAGAATAACCAGAAAGGCCCGCATTACGTGTTCACGGTGGGTTCCTTCGAGGCTTTCGAGCAGAACATGCGGGAAGCCCAGAAAGAACTTCCCGAAGACCAATGGATAGAAATCGTGTACGAGTCGGAATACAAGTGGACGGATTTCTTCTCGCTGATATTCCCGTTGTTGCTGATTGTCGGCATCTGGTTTATCTTCTTCCGCCGGATGAATAAAAGCATGGGCGGCGGAGGTGGAAGCGGTATATTCAACGTGGGCAAATCCAAGGCCAAATTATTTGATCGGGAATCCAATATCAAAATCACATTCAAGGATGTAGCCGGACTGGCTGAGGCCAAGCAGGAAGTGGAAGAAATCGTATCCTTCCTGAAAAACCCGGACAAATACACCAAGCTGGGAGGAAAAATCCCGAAAGGTGCGTTGCTGGTCGGCCCTCCGGGAACAGGTAAGACCTTGATGGCAAAAGCCATGGCGGGAGAGGCAAACGTACCCTTCTTCTCGATGTCCGGTTCGGATTTCGTGGAGATGTTCGTGGGTGTGGGAGCTTCCCGGGTTCGCGACCTGTTCCAGCAAGCAAAAGCGAAAGCCCCGTGTATCGTGTTCATCGACGAGATTGACGCCATCGGGCGCGCCCGCGGCAAAAACCCGAACATGGGAGCCAACGACGAGCGCGAGAATACGCTGAACCAATTGCTCACGGAGATGGACGGATTCGAGACGAATTCTGGAGTCATCATCATCGCGGCCACGAACCGCGCAGATATACTGGACAGTGCATTGTTACGTGCCGGCCGATTCGACAGACAAATCAACGTGGACCTTCCGGAATTGAAAGACCGGGAAGCCATTTTCAAGGTACACTTGAAACCACTGAGACTGGCGCAGGATATTGACATCAGTTTCCTGGCCAAGCAGACCCCTGGTTTCTCCGGGGCGGATATTGCCAACGTGGCCAATGAAGCCGCCTTGATTGCTGCCCGTAAAGATAAATCAGCCGTGGACAAGCAGGACTTCCTGGATGCCATCGACCGTATCGTGGGCGGTTTGGAAAATCGCAGCAAGATGATCAAACCGAGCGAAAAACGGAATATCGCCTACCACGAGGCCGGACATGCCACGGTATCCTGGCTGTTGCAACATGCCCATCCGCTGTTGAAAGTGACTATCGTACCGCGAGGCAAAGCCCTGGGAGCCGCCTGGTATTTACCCCAGGAACGCCAGATAACCACCAAGGACCAGTTGCTTGACCAAATGTGCTCCCTGCTTGGAGGACGGGCCGCCGAAGAACTGGTGTTCAACGAAATCTCCACGGGTGCCCAGAATGACCTGGAGCGGGCCACGAAGCAGGCTTACGCCATGGTTTCCATCTTCGGTATGAGCGAGAAGGTCGGCATGTTGAGTTACTACGATTCCACCGGCCAAAGCGATTTCAGCTTCACGAAGCCCTATTCCGAGAAAACGGCCGAATTGATTGACTCCGAAGTGAAAGAGATGATTTCTACCGCCTACGAACGTGCCAAAACTATCCTGAGAGAACATCAGGAACAGCATAAACAAGTGGCTGAATTACTGATCGAGAAAGAAGTGATCTTCAGTGATGACCTGGAGCGGATCTTGGGTAAACGCCCTTGGGACGAGGATGAGGATAATCAATCCAAAGAAGAGTCTACAGAGACAGAAAGTGTAATCGAAAATAATCGTGACGGTGAGTAATTTTTTAAAAAGAACTATCAGCGGCTTTTTATTTGTCGTGATTCTAACAGGGTGTATCTTCATACACCCTATTTGCTTTTATGTGCTATTCTTCGTGATCAACATCCTGGGACTGGTGGAGTTCAGCCGGATGGCAAAACACATGAATATCCACGTGAACCTGGTATTTTGTATCATTTGCGGTAGCGTATTATTTACGGTCGGATTCCTGCACAATTACATCAACTACTGGGACGGATACCTGTTTTTCTTTCTCCTGACCTTCATTATGGCCATTCGGGAACTCTACCGGAACAAGGGAAACGGTTTTATGAATCTTGCATTTTCCTATTATGCCATTCTGTATATCAGTCTACCATTCACGCTACTGATATATCTACCCTACCAAACCTCGGGAACCTGGATGCCGGAAATCATTTTTTTCCCTTTCCTGCTGGTATGGATTAATGACACGTTTGCCTATTTATTCGGCTGTAAGTTCGGCAAGCATAAATTATTCCCACGTATATCTCCCAAGAAATCCTGGGAAGGAGCTATCGGCGGTGGAATCATGACCATTGTTATCGGGCTACTCGTGGCGCCATACATCGAAGGCTACACAATTGTGGATACTGCAATCATCTCCTGCATTGTTGTCGTATTCGGCATCTACGGTGATTTATTGGAATCGTTGTTTAAACGAAGTATTGAGGTCAAAGACTCCGGTAATATCTTACCGGGACACGGGGGAATACTCGACCGATTCGACGCCATCATTTTCACGATTCCGGCAATTTTTGTTTATATGGAATTCATGTATTAATTTTGCCATCCATTAAACTAAAAAGCTATGAAGATACATAAGGCAGGTTATTTGCTACTTATCAAAATATTTATAATCCTGATGATTATAAACGCATTAGTATTTGCTTTCATCGGCAACCTGCAAATATGCCGCATCACCATCGGCGTTAGCACTATATTTTATTTGCTTATCGTGAATTTCTTCCGTTTCCCGAAACGCCACATTCAGGTGGACGACAACACGATATTATGCCCGGCTGACGGTAAAATAGTCGTGATAGAAGAAACGTTTGAACCCGAGTACCTGAAATGCCAATGTATTCAGGTGTCGGTTTTCATGAATATTTTCAACGTACACATAAACTGGTACGCCATCAACGGAATCATAAAATACTTCAAATACCACAAGGGAAGATACATGGCAGCCTACCTGCCAAAATCCTCAACGGAGAACGAACGGACGACCATTGCCATCCAAGCACATAACGGACAAGAGATCGTGATGCGCCAGATTGCAGGAGCAATGGCCAAACGTATTGTTTCTTACGCGGTAGTAGGGAACAAAGCCCGCCAAGACCACCACGCAGGTTTTATCAAATTCGGCTCAAGGGTGGATTTGTACCTGCCCCTCGATACCCAAATCAAAGTGAAACTTGGAGAGAAGGTGATAGGGTCTCAAACTATTATCGGAACATTTTCAAATCAAGGATCTAAATAAGTCTTAGCAAGTCATGTCAGTTCACAAGCAAATAAAGAAAGTCACTACCCACGTGTTGTCCGAAATGAAACTAAAGGGGGAGAAAATCAGTATGCTCACGGCTTACGATTTCTCAATGGCACAGATTATTGATAAAGCAGGGATAGATGTCATCCTCGTGGGAGATTCCGCTTCCAATGTTATGGCAGGACACGAGACGACGCTACCGATCACACTTGACCAGATGATCTATCACGGGGCATCCGTGGTAAGAGGGGTTGAACGGGCCTTGGTAGTCGTGGACATGCCTTTCGGCAGTTACCAGGGAAATAGTAAAGAAGCCCTTAGTTCTGCCATCAGAATCATGAAAGAAACAAGCGCGGATGCCGTAAAGATGGAGGGTGGAAAAGAAATTATCGAGTCGGTTAACCGCATCTTATCTGCGGGTATTCCCGTTATGGGGCACCTGGGATTAACGCCTCAAAGCATCCACAAATTCGGGACATACGCCGTACGCGCCCAAAAAGAAACAGAAGCCGAAAATCTAATAGCAGATGCACATGCCTTGGAAGAGGCCGGATGTTTCGCCATCGTTCTGGAAAAGGTCCCCGCGGCATTGGCAGCTCGTGTCACACGGGAGGTAACCATCCCGATTATTGGAATCGGTGCTGGCGGTGGCGTAGACGGACAAGTGTTGGTTGTGCATGATATGCTGGGAATCAATCAGGAATTCTCACCAAGATTCTTGCGGCGCTACCATAATTTATACGCGGAAATAACAGGAGCCGTGACGAATTATATCCAAGATGTCAAAAGCCGCAATTTCCCCAATGAAAGAGAACAATATTGAGAAGATAACGGTTATGAAAGATTTAGAAATATTATACGAGGACAATCACATTATCGCGGTAAACAAACAGATTTCCGATATTGTACAGGAGGATCCAAGTGGAGATACACCCCTGAGCGAAAAAGTGAAAGCCTATATCAAGGAGAAATATAACAAACCCGGAGATGTATTTCTCGGGATTCCTCACCGGGTGGATCGCCCCGTGAGCGGTGTCGTGCTTTTCGCCAAAACCAGCAAAGCCCTGGTGCGATTGAACAAAATGTTCCAGGAACGTGATGAAGAAATAACGAAAATATATTGGGCCATTGTAGGAAACCTGCCGGAGGAAGAAGAAGGAACATTGATACACTATCTTGTTCGAGATAGCGAGAAGAACAAATCTTACGCTTATAACCAGCCCAAGAAGAATGCCAAGAAAGCCGTACTCAAGTATCAGCTTTTAGGTTGTGCACAACGGTATTACCTGCTGGAGGTAACGTTATGCACGGGACGCCATCACCAAATCCGTTGCCAATTGGCCAAAATCGGTTGTCCCATCAAAGGGGATTTAAAATATGGATTCCCGCGTTCCAATGAAGGAGGCGGTATAAACCTGCATGCCCGCTCCATAACTTTTGTTCACCCCGTGAAGCAAGAGAAAATCACCATCATGGCCCCTCCCCCATTAAATGACAGTTTATGGAAGTTCTTCTATGAAAATCTAAAGTAAACTTGTAAATATTAGGCTTCGCAAAATATTAATCACCCCAAATACACAGAAACATGAAAAAGTTAATTTTAGGTGCGTTATTTTCATTATGTTATTTCGCCCTTTTTGCACAAAACTCCTACAACATCACTTTCGTGAACAAGTACAAGGGAGAGAATTTTAAACCGGAGAAAATATACTTATTTTCTATCGAAGAGCGAATGGCTATTGACAGCACCACGGGAGAAAACGGGACTTTCACGTTAAAAGGAAATGCCAGAATGCCACAACTTGTATCCATTTGTGGGGATAATAAAGGGATGCAAGTAGTTGTAGCCTTCATCCTTGATGAAACAAACACCAATATCACCTTAGAGAATGGTGTACAATTTGACGGATCAGACATAAATCGCAATATGATCCAAGTCATGACGACAATTTCCCAAGGAAGTATGGCTCAAATGCAACTGCAACAAGAAGCAGGCATGTTATCAGAAAAATACAACGGACAACTACCGGATACTACAGCCCAACGACTGGATCAGGCATGGTCAAACATTGTACAGAATCAATTGGCAGCGTTGAAGAATGGTATCATCTCGAATAAAGACAACATGGCACCCGTGTATTTTCTGTTGAACTATGCAGAAGCTTTAGAGGTTGATTTCGTGGATAATTTCTTAAAAGATTACAAGTATCGGGACAACGTGTTATTAAAGAAAACTCTCCAATACCTGGAAACGGCCAAAAGAAAAGTTACTGGAGTTCAATTCACTGACTTCACCATGACCGATATAAAAGGAGAAAACCGCAAATTATCCGACTATGCCGGTAAAGGAAATTACGTTTTAGTAGACTTCTGGGCATCCTGGTGCGGCCCATGCCGTGGAGAAATGCCTAACGTGGTAAAAGCTTACGAGCAATATCACCCCAAAGGTTTTGAGATTATCGGAGTTTCCTTAGACAATAAAAAAGAGGCCTGGGAGCAAGCTGTTAAAGAATTGGGAATGAGTTGGCCACAGTTATCCGACTTGAAAGGATGGCAATGCGAAGCAGCCCAGTTATATGGAGTAACTGGTATTCCCATGACTTTATTAATTGACCCGGAAGGGAAAATTGCCGCTGTCGGTTTAAGAGGCGAAGAACTTTTACAGAAGCTGGCAGAAATCTACAAGTAATACCTGCTTTCTGAAAATCCCCCCCAAAAGAAGATTACTTTTGAGGGGGATTTTTCATGTCATCAATTCTCTATTAAAGAGGAAATTTCATTACTTTCGCCTACAAAGAATCACGTATGATGACACCCGAAATAATTGCATTTATCCGAGAACACGAGAACGATGACATTCATAAATTATTGCTCTCCGCACAAAAATATCCAGGTATAGATGTAGGCTTTGCAGTAGATCAGATCATTGCCCGCAAATCAATGAGGGACAAGGTACCCGAATGGTATCAACACGAGGATTTAATATACCCCTCCACCCTTTCAACGGAACAATGCTCATCAGAAGCAACAGCCCGTTACAAGCAACAATTAATGAGGGGTAATATCCTATGCGATTTAACAGGAGGACTTGGAATTGATTCCTACTATTTCTCCAAAGTTGCACGGCAAGTATTTTACGTGGAAACCATACAACATTATCAAGAGGCTGCACAATATAATTTCCGTATACTCCATGCCAACAACATTCAATGTATAGCCGGGAATGCCTACGAGATTGCCTCCCAGATAACGGCGGACACTTTTTATATCGATCCGGCCAGACGGACAAATATAAACAAACGGGTATTTGCCCTTTCAGATTGTGAACCTAATGTGCTGGAATTAAAATCTATCATGCTTGAGAAAGCCAGTCGAGTAATCATCAAAATCTCCCCGATGGCCGATATTTCAGAAACATTACGCCTCCTACCGGAGATTCAGGAAATACATGTCGTCGCGGTAAAAAATGAATGCAAAGAAATCCTCCTTGTGCTGGAAAAAGCCGCATGTTCATCACCTGTCCCAATACACACGATCAACATTACGCCACAATCCTCGCAGACATTCTCTTTCAATTTACAAGCAGAACGGGAGGCCCCGGTTGCCATCGCGACCGCAATTGACCAGTATCTATATGAACCCAATGCGGCCATTTTAAAAAGCGGAGCATTTAAAATGCTCGCCGCTCACTTCGCTCTAAAAAAATTAGATATAAATAGCCACCTGTACACGTCCGACCGGCTCGTTACCGAATTTCCCGGGAGAGTCTTCCGCGTGGAAAAAGTCATCAATTTCTCGGACAAAAACCTCAAGGAAGTCCACAAGACATTGCCCAAAGCAAATATAACCACACGCAATTTCCCGCTCTCCGTCGATGCCCTCCGCAATAAAAGCAGGATCAAGGAAGGCGGTGAGATTTATCTCTTCGCCACGACTCTAAATCCTAAACGTCCCCTGCTCGTCATCTCCCGAAAAGCATAGGATCACGTTTTATACCGCGAATTCCGACACCGCAAACGATGTTAAATATTTGGTACACCATTTGCTATGAAATAAAATATAATATAAAAAACAATTAGGATATGAGAACACTAAGAACTATTATGCCAATTATTGCTTTAGTCTTCATCGGACTTACAACAATGGCTGAGAAAAAACAGAACGTCGATACGGCTGCTTTCAATAAAATGGTCAATCTCATCAAGAGTAAAAATTTCTATGTCAATGTAGATGCCGCATTCCCATCCGGGAACGGTTCCATCACGGTGGACACCAAATATGGAAGCAAGCGAATCGGAGGAGAAGGATACGTTTCTCTCGCGAGCAATCCGGGAGAATTATTCATCATGGATACCGTGGTCACCGGTCACATGCCATTTTTCGGAAGAGCATATTCCATTCCTTACGGGGAGGGTGGCGGTATGGAATTCACTAAAACAAAACTGGAGAAAGAATCCATCAATGTCGTTCAAAAAAAGAAGAAACAATATGTTGAATACAAATTCAGCGTAAGAAAGGACAACGACTTAATTACCTTCCGTCTGGAAATATACAGCAATGGGAAATGTTCTGTAAACGTGCATAGTAACAACCGGGCAAGTATTTCCTACGCGGGAGAAGTAACCCCTATCCCTGAAGATAAAAAACAATATTTATAAGAATATCCAAAATAACTTCGTATATTTGACTTGTATCACTTAAGTCAATGACGAAAATGGAAGAGAATTTTTTATCATATATAGAAAACAGTATCAAGGAAAACTGGGATCGCCCAGCTTTAACGGATTACAAGGGTGTAAACTGTAACTATAAAGACGTAGCCCGCAAGATTGAAAAACTGCACATATTATTTGAACATGCAGGAATAAAGCAAGGTGACAAAATTGCATTATGCGGACGGAACTCTACAAATTGGGGAATTGCTTTCATGGCTATACTGACTTATAAAGCTGTGGCAATTCCCATTTTAAATGAGTTTAAACCGGAGAATATTCAAAATATTATAAACCATTCGGAAGCCCGTCTCCTATTTGTCGGCAGTATCGTGTGGGACAATCTAAAATCATTTGAATTACCGGCATTGGAAGGCATTATATGCATGGAAGACTATTCCATACATGAATCCCGAAACGCGCAACTCCTGGACGCCAGAAAACGCCTGAATGAATTATTCGGCAAGAAATTTCCTGATCGTTTTTCACCGGAAGATGTAAGCTACCCCAAAGATTCACTGGACGAACTCGCTATCATTAATTACACTTCCGGCACGACCAGTTCCTCCAAGGGGGTTATGCTCCCCTATCGCAGCCTGTGGTCAAACCTGACTTTTGCCTTCGAGGTTTTCGGGAAACTCCCGGAAGAACACGTCATATCCATGCTTCCCATGGCTCACATGTATGGATTAGCCTTCGAATTCATTTATGAATTCGCCAGTGGTGCGCACGTATTCTTTCTTACCCGTACACCGTCACCACAAATCATCGCGGAAGCATTCAGCCGCATAAAACCCAACCTGATCATTTCCGTTCCGCTTATTATCGAAAAAATCATACGCAAGAAAGTATTCCCCACGCTGGAAAAGCCCTTCATGAAGTTGATGCTCAACCTGCCCTTTATCGACAAAAAGATAAAACAAGCCATTCGACAGAAAGTCATCGATGCCTTCGGGGGCAATTTTAAAGAACTCATCGTGGGAGGAGCCGCTCTTAATAAAGAAGTGGAAGAATTCCTACATGCCATTGAGTTCCCGTATACCGTTGGATACGGGATGACAGAATGCGGTCCTATCCTCTCTTACGACGGATGGAAAACCTTCAAGCAAGGCTCTTGTGGTAAAACAGCCCCAAGAATGCAATTACGTATAGATTCCCCCAATCCCCAGGAGATAGTAGGAGAAATCCTGGCCAAAGGAGATAACGTGATGCTCGGGTATTACAAAAATGAAGAAGCCACAAAAGCCGCCTTCACCCCCGACGGATGGCTGCGGACAGGCGATCTCGGCCTCATCGACAAAGATGGTTACCTGTTCATCAAAGGAAGAAGCAAAAACATGATATTAGGCCCTTCCGGACAAAACATCTACCCGGAGGAGATTGAAGACCTACTAAATAACCAACCCTATGTTTCTGAATCAATCGTGGTGGACAGAGAAGGCAAACTAATCGCTCTGGTATACCCCGACTTTGAAGCCGCCGAAGTTGACAAGAAAAACACAGACGCAGCGTTACAGGAAGCCATGGAAGAAAATAGGGTTGAACTAAACAAGAGCTTACCGGCATACAGTCAGATTCAACGTATCGAGATCTTTCACGAGGAATTCGAGAAAACACCTAAAAGAAGTATAAAACGGTACCTCTATCAATAAACAGACATGATAAAATTCCTCCAGAAATATCTCAACACGGCGAAACACCATCCCCGGCGGGGAGGCTTGGAAATACTAAAATACATCGGCCCCGGGTTGCTAGTCACTGTCGGATTCATTGACCCTGGCAACTGGGCTTCCAACCTGGCAGCGGGAGCCGAATTCGGCTACTCGCTATTATGGATGGTCACGTTATCCACCATCATGCTCATCATCCTTCAACACAACGTGGCACACCTGGGTATTGCCACGGGCCTCTGCCTTTCGGAAGCGACTCGCCAACACATCCGCGCACCCTATGCCAACGTGATTCTCGGTAGCGCCATGCTGGCATCCATATCAACATCCCTCGCCGAGATACTTGGGGGAGCTATCGCCTTACAGATGCTGTTTGACATACCCATCCGGGCAGGGTCTTTACTAGTAACCGTGTTTGTTATCATCATGTTATTCACGAACACGTATAAAATCATCGAAAAATGGATTATAGCCTTCGTCTCCATCATCGGGCTATCCTTTATTTATGAACTATCCCTCGTCCAGATAGACTGGGAGACAGCCCTGCCGGCATGGGTCATCCCATCCTTCCCCAAAGATTCCATGGTGATCATCATGAGCGTACTCGGGGCAGTCATCATGCCGCACAACCTATTCCTGCATTCGGAGGTCATACAAAGTCGTCAATGGAATACCCGGGATGATAAAATTATCCGGAAGCAACTCCGGTACGAGTTCGCCGACACCATTTTATCCATGCTCATCGGGTGGGCCATCAACAGTGCCATGATTCTACTGGCAGCCGCCACATTTTTCCGACACCAGACGCCCGTGACAGAACTGGAACAGGCAAACTCCCTGCTCGCGCCCCTGCTTGGAGACAATGCAACGTTTATTTTTGCCATCGCCTTACTATTCGCCGGACTGTCTTCCACCTTAACTTCAGGGATGGCTGCCGGATCCATTTTCGCTGGGATCTACCGGGAACCCTATGACATTAAGGATAGCCATTCGCGGATTGGTGTTATTCTGTCGCTCCTCATCGCGTTTGGAATCATCATCCTTATATCCAACCCATTCGAAGGACTAATATATTCCCAAATGGCCCTTAGCATACAATTACCCATCACCATATTCTCCCAAGTATACCTCACATCCAGCGAAAAGGTTATGGGAAAATACCGGAACTCCCGCTTCACGAAATACTTACTTTACACAATAGGCATAATCGTTACAATATTAAACATCATGCTATTAATCAGTTTCTTTCTATAAGCAATTAACAATCTTTACACCAGGACAATCAGCCACCATAAAATATTTAATTAACTTTGGGTGCAACTAAAACCAAGTAATAAAAACATCATTAAAATCTTACGCTTATGATAAAGTATTTATTTTTGATTCTAACGCTATCCCCCCTATTCGCAATAGCACAGGAAAAAAATGACAGCAAATACCTGGCTGGAGCCGTTCCCGAGGTAAACGGCAAAGTACTCTTCTCCAAAGAACTAAACGCCCCACAATTTTCGCAAGCCCAAATTTATGATGCCATTTTATCATGGGCTCAAAAACGATTCTTCACCAACGAGGAAGACAACTGGGGCTTGGTTCTACTTGCCGATAAGGAAAAAGGACAAATCGTTTGCAATGGAGGTGAATATTTGGTATTTACAGACAAACTTCTGTCACTGGACCGGGCCAAGACCGGCTACCGATTGAACATCTTCTGCTCTGCCGGGAAATGTAAAGTAGAAATGACCGGTATTTACTATTTCTACCCGGAAAGTTCCCGGGAAAGAATCAACGCGGAAGACTGGATAACAGACGAGTACGCCTTGAACAAGAAAAAAGACAAACTCGCTTTCCGGTTGGGCAAATTCCGGACGAAAACCATCGACCTTTTCGATAGCCACGTCAGTGATATTCAAAAGGCAATAGGAGCTTCCGCGCTGGCATCTACACCAGCCGCTCAACAACCGGTAACTGCCGCGCAACCCGTTGTGGTTCCTCAACAGGAAATTGCTCCCGCCCAAACCGACCAGCCAACCCAGCCCTCAACATTAGCGGGATACAAACAGATTTCCCCGGATAAAATCCCTGGCAACATCATCAAGATGTTATCAGAAGACTGGATGTTAATCACCGCCAGCAATGGAGAGAAATTCAACCCGATGACAGCCTCCTGGGGAGGATTAGGTTACCTGTACAACCGTCCCGTGGCCTTTTGCTTCATAAACCCCAGTCGCTACACCTACACGATCATGGAAGAAGGTGACACCTACACCCTATCCTTTTACACCGAAACCTACCGGGAAGCGCTCAAGTACTGCGGCTCCCATTCCGGCAAAGACGGGGACAAAGTCAAGGCTGCCGGCTTGACCCCGATCACAACCCCCTCGGGAAGCAAAGCATTTTCAGAAGCCTGGATGATCATCGAATGCAAAAAACTAGTCGCCCAACCGCTGCAACAAGGTGCGATACACGACGCCAACCTGCGCCACGAGTGGGACGGCAAGAAAATGCATCAAATGTACATCGGAGAAATCATCAACATCTGGGTAAAATAAAGAAGAAAATACTCATACATAAAAAACACTCCCCGAGAAATTCGGGGAGTATTTTTTATAACAATCTTCATCATTCCAGGGAACCACCCACGATATCGAGCAATTCTGTCGTGATAGCCTGTTGACGGATCTTGTTATACTGCAATTGCAGGTCAGCCAACAGTTTCCTGGCATTGTCATTCGCAACCTGCATGGAAAGAATCCGGGCTGCCTGTTCCGATGTCTGGTTCTCCATCAAGGCCCGGTACATCGTGGAATGTATCACGAGAGGGTATAGGGTATCCAGGATACTCTTCGCGTCCGGTTCGTATATGTAAGTGACCGTGGATTTCCGTTGCGCCGCATCCTCCCCCTTCACCTGGTACTTCCATGGCAAAAAGCATTCACTGGTAACCAGCTGATTCCCGATACTCTTGTAACGGGAATAAATCAAGTCCACGCGATCCACTCGCTCCGCCAGGAAATCCCTCATCAACTCGTCGGACAGTTCGACACAGGCCTTGGCGTATTCTTTCTCTTTAAAGCTTACCGGGACCGGCTTCACTCGAATCCCCTTTATTTTATTCACGTCCCCCTGCAATTTATTTCCCAACACGTACACGACGATGTCCTTCACGTCCTGCTGGATGTAACCCGCTACCGTTTCCAGGAATTTCTTGAACAGCGTCAGGTTGAAAGCGCCACAAAGACCTTCATTCGAGGTGAATAAAACAATCGCCACCCGCTGAATATTCCGCTCCTGACCTAATGGAGAATAGTAATCGGATATTGATGACGTCACACAAGAAAGTAAATTATTCAATTGCTCCCGGTAAGGACGAGCGTTGTATAAAATATTTTCTGCCTTTCTCAAACGGGCGGAAGAAATCATCTTCATCGCTCCCGTTATTTTATGAGAGGAATGTACTGAATTAATTCTCCCCTTTAATTCTCGTGCTGATGTCATAGTTCCCTGTTTTTATTCATTAAATCGTAACGCGGCATCTTCCGCCTCCCGCTCAAGAATCCCAATAACCTTATCATCCAAGATTCCCTTACTCAAGGGTTCCAGGACATCTTCCCGGTGGCGGGAACGCAAAACATCCAGGAAGAATTTCTCGAAATCAGCAATCCGATGCAAGGCCACATCCTTCAACAGTCCTTTCGTCCCGCAATAAATCACGGCGATTTCCTCCTCGACAGGCATAGGCGAATACTGGGGTTGAATCAGCAACTGGGCATTCTTCCGTCCCTTGTCGATCACCATGGCGGTCACGGGGTCCATGTCACCCCCGAACTTCGAGAATGATTCCAGTTCCCGGTACTGGGCCTGATCGATTTTCAGGGTTCCCGCTATTTTCTTCATGGCTTTCAACTGGGCATTACCCCCGACACGCGAAACCGAAACGCCCACGTTAATTGCCGGACGAATCCCTTCATGGAACAATCCCGTTTCCAGGAAAATCTGACCATCCGTGATGGAAATCACATTCGTGGGAATGTACGCGGACACATCCCCGGCCTGCGTCTCGATAATCGGCAGGGCAGTCAACGAACCGCCTCCTTTTACAAGGGGTCTTAACACTTCCGGCAAATCGTTCATCGACGCGGCAACCTCATCATTCGAGATGATACGGGCGGCCCGTTCCAGCAACCGGGAATGAAGGTAAAAAATATCTCCAGGATAAGCCTCCCGGCCTGAAGGACGCCGCAGTATCAAGGAAATCTCCCGGTAAGCGACTGCCTGCTTTGACAAATCATCGTACACGACCAAGGCGTTCCGGCCGCTGTCCCGGAAATATTCTCCTATCGTTGCTCCCGCGAAAGGGGCATAATACCGCATGGCCGCGGAATCGGAAGCGCTGGCGGAAATCACGATGGTGTATTCCAAGGCTCCCCGCTCCCGCAAGGTGTTCACCAACATGGCCACGGATGATGCCTTTTGGCCTATCGCCACGTAAATACAGTACACGGGATCTCCCTTTTCAAAATTACGTCGCTGATTCAATATCGTGTCTATAGCGATGGACGTTTTCCCCGTCTGACGGTCCCCGATGATCAGCTCGCGTTGTCCCCGTCCTATCGGCACCATGGAATCAATCGCCTTGATTCCCGTTTGCAGCGGCTCTTTCACGGGCTGACGGTAAATCACTCCCGGGGCTTTTCGTTCCAAGGGCAAACGGAGTAAGGTCCCCTCTATCGGCCCAGCCCCATCGATAGGCTCGCCCAACGTGTTAATCACGCGCCCCAACAAGCCTTCACCAACCTGGATAGAAGCAATACTTCCCGTGCGTTTCACCCTAAAATTCTCTTTCACCCGGTCCCCGGCATTCATCAGGATTACCCCCACGTTACTTTCCTCCAGATTCATGGCAACTCCCCGAACACCATTCTCAAACTCGACCAACTCGCTCGCCTGGATACCATCCAAACCGAACACGTGAGCCACGCCGTCACCGACCTCCATCACTCGCCCCACCTCCTCGTATTCCTTACGGGTGTCCACTTCTTTAAGTTGCATTTCTAGTATATCCGAAATTTCACTCGCTTTCATCATAACTTTCAATTTACATTTTCAAGATCCTGTCCCAAGAATTTAAGGCTGATATCTTTCAATTCTCTCCGCGATGACGCATCCAATTGTCGTGCCCCCATCTGTATGATGAAACCTCCCAGGATAGAAGGTTCCACCTCAAAGACAAACTCCAGCGGTTTCTCCACCTGGCGTTTGACAAAAGCCTTTATCTTTTCCTGCATCTCAGCCGGCATGTTTGTGGCTGTCAGCACACGCACACGGACAATTCCATTGGCTTCCCGGTAAATCCTCTGGTACAGCAAGCAAATCGACCGCATGTACATTTCCCGGTGGTTCTTTATCAACAAACGGACAAATTTCACGTAAACCTCCCCCACGTCAATACCGGTTGCTGTCACGAGAAGCATTTCTTTCTGCTCGGGGGTTAATGCCGGGTTAGATAAAGCCTTATGCAAATCAGGATGAGCGATACTATTTCTTTCAAATAATTTCATCTCATCATAAATCTCCCTGGAAACATCCTTCTCCAAAGCAAAATCATACAATGCCTTGGCATACCGACGTGCAATCAAACCCTCGTTCATAGCTCTTACTATTCTTTATTTTCCAACTCATTCAACAGCTTCCCTACAAATTTCACCTGCTCATTCTCGGAAGCCAATTCTTTACGAATCACCTTTTCCGCTATTTGTAAAGACAACGACGCCACCTGTTTCCGCAACTGCAATTCAGCATCCCGTTTTGCCTGTTCCACGGCCAAACGAGCCGACTCGCTGATGCGTTTCGCTTCATCTTCGGCTGTTTTTTGTGCTTTAGCGATAATTTCCCGTTTCAACCGTTCCGTCTGCTGCAACACATCCATTTGCTGTCTATGTGCATCAGCCAATAACGCCTGTACCTCCTCCTTCACCTTCTGTCGCTCTTCCTGGGCCAACCGGGAAGCTTCAATCCCTTTATCGATAAAAGCTGCCCGCTCTTCCATGCTCCGGATGATTGCCGGCCAGGCGAATTTTGCTAAAACGGCGAACAAAATCAAGAAAACTACCAGCATCCAAAACGCCAATCCGAATTCTGGTGTAAATAAAGACATAACTCAAATTATACAAATAATGCCAACAAACAAACAATAATAGCAAACAAGGCAACACCTTCAATCAACGCCGCAATCACAATCATGTTCGTCCTGATATTATTGGTTGCCTCCGGTTGTCTGGCAATAGAATCCATCGCCGAAGAACCGATTCTACCAATTCCGATACCAACTCCTATAGCCACAATAGCTGCTCCAATACATGCTCCAAATTTAGCCAAGCTTACCCCGGCAACTGCTTCTAATAAAATCATACTTAACATAACCTTATCGTTTTTAATTTTAAAAATTTATTTTCTTATTTCTTATCTATCTCATGTTTTAATTCAGGACGGGCCAACCCGATAAATATCGTGGAAAGCAGGGTAAACACGTAAGCTTGAATAACCCCTACCAGGACATGAATCAAATTCATGAATACCACAAACACGATCGAGAACACGGAAGAAACTCCCGTGGCAAAGGCGCCCATCGTACTGAACAAGAATATCATACAAATCAACACCAGTGAAATCAAATGCCCTCCCATCATATTGGCGAACAAACGAATCATCAGGGCAATTGGTTTCGTGAAAACGCCAAAGAACTCGATGAGCGGCAACAAGGGGAGCGGACATTTCAACATAACCGGAACTTCCGGCCAGAATATTTCCTTCCAGTACTCCTTGTTTCCTGATACGTTGACAACAACAAAGGTGCACAATGCCAGCACCAAGGTGATCGAGATATTTCCCGTTACATTTGTTCCCCCGGGAAACACGGAAATCAACCCGACCATGTTCGAAATGAATATAAAGAAGAACAACGTCAGCAAGTAAGGAGCAAAACGACGGGCATCCTTCCCCAAAACACTGACCACGACCTCCTTATAAATCATTTCCACGATCATCTCCAGGAATCCCATTCCCCGCCTCGGTGCCCTCATCCCGCGTCTCCGGTAATAGGCCACCAAGGAAAATATCAGCAACAAGGTAACCACTGCGCTCACCATGATACCGCACGCCGTCTTCGTTATCGAGAAATCCCACGGGCGGTACTCTTTCCCATCCGCACCGATTCCAACGATTTTACGCTCATACTCCCCGGAAGAGGCGATATAAAAACCCTCGTAACTTTGCCCGTTCATCAAACGGGAGGAACTGAATACATGCCACTCTCCCGCGTCATCCCGCACGATCACGGGTAATGGCAAGACCACATCCCCCACGATCGACCACCAGTACTCATCACTCAGATGCTCAAAGATCACTTCCTTCGGGTTAAATGCCTTCTCGCTTTCATCAGCATGCTGTTCTTCCCCGGGAAGCACTTCACCCGCGACACCATCATGGGAAATTAGCAAAAATCCCATTATCAAGACCACTATCCCCGAAGCGTATGTCAAGATCCTTTTCATTCATTTATCAATTTATACAAACAACAACCTGATTATTTCTTACCTCAACGACTCCTCCCTCTATTCTTAGATGCTCTTCCTTCCCGTTTACTCGATAAATAATCTCTCCTGCACATAAGGTCGATACCAATGGGGCATGACGTTCCAACACCATAAATTGCCCTACCGTACCGGGCAACTTCACGCTCTGCACTTCTCCCAGGAAAAGAGTCTTATCCGGAGCTATAACTTTCAAATTCATACCCTTACACGATTAAAATACAACAATTCCTATTTCCCGGCCGCGGCCATCATCTCTTTACCCTTCTTGATTACATCGTCTATCGTTCCCGCGTTCATGAAGGCCTGTTCCGGGTACTCGTCCATCTCGCCGTCCAGAATCATCTTAAATCCCCGGATAGTCTCTTCCAAGGGCACCATTACCCCGGGAATACCCGTGAACTGTTCCGCCACGTAAAAAGGTTGAGACAGGAAACGCTGTGCCCGACGGGCCCGGTTCACGACAATCTTGTCCGCATCCGACAACTCGTCCACACCCAGAATCGCGATAATATCCTGCAACTCATTATAATGCTGCAACAACTCGATCACCCGCTGTGCCGTATTATAATGCTCTTCCCCCACGATATTGGGATCCAGGATACGGGAAGAGGACTCCAGGGGATCCACGGCCGGATATATACCCAATTCCGTAATCTTTCGGCTCAACACGGTTGTCGCATCCAGGAAATTAAACGTTGTTGCCGGAGCCGGGTCTGTCAAATCGTCAGCCGGCACGTATATGGCCTGAATGGAAGTAATGGAACCGTTCTTGGTTGAGGTAATACGCTCCTGCAACTTACCCATCTCCGATGCCAAGGTAGGTTGATACCCCACCGCCGAGGGCAGACGTCCCAACAATGCCGAAACCTCCGAACCGGCCTGCGTGAAACGGAATATATTATCGATAAAGAACAATATCTCTTTTCCCCCCTCGTTTGAATCCCGGAACGTCTCCGCCACGGTCAAACCGGACAAGGCTACCCGCAAACGGGCTCCAGGAGGCTCATTCATCTGCCCGAACACCAGCGTTGCCTGGGATTCCTTCACCTTCTCCATATCCACCGCACTCAAATCCCATCTGCCTTTAGCCATTTCCTCCTTGAACTTATCCCCGTAATTAATGACTCCGGATTCGATCATTTCCCGCAACAAGTCATTTCCCTCACGAGTACGTTCACCAACCCCGGCGAACACGGAATAGCCGTTGTGTCCCTTGGCGATATTATGGATCATCTCCATAATCAACACCGTCTTGCCGACCCCGGCTCCCCCGAACAACCCGATCTTTCCTCCCCTCGAATAAGGTTCCAGCAAGTCGATAACCTTAATACCCGTCAACAGCAATTCCTCCTTGATCGACAAATCCTCGAATCGTGGAGCCTCCCGGTGTATCGAGTTCGTCTTCGTGTAATCCAATGGCGCCAAATAATCAATAGCATTGCCCGTCACGTTCAGCAAACGCCCTTTTATCTGTTCGCCGACCGGCATTGTCAAGGTTCTCCCCAGATCCAGCACCTTCATTCCACGCGACAAACCGTCCGTCGTATCCATGGCCACGCACCTCACCGTATTCTCTCCCACGTGTTGTTCCACCTCCACGATGACCTTGCTCCCGTTCTCTCGCGTTATTTCAAGAGCCTCGTAAATAGGTGGCAATTCCACCTCTTTACCATCAAATATCACATCAACCACAGGTCCTATCACCTGTGTAATATACCCGAACTTCTGCTCCATATATCTAAATTATTAAATTTCCTAATTACGATATTTTTTCTTCCGTATCGTCACCTCCTAAAAGTCAATATCCATGCCAAAAGTACGTATAGATCTCAAAAATTCAAAAACAATAAACTTATTTACACTACATAAAAAATCGTTCTACATTTTTCTTCCTTTCTTCTTTTTTTATAACTTGCAACATATAAATTACACGAACTAACTTATTTTAATAACGCCATGAAAATCCAGAGTTACCATTCAGCAGAAAGAGCCCTGACGGCTGCAAGCGAAACTCTTGTTTCTATCATATCCGCCAGTAAATCCCAACCGTTTCACATCGCTTTATCAGGAGGGACATCAATCTACCAATTATTCCATTTATGGGTAAGCAAATACAAGGAAAGTATACCCTGGAGCAGACTTCGTTTCTACTGGGTCAACGAAGCATGTGTTCCCCCCTCCTCTCCGGACAGTCATTACGGGAATGCCGAGAAAATACTGTTCATCCCGTTAGGTATCTCCAACGCGAACATTCACCGCATATTCGGGGAAGAAGTTCCGGAAATGGAAGCCAAACGCTATTCTGAAATTATCAAATGGGAACTTCCCGGCTGTTCGCCGCTTCCGCGTTTTGACTGCTGCATTCTAGAATTAGGAGGCCACGGTGAGATTGCATCCATTTCTTCCAATGAGACAGAGCTGATAACCAATCCCAACCTGTATGCCGTCACACGTCATCCGTTCAATGCGCACACGCACATCACCATGACCGGGACCACCCTTCTTAAAAGCCGTAATCTCCTTGTTACAGCCGTAGGAAGCGAAAAACACGACATCATCAAACACCTCGTAACCGGGGATTCAGAAACACCAGCCGCCCAACTTCTAAAACGGAGTCCCAAGGCGACTATCTTCACGGACTACCCGATAGAAAAATAAAGCGTATTTCCGCGGCTATCCGCACTTTTACCCGCTACATCCACGGAAAACTACCCAACAGAAAAGTAAAACATCCCGTATAAAAAGAGCCGCCCTTCCAGTAGAAAAGGGCGGCCTTAACCGGGGTTTCATCTCGAATGCCCGAGAAAGGGGAGCATGAAACATTCAAAAACAATTTTACATATAACTAACTATTAAAAAACTCCCCTTTCATAAAATCCTCTAATAGATCCATTTGCTTCAACCCATGTATATCACTAGCATAATAATCAACAATACCAGCATCATATAACTTCTGCACAGCATGTAAGACCTCTTTACCGTAATAACCCGTAAACGATAAAATATTCACTTGTATCTTACACCCCTTGTGTTTCATCTCTTCACAATGTTTCACCACATCATCCAAGTAAAAAGGATAACGTTCCGGATGCGCCAACACTGGCTGATACCCCTTATCCCTTAATCGGCATAAAATATCGTCCGTGTAACACGTCGGAGCATAAAAACTATGCTCGACCAACACTTCCCCGCTTGATGAAGCCAGAATATCATCCCTATCCAACAAATCCAGCATAAATTCCCCCATCCGGTACTCGGCCGCAGCTTCCATCGGCACACGTAAACCTTCCGACTCTAGATATTTTTTCAATATCAACAAGGACCCTCCTATGTTATCCTTATTATTCAACATACCCGGAAACGCGATATGAGGGGTAAACGTAAAACGTTCGACACCTAACGCCGTCATCCTTTTCACCAGTTCAACAGCCTCCGAGAGTGTCTTTACTCCATCATCCAGATCTGGCAAAATATGCGAATGCCTATCGTGCTTCCATTCGAAAGAATATTTTTTATGTCGTCTAAACCATCTCATCATTTTGATGTTTTTACGTCCTTCTGCTTTGAAGCATAATGATAATTAGATCCATAACCGTAACCATAGCCATAACCGTATCTCCGCTTATGCAAAGAGATCCCATTTACCACAATACCTGTTTCCGGCAAACGTCCCTCCCGTTTCAATCCAGCCAAGAAACTCAAGGAATCTTTCCGGGAAACATCAGCTCGAATCACGTATACACAAGCATCAGCGAGTTTGCTTAAAGCAAATCCCTCCGCCAGCAATCCAACGGGAGGTGTATCCAGAATAATACATTCATATCGCTTTTTCAACGCCTCCAACAACTCCTTCATTCGCATCCCGGACAACAATTGTACCGGATTGGGAGGTACCACTCCTCCAACCAGGACATCCAGACCCTCCTCCACGTGAACGATCAACTTATCCACGTCATTCTCCATCCCTGCCAGATAAGACGAAAGCCCTTTCGAGGTAAAACATTTCAGGTAATTATGCAACGAGGGATTACGTAAATCACATCCCACGAGCAGCACCTTCTTTCCAGAACCGGCATAAGCATAAGCCAAACGGGAAGCAATTAAAGATTTCCCCTCCGAAGGAATGGTCGATGTCACCATGATCACCGGGCACGAGTCCCTGTCCACGAAATAATTCAACTTCTCTCGAACCAGGTGCATGGATTCCAATTGCACGAAATCATCATTCCCGACCGCGGTCTCCCCCTCCTTCAAGGCGGGAAAAGTTCCCAACACGGGAATCGTGACTGACGATTCCACATCTTCTACACCTCGAATCTTCGAGTCAAACATATCCTTACCCAGGACAATACCCACCGGGATCGCCCCACCTAAAATCAGCCCCAACAATAAAATCAACGCCTTTTTCGGCGCCACGGGACCAATACCTGCATCCGGATCCTCGATAATCTTGGCCTTCGCGATATACATCAATTTCGCTATCTCCGTTTCCTCCCGTTTCTGCATCAGGAACAGGAACAATTTCTCCTTCAATTCCTGTTGCCGGGCAATTGCCCTGTACTCCTTCTCCTGCGTGGGAACCGAGATCAGGCGTTCGTCCACTAGACGGTTCTCCCGTTCCACACTCTCAATCTTGATATTCAAACCCCTTTCCACCTGAACCACGGCAGCCCGAACACTTTCCTTCAATTCCCGCAACTGCACGTCCAATCCCTGGACTATCGGATTATTCTCATTGGCACTCAACAACAACTTGTTCCGTTTCAACAACATCTCGTTATACCGGGAGATACCACTATTCAGGCCCTCGTCCGTGATTCCCAAGTTCTCGGGCAACAGGTTGAACTCGTTCTCGGGGGTCTTGTCCAACAAAGAGTGAATACCCTTCACGACATCCAGCTCCATCTGTAATTTCAGCAACTCCGAACCGGCCATCTTCTTACGCTCCATCTCGTAAGCGGCATCCGAGGCTATATCCGTCAGCTTGTTCTTGCGCTTGAAATCCTCCGCATCATCCTCGATATCCCCCAGCTCCCCGTTTATCACGTCCAACCGGCTATTGATAAACTCCACCGTTTTACCCGACACCAGCTGCTTGTCCTTGATACCGTTTGTATTATAACAATCGATCAACGTCCGGATAAACGCCTTACCGCGTTCCGGCAAATTATCCTTTATAGCGACCCGTATCGCGTTCGTGTTCTTCTCGATGGATGCCACCGACAGATTCTTCGCAAAATAACGGGTAGCCGTGTAATCAGAATTCAAAAAAACAATGATCTCGTCCCAATCTCCTCCAGCATTCTTCTCTATCGTGAATGAATAATCATCAAAAGGGATCTCCTCCGAAAAACCATACTTCCCGATCTCATTCCCGTCTGGATCCTGCAGAATAATTTTTTCTTCCGAATCACGGATTAAATGGACACATGTATCCGCAATCAACTCCGGGAAATTTACCCGCAATCGCACAGGCGAATTACCGTACATCTCCTGATCTCGAAGAAAACCATTCCGGAAATAACGGATATTCAACGACATGGTCTGAACCACCTCCCGAATCAAATTCTTCGACTGCAACTCGATCATCTCGTTCTCCACGAACATATCCCCCTGTACAAAGCCCAATTCCTGCATCACCAGGTTCGTCCCGATATCACCTTTCTTGGAATCATTCACCATCACCTTACTTACTACATCATACACCGGTTCCTGCAACATACAGTAACACCAGGCCAACACGGCACCTGCTGGAATGGCCACCACGAACCATTTCCAATGTTCTACTAACTTCTCGAACAATTTTTTCAAATCAATCGTTTCCTCCCTTTCCGGAGTAAACGATTGATTTTCCATCTCTCTCTCTATCATAACACTAAATATAAAATAGCAACCAGCTCTATTATCTTAAAATCAATGCAATCACAGCCACTAAAGTCGACACACTGGATAGAATATAAGGCAGAAACGCTCCGGCATTTCCCCCGACAATACGTCCTCTTGTCGGCTCCACGTAAATCACGTCATTCTGTTGTAAATAAAAATAAGGAGAATTCACGAACCCGCTTTGTGTCAAATCCAATCGAGCAAACTGCTTCTCTCCCTCACTCTCTCTCATCACCAGCACGTTCTTCCGCTTGGCATTTATCTGCAGATCCCCCGCCATTCCTAACGCATCCAGTATTGATACCCGCTCGCTGTAAACCTTGTAACTTCCCGGGTTCTTCACCTCCCCCAACACCGTCACCTTGAAATTCAGGAACTGAATTGTCACGATCGGATTCTTCAGATAGCGGGACAACTTCTCTTTCAGAATATCGGCCAGCTCTCCCCGGGAAATACCTGCCACGTCCACCTTTCCCAACACTGGGAAATCAATACACCCGTCCTTATCTACCAGATAGCCGTACATGGTCTGCTGCCCGCCTGAAGTCACCTCTCGCCCTAATCCAATCATCGGCGTATTGAACGGAACTGCCGCTTCAATATCATCACATGAAACGATAATGGACAATAAATCATCTACATGTATCACCGTCTGGTACTCGCAAGCCGCCTTGATTTTATCGTTCACTTGTATATCCTGCAAGTAAACCACATCCTTGGCGGAGCCACAGGAAGCGAGAAAAAACACGCTCCAAAACAAAATTCTGAAATAATTTACCCCCATATTTTCACTCGTTACTCATTATTTATCAATTACCTAAACCATTCTATTTTGATCAAAAAAACGTTCGTTTTTTTGATACACGAATAACGAGGAAAAACGAGTGTTGAATAAAAATATATTTATTTAAAAATGAATGGAATAATTATTGGCAAATAGGAATAACAAAAAACGAACGTTTTTTATTATGGAGACAAAAGTATGCATTCAGTCAATACAAATCAAATTAAAAACAGTTCAAATTGGTTCATTTTAATAAAAATAACATTTAAAGATAACCATTTGTCTATTTAAATAATTTTCTCAATACTAAGGATATTGCTTTTATCCATACAAAATATTTATAGATACAAAACTTACCTCAAACATCAAAAGTAACTTTACTAATAAACCAACTATATATACCCATTTTTTCAACAAATCCCCATATCCCTCATGTAATTGTACAAGGTACTCCTATTGACTTTAAAATACTTGGCCATATCACTTCTTGAACATCCCCGGTCTATCATCCGCTTGATTTCTTCCTCGTGCGGGGATAATTTACGCACGGTAGATTTACGTCCCCGGGGACGTCCCAATACAACCCCTTCCGCCTTTTTTCTCGCCTGGGCTTCTTTCGTCCGCTGAGAAATAAGATCCCTTTCGATTTCTGCAGCCAAACCAAAAGCGAAGGCCAGGACTTTCGACTGCAAGTCGCATCCCAGTTTATAACCGTCCTTGATGCTCCAGACCTGTACACCACACTCCATGCATCTGTTTAACACGGACATGATCAACATCATGTTTCTTCCCAATCTCGAGAGTTCCGCGCAAATCAGCACGTCCCCTTTCCGGGTCTTCCTTAATAATTTACCCAATTTTCTTTCCTCTATGACTATCGTACCCGAAACCGTCTCTTCCACCCATACATCAACGGCTAGTTCATTCCGTCTACAATAGCGCTCTATCTCAAAACGCTGGTTCTCCACGCACTGTTTATCCGTGCTTACTCTAATATACGCAAAAATCATAATGAAATATAGTTAATTAAGTGTTACATAAATGTCCTGTCAACATCCCGTTTCAAACGGGGAAAATATCATTCTTCCTCGTTACGACATCGAATCCGATTGAATTGATAAGTCCGGCAAACTATCCCGGGAACGAAGGAAGAAGCTTATAAATATTTTTATTACCTTTGCCTCGAAACAAATCGCTCAAGGTGGTGCCGTTTTCCTCGCCAGGAAAATGGTGAAAAGGGAATCAGGTGAAAATCCTGAACAGGCCCGCTGCTGTGAGTCCATTCAACACCCCGAACGATTCCGAGCCACTGTTCCCCCGGGAACGGGAAGGCTGTCCGGGAAAGGGACAAGTCAGAAGACCTGCCACGTTGACTTTTATTTGACGTTTCGAGGAAATAAACGGAAAAATGAAATGCCCATGAGAAAACACTTGATTTATTGGTTATGTCTGTTCGCCTGCCTCACGGCTTGCAAGAACACAAGCAAAACAAACAGTTCTTCCTCGATGAAGAACATCGAACTGAAGTATGCCGCCAACCTGTCCATTGCCGTGGATAAGGAGTTCACTACAGTGAAGATACGAGATCCCTGGGACACAACCCGACTCCTGCATACCTACGTGCTCGTGGATCGGGACAAGGAACTCCCGGGTAATCTGCCAACAGGAACGGTAGTCCATGTCCCGCTGAAGAAATCCGTGGTCTACTCGTCCGTGCATTGCGGACTGGTGGATGAGTTTGGGGCACTGGAAAGCATCGCCGGGGTATGCGACCTGCAATATATCCGCATGGAGAAGGTTCACCAGGCCTGCTCCTCCGGGAAAATGATCGATCTGGGAAACGGCATGGATCCTGATATCGAGAAAATCATAGACCTCCATCCCGACGCCATTCTTCTCTCGCCTTTCGAGAACAGCGGGGGATACGGCCGTGTTGAGAAACTGAATATTCCGATCATCGAGTGTGCCGATTACATGGAAACTTCCCCGCTCGGGAGAGCGGAATGGATGCGTTTCTTCGGACTGCTGTACGGGAAAACAAGGGAAGCGGATTCTATCTTCCAAGCCGTGGAAACGGAATACAACCGACTGAAGGGATTAGTGGCCGATTGCGCCCACCGGCCAACCGTGCTGACGGACCTGAAAAGCGGCACCGCCTGGTACGTGCCCGGGGGAAGAAGCACGACCGGTATTCTCTGCCAGGATGCCGGAGCCGATTATCTCTGGAAGGAAGACCGGCATAGTGGAGTACTCCCGCTGGCGTTCGAGGTGGTGTACGACAAGGGACATGATGCGGATTTCTGGTTGATCCGCTACAATCAGGCCATCAATAAAACACTTTCCGAGATAAAACAGGATTATGCCCCGTATGCCGGATTCCGGGCTTTCCGAGAAGGAGAGGTGTACGGTTGCAACACGGGAATACAACCGTATTACGAGGAAACCCCGTTTCACCCGGATATCCTGCTGAAGGATCTTATCCGCATTTTCCACCCGGAAGTGTTGGAAGATTATTCGTTACGGTATTTTGAAAAAATCAGGCCATGAAAGGAACTCGCACGTTATCGACCGGCTGGAAACAAGGCTTGTTTATCGGGATACTTATCCTGGTGCTCCTTTTCTGTAATCTCGTCATCGGGTCTATACATATTCCACTGGAAGCTATCGGGGATATTCTGCTGGGCAAGGAAGTGGAAAAGGAAAGCTGGCGATTTATCGTGCTGGAATCCCGGATTCCTCAATGTATCACGGCCCTGTTGTGCGGGGCCGCTTTGGCCGTCTCGGGACTGATGCTACAGACGGCCTTCAATAACCCGCTGGCCGATCCCTCGATTTTAGGGATTAACTCGGGAGCCAGTCTTGGCGTGGCACTCGTGATGTTGTTGGGAGGCGGTTCGCTTTCCGCCGGGGCTTTCTCGCTATCCGGTTTTTTCGCCGTCATAGCGGGTGCGTTCCTCGGGGCCATGTTTATCATGGGAGCTATTCTTTTTTTCTCCACGCTAACCCGCAGTAACGTGATGCTGCTGATTATCGGTATTATGATCGGTTACCTGACCTCCTCCATCATCTCCCTGCTGAATTTTTTCGCCACGGCCGAGGGAGTACACTCCTACCTGATTTGGGGAATGGGGAATTTCGGAGGGGTATCACGGGAACAATTGCCGTTTTTTGCCATCACCGTACTGATTGGTATCGGGATATCGCTCGCGCTGATCAAGCCGCTGAATGCCCTGCTGCTGGGGCAACGGTATGCCGAGAATCTCGGCGTCAACGTGCGCCGCACCCGCAACGGGCTGCTGTTGGCCACGGGCTTGCTGACGGCAGTGACCACGGCTTTCTGCGGACCGGTTGCTTTCATCGGTTTGGCCGTACCGCATGTTGCCCGGCTGATGCTGGGAACTTCCAACCATAATTCCCTCCTGCCCGTGACCCTCCTGATGGGCGGAGCCGTCGCCCTGTTGTGCAATCTGCTCTGCATGTTGCCGGGCGAAACGGGCATCATTCCCCTGAACGCCGTAACCCCGGTACTGGGAGCCCCCGTCATCATTTACGTGATTATCAACCAGCGGAAAATACAATATTTCAATTGAATATGGAAAGACATCCCGTCATCGAGGCAAGCGACCTGTGTATCGGTTACAAGAAGAAAAAACGACAGGTGAATAAGGTTCACGAACACCTGCAATTCGCCTTGTTTCCCGGGGAACTGGTATGCCTGCTCGGCCCGAACGGGGCGGGGAAATCGACCCTGCTGCGTACAATCGCCTCGTTCCAGCCACCATTGGACGGGCAACTTTCGCTCGCGGGGCAGGCAATTTCCGCGTACTCGGAACGGGAACTGTCTCGATTGATAGGTATCGTACTGACGGACAAGACGCAAACCGGCGGACTGACCGTACAGGAACTCGTGGCCCTGGGACGACAGCCGCATACTGGATTTTTCGGCCGGTTGAAAAGCCGGGATCACGAAATCATCCACCAGGCCATGGAATCGGTTGGTATTTCATTCAAAGCCCATCAATATATGGCAGAACTGTCCGACGGGGAACGGCAAAAGGCAATGATTGCCAAGGCGCTCGTGCAGGAATGCCCCCTGATCCTGCTGGATGAACCAACGGCTTTTCTCGACGTGACCAGCCGAATTGAGATTATGCAGCTGTTGCATGCCATCGCCCGGGATCAGGACAAGACTGTGCTGATGTCCACGCACGACGTGGAACAGGCCCTGATTTTCTCCGATCGCCTGTGGCTGCTCAACCGGGAAGGTGGACTCCGGCAAGGTGTCCCCGAGGATCTTATTTTCAATCGGGAAATGGACCGGCTTTTCTCCCGGGAATCCATCACCTTTGACGCGGGCCTCGGGGCCTATACCCCACGGGCCGCATGGAAGCAAACCATTACGGTAATGGCCGAGAATGATACACTGCTTCACTGGACGCTTAATGCCCTTCACCGCCGATTATACCACGGCACCACACCACAAACGGGAGAATTACCGCAATTACACGTGCATTCCGCCACGAATATGACCTTCCGAAAAGAAGGAAAGGAAGTTGTCCTACATTCTTTCGCCGAACTTATGCAGGCTCTTTAATCCGAGAAGAGGTATCAGTTTCCTAAAATCTGACCGAACCCGCATAACAGGGACATCAACAGGGTGGCCAATGACAATCGTTTCAATTCAGAATCCAAGGCTTTTCCCTGCCCACGGACAACCCGTCCAAGATGAGCCAACAACAGGGGATAAGCCAACAGAAAAAGGTATCCGCTCCAACCTGCCGGATGCATTAACGTGTACAACAGCATGGCCGATATGGCTAATGTCATAATGACGTAATGGTAACGTTTGGCCCCTTTAAGTCCCAGTTTCACGGGCAAGGTACGTTTCCCGCAAACGGCATCATTCTCCATGTCGCGGATATTATTCATATTGAGGACTCCGGCAGAAAGCCACCCCACGGCTGCAGCCGGTAGCAAGATAATCCACGGGAACTGTCCGGACATGGCAAAATAACTTCCCACGACACTGACCAGACCGAAAAAGATGAACACGAACAGGTCTCCTAGGCCCTTGTAGCCATAAGCATCACGCCCTACCGTGTATTTGACCGCGGCCACAATGGAAGCCGCCCCTGCCAACAACAGGGTCAGGCTTTTCCAGTTAAGCAAATCCCGGAATGCCTCGTACACGAGCAGACTACCCGTGACAACCGCGATTCCCCCGACAACAACCATCGCCCGAATCATCTCCCGCTTGGACAAGGCCCCGCTTTGGGCGCTGCGGATAGGGCCAAGACGACGCTCATTGTCCGTCCCCTTGTCCAGGTCTCCCACCTCATTCGCCAGATTGGACAAAATCTGCAAGGCCATCGTGGTCAACAAGGCCCAAGCGAAAGTATAGCCATTGAAATAACCGTCAGCAGCCGCCAGCAATGCCCCGAGAATTACCCCGGAGAGGGACAGCGGCAAGGTCCGCAACCGGAAACTGACAATATAGGCCTTAATCTTGCGGTTCATTCAATCGTAATTCTTTAGCACCGATATATACCTTCCGTTGTTTGAAAAGTCCCCCGACCGCCTTCTTGTAATTCTTTTTACTGCAACCGAACAGGCGGTATATTTCCTCCGGCTCACTCTTGTCCGAAATGGGAAGTACTCCCCCGTTCTCCTGCAATTTCTGCAATATCCGGGCAGACAGGCTGTCAATTTGCCCATGGCCGTCGTTCCGCTGCAGGATACAGTCGATCTTACCGTCCTCCCGTACCCGCTTGATGTAGCCGGTCACGGTCTGTCCCACCTCGATAGGCTGGAATATCTCGTTCGCGTAAAGTACGGCCTCATGTTTTCTGTTCACGATAACGGTATATCCCAATTCCGTGCGGCGGGCCACAATGAGTTCGACCTCCTCGCCGGGGATATAGTCTGCCGGTTCCCGATTAAGGAATTTATACCATTTGGTGGTAGCCACAATACGGTCCGTGGTCGCATCCACGTAAACATAGACGAAATATTCCTTACCGACCTCCATCCGGTCCCGCTGCTCGCGGAACGGCACCAGCAGGTCTTTCCGCAATCCCCAGTCCAGGAATGCCCCCACTCGGCTGGTACCCACTACCTTCATCAACTTGAAATCACCGACCACGGCCTTGGGTTGGGTCATCGTGGCAATAATCCGGTCCTCGGAGTCGAAATAAATGAACACCGTCAGTTCATCACCCTCCTTGCAATCGGCCGGAGCCGTCTCCCGGGGCAACAGGATCTCACCCCAGTATTCCCCTCCGTCCAGATAAACCCCGAAATCAACGGTTTTCACAACGGTAAGGGTATTGTATTCTCCTAATTTTATCATGCCTGTAAAATGTATTATCCTTAATCTTTTTTCATCCGGGTAAACGTGAATTTCCCGGAAACGCCCTGCGTATCCTTACTGCGCCCGGTTATCGTGTCCTCGTCCACGAGTGTCCCTTGCCAGCTGTCCAGTTCATAGAAGATTTCCTGCTCGGAATAAATGATATCGTAATTTTCAGCTTTTATCTTCACCCGATTTTCTTTCACCGTCCCGGAGATTTCTTCCTGCAGCATATAGGGCTCTTCCCCGATCATCTCATCCGTAAATATGATTTTACCACTCAGCTTATTCCCCTCCTGTTTCAATAAAAGCTCTCCTTTGGCCTTCCCGTAAAGGTAATCTTCCTCGTATTTCCATTTTCCTGTCAAATCCATACCCGACTATTTTATTCATGTTCCATTGCTTTTGCCTCGTCCCAGTAAGCATCCATTTCCTCAAGAGACATTTCCGTGAGCGGTTTTCCAATCTCGGCAGCCCGTTCTTCGACATGGGAAAAGCGGCGGATAAACTTACGGTTCGTCTTTTCCAAGGCATCTTCCGGGTTGATTCCGTAAAGCCGGGCAGCATTCACCAGCGCGAACAACAGATCGCCGAATTCCTCTTCCAGGTTAGCAGAAGCGTCCCGACGCATCTCGGTTTCCACTTCCTGCAACTCCTCCCGTACCTTATCCCACACATCTTCCTTGTTTTTCCAGTCAAAACCTACACCCCGCACCTTATCCTGAATCCGGTAAGCCTTGATCATGGCAGGCAAGGTGGAAGGTACACCTTCCAACACCCGATGTTTGCGCCCTTTTTCCTTCAACTTCAATTGCTCCCAGTTACGGGACACGTCATTCTCGTCATTCACCTTCACTTCCCCGTAAATATGAGGATGACGGTATCGCAATTTCTCGCATATCTCGGTCAATACATCCGTGATATCAAACTGCTGTTGCTCCTGCCCGATAACGGAATAGAAAACGACATGCATCAATATATCTCCCAACTCCTTCTTCACTTCCTGAAAATCCTGCTTCAGTATGGCGTCGCCCAATTCGTAGACCTCCTCCACGGTCAAATTGCGCAAGGATTCCAGGGTCTGTTTCTTATCCCAGGGACATTGCACCCGCAAGGTTTCCATGATTTCAAGCAGTTCGGCAAAGGCTTCTTTCTGCTTCGTGTAATCTTTCCCCATGACTATATTCAATTTATGCTATTCAATCGACAAATAAATTCTAAATCCCAACGACTGTATTCTAAATTATTTTGCCTATTTTGCACCTGCAAAAATAAGTGATTTATTTTAAGTTCCATGATAGAGAGGAAAATAAGTATCGGGAATATAGACCCTATTGATTTTTATGGCGTTAACAACTCAAAATTCACAACGTTAAAGGAATTCTTTCCCAAATTGAAAATCACGGCAAGAGGTGACGAAATCATCGTTCAAGGAGAAGAAAGCGAGATCGAAATCCTCATTTCCAAAATCAATGCCCTGCTGGAACATTACAATAAATACAATATGCTCACGCTGGCCAACCTGAAAAGGATTGTTCTGGAAGATAAAACGGTGGAGGATCCGGAAGACCCGGCTTCCATTATCGCGTTCGGCAATAATGGTAAAATTATCCGGGCACGCACGGCACACCAACGGGAACTCGTGGAACTGGCCAAAAACAACGACCTGTTGTTTGCGACAGGACCCGCCGGTTCCGGTAAGACCTACACGGCAATCGCCCTGGCGGTAAAAGCTCTCCGCAACAAAGAGGTGAAGCGCATCATTCTGAGCCGCCCGGCCGTTGAGGCCGGGGAAAATCTCGGATTTTTACCGGGCGACCTGAAGGAGAAGGTGGATCCTTACCTGCAACCCCTATACGATGCCCTCTCGGACATGATACCCCCGAGGAAACTGACCGAGTACCTGGAATCCGAAGTCATCCAGATAGCCCCATTGGCCTATATGCGGGGACGTACGCTGAATGACGCATTCGTGATTCTCGATGAAGCCCAGAACACCACACGCAACCAACTGAAAATGTTCCTTACCCGTATGGGTATCAACGCAAAATTCGTCGTGACTGGTGACATGAGCCAAATTGATCTCCCGAACCGGGGCGAATCCGGCCTACGCCACGCCTTTCAGTTGCTGCAAGGCATCAAGGGCATAGCCTTTGTCGAGTTTGATAACAGCGACATCGTGCGCCATCGGTTAGTGAAGGAGATTGTAAAAGCCTATGACAATGAATCTAAAACTAAATAATAAATTTAACAAGCAAGATAGCATGGAAGCGATTGTAAAAACGAATTTCAAATTCCCGAAACAAAAAGACGAGTATGTCGGCAAAGTTCGGGACGTGTACAACATCAATGACGAGTACCTGGTAATGCTAGTTTCTGACCGTATTTCCGCCTTCGACGTGGTATTACCCAAAGGAATTCCCTACAAGGGACAAATCCTGAATCAGATTGCAGCCAAATTCCTCGACGCTACGGCTGATATCGTTCCAAACTGGAAAATAGCCACCCCGGATCCAATGGTAACCGTGGGACACAAATGCGAACCGTTTAAAGTGGAAATGGTTATCCGCGGTTATTTGGCCGGCAGTTCCTGGAGAGAATACAAGGCCGGGAATCGTACGCTCTGCGGTCTGCCCTTACCGGAAGGTATGGTAGAGAACCAAAAGTTCCCGACACCCCTGATCACCCCGACCACGAAAGCCATGGAGGGACATGACGAGAATATTTCCCGGGAAGAAATTATCGCCAGCGGTCTCGTGAGCAAAGAAGATTACGAAGCCATCGAGAAATACACCTATGCATTGTTCCAACGCGGAACGGAGATCGCGGCTAAAATGGGATTGATTCTCGTGGACACCAAATACGAATTCGGAAAGAAGGACGGCAAAATCTACCTGATCGACGAAATACATACCCCGGATTCCTCCCGTTATTTCTATGCCGAAGGGTACGAGGAAAGATTAGCCAAAGGCGAGAAACAACGCCAACTCTCCAAAGAGTTCGTCCGTGAATGGTTAATGGATAACGGCTTCCAGGGCAAGGAAAATCAGCAGGTACCTGAAATGACCCCTGAAGTAGTTAACAACATCACGAACCGTTACATCGAATTGTACGAAAATATCACGGGCAGCAAATTCGAGAAAATCGAATCCAGCAACGTACTGGAGCGCATCGAGAAGAACGTGAACGAGTGCCTGAGTACATTACTAAAATAAAACGGTCGTTTAACGATACAGGAAGAGCGTCTCAAGTCTGAGACGCTCTTCTCTTTTTATATCCTTAAACCAGCTCCAACCAAAATGTTCAAGTAAAAAAAGAGAGGCTGTCATTCAGACAACCTCTCTCTCGAAATTCGGCACCTACCTACTCTCCCACCAAAAGGCAGTACCATCGGCGCGGGCGGGCTTAACTTCTCTGTTCGGGATGGGAAGAGGTGGATCACCGCCGCTAGA
>CALUMT010000007.1 GCA_944321845.1 uncultured Butyricimonas sp.
TAGCAGCCATTTGTATTAGACTGCAAAGTTGCAAAATCAAGTCCGTTTCATCTCAAGAAACCACGTAATTGACTATATTTCAATAATTTCAAAGAACTATTTATCAACTTTTACGGGACAGTAGTGAGTGGATATTTTAATTTACTTCCAGAATTCACCCATACCCGAGTCCCGTCATTCAAAAGAATGGTACATTCACCTCCTAGCGGAACCTCCAATTCATTATAAACGACATCACGGATAGAAGTTGTCTCTTTATAAGCCAACTCGCCATCCTTGTATTCTACCGCTACACCTTCTTCTATTAACGTATCAATCTGAGATATATTAACAACACGTCCATCTGCTAAAGTCAATCGTGCTTGAGTCATTCCTGCTGAAATAACAAATTCACGGACATCATCTTTTACAACCTGATCATCAAGAAACAACCAATAGCCTCCCCAAAACACGCCAAGCAAAACAGCAGCTGCCATCCAAGGCAATACTCGCAAAACAGACCTTTTCCTTTTCTGGCGTTTTAGAAAAAGTTGATAAGCTTCTTTGGCAGAATATTTCTCATAATCTGAAAAACGATCTTTTACATAAGATGATTCTTTTACTTCTTTATATACATCTGACAATCCCCGTTCTTCTAACAAACGAAGTATTTTTTGTTTGTCATCCTCACTCAAGTCCTCTACCAGTAATCTCTTTAGCAGAGAGGCATCCGAATATAAATCCCGTTTCATCATTAATACTACATCTTACTATTCTGCTATTAGAATACATAAGTTGCAGATTAGGATGACATGGATTGTCATTTTTTTTATTCAAATCAAAAAAATACAAACAGAATCCTTCAATTTCAATCGTAAGGAACTAATTCATCGACTCTTATGTGTTTTCACCGTATTTATGCTTACCCCCAATTTTATTGCAATTTCCTCGCACGAGTTACCTTCTATACTCATTCGTATCACCTTTTGTTGTTCTCGAGGTAATTTACTTATATGAACATACAATTGACGTACAAGTTCATCTTTTATAGTCTGGACATAGGCATCATCGGTTATTTCATCAAACTCTTTACCCAAAGAATCAAGTATTGAATCATGAATTTTAGTATTACGAATAAATATCAACGCATTATTATAACACGCACGATATAAATAATGCGTTAAATCACGCAACGACTCGAATTTCTTATCACTTTCCCACAAAGTAATAAAAATATCCTGCACTAAATCTTCCGGATTCCCCACACCTTTCAATATCCGATCCACGTAACTACATAATGCGGCATAATAATAATCATAAAGATACCTCCAAGCCTTCTCATTTTTATGATTAATACCAGATAAAATCAACTCATCATTCACCATATTACCGACATTATGTTTTCTAGTTCATCTACAAAAGTAACATTTATAGCGTCAAATTAAAAACAACAAAAAATAAAATACATTTTTTATATGCCAAATCTAAAAGATTTCAGTGTTCATCGATAAAATTATCCCCGGAATTATCTAAATTTGCGCAATTTTTAATCATCACGAAAAAAAATAAGGTTATGGCTATCTATTTAGACGATGTTTCAAGAACATTTGGAGAATATCTCCTTATTCCGGGTTTAACCACGAAACAATGCATTCCTGCCAACGTTTCATTAAAAACCCCTTTGGTAAAATTCAAGAAAGGCGAAAAATCTGCAATAGAACTGAATATCCCTTTTGTTTCGGCGATTATGCAATCCGTGTCCGATTCAGGATTAGCCATAGCCCTCGCTCGTAATGGAGGATTATCCTTCATCTTTGGCTCCCAAACGATCGATTCCCAAGCTGATATGGTACGCAGGGTAAAAAAATTCAAGGCTGGTTTTGTCACAAGCGATTCCAATCTAACTCCGGAACACACGTTAGCTGACGTACTCAGTCTTGTGAAACGCACAGGACATACAACAATGGGAATCACTCACGATGGAACGGCCAATGGCAAACTGTTAGGACTTATAACCAGCCGTGATTATCGGGCTGAAAAAGATCCTCTCGACAAAAAGATCAAAGAGTTCATGACTCCTTTTTCCAAATTAACCGTGGGCGAATTAGGTATCTCCCTTTCAGAGGCTAATCAAATAATTTGGGAACATAAATTAAATGCATTACCTATTATTGATAAAGACCAGAATTTAGCCTATTTCGTATTCCGGAAAGACTATGACAGCCACAAGAACAACCCCAACGAATTATTAAATACAACCGACAAGAAGTTACTCGTGGGTGCAGGTATTAATTCCAGAGACTACAAAGAACGTGTTCCCGCCCTTGTTGACGCAGGTGTTGATGTACTTTGTATTGATTCTTCTGATGGGTTCTCAGAATGGCAATATGATACCTTACAATGGATTAAAAAAGAATACAACGGAAAAGTTCTCGTTGGAGCAGGTAATGTTGTTGATCAAGAAGGCTTCCGTTACCTTGTAAACGCCGGGGCAGATTTCATAAAAGTTGGTATCGGTGGAGGTTCTATCTGTATCACTCGCGAACAAAAAGGAATCGGACGTGGCCAAGCAACCGCCGTTATTGACGTAGCTGCAGCTCGCGACGCCTACTTTAAAGAAACTGGAATCTATGTCCCAATTTGCAGTGACGGAGGTATCGTACATGACTATCATATGGTATTAGCCCTTGCCATGGGTGCAGACTTCCTAATGATGGGACGTTACTTCGCCCGCTTCGATGAATCTCCGACCAAAAAATTAAAAATAGGCAATAACTACGTAAAGGAATACTGGGGAGAAGGCTCCAATCGTGCCCACAACTGGCAACGATATGATATGGGAGGTAGTGAATCTCTGAAATTTGAAGAAGGTGTAGATAGCTATGTTCCTTATGCCGGAAAATTAAAAGACAATCTTGATGTCACACTCGGTAAGATTCGGGCAACCATGTGCAGCTGTGGAGCGACAACAATTCAAGAACTTCAGCAACATGCGAAAATTACCCTTGTATCCTCCACCAGTATCGTCGAAGGTGGTGCACATGACGTCATTTTAAAAGAGCACAATTAAAGTCAGTTACCCCTGACTGTTTCATGACATAAAATTCCCGGGAAGATGAATTTATTTTCCCGGGAATTTTTATGTTAAGATTTCATCAAAAGTACCGTTGCATAGGCAGAAACACCCTCTTCACGTCCTTCAAAACCAAGATGCTCCGTTGTCGTGGCCTTTATCGTCAAATCCTCCACCTCCATATTCAAGATTTCCGCGAGACACTTCCTCATTTCTGGCACCCGGGACTTTATCTTCGGACGCTGCAGACACAACACCGTATCAATATTCCCGATTACAAATCCCTTGTCACGCAACATCTCATACACCCGCCGCAAAAGGATCTTGCTATCTATTCCTTTATAGGCCGCATCAGTATCCGGGAAATATGTCCCAATATCCTCCAAACCAGCCGCACCAAGAAGAGCGTCACAAATCGCATGAATTAACACATCTCCATCCGAATGAGCTACACACCCCTTGTCATGTTCTAATTTTATACCACCGATCCACAGATCCAAACCTGGTGCTAATTGATGAATATCAATACCAATACCTGTTTTTATTTTCATTTTTCTTGTCTTTTATTAATACGCAATTATACAAATTTCCAATCGGATTTCATTTATTTTTATACATTTGTGACGTATATTGAATGTTGATACAACCATGGAAATAATTGAACAAATATACAAGATATTTTGCCAAAAAGGACGAGTCACCACAGATTCCCGAGATATCCAACCTGGAGATATTTTTATTGCCTTAAAAGGAAAAAACCACAATGGTAACATATTTGCAAAACAAGCAATAAATCAAGGCGCCGCTTGTGCCATTGTTGATGAAGAAGAATATGCAGATGGACAAAAATGCATACTTGTTCCTGACTGCTTGCAATTCTTACAACAACTGGCCCATCACCATAGAAAACAACTGAACATCCCCATACTAGGAATTACCGGAACTAATGGCAAAACAACAACAAAAGAATTATGCCTTGCGGTAATATCACAAAAATATAAGACAATCGCCACTCAAGGTAATCTCAATAATCATATTGGAGTACCTTTAACCCTGCTCAGCATGCCACGGGATACAGAATTCGGCATTGTCGAGATGGGAGCAAATCATCCCGGGGAAATCAAAGCATTATGTGATATAGTTGAACCCAATTTAGGTATTATCACCAACATCGGGTGCGCCCACATCGAAGGCTTCGGATCCCAGGAGAATATCATCCAAACGAAACGGGCATTATATGACGCTGTAAATCGCTGTCAAGGGACTTTATTCGTCAACGGAGAGGATAATCTATTAATGGGACTAACAACAGAGCCATCTTTTTCAAAAACAAAAATCGTAACTTATGGCACTCAGGACTGTTTCACCAATGGAGAAATAGCACAGTCAGTTCCCTATCTTGTCTATACACTAAAAACACGTAAAGGCCACCTTTATATTCGTACAAAACTCATCGGCGAATACAATTTCCCCAATGCCATGGCTGCTTCCGCTTTAGGCTTATATTTCCAGATTGATCCGCTCAGCATACAGTCAGCCATTGAAAACTACAAGCCATCCAATATGCGTTCCCAATTGCTCAAGACCGAGAAAAATACGGTTATACTTGATGCCTATAACGCCAATCCCAGTAGCATGAAAGTCGCTATCGACAATTTTGGTAAAATACAGGAACCACACAAAATCATTATAGCCGGCGAGATGAAGGAATTGGGTGACATAACGACAAGTGCTCATCGGCAAATATTACAACAAATAAAAGATACCAACATAACACGAGCATTCGTCGTGGGTAAAGTGTTTGAAGAACTTGTCCACGACTTCCCTAACGCGATGTATTTCGAGGACACGGATACGCTTGCCCATTACCTGCAGACAAATCCAATTTCCTCATCTTTTATTCTCGTGAAAGGCTCTAGAGGCAATCAACTGGAAAAAATCATTCAATATTTATAAAACTGACCCCATGAACGAAAGAGTTGTTATCATACCCACGTACAATGAGAAAGAAAATATAGAAAGAATCATACGTTACGTGTTTCAACTGGAACCCAAATTTGATATCCTGATCATAGAAGACAATTCTCCTGATGGAACAGGGGCTATCGTGGAATCTCTGCAGAAAGAATTTCCCCAATTGCATATGATACGTCGTGAAGGCAAACTAGGACTCGGGACTGCCTACATCACGGGATTCAAATGGGCCTTACAAAACGGCTATAATTACATATTCGAAATGGATGCCGACTTTTCTCATAATCCGGATGATCTCGTGCGACTGTATAACGCCTGCAAGGAAGGGAACGACATGGCCATCGGTTCTCGCTACGTGACTGGGGTAAATGTCGTCAACTGGCCCATGGGACGCGTTCTCATGTCTTATTTCGCCTCTAAATACGTACGTTTCATCACGGGTATGAAAATAAACGATGCCACGGCAGGATTCGTTTGCTACACGCGCAAGGTATTGGAAACTATCAACCTGGACCGCATCCGCTTCAAAGGCTATGCGTTCCAGATTGAAATGAAGTTTACCGCCTGGACATTGGGATTCAAATTAAAGGAAATTCCCATCATCTTCACCGACCGTACCTTAGGCACCTCCAAAATGAGCGGGGGCATCTTCAACGAAGCCTTCTGGGGGGTCATTACCATGAAATTACGTAGCTTCAGTAAAAAACACCAGAGACAAGCATGAAACAATTAATACAGGGAGGAACTCTCATCAACGAAGGGAGAATATACAAGGGAGATATTCTTATCAACGGCGACAAGATTGAACAAATCGCTGAAAACGGCAATCTCAACACGAATGAAGAAGTACAACGAATTGATGCCACGGGTAAATTCGTTATTCCCGGGGTCATCGACGATCAAGTACATTTTAGGGAACCAGGCCTCACCCACAAAGGGGATATCGGAGAAGGCAGTCGGGCGGCAGCAGCTGGAGGAGTAACCTCATTCATGGATATGCCCAATGTCTCTCCGGCAACTACGACGAATGCGCTACTCCAGGCAAAACAAGAAATTGCGGCACAGACTTCCGTTGTCAATTATTCCTTCTACCTCGGGGCAACACTCAACAACATAGAGGAAATAAAGCATGTAAATCCGAGAACCACCTGCGGTATCAAGGTATTTATGGGCTCATCCACCGGCAACATGCTTGTCGACACCCCGGCCTCTCTGGAACGGATCTTCGCGGAATCCCCAATACTTATAGCCACCCATTGCGAAGATAATGGTATCATAAAAGCAAATCTCGAAAAATACAAGCAACAATACGGGGAAGATATTCCTCCCTTCTGCCATCCGCTGATACGCAGCCGGGAATGCTGTTACGCGAGTTCACATTTGGCGACAACTCTCGCCCGGAAACACAACTCTCGCCTCCACCTTCTCCATCTAAGCACGGGAGAAGAAATTGATTTGCTGGATTCAGGCTACCGCACGAACAGACGCATCACGGGCGAAGTATGTGTACACCACTTGTGGTTCAACGACAGTGCCTATCACCAAAAAGGCAATCTTGTACGCTGGAATCCAGCCATCAAGACCGAAAAAGACCGTCAGGCCTTATTGCAAGCCTTGAACAACGACAGAATGGATGTCATTGCAACCGACCACGCCCCACATCTTTTAACCGAAAAACAGGGGACATACACGAAAGCCGCAAGCGGAGGACCAATGATCCAACACTCCCTCTCCGTCATGCTTGAACTGGCTGAAAAAGGGGAAATATCATTTGAAAAAGTCATTGATAAAATGTGCCATGCCCCTGCCGATATTTTCCAGATAGAAAACCGGGGCTATTTACGGGAAGGCTATCAGGCAGACATCGCCATCATTGAAAAGTCCCCCTGGACTGTCTCCAAAGACAATCTCCGCTACAAATGTGGCTGGTCCCCGCTGGAAGGCACCACACTGACGTATCGGGTTTGTACAACCCTCGTGAACGGGAAAATCGTGTACAACAAAGGTGAAATCAACGAAAACGTAAGGGGAGAATTACTTACATTCCATCGATAACAACTGAAAACATTTCAGATTATCAAACCGACACACGTTGCCAGGAATAACAAGAACAATACTATTCCCGCCCAACGGTGTCGGTGGGAAATAAAGTACAGGGAAAACAGATAAGCTAACGGCAAGAAAACTATCAATAACACCCCCTGGCAATTAAAAGGAATAAAAAACAACGAACTTCCCAAAAACAGCGACAAGGAAAACATCGCGAACACCCCCCTACGTTGGGCGATTGCTATGGCTGGGAAATTCAGTAATATATAAAACACGATTACAACCAACTGCAACGCCAATAGTCCGAACACCCAATATTTATCCGGGAAAAGCTTCCAAAAATCGGAACCGTTCAACAACCCCTCAACAAAATAATCCTTCAACCTCTCCAATTCCCCGAAATAAAAATAATAGGTAAGCGTAAACACCAGAATCGCCGAAACTCCAATCAAAAAGGCCACCGTATCTTTCACCGTCACCCGACCCGAAAAGGGCAATACGACAATAGCCCAAGGCAACAACATCACCAGCTTCGGGCACAACAACACGGCCAATGTAACGAACATGCCAAAATTAAAAACCGAAGCATTCTGTTTCGTGTTCAGAATCGCGCACAACAAAGCTTCTATCCCCAGCACCATACAGACAGCCGCGTAAAAATAATTATTGATTCCATAACGGCACACGATCCCTACCGTCAACAACGCATAAATCACCGCCGGTAAAGCCGTTCTCTGTCCCAACAGCTTATATTTATCCGCTACAGCAAATACTCCCAGCGACAACAAGAACAACACCCCTCCCATCACCCAGGGATTATCACTGATTCCGCTCCAAAAAGGAACCGATATAACCCCTTTATCCGCGCAAAAGATAACGGCAGGCTCCAGTCCAAAACGAACAGCCATGATTCCCGCCACGATAAACGGAAGCCAGTACAGCATATTCAGATTTTTGGACTTAAATAAAGCCGCCGCCCTCATCTCGTTGAATTATTATAAATCAAAACCGATATCCTTTCTGAAATTCATTCCATCGAAATGAATTTTCCCCACGTTTTGGTAGGATAAGGCCAAAGCTTCCTTCATGGTCTTCCCGAAGGAACTTACCGCCATCACCCGTCCGCCACTCGTCAACACCTTGTCGCCATCCATTCGGGTTCCCGCGTGGAAAACGATACTTCCTTCCACGCTGTCCAATCCGGAAATCACCTTCCCCTTCTCGTAACTTCCCGGGTATCCCTGCGACACGAGCACCACCGTGGTACAGAAACGGTCATCCAGTTCAAAAGCAGCCTTCTCCAGTTGGCCGTGCGCCATCTCCTCGAACAGCGTCAGAATATCCGTCTTCAACCGGGGCATCACCACCTCGGTCTCCGGATCACCCATACGCACGTTATACTCGATCACGTAAGGATCCCCTCCCACGTTCATCAGACCGAAAAATACAAATCCCTTATAATCGACACCATCTGCCTGCAATCCCTCGATTGTCGGCCTTACGATCCGTTCCTCCACCTTGCGGTTGAATTCCTCATCCGCGAACGGAACTGGCGAAACGGCTCCCATTCCCCCCGTGTTCAGTCCGGTATCACCTTCTCCCACGCGCTTGTAATCTTTCGCGGACCCGAGAATCTTATAAGTCTTCCCGTCCGTCAACGCGAACACGGACAACTCGATACCCTTCAAGAACTCCTCAATCACCACCTGATTTCCTGCTTTCCCGAACTTTCCGTCCAGCATCAGGTTCAATTCCTTCACGGCCTCATCCAATTCATTCAGGATCAACACACCCTTTCCGGCAGCCAACCCATCAGCCTTCAACACGTAAGGAGGCTTCAACTCCTTCAAAAACCGTACCCCCTCTTCCATGTTTTCCCGGGTCACCGTCGTGTAACGGGCCGTCGGTATATGATGGCGCATCATGAACTCCTTCGCGAAATCCTTGCTGCCTTCCAGGATGGCACCCGCCTTACCCGGTCCCACGATCATCAACTTCTCGAAACGTCCGTCTGCCTCAAAATAATCCCGAACTCCTTCCACCAGCGGATCCTCCGGCCCGACAACCAACATATCGATAGCCTTACTCTCCACGAACGCGGCCAACGCCTCAAAATCCGTCACCTTCAGATCAACATTCTCGGCAATCAACGCTGTTCCGGCATTTCCTGGAGCCACGTATAATTTCGTCAATCTCGAACTCTCATTTATTTTCCAGGCAAGGGCATGCTCTCTTCCCCCACCACCTAACAACAATACTCTCATAATTATATGTTTTACTTGAATTCAGTATTCCTTCCGGGCAAAGATACGGGGAAATCACCAATTAATGAAGATGAAATCATACAAATTCTCGGGAATTTCCGTAACTTTGAGACAAAACCAACGGTATGGACAGATACACCACCAACCACGAAGAAGGAGAAGTTCTCCAGAATCTGCTCGGTATCACGGACCAAGGCCTACTGCACGCCGCCGAATTCGAGGGATTCCTCATGGCGGAAATCCTCTTCACGGAACGCCTCTCCTCCGACACCCGTTTCACGGTAAAATACATCCAGGACATCCACTACACGGCTCTCCACCGGCTATACTCTTTTGCCGGCAAATTTCGCACGGTCAACATGTCCAAGGGAGGCTTCGTCTTCCCCGCCGCACGCTTCATCCCGGAAAGCATGTCCGCCTTCGAGAAAGAATTTCTGCTTCCCCTTCCCAAGACTTACCCGGACAAGGCCTCCCTCGCCAGGGACATCGCCCGCGTCCACGGCGAACTCCTCTTCATCCACCCCTTCCGGGAAGGGAATGGCCGCACCGCCCGTGTCCTGGCCAATCTCATGGCCCGCAAACAAGGCTACAACGGACTTGATTTTAAACATCTTGATTTCGATGAATACGTCATCGCCGTCCAACAATCCGCTCGACGGAACTATTCCCTCATGGAAAAAATCATCATTTCTGCATTCTGAGCTTCAAATCCACTCTTTCCATGATCATGTGAGCTGTTTCCTGGGGTATCTTTATCCCTTCCAACCGGAACGAGGTAATCATTCCTTGCAGAATCTCCTCACGCACAAGGGCGTTCTTCACGGGTTTTACTATCTTCAACTTTCCTTTTTCCATACGTACAAATATACGATTTTTCCCCGGATTTGCCAAGAATTTCAATGACATTCTCCCCCCGTCACTCGCTTTCCCGCCAGGTCTCGTCCACCGTGTAATTCAAGAACCGGTTAAACGGCAGCATCAACGCCAGCCGTTCCACCACCCGCTCCACGGCATCCTCACCCGTGAAGAAAGCATCCGTCTCGTCGCACTCCACCGTGTAATACTTGTACTTCAACAGCTCGGCCTCCGGGAAATCCTTCGGGAATGGTGCCGGCACCTTCTTCAGTTTTTCCCCGTCCAGGTGATAATACCGGGCAAATTGCTCGTCTTGCAAGATCCCCGTGAATTCCTCGATATTCCCGTAGATATCCATCCGCAACGCCTTCAGCAGACTCGGCGGAGGACACCAGATACCCCCGGCCAGCAAGGAATTTCCCGGCTCCAGGTGAACGTAATAACCGCCCCGGGGAGCCATCCGCCCTCCCTGGGCGATAAAAGCACCGATATGAGTCTTGTACGGGCTCTTGTCTGCCGAAAAACGGGTATCCCGATAAATCCGGAAAATACATTCCTTCGCCGTCAATCCCTCCACCTCGCTGTCCACCTTGGCCAATTCCCCGATAATGGCGTCAATAAACGCCTCATGACGGGCTTTCACCTCCAGGTACCACTCTTTATTCGCGTGAAACCACTCCCGGTCGTTATGCTCCCGTAACGCCTTCAGAAAACGGAAAATCTCTTCCATATGCGTCCCTCCTTATCCTCTCGGCACCCACTTCGCCTCTTCCACTCCCAGGTCATGTGCCAGCTTCCGTCCCAGGACAAACAGATAATCCGACAAGCGGTTGATATACCGCAACACCACCTCATCCACGGGAATCACCTCATTCATATCCATCACCCGCCGTTCCACCCGCCGGCACACCGTCCGGGCTATATGACAGGCCGACACCGCGGGATGACCACCCGGCAGCACAAAATACTTCAACGGGGGCAGCTCCTCATCCATCTTGTCAATAGCCTTCTCCAGGAAGTCCACATCCTCGTCCGTGCAAGGCATCTTCTGCTTCAGATCCGACACGCTGGCATCCGTGGCCAGATTAGCCCCGACCACGAACAGCACGTTCTGAATCTCGATTAACTGCCTCGCGGCCTCCTCCGCGATAGGATACGAACGGATCATCCCGATATGGGAATTCAACTCGTCCACCCCGCCGTAAGCGTCCAGACGGATATTATTCTTGGCCACCCGGGTCCCCCCGATCAGCGACGTCATTCCCTTGTCTCCTGTTTTCGTGTATACTTTCATAAACTCTCCTTTAAATTCATCTCAAATAATCATATTATACTTTCCCTTCTGCAACTTCTTGTTCCAAAAAAGGATACCATACCACATCATATCTATCGACACCGTGCATTCCCCCCTCAACTGCCTCCACAGGCGGGCATTGAACGGCACCTTGTATATGTCCTTCACCACCACGCACAACGGCCCGTCAACCTGCCTCTTCAGGAAAGCATCCCAATCCGCGTTCCATCCCTTCTCCGCGTTACGTCCCACGAACAGCAGATCCACACCTTCCGCGTTCCCCGCCTTGATCTTCCCCGTGAACTCCCCCTCCGGGCAATTTCCGCCACCGTCATCCAGCTGCATATCGCTCGACACGTTCGACAGATACCACGTCATCCAAGGCTTCTCCAGCCCCACGAAGGCCACCTCCCGGTAAGCCAGATAATCCGACAACCGGAACAGCATCCGGCACAGCTTCCTGTCCTTCTCCCGGATCTTGTCCCTCGCCTCCACCCGCTGGAAATCATAGTATTCGGCCTTCTCCTTGAGCACATTCGTGATCAGGTCGAAAACAAACGGCGAATGTACCCCGAATCCCCGCTTGTGCCGGAAACGGATAGCATGCTTCAACCGTTGTTTCAAATAATTATACATATCCAAATCACCTTTTGTCATCCATATATTCCACGAAAATAAAATTTATTCCCTACATCCTCAATCAAAATCGCCTATTTTTTTTACTTTCGTTCGGGAAAACAGCACATGCATTGGAACTGGCCGGACTAAACATAAAATTTCTTCCGGGCGTGGGAGAGAAACGCGCCTCCCTGCTCGCCCAGGAACTGGGCATCGAAAGCTACGAGGATATGCTCTACCATATCCCCCACAAATACGTGGACCGTACCCGCCTTTACACCATAGGCGAAATATCCCCACAACTGCCTTACATCCAGATAAAGGCCAAAATCACCACCCCCACCGTCACCGGTGTCGGCAAGCAGGCCCGGGCCACCGCCATCGCCCACGACGGCACGGGAGAACTCGAACTCGTCTGGTTCAAGGGCTACAAATACCTCACCTCACAGATTTCCCCGGACAAGGAATACATCATATTCGGCAAACCCACCGTGTTCAACCAGAAAATGAACATCGTGCACCCCGAAATTGACCCCTACGATGCCAACGCCCGCGACCGCCTCATCGGCTTCCAGGCCATCTACCCCACCACGGAAAAGATGAAAAAGGCCTACCTCACCTCCAGGCTCATTTCCAAGATCGAGGCCAACATCTTCAACTCCCTCCACGGCCGCATCCAGGAAACTCTCCCGGCGTGGTTCATCAAACGGTACAACCTCATCTACCTCCACGATGCCCTCTACAACATCCACTTTCCCCAGTCCCCGGACCTCCTGCGCCAGGCCCAGTACCGGCTGAAATTCGAGGAACTCTTCTACATCCAGCTCAACATCCTCAAGCTCAAATTCAACCGCAAGGCCGCCTTCCAGGGCCACGTCTTCAGCACCGTGGGCAACTACTTCAACGACTTCTACTACCACCACCTTCCCTTCCCCCTCACCGATGCCCAGAAACGGGTCATCCGGGAAATCCGCTCCGACTGCGGTTCCGGCAAGCAGATGAACCGCCTCCTCCAGGGCGACGTGGGAAGCGGGAAAACCCTCGTGGCCCTCATGTGCATGCTCCTCGCCCTCGACAACGGCTACCAGGCCTGCATCATGGCCCCCACTGAAATCCTGGCCACCCAGCACTTCCAGACCATATCCGACCTGCTGAAGAACACTCCCGTCAGCGTCGGCCTCCTCACCGGTTCCACCCGGAAAAAGGAAAGGGAAATCCTCCACGAGGCCCTCACCGACGGCCGCCTCCAGATACTCGTGGGCACCCATGCCCTCCTCGAGGACGTCGTGCACTTCCGCAACATCGGGCTCGTCATCATCGACGAACAGCATCGCTTCGGCGTGGCCCAACGTGCCAAACTATGGCAGAAAAACACCATTCCCCCGCACGTGCTCGTCATGACGGCCACCCCCATCCCCCGCACCCTGGCCATGACCCTCTACGGCGATCTCGACATCTCCGTCATTGACCAGCTTCCCCCGGGACGTAAACCCATCACCACGCATCACGTCTACGAATCCCGGCGCCTGCAGGTCTACAAATTCATCCGCCAGGAAATCGAGAAAGGCCGCCAGGCATACATCGTCTACCCGCTCATCTCCGAATCCGAGAAAATGGACTACCGCAACCTCGAGGAAGGCTACGAGAACGTCAGCGCCTACTTCGCCCCCCTGGGCTACTCCGTCAGCATCGTCCACGGCAAACTCAAACCCGCCGAGAAAGAAGAACAGATGCGCCGCTTCGCCGCCGGCGAAACCCAGATACTCGTCGCCACCACCGTCATCGAGGTCGGTGTCAACGTCCCCAACGCCTCCATCATGGTCATCGAGAGCGCCGAGCGCTTCGGGCTCTCCCAGCTCCACCAGCTGCGTGGCCGTGTCGGCCGGGGAGCCGAACAATCCTACTGTATCCTCATGACTTCCTATAAACTCTCCAACGAATCCCGCAAACGCGTGGAAACCATGACCTCCACCAACGACGGATTCGAAATCGCCGAAGTCGACCTCAAACTCCGCGGTCCCGGCGACATCGAGGGAACCCAGCAAAGCGGCCTCACCTGCAACCTCCGCGTCGCCAACCTCGGGAAAGACGGACTCATCCTCAACGAAGCCATACAGGCCGCCACCGCCATCCTCGAGGCCGATCCCCTGCTCGAGAAAGAAGAAAACCGCACCTTTGCCAGCCAGGTAAAACGCCTTTTCAAAACCCGCATCAACTGGCGCTACATCAGCTAATAAACAAAAAAGCCGCCTCATCGGCGGCTTCTATATCACAACGAATGATTCGCTTAGTTAAGCTCCTTCATCATCTTCTTGGTATTCTTGATTACCTTCACCTTCTCCTGTCCGTTCATCAGGTACCAGGCTTCCTCTTCCGGGAAATATTGGAACTCACTGGTCATAGCCGTGGCATCACTCATGATGGCGATCTTGTTTTGGGATTTCGTCACCGTGTAGGAATTTCCGGCATACTCGATCTGAGTTTCCTCCACCTCACCCGGTGCCATGGCGATAGGATTCGAACCATCCCAGAATTCGATCGTGTTAAAGATCAACAAGTCACCTACAACCGACAACTCGTACACGGGAAGAATCCAAAGTCCCAGGAACACCAATTCGTTCACGAACTTCTTGGGTGATACGGAAGAGTTCCACTCATGCACCTTTGAAGTCAAAGCAAACGAACCGAAACATCCGGTAAAAGCCAATGACGATACACCGATCATCATAATGGCAATCATTTTAGTAAAGTTCTTTTTCATAATATGATATTTAAAAAAGGTTCTTACTTCTTACGGTAGAACTTTTTCGGTTTGATCATCAATTCCGGACGTAACAGGTCATCCAACTCGGCCTTCGTCAACAAGCCTTCCTCCAGAACCAGGTCATACACGCTGCGGTTCTCCTGCAAAGCGCGTTTGGCGATACGGGAAGAATTCTCGTAACCCAGTGTCGGGTTCAATGCGGTCACGATACCGATACTGTTCAATACCAATTCCTTGCAATGTTCCGGATTGGCAGTGATACCGTCCACGCAAAGTACTCTCAGACGATCCATCACCTTCACCAGCATATTCTGGGAATTCAACAACGTGTAAACGATAACCGGTTCCATCACGTTCAACTCCAACTGACCGGCCTCGGCAGCCATCATCACGGTCGTATCGTTACCGATCACGCGGAAGCAAACCTGATTTACTACTTCAGGGATAACCGGATTCACCTTACCCGGCATGATAGAAGATCCCGGCTGCATCGGCGGCAGATTGATCTCTCTCAAGCCACAGCGAGGACCGCTGGACAACAAACGCAAATCGTTGCAAATCTTGGACAATTGAACGCAGAAGCGTTTCAATTCAGAAGAATAGCTTACGCAAGCACCCGTGTCAGGAGTAGCGGCAATCAGGTTCGGGGCCAAAACAAACTCCTCACCGCTGATGATACGCAACTCGCGAGCACAGATCTCGGCATATTCCGGTTCAGAGTTGATACCCGTACCGATAGCCGTGGCACCCATGTTCTCAACCAGGAACAACTTGGCAGCCTCATTCAGACGTTCGATATTCTCTTCCAGGGTATAAGCGTATGCCTCGAACTCCTGACCCAAGGTCATCGGCACGGCATCCTGCAACTGCGTACGTCCCATCTTCAACACGTTCTCGAACTCCTTGGCCTTTCTGCGGAAAGCGTCAACCAACCGCTTGATCTCAGCCACAACCTCCTTGTTCGTCAACAGGATGGCCAGGTGGAAAGAAGTCGGGTAAGCGTCATTCGTGGATTGGGAAAGGTTCACGTGATTATTCGGGTGGCAGTATTGGTACTCCCCTTTCTGGTGTCCCAGGATCTCCAAAGCGCGGTTAGCCACCACCTCGTTAATATTCATATTGGTTGAGGTACCGGCCCCACCCTGCAACATATCCACGGGGAATTGGTCATGCAACTTGCCGTCGATGATCTCCTCGCAGGCAGCGGTAATAGCGTTGGCCACATCCGTCGGGATCAATCCCAGTTCATGGTTAGCCTTAGCGGCAGCCCACTTCACCATAGCCAGAGCCTTCACGTAATTCGGGTACATTCCGATTTGGAAACCACTGATTCCGGCGAAATTCTCAATTGCTCTTAAAGTTTGCACCCCATAGTAAGCATCCATTGGCACCTCTTTATTGCCAAGTAAGTCATGTTCTATTCTTGTTTTCATAATCATTATAATTAATTTCTAGCCGTCCTTGACGACCCTGTTAAAATTAATCCGCCAAAATTAAGAAGGATATTATACAAAAACAACAAAAGCACCATCAAAAATTCACAAAATCTACAACGTTTTCGCAATCACCGCGAAACATCAAAAAAGGCGACCGATTGGCCGCCCTCTTTTCCCGGATCGGGAAAAAATCACCTGTTTTCCTCCTCGAAACCCGCACCCGCGTCCATGGAACTCTCCTCCGCGGGCACCTCTCCGGCCTCCACCGGCTGCCCGGCGTCATCCCGGAAATAAGGGAAAACATCCATGATCGTCGTGTCCGCCAGCGAAACAACCTCCCAGGGCACCACGTACGTCGACAGACTCTTCTGCAAATTGGTCAACGCCGCCTCAATCGTCGCCCCGGCCACCAGAAAATACTGGTTCGCCCGCTTCTCCTTTCCGGTCAGCTGGTCGGCGTCAATGATAGCTACCTTCGCCTTAAACCACTTGTCATCATTCCCGTCATTCGACTCCACCAGTTCCGTCACGTTCGACTTCTTCAGGCCGGCGATATAGAAATCCCCCTGAATCATCTCCCGCAGACACTCTATCGTGCGTCCTTCCGCCTCCGTGTAACTCATGGCATCCAGGAGATAAGTTTCCGAAACCTTCTTCTCCTTGCCGTTCTCGTTCACCTTCACGTACTTAATCTTTGCTTCAAACCAATTTGCTGTCATACTATATAAAAATTACAATTCACGTATTCACGCCTTTCATGGACCTATCCGGGTATCATCAGCTGATCACGGGGAATTCGATAGTCTCGCTCGTCTCGAACCAATTCTCAATGGTAAAATCCCCGGTATTCCCCCCGGGATAAATCTCCCCCACCACGATATTCAGGGTCAGCTTCGTGTTGGCCGTGAACGTCGACGTCAACTCCTTCTCCACCGTGTGCACGCTGCCGTCCTTCAACTTGATATCCAGGATTACCTTCGGCTGCTCCACGGATGGGAACAGCATCACGGTAGCGTTCGTCATCTCCGAACGGTCGGCCGAAGCCACCAGGTCAAACTTCACGGTCTTCGCCTCACCGCTGGGCTGGGCGGTATAGAAATTCAACCGCTCCGCGATACCGGTCACGCGGACCGTCATACCCGTCACGTTCGAATTGAACAGCCCGTTATTCTTCTTCTTCACGATTACCTTCAGCCCGGCCACAGCCCGTTTCAGATCCACCTTCAGGTCCTCCGCACCCACGTTCACCGACTTCACCGCGTACACCAGATCATACACCGGATTATACGTCCCGTCCGAATTCTGCCTCAACTCGAAATAAGCCTCGTTGAAATCCATCCCCACCGTGAACCCCGGTGTCTCTATGGAAGGTGTACTGTAAATAGGTTCCTCGTACTTCGGGGTACCCCAGTAAACCAGATTATACGTCCCCATCGGGAGATGCAGCTCCCGGTTATACCCCTCATCGTAAATCTGTCCATCCACGATCTCGTACGTGGCGTAAAACGGGGTCACGTTCCCGTTAATCACGTTCCCGTAATAAATGGAAGTACCCGCCTTGCAGGGATAAATCTCCAGGATCCCCGTCAAAGCGCTTAGGTTCGAATTCTCGTCAGCGAGAGAAGCGCTGATCCTCGGGCTCACGAGTCTCGATTCGATTAACTCGCCGCACCCCTCGTCCTCCGTCACGCAAGAAGACACCAGGGTCATAAGCCCCACTGCCACAGCCATTAGTTTTTTCATATCAGTATAAATTAAATTAATCCATTCACACGACAATAAGGCATCCCCGCCACGGGGGAAACACTTACCACTTCTTCACAAACGCAAAGATACGGGTAAAAATGTATAAAAACACTATTCCCCCGATAAAAATCCATCCCCTCACCGTCGGGCGTCGTCTCTCCTCCGTCACCACCTCCCGGCTCACCTCCTTCACCCCTTCCTCCCGGGCATGCCGGACCACCGTATCCCGCGTCCTCTCCCGGCTCTCCTGCCTCACGTCCGCCTGCCACACCTCCATCGTCCTCCCCGCCGTATCCCGTCTCACCCCCGTCACCCGTATCGTCAGGCAATCCTCCCGCACCCGGTTCACCACTGCCATCCACTCCTCCGCCAACCGCCGACACTCCATCCATTCCATCCGCTCCCGCGCCAACCGCTTCCGGCTCCCGCAAGCCACGCAGGCCACCGCCATCACCACCAATGCCACCCGCCTCATACCTCCACCTCCCCTCCGTCCGCCGTTCCCAGCAACCGCCTGAAATTCCCCTCGAACTCCTCCACCGTTCCCTTCCCCGCCGGCGTGTTATAATACCGCTTCCAGTACCTCGCCCATCCCGGCAAATCCCCGGGAATCGGCTCCGCCACCCGCCAGTAATGCAGGCGGGCCATCCCGATAGCCAAAGCCAGGTTAAACTCCAGATCCCCGCTCCTCAACCCGTCCACCCCCGCCACCTCCATCAACCGCCGCCTCAACTCCGGCCTCCGTCCGAGGACATGCCTCACGATATCCTCGAACGTCCCCGGCTCCATCTGGAAAATCCCCAGGGCCGGTCCCCCGCCCAACTGCCGCACGTATCGTCCCAGCCCCGACTCCTGCGCCGCCGTTCCCAGCAGCAGCCACATCGCCTCCCGCGAGTACAGCCCCATCCCGAGCAGCACCCGCCGCGTCAAATCAGCCAACTGTCTCCGGTCCATCATCATCACCTCCTTTCAGCTTCTTCAGCAACTCCTCCGCGTCCTTCACGCTCGCGCAACGGATAATATCCCGGATAGCCTCCGGCAACTTCTCCACCGCCCCCCGTTTCGCCCGCTCGTTCTCCCACACGCTCCTTCCCTCGATCAGCACGATAGCCGCCGCCACCACGATCGAGGCGTAAGCCGTCCCGTACCAGGGGATACAGCATCCCACCACGTCGAACGTCAACGCCATCACCTGAATCCGCCAGTAATCCCCCATCTTCCCCACGCTCCGGCGAAACCCGCCCGAGTAAATCCTCTCCCCCCGGGCCTTCGCGCTGTCCACCCCCGCCCACAAATCCACCACCACGGCCACCACCATCACCGCCCAGGCCACCAGCACCACGTGCAACTGCCCGAACAGCCGTCCCATCAGCTCCGCACCTTCCTTCAACGTCCAAACCTCATCCATAGTCACCTCCTTTCTTAAAGCAAACCGTTCATATACCTTCTCCCCAACTCCCGCAGAAACGCCAGCACCCGTTCCCAGTAATCATACAGCCGATCCTCACTGTAACACCTCAACCCGTTCTCCTCCGCGAACCTTCCCCACTCCTTGAAATTCAGGTACCCTAGCCGGCAGCGATACACGAACACCTGCCGCTCCATTTCCCCCATCCCCCGCCTCACCATCTCCCCCTCCGCGAAATCCCAAAACGCCGTCCATCCCACCTCATCCACCTCATCCGGCAAATCCGGCATCTCCCCCAAGTCCACGAGCACCCGGTGCCCCGTACCCGGATAATACAACCGCCAATGCGCGCTATGCCTCCTGCACGCCATATCGCGCAGCATCCTCACCAGGAAAGCCAGGCAAGCCTTCTCGCACTTCACCCACGCCTTTTCCTCCTTCTTCCCCCGCACCCACTTTCCCAACATCACCTCGTACGTCCCGTGCAACACATCCCAGGCGTCATTCGGTATCCTGCAACGATTGCAGAACTCTCTCGAACAAGCCGCCAAATAATCATAATAACGCGTAAAACAACCATCCAGTAAACACGCTTCCAATACCTCTATTTCCTCCATAAATTTGAAATTTAAAAAATTTGACATAATACTTCTTGTTTTAATCACTATACTACTATGGCACAACCCTCCATTTTTTTCGGACAAAAACGGAACTTTTTTTCACCGCCCATCAAAAATTTTACACAACACACTATAAAACAACACTATACTGCCACAAAAAAATTTTTCATCCAAGCACAAAAAAAGTCCCGGGCAGACACCATCACGGCATCCACCCGGGACCAAAGTAAAAAAGGGTAAATCTTTATCTCGTCCCTGCCAACCCGCGGATCACCTCCACCACCCGGGCGATATCATCGTCCGTCAGTGTCGGACCGGAAGGAAGGCAAAGACCCTTCTCAAACAATCCTTCACTCGTCCCGTTTCCGTAATACGGGGCATCCTTGAACACCGGCTGCAGGTGCATCGGCTTCCACAATGGCCGACTCTCGATATTATCACCGTCAAGCACCAGGCGAACGTCCTCCCGGCTGAAACCGCATACCCCCGGCTCCACCGTGATACACGTCAGCCAGTAATTCGAGTTGAAATCACCGCCTTCCGGCTGGCTCATCACCCGTACTCCCGGCACATCCGCCAGCAACCGGACATACAACCCGTGTATCTCCCGCCGACGGGCGATATGCTCGTCCAGCACGAACATCTGCCCACGGCCGATCCCGGCACAGATATTACTCATCCGGTAATTATAACCGATTCGCTCGTGCTGGTAATGCGGCGCCTGCTCCCGGGCCTGCGTCGCGTAGAACAACGCCCGTTTCGCCTTCGCCTCCTCCCGGCAAACCAGCGCTCCACCGCCCGACGTCGTGATCATCTTGTTACCGTTGAACGACAGCGCCCCGAACTCACCGAACGTGCCGCACATCCGCCCCTTGTAGCTCGATCCCAACGCCTCGGCGGCATCCTCCAGCACCGGGATACCGTACCGGTTCGCCACCTCCAGGATTTCCGTCATCCTCGCCGGCATTCCGTACAGGTGAACCGGGATTATCGCCTTCGGCAGCCGTCCCGTCTTCCGTTGCCGGTCCTTGATCGCCTCCTCCAGCAACACGGGATCCATGTTCCACGTCTCCCCCTCGCTATCCACGAACACCGGCGTCGCACCCACGTAGGCGATAGGATTCGCAGAGGCCGAGAAAGTGAAACTCTGGCAAATCACCTCGTCTCCACGACCCACACCCAGCAATATCAACCCCAAATGCAACGCCGCCGTCCCGGCACTCAACGCCACCACGTGGCGACTCTCACCGCCCAGCGTATCCCCGGAACCCTTCTCCAGGTAATCCTTCAACGCCGCCTCGAACGCGTTAACGTTCGGCCCAAGAGGCACCACCCAGTTCGTGTCAAACGCCTCCTGTATAAACTCCTGCTCCCGTCC
>CALUMT010000008.1 GCA_944321845.1 uncultured Butyricimonas sp.
TGAAAAGCTGTTTCAAATTTGCCCCAATCTATTTTGTCTGCCAACCGGTAAAGCGGGTGCGATTGGTTCAGCATGTCAGACAGGTTGCTGAATAAAGAAGGGCTATTATTCGTGCTTTTTATCATAAAATCTGCAAGTTTCTTAAACCTAAAGATAAGAAAACTTGCAGAATTATCAAAGACTTTTATTGATTAAATAACTGAATAACAGTAAATAAAAATATTTTTAAGGGACGACTAAATATAGGGAATGTTATAGCTGAATATACATAGCGCTGTAAAAAGGTATAGGCATGGAAGTTCTTTTTGAGGTTAAGAATAATTGAAAATAGAAAGAACCATATCAATTATTCGAAAATAATGATATGGTTCTGCGATAAGTTACTAATGATTATAATAAAACAACAACGGTCTTCTTAGAAATTATAGATATCCATGTGTTTGTAAAAAAGTTTTCATCCATTGGTATTTCTCGATGATAACGGGATAGTCATTGTAGGTTTCTAAAAATTCTTCTTCAGGAATTGTCAATACGGCTGAAATAAATTGTTGTATGTCTTGTTCTTCACTTGGGTTTGTGCATTCCAGGTCAAAATATGAGGTGATTCCGGGGATTGGATATGTTTTTTTTAGAGCTCCCCATTCTAAATATCCCATGGAAAATGGAACATTGGGGTATTTATACTGGGGATTGGTATTTTTCATGCCATAGGCAACGATATTGCCTTCTTCATCTGCAAATGCTTTTTGTAAGGCGTAAAAATTTTCCATAGAATTAGCGTTATTTCCTTCGGCAAGAATTTTTGCTAATTCAATAGACATTAATTTGCCAATCCATACCGTTTGTTCTTGCACTGTGAAGTCTGAGATGTTTTTACGTTCACCAGTCGCATCATCTATTGTAAGGCCGACTAATGTTGTTTCAAAATCTTTTCTGGCATATTCGCATTTTGTCGAATCTGTCGTTGATTTTATTGTATCTACGAGTAAATAACTGCGTGGTAAAATATCAAGACGTTTTAATTCCGGGAGTAGTTTTTCTTTAATTAATTTGATTCCATTGATCAATTTTTCTTCGTTGTAACAGAGTGTAAAATCTATTTCTGAGTAATTCTCGATGGAATAACCGATTTTTAAGGTCTCATAATGGATGATTGAATCTCCATTGCTGTCAAATCCTCTGAATTCATGTCCTAATGTATCTGTTCGAAAAACAGAGCACCCGTAATCTTTATAGATTTGGTAAGCTACTTCATTCCATTCTCCTTCGCCTGGATAAATGACGAACCAGTCTTTTACAACTTCTGTTGGGGTGAGTTCTTCTTCTTTAGAACACGCGTAAAATGCGAGTATGATAAAGAGATATACTATATTTTTCATATTATATTCATGTTATAATTCCACGTATGTTGCATCTTCTCTTTCATTATCTCCAATTGCTGGATTAATGTTTATCTCGAAAGCTGGGATGGGAAGAATCCATCCTTTGCCTTCTGGATAACCTTTTAAAATACAGTAACCAATTTGTGCGCTAACACCGGATTCTGGTTTTTCTGCATAAATATTATGGGTGATTTCGTAATTTTTTAGAGGGTATTGTGTGTTTACGGCATAGCGGCGTAAGTCAAACCAGCGATGTCCTTCGAAACACAATTCTCGTCTACGCTCGGCTCGGATAAAGTCAATTAATTCATTTCCTTTTACAGAAATTGCGGGGAAAATTCCATCTTCGAATCTGTTTGCTAGTAAGTGGTTTAATACCTCTATGGCTTCATCCTCCCGATGTAGCATTGCTAGCGCCTCTGCTTTGTTTAGCAAAACTTCTGCATAACGTATTACGAATGCGTCAGGTATATCCCCTGGTTTTCTGAAGGTATTTATTAAGGATTTTATTTTTCCGGGAGCAAGTCTGGATGACTGGCTGGTGAAAAAGACATCAATTCGTAGATCTTTGTATTCTCCCTCTTGCGTGTATGAATTTAGCAGATTATCCGAAACCTTGTACATGTAACCGCCCAGTGTGCCAAAAATGTTTGCCATACATTGGGAGCCTTGGGCGAATATGATTTCAGGATTTGATTGCCGAAGAAAGTTTTGGGAATATTCTGGTGTTAACTTTTCTAGTTTGAATGCCCCTTTTTCGACTTCTTCGCAAGCTTGTAGAACTGATTCCCATTTTTCCATATAGAGGTAAACCCGGCTCAATAAAGCCCATGCGGAATATGAATTTGCCTTAAATAATTCTTTGGTGTTTATGTTGGTAAGGCATTTGGCTGATTCTGTTAAATCATCGATAATGGATTGGTAAACGATGTCTTGGTGTGTGCGGTGGAACTTTAGATCTTCTATATAGGACGTTTGTTTGAGGGGTACGCCTAATGTTGAACTGGCTTTTTCTTCTTCATATGGAGCTGAATACATATTGACAAGTAGATAATAATAGGCTGCTCTTAAAAATAGAGCTTCTCCTTTGACTTTATTGCGTAATTCTTCTGGGTCATTAGGAAATTCTTTTACTTGATCAATGACGACATTGGTTGCTGCAATGTGTTTGTATAAACGTTCCCATTCATAATCATCAATTGGACTTCCGTTTGATTGGATGAAAGGACTCGCTTTCCAACGATAGAATCCGTCTAATTGTTGCCCTGTAAATTCACTTCCTGATTTTGTAAATTGTTCACAATCATCATCCATGATCCATAACCAGGGGTAATAAGATCCTCCACTAGCATAACGGAAACTGTATTCTGAAATGTTATTATTCATGTAGGCATTTCCGATTAGGATTTCATTTAAATCCTCGCACGAGGAAGCGTATACTAAGTCTTGAGAAGATTCTTCTAGAAAATCTCCACAAGCCATGATAGTTAGGATAATAAAAGCTATAAGATATTTTTTCATAGTCCTTTAGAATGATACGTTAAACGTTAAATTGTACATTGCCGGAACCGGAACTGATATCGAAGTGGCGGATCCGGATTGTGTTGGTTCTTGACCTTTTAATCCCCGGGAGGCTATGGTGAAAAGATTACTTCCGGATAGACTTACATAAGCGGATTTGACTCCAAATCTTTTTAGAAGTTTTTCTGGGACAATATATCGAATAGAGATAGATTGTAATTTGACATAATCATTTCTGGAGACTCTAATATTGGAATTATCGTACATGTGCCATATGTTTTTGCCGAATGGAAAAGGGAATGAAACAACTCCCACGCTTGTAGAACTTACAGGATGGGCAAACCATGGATCAAGAGTTTCCTTGAATGCGGAATTGTCGAGAATACCGGGAACATTTGTGAGTTTTTCATCCCCAGGACGGCGCCAGCGGTTTACGAATTCCCGACGTAAATTTTGGTCCGGTTGTACGGCTAATGTCCCGGAATTATTGTTTAGTCCGACATTGGGATACATCTGTAATAATCGGATTTTACCACCGAAACTATATGATAAGTTAAATGAGAAAACAATACGTCTCCATTGCATTGTACTGGATAAACCTCCTTGTAGAAATGGTTGTCTACAACCGGAATATTCCATGACGGCTTTATACATGTCTTCTTTGTTCATTTTACCGTATTCTTCCTTGTGTTCTTCTTCTATGTCGTAGAACATGGGTCGCCCATCTTTGGGATCAAGACCTTTAAATTTGTAGGAATAAAAAGCGTTTATCGGTTTACCTGCGATTGGAATGGAACCATTCAGGTAATCAGTATAACTTAAACGCTCGTAATCTCGTTCTTCTAACGTGCGCCGATTGTTGCCTTTAGATTTTAATTTGTCTACCAATTGGTTAAATACAGAACTGATTTGTGGGTCAATTCGCCAGGAGAATCCTCCGATTTGTCCGCTTTGTGATAGGTCGAGATTGTTTAAAGGTTGGAATGAGAAGGAGCATTCAAAGCCACTGTTGGTAACGGTTCCGGAATTTACCGTGTATGTACGTTCACCGTTCACGGGTGAAATGACTTTCTGCATGTAGGCGTTGGTCGTTTTACGATAATAACCGGCTAATGTTGCGGAGATCTTACCTTTCCAGATGACAAAATCTAATCCTACATTTAATGAGGCTGTTTTTTCCCAGCGTAAATTCGGGTTGGGATAGCTTTCTATGGTAGAGTATAGTTCCTTGAAAAATTGATGTCGGTCTCGTTTCTTGATAATTAATTCCGGACTTTGGTCATCAAGCATGTTTCCTTGATACCCAAAAGATAATCTCAAAGCGAGGTCATCAACCCAGCGAATGTTCATTAAAATATCATCTTTAATATTCCAACGGCCTGATAGTGACCATATAGGTAATAATCGATCATTGCTTTTGTCCCCGAATTTGTTAGAGGCGTCGACACGCATGTTTGCGTTTAGAATGTATTTGTTTTCATAAGCGTACATGAATGTTAAGATTCCGGCTACTTTATTGTTGATAGTGTAAGTCCGTTTCCCTAACGCTTCTTGATTTGTCATCCGCCATTTGTCATAAGAGGGATATTCTCTTTCTGTGACGGCACTGATTAACATTCCTCGGTCTTTCATATATCCCCTCATGGTGATTTTCATTCCAGTATATTTCGTGGAAGATAGTTCTCCGAATACAGAGGCACTGATATGATGTTTTAAGGCTTTGTCTAAGTATCGGCTATAATTTAGTTCTACCCGGGCAGAATAACTTTCATTTTTTTCTTCTGTCTCTCGTAATTCTCCTCCGACGGGTAATTTTGTTTTGGATGGATCTGACACTTTTTTTGTTTCAGGGTCCCAAAGGCCGAGAGTTCCGGCATACCAAGTGTCTTCTCCGAACCATATTTGGCGGTTCGTGTTGCTTAGATTGTAGGAGGTTTGCAAACTGGCTCTCCAATTTTCTTTAATGTTGTAGTCTATTTTTACATTTACACTGATCGTGCTTGCGTCATGTTCGTCTGAACTGTTATCCCGTTCATTTAGAACGTTGAATGGATACAGCCAGTCATTTTTTCTTTTCATATAAAAAGATAGTGAATTGTCTTCTCCGTATGCGGGAATGGCACGACTCGTGTTATAAGCGTAATCTTGTAGACCAATCTCACTGGGGGTGTATGTTTTCTTCTGAACATTACCATTCAATCCGAAACTTACGAGTAATTTTCCAAATGTCATGTTTAGATTGCTACTGAGCGTGTAGCGTTTCCCTATTTCTTTGCGCAATGTTCCCTTGTCACTTCCGTAGCCGAGTGATGTGTAGTATTTGATTTTCTCAGTACCTCCAGCGACACTTAAAGAGTGATTTTGGGAGAATGCATCCCTAAAAATAATATTAAACCAATCCGTATTACTCGTTTCATAGTAATTTACTCGTCTTTGTAATTCAGCATAATCAATGGAACCGTTATAGTACTCCCGTAAGGCACCTTCATAACCAACCCATGAACTGATATTGTTATACGGGATCTTTTTCTCGATGATCTCTTTGGAATAATCAATACGTTCTTGAGAATTCATAACATTAACACCGCGCATCGTGTAGCGGGGTCTTCGTTTTAAGCTTCCCGTGAATGAATAGCTTACAACAGGAGCTCCAATATGTCCTTTCTTTGTTGTAATGACAATGACTCCGTTTGCAGCTTTGGGACCATAAACGGCGGTCGCTGCAGCATCCTTTAATACATCGATTTGTTCAATATCATTGGGATTCAAACCGGAGATGGCATTTCCAAGTAGGTTTACGAAGTCTAAGTCGTTGATTTGTTCGGGAGAAATATTTACGGGATCTGTTAGAATAACACCATCAACAACCCATAAAGGTTCTTGATTGCCTAAAAGTGTTGATGTTCCCCGAATACGTAACCGGGGAGTTGCTCCGACTTGTCCTGAATTTTGCATGAAAATCATACCAGGAACCCGTCCTTCTAACATTTGATCCACGGATGTTAACCCCGGAACCATGATGTCTTCCATTTTTAGCGAGGTTATTGCACTGGTGAGTTGTTTTCTGTCAAAGTTTTGATATCCAGTGCTTACAACTTCGTCTAATTGCTGAGAGTCTTCTTGCATCACAATAACCCATTCCTTTTTAGGATCGTTTGACTCTTTGTAAATTAGTTCTTGTGTTTTCATTCCTATAAACGAGAATACGAGTACGATGGAACTGTCTCGTTTGGGAACAGAAAGGGAAAATTTTCCGTTGATATCAGAGGCTGTACCTATAGGAATTCCTTTTAATGCTACCGTTACCCCGGGAAGAGGGTCTCCTTTTGCGTCTTTTACGATACCCGAGATTGTTATGGATTCTTTTTCTTTTGTTTTTTCATCTTGTACGGGACGTATAACAACCATGTTGTCGTAAATTCGAAAATCGTAATCCTTCCCCAAGATTCGTTTTAATACGCTTTCTAGTGCTTCTTCTTGTGCAACAATATCAATAGTTTTGTTGACGTTTAATTCCTGATTACTGTAAAAAAAATCAAGTTTTGTTTGTTGTTTTAGTGATTCCAGAACCTGTGCAAGAATGGTATTCTTGCAATTTAAGTTTACTGTCATAGTTTGTGCGGATGTGATCGCACTGACGCGTAAAAGTCCTAATAGAATTAAAAACACGGTTAATTTCATGATTCGTGCTGTTTTTAAGTAGAAACTCATAATTTTGTGTTTGAAGATTAAACAATTATCAGGCATGGCTGCAACCGATGACTGATATTAATAGTTTTTGATTCGTTCGCTTCCCGAGCTGCAACTTGGGAGGCGTTTTTTATTTTTGTTGTTGAATGATTACATTCCTTCCTTGTATGTGAAATTTGACATTAGCTGTTTCCTCAATAAGGGCACCTATATCTTCTATCTTATTGTAGCGCTTGATAACACCAGTGAAACGGTGTTCTCGTAGGTGATTGTTTTCAAAGAATATTTTAATGTCAAACCATCGTTCTAATTCTTGGGTTAATTGAGCTAAGGGCATGTCTCGAAATACGAAACGGCCTTCTTTCCAAGCGGTGGCTTCTTCCGTGTTGATGCGGCATGTGTCTAGCTGATTATTCCGCAAAATTGCTTGGTATCCAGGTGATAATATACATGTTTTTCCCGTGGCGCTGTCTTTTACTTGGATACTGCCTTGGACTAATATAGCTAGAGGATCAGTTCCTTGATAAGCTTTTATGTCGAACGAGGTTCCAAGTACTTCGATTTCCATTTTCCCGGTATTTACTCGAAATGGACGTAATGTGTCTTTCGTGACTTTGAAAAAGGCTTCACCTTTTAAATATACTTTTCGTTCATGTCCTTCGAAATTTATCGGAAAACGTAATTCAGATTCCGAGTTTAGCCAAATCTCGGTTTGCTCAGAAAGTACCATATGATATTCATTTCCTCTGGGAACATAGATGGTATGGTAAAGTAATTGGCCTTTGGGTGAGTCACCAGAATATGCTAACTTTCCTTGAGGACTAATCTTGATTTGGTTTGTTGTTGATTGAATCAAGGTGTCCTGGGTAATTTTTCCGATATTTATTGTACTTCCATCTGCCATGATAAGTTGTACTTCTTTAGAATCACTTGATAAAGAGGGGAAAGTCGTTTTTTCTGTTGTTAAATACTTCCAGAGCCCGATGCTTATAATGCTTGTAATGATAGTTGCCGCAATACTCCAGCGAATGCGTTTTTTCTTTCTTTTGTTTTTGATGAATGTTTGCACCTGCCACCATATCCTGTTTCTATCTGGTTGAATGTCTGCTAAATCACACAGATCTTCCAGTCGGTTTAAATCTTGTTTTAATACATTGTCTTTTTTAATTGTTTCAATAAATTGTTGTTTATCAAATTGTTGTGAATTCGAGATAAAATCTCTGAATTGTTTTATACTGGTATCGTTTTTCTCTTTTGACGTGTTGGTATTCATATATGATTCTTTTGAATTATATACATAAGACAACGCATCCGTTAAATCGGGTGAAGAAAAAAATAAATTTTTTTACAGAAGCAGATATAATCGTGTATGGAAATCGCTACAAAAAGTTTGTATTTATATATGGCCTCTTGTGTGAGATTGGAGAAGGGGATTTTGTGTTATTAGTGATTTGCTAGTAGCGTGAGTAAAAAGAGGAATTCTTTGAATTTCAGATCTTGTCTCAACCGAGAATAGGCGATTTTTATTTGCGTTTTCACCGTGTTTTCGGAAACGTGTAATTGGGCGGAAACTTCTTTATAACTTAGTCCTTCAATGCAAGCTAAACGAAATATTTCTTGGCATTTGCTTGGTAATTGAAGGATGAGTTTTTGTAATTGTTCTTGTAATCTGATTAATCTTTCTTCGTCAAATTCTTCTTCATTTTCCAATTCTTCTTGAAAGAATCGTTCATTTGCTAGTCTGGAGGTTTGTTCTTTTAAATAATTCTTGCAGGCATTAATTGTAGATTGGTATAGATATTTTCCTATGGAATTTGTGATTTGAATATGTTCTTTTTTGTCCCAAAATCGTATAAATACTTCTTGTACCAGATCTTCTGCGGCTGATTTGTCTTTTACAAAGCCGAGAGCTTGATAAAACAGACTATCCATGTATTCTTTAAAAAAATAGGACAGGGCGTTTGTATCACCTTGTTGCATCTTTTTAAATATAAGCTGTTCATCTTGCATATTTACTGGAGTTACTGGAGTTACTGTTGCGAAGATATGATTTTTTTTTTAAAATTATAGAATTGAATATATAGACTTTTGTTGATTATGGGAAATATTACGATGGAATAATATTCTCTTGTATTTTGATACGGGTGTGGATGGTATTATGGTGATAGGGGAGACTTTGTTGGTGGGATTTTTGGGCATATTTTCTGCAATAAAAATCGAAGCAGAATCGAAGTTGAAATGGAGTAGAATCGAAGTTGCTGGCTTGGGGGTGGCAGGAGAGATTGGCAGAAATGCGAGTGTTGGAGAATTGTGGGGAAAGGGGATGAGGGAGGGGGGAAAAGGTGGGGGAGGAATGGTCGGGGGGGTGTGTAGCGGTGGGGAGGAATGCCGCTAAAAAAAGCCCGTCGCGGGTAGCGGACGGGCTTTGAGATATCTGAAGTGCAGATATGTTAGAACATGTAATCCCAAACGGGTAACAGAATTGGCTTTTGACCGAGGGATTTCACGGCTTTCTCGCCGAGGTATTTCTTGTGGATGATGATGCGGAAGATGTATTCGTCGAACCATTTATCCGTGAAGGTCAGGTATCCCTGGTGACCGGCAGAGGCGCCCCAGCTGTTCTCGAATTCCCATTTGGTGGGTTTGCCGTTATCGTCCACGTCCACGGCGATGAGGGTCATGGCGTGGGATGAACCGCTCTGGCGGGTCAGGATACGGGCTTTTTTATCCATGCTGAAATCAACCCCGAACAGCTCGTTGTATTCGTACATTTCCGGGTCGAGGATACCTTCCTTGATGTTGAGGAATTTACCCACGTCGCTGGAGGTGTACATGGCCTCGTTGTTCTTGATGGAGGCGATGGCTGCAGCCTTGATGTCCTCGAGCGGCAGATTGAGATAGGTCCAGTTCACTCCCTCGTAGGCGTTACGGTAGTTCTTGATCTCGTAAATCTTGTAGTACTCGCGGGTCGGGTCGTGCATGATCATGATGTAGTTGTCCGGGTTATAGTCGGCCGGAGTGATTTCCTGGTAGAAACGCATCGGGGTATAGTCCTTCAGTTCCCGGATGTTGCCGTCCTTGTCGGTGTAGCGCCACGTGAATTGAACGGGAGGTTCTCCAAGGCAGAGGGCGAGAATCCGGTACACGTCTTTCAGCACGGCGATTTTCTCGGCACGGATTTCCTTGTCTTTCTTTCCGGCTGCAATCATTTCGCGGATTTCATATCCACCCTTGCGCAGACGTTCCTTCACGAAGGAGGTCAGGCTGGAGGTGTTGTCGGAATGGGCCGTTTCCGGCATTACGCTTTGAGGTACGACACCGTATTTCTTGGCGATGTTGTAGTAGGAGTTCCATACTCCACCGTCATCTACCGGAGAACGGAAGTAGGTGATTACCTCGAAATCGTCCATCGGTTTCTTACCCGTGGCGATGATGTTTTCCAGAAAGAGGTTGGATTTCTCGAAAATGTCCCAGAAATAGAGGTAGTTGTGGGAGAAGTCGAAGTTGGTCAACCCGTATTTCTCCATCACTCCCGGGCGCAACACGTTCATGGAAGTGAACATCCAGCAACGGCCGGACTGGTGTTGGTCGGTGATTCCTTTTACCTTTACCCGGTACTTGAAGTAATGGTCGATTTTTCCTTGTAATTCCCGGTTGAGGGCATTTTCGTTAATGCTCTTGTCGTTTGTCAGCACGTTTTGGATGGCTCTCGTGGAAGCGTCTTTCTTGAAACTTCCTTTGATGTCTTGCAGGTCCTTTTCCGTGAGGGATTGCGCGCAGAGCGAACTTCCCGCCAGCAGTAAGGACGCTAAAATGGCTTGAAACTTCATTTTTACAATTTGATTTTCACGTTACATATATAAATACACACAATTACAGGTGGATGACTTCATCGTAAGCTGCAGATGCGGCTTCCATGACAGCCTCGCTCATCGTGGGATGCGGGTGGATGGCCTTGATGATGTCGTGGGCTTTGGTCTTTGCCTTGCGGGCCAAAACCATTTCGGCGATTATTTCGGTTACATTCATGCCGACCATGTGAGCTCCCAGCAGGGTATCGTCGGCGGCGTTGAAGATGAGTTTCACGAATCCGTCGTTTGCCCCGGCGGCGCTGGCTTTCCCGGATGCGGTGAAGGGGAATTTACCGATTTTAACCTCGTATCCGGCTTCTTTGGCCTTGGCTTCGTTCAGGCCGACGGAAGCAACCTCGGGGGTAACATAGGTACATCCCGGGATGTTGGAGTAGTCGATGGGTTCAACATGCAGGCCGGCGATATGTTCCACGCAGCAGATGGCTTCGGCAGAGGCCACGTGTGCCAATGCCGGACCGCCCACGATGTCCCCGATGGCATATACTCCCTCGACGTTGGTGCGATAGTACTCGTCTACTTTTACCCGTCCGCGTTCCATCTCGATATGGAGCTCCTCCAGACCGATGTTCTCCACGTTGGGGGAGATTCCCACGGCGGAGAGGACGATTTCGGCCTCGTGTACTTCTATTTCACCTTTCTTGTTCTTGATGTTTACTTTCAGCAGTTCGCCGGTGGTGTCTACGCTTTCCACGGAGGATTTCACCATGACGTCAATGCCGGCTTTCTTGAAGGAACGGCCGATTTGCTTGGATACTTCCTCGTCCTCTACGGGGAGCACGTTGGGCATGAATTCCACGAGCAGTACTTTCGTACCCATGGCATTGTAGAAATAAGCCAACTCGGAACCGATGGCGCCACTACCCACGACAACCATGGATGCGGGACGATGATCGAGCGTCAGGGCCTGACGATAGCCGATGATGCGTTTCCCGTCCTGCGGGATGTTGGGCAACTGGCGGGAACGGGCTCCCGTGGCCAGAATGATGTGTTTGGCCTCGTATAAGGTCTTTTCCCCGGCTGCGTTGGTCACTTCCACCTGCTTGTCGGCGGTAAGTTTACCGGTACCTTCGATTACCGTGATGTTGTTCTTTTTAAACAGGTATTGGATTCCTTTGCTCATCTTGTCGGCAACTCCCCGGCTGCGGGCGATGATGGCGTTAAAATCCGCTTCCGCGTTTTCTACTTTAACCCCGTAATCGGCAGCATGTCTGGTGTACTCCAGTACCTGTGCTGATTTCAGCAGGGATTTCGTGGGAATACATCCCCAGTTGAGGCAAATCCCGCCCAGTTCAGCCCGTTCAACAACAGCAACATTCATTCCTAATTGTGATGCGCGAATGGCAGCAACGTATCCTCCCGGGCCGCTACCGATAACTATTAAATCGTAGTTCATATCCATTTATTTTAAGATGTTTATTATTGTCGCAATCATTTGCGCGACAAATTTAATGGAATAGTTGAGAAATGGAAAATATGTAGGGAAAGAAAAACCCGTCTCGGGATGGAGACGGGTTCTTTATGATAAGAGGCAAATGTTATTTGATCACATTTAATTTCTTACCGATCTTGATGAAGGCAGCGATGGCACGGTCTAATTGTTCACGCGTGTGAGCGGCGGACAATTGGATACGGATACGAGCCTGTCCTTTCGGTACTACCGGGTAGTAGAATCCGGTTACATAGATGTTTTCTTTCTGCAATTCGGCAGCGAATTGTTGAGACAATACTGCATCGTACAGCATCAAGGCGCAGATGGCAGATTCAGACGGTTTCAGGTCGAATCCTGCTTCCGTTAATTTGGCACGGAAATACTCGGCATTTTCCATCACGCGGTCTCTCAATTCGGTACTCTTGCTCAACATGTCGAACACGGCGATAGCTGCACCGCAGATGGCCGGAGACAAAGAGTTGGAGAACAAATAAGGTCTTGAACGTTGACGCAACATGTCGATGATTTCTTTCTTACCGGTGGTGTAACCTCCCATGGCTCCACCAAGGGCTTTACCGAGGGTTCCCGTGAAGATGTCTACACGGTCCATGCAGTGATGGTGTTCAGCGGAACCGCGTCCGGTCTTACCAATGAATCCGGCAGCGTGGCTGTCGTCAACCATAACCAGAGCGTTGTATTTTTCTGCCAGGTCGCAGATCTCGTTCATCTTGGCGATATCACCGTCCATGGAGAATACACCGTCGGTTACGATGATGCGGTAGCGTTGAGCTTGGGCCAGTTTCAATTGTTCTTCCAAGTCGGCCATGTTGGCGTGTTTGTAGCGATAACGAACGGCCTTGCAAAGACGTACACCGTCGATGATGGAAGCGTGGTTCAATTCGTCGGAGATAATTGCATCTTCAGCGCCGAACAAGGGTTCGAAAACACCACCGTTGGCATCGAAGCAAGCAGCGTAAAGAATGGTGTCCTCCGTTCCGAAGAATTCGGAAATCTTAGCCTCTAATTCCTTGTGGATATCTTGAGTTCCGCAGATGAAGCGTACGGAAGACATTCCGTAACCACGAGCGTCGAGAGCTTTTTTGGCACCTTCGATAACTGCCGGGTGGTCGGAAAGACCCAGGTAGTTATTAGCACAGAAGTTTAACACGGTTTCTCCGGTGGCGAGTTTTATCTCCGCATCTTGCGGGGTAACGATAATTCTTTCGTTCTTGTATAAGCCGGCATCTTTGATTGACTGAAGTTCAGCCTTTAAAAAATCTTGAAATTGTCCGTACATATAGCTAAATTTTGATTTGTATTAATACCCCAAAAGTAATAATTTTTTGTTTTCAATGCGCGTTTACTAAAAAATCTTCTGTCAGAACAGAATTCTTGTTTAGATATAGCAGCCGGAGGGCATTGTGGGCCGATGTTGAGTCGGCAGCCGGAGGGGTGGAAATAAAAAAAGCTGGCCTTTAGCCAGCTTTTCGCTCCTCAGGTAGGACTTGAACCTACGACCTACGGATTAACAGTCCGCCGCTCTAACCAACTGAGCTACTAAGGAATCTTTAACGAGCACAAAGATAGGGCGTCTTTTTGAATTTGCAAAGAAAATAGCAAAAAAATATTCTATTGCTGATTTTATTTTGTATATCATTGAGTTATAGATCGTTGTGCATGGTTGTTGATTGTTGTCCCTGGCGTTTTTTAATTTTATATTGTGTATGGACATGGATATTAACATATTTTTTGCCGGGGATAGCTTTAGGCGAGCGATTTATAGTGTATCTTCAACCCCATTAAATAAAGTGTTTTTATTATGATGAAATTTGTTGTTGTTGTATTGTTATTATTAGGTCAAGTTGCTTGTACTCAGGAGCAAAAAGAGTTGTCCTGGGGAGAGCGGAAGTATTCGATGTTTATCCATTTCGGGCTGTATTCGGAATTGGGAGGCGTGTGGAAAGGTGAGGAAGTGAGAAATGGATATAGTGAACAGATCCAGTCTTTCGCGAAAATACCGCGGGAGGAGTATATGGCGGTGGCCAAAGAATTTAACCCGGAACGTTGGGATGCCGCTGAAGTGGTTTCGTTGGCGAAGGCAGCCGGGATGAAATCCATTGTGTTTACCTCGAAACATCATGACGGTTTCTGCATGTATCACACGAAGTACACGGATTATAATGTTGTGGATGCTACGCCTTTCAAACGGGATCCGATGAAGGAGTTGGCGGACGAGTGCGCGAAACAGGGAATGAATTTCGGTGTCTATTTTTCATTGATCGACTGGAATTTCCCGGGAAATATCATCACCCCTCATAATGCGGATGCCGTGAGTGCCGAGCATCACCGCTATAACATGAAGCAGGTGGAGGAGATCTTGACGAATTACGGCCCGGTGTCCGAGTTGTGGTTTGACATGGGCTCTTTAAGCGGGGAACAGAGCAAGGAACTGTATGATCTGGTACATCGCCTGCAACCCCAGTGTATGGTGAGCGGTCGGTTGGGAAATGACCGGGGAGATTTTGCCGTGATGGCCGATAATGTTTATCCGGATTATGAAATCGGTACCCCTTGGCAGACGGCAGCTTCCTTCTTCAAGGAAACGTGGAGTTATCGTTCATGGCAGGATCGGGGAGACGAGACGGTGAAAGTGGACGAGAAGTTGCGGGATTTGATGCGGGTAGTTAGTGCTGGGGGAAATTTCCTGTTGAATATCGGGCCTAAAGGAGACGGTTCGATCGTGGACTTTGAGAAGAATGTCTTGCTGGAGATGGGGAAATGGATAGACCGTTACGCGGAAGGAATCTACGCGACACAGGCGAATCCTTTCGGGCATCGGATGAGTTGGGGGGATATCACCTGCAAGGGAAATAATATATACCTGTTCGTTTGGGATATGCCGGCTAACAGAGAATTACTGTTGCCGGGTCTGCAAGGGGAACTGAAAGCCTGTTCGTTGTTGGCCGACGGTCGGGACTTGTCTTCTTCCCGTGATGGATTGACGGTGAAGTTGACGGTGCCGGAGAACGTGAAGGTAGATCATGGAATGATCGTGATCAAACTGGAATTTGCTAACGGCTTCCAGGTTATCCCGGATCAGTTGCTGGAGCGTGAAACTAACCTGTCATTTGACAATACCCATCCTGTTTTCGCTTATTCCAGCATGGATTATTATTCCAGTTTCAAAAGTATCGTGGGATTCCATTGGTATCTCGGGGTGGAGGCGAACGCAGTGCAACCTGTACTTTATTATACGGCCGATAACGCGGGAGAGGTGATCCGGCTGACCGTGGATGGAAATGGCCGTGATGTGAAACTGGAAAACGGTAAAGCCTGTCCGCTGACGACGGACGTGAAGGCCGTAAAATGGGGAGAGACACGGTTATTTGGACCGTATGAGGATTTGTTCCGGGAGGATACCCAGGTAGAGGGCGAGGGAGAAGTGATGAAAGATATCGAGTGGGGAAAGAAGGTGACAATCCCTGTCGGGAATAAGAATATCATTCATGTCGCCCATGAAATAACGAGTGACAAGGAGCAGAACGTGTTGGTTGAATTGGGTGTGGCAGACGGATTCCGAGTTACCTTAAACGACTCCGTTCTTTTGACTCGGAGTTACGTGGGAGGAATCGCGAAAAAGCCCATCATCGTGAAATTGCACCTGAAGGAAGGGAAAAATCAGCTGTTGGTTACCTTATATAATCGTTACGGGAAATCCTTGGAATACATGATAAACCCGGAGGTAGAGCAAGTGGAATACGCGTTGGAATTACCGGAATTCGTGTTAAGACAAGGAAACGCGCATGATGTCCAATTGCGATTGGCTCAGCCCGTCAACCGAAATAGCGATATCGGGTTGCGCAATTTGCGTATGGAATTGAACTATCGTTAGGATTGACAAGAATAATGAGATGTTTTAAAATAAAAAGAGAAATGAGAACAAGGTTTTATTTGCCTATTGTGGCATTAGCGCTGGTCACGGTGGCTTGTGACAGCAAGAAAGAAGTGAAACAACAGGGCGGAATCCAGCTTGCCAACCTGGATACGACGGCTAACCCGCGGGAGGACTTTTACCAGTATGCTTGCGGAGGCTGGATGAAAGCTCATCCCCTGACGAGCGAGTATTCGTCTTACGGAACGTTTAATGAATTGGCCGAGAACAACCGGACTCAGATCAAGACGTTGATCGAAGGATTGGCGGCTCAGCAGGCACAGCCGGGAACGGTGGCCCAGAAGATCGGGGATTTGTATAAAATGGCGATGGACAGTGCACGGTTGAATGCCGACGGTGTCGCTCCGATCAAGGCTGAATTGGATCAGATTGAAGCACTGAATGACAGAGCCCAACTGTCCGGGATGGTGGCATCCATGCGGAGAAATGGTTTCGGGCCGTTCTTTGGCATATACGTGGGGGCTGACGAAATGAACAGTTCCATGAATATAGCCGTGGCTTACCAGGGTGGTTTCAGTCTTGGAGAACGCGAGTATTACTTGGATAATGATGAGCACACGAAAGACATCCGGGCTAAATACGAGACCCATGTGGCTAACATGTTTAAATTGGCCGGTAGCACGGAAGAACAGGCTAAACAGGCTGCCGCTGACGTGATGAAAGTGGAGACCAGCCTGGCGAAGAGCGCCAAGAGTGCGGTGGATTTGCGTGATCCTTATGCCAATTATAACAAGATGCCGGTGGCTCAGTTGAAAAAAGATATCCCGGGTATCGACTGGGACGTTTATTTCACGACCTTGGGATTGAAGGATTTGCAGGAAATTAACGTGGCTCAGGTAGATGCCGTGAAAGAGGCTGCTGCCTTGATAACCAAGGAAGACCTGAACGTGCTGAAGCATTATCTGCAATGGAAGGTATTGGATGCCGCTGCCAATTATTTGAGCGATGCCTTTGTTGAAGAACAATTTGATTTCTATGGCAAGACCCTTTCTGGAAAACAGGAAATGCAACCTCGCTGGAAACGTGCCGTGAGCACGGTAGATGGTGTTCTGGGAGAAGCTGTCGGACAGATGTACACGGAAAAATACTTCCCGGCTGCTGCTAAAGAACGGATGGTGAAATTAGTGGCCAACTTGCAGAAAGCCTTGGGTGAACGTATCCAGGGATTGCAATGGATGAGCGAGGAAACGAAAGCCAAGGCATTGGAAAAATTGGCTGCTTTCCACGTGAAGATCGGTTACCCGGATAAATGGCGGGATTATTCCGCTTTGGAAATCAAAAATGATTCTTATTGGGCCAATATCGTACGTTCCAATAACTTTGACTATGACTACATGCTTGCCAAAGCCGGCAAACCGGTAGACAAGGAAGAGTGGTTGATGACCCCGCAGACGGTAAACGCTTACTATAACCCGACGACGAACGAGATTTGTTTCCCGGCCGGAATATTGCAGTATCCGTTCTTTGACATGAATGCCGATGATGCTTGCAATTACGGGGCTATCGGTGTGGTTATCGGTCACGAGATGACTCACGGGTTCGATGATCAGGGACGTCAGTACGACAAGGACGGAAACTTGAAAGACTGGTGGACGGAAGAGGATGCCAAGAATTTCAAGGAACGTTCTCAGGTGTTGGTTGACTACTTTAATAATATAAAGGTGTTACCTGACCTGAGTGCAAACGGACAATTGACTTTGGGCGAGAATATCGCGGATCATGGCGGATTGCAGGTGGCTTACCTGGCATTGCAAAAGGCAATGGCCGAGAATCCGCTTGGAAATGATGCCAACGGATTTACCCCGGCACAACGTTTCTTCCTGTCGTATGCTAACGTGTGGGCGGGTAATAACCGGGAGGAATTCATCCGTTTAGTGACGAAGTCAGATCCTCACTCTTTGGGTCGTTGGAGAGTAAATGGGGCATTACCTCACATCGCTGCCTGGTATGAGGCCTTTGGAGTGCAAGAGGGAGATTCGCTTTACATCCCGGTAGAGCAACGTGCTTCTATCTGGTAATGGAATAAAAACAGAATCAGTATACATGACGGAAGGTCGCGGGTTTTATTACCCGCGACCTTTTTTATCGGAGATGGTTTGTCGTACATGTGGTGACCTATTTGAAATTTTCACTATTTTTGCCCGGTATAACAAAGGGTTATGGAAATAGGTAACGAAGAATTGATATCGAAATTGAGAGCAAGGGATAAGGAAGCGTTTCATTATCTCTACAAAACCTATTTCTCGAAAATGGTGTTGTTCGCGGAAAGTTACCTCTATGATGAGGAGGAGGCCCGGGATCAGGTGCAGAATCTGTTTTGTTACCTGTGGGATTGTGCCGGCAAACTGATTATCACGACTTCATTGAAATCCTATTTGTTGACTTCCTTGCGTAATCGTTGCCTGAATGTACTGCGGGAACGTAGAATTCGGGATGAACATAATGACAAATTGTTTGAGGCGCAATTGTTCTCGGGAACGGAGGACGTGGAAATAGACGAGGAGGTCACCCGGCGGTTGCGGGAAGCATTGGATGCCTTGCCGGATAAATGTCGGGAGATTATCTTGTTGAAAATCGTGGAAGGGAAAAAGAATCGGGAAATAGCCGAGCAACTGGATATTGCCGAAACCACGGTAAAGACTCAGGTGCAACGGGCTTACCGGATGCTGCGGGAACGGCTGATTCCCATATATTTGCTTGTCGAGTGGTTGCAGATGTAAAAAATCTTTTGTTAAAATTCAGTTTTTTGTACTCCGTTTTTTCATCCCGCGTGTCTTATGATCAAACTTTAGGACGAAGATATGACGAGGATGTATATAAATTGGGATGTAATCGTACGCCGGATACTCGGTAAAGCCACGGAGCAGGACAACGAGCGGGTGGAGCGTTGGTTGGCCGAGGACGAGGGTAACCGGACGTATTACCGGAAGGCGGAGCGTTACTTTAACGTGTATTACACGGGAGAGAAGCAGCGACAGGTGGATGTGGAAGAGGCTTGGAATGAATTTTTAGTTTATGCCGGGAAATCCCGGAATCGGTTGCGGTTAAGAAGGCGGATCACGATAGCGGCCGCAATTGTTTTTCCTGTATTCATTTTAGCAGCGGTATTCTGGTTGTCCCGAGAGGAGAAACCGCAGGTGGAAGTAGCCCAAAATATGCCGCTTTTGCCAGGTAACACGAAAGCTGTGCTGTTGACCTCTGCCGGGGAAGAAGTGGGATTGTCCGACACAACGGACGTAGAACGGGTAATAAAGGCCTTGAGCGAGCGTCAGGATGAAATGGTCGCGAGAGAGGAGGTCGGTCCGCGGGAAGAAGCGAAGTATAACACGATTATCGTTCCGCGGGGAGGAGAATTCCGCTTGACCTTGGCGGACGGTACGAACGTGGTAGTTAATTCCGATTCCCGTTTACGTTTCCCGGACAGATTCGTGGGGGCGAAACGGGAAGTGTTCTTGACCGGAGAGGCTTTTTTCGAGGTGGCGAAGGATTCCCTACATCCTTTTATCGTTGGTGTGCGGGAGAGTAACGTGCGTGTATTGGGAACGTCGTTTAACGTGAAAGGTTATCTGGATGATGACTATATTCAGACAACTTTGGTCGAGGGACGAGTAGCTTTTCAGGCAAGTCATGATGCGGAAATTCAAGAAATGCGTCCCGGACAGCAGGTGACTTACGACCGGGAGACGGGAGAATGCGTGTCCCGGGAGGTGAACACGAGCGTGTACACGGCTTGGGTGAAAGGAATGTGGGTGTTGGAGGGCGTCCGCCTGGAGGAGATCATGAAGCAGCTGTCCCGTTGGTATGACGTGACCGTTTTTTACCAAAATCCGAAGGCAAAGGACTTGGTATTCACCGGCGACCTGGAACGATACGAGAATTGCGAAATCATACTCAATATGATATCCTTGACAACGAATGTGAAGTTTGAGGTAAAGGATCGTGAAATAATAGTAGAGTAATTGTAAAAATTCCACGTGGTTCTGATAGAACCTAACGTGGAATGGGATTAATTAATAGTAGTTTTACATTAACATCACAAAAGTATGAAAAAAGGAAGAGACGATGGTCATCCAAGACGATGGTCGTGTCAGGGAAAACTGATTTTAACTATGAAATTAACATGTTTTTTCGTGTTCCTCTTGTTTTTGCGAGTAGGAGCTGAGACTAGTGCTCAAGTAAAAGTGTCATTAGATGTTGAGAATGTGAATTTATTGGAGGTTATGCAAACGATTCGGGAGCAGACCGGTTATAAATTTTTCTTCAACCATAATGAATTGAAAAAAATCGAGAATGTATCAGCCAGGTATGAGAATGAAAATTTAGAAACGGTTTTACAGGAAGTTTTGGGTAAAGTGAATTTGTCTTATCGTTTGGAGCAGGGTGTTATCGTTATTTTATCAAAAACGGTAGATGAAGAAAAAAAATCTCTTACCTTGAAAGGATTTGTACGTGATGAACAAAAGCAACCGATGCCGGGTGTAACGGTAAAAGTTGTGGGGACATCTGTTGGTACAGCAACAAATGAGAAGGGATGGTTTCAGATAACATTACCTTTATTGAAAGGAATGTTGGAGTTCTCCTTTGTGGGATATAAAACACAGCAGATTTCTTTTGTCGAAACAACAAAAGATACATTGATCGTTGTGATGGAGGAAGATGTAAAAGCATTGGACGAGGCAGTAGTCGTCGCCTATGGAAATACAACAAGACGGAAGATGACAGGTTCTGTTTCTGTTGTGAAAGGAGAGGACTTGGAAGGAGTTCCTGCTTCTAATCTTGCTAGTCTTTTGCAAGGTCGAGTTGCTGGAATGGACATCACGAATATCTCGGGTGCTCCTGGAGGAGGAGGTACTGCTATTACGATACGTGGGTATAATTCTCTTGATATAGAACTGGAACGTAGATTCTCAAATCCGTTGTGGGTTGTTGATGGTGTTCCTCTGAATTCCTTTACATCTCCAGTTACGGGAACGAATTTATTGGCAGATATAAATCCTGATATGATAGAGTCCATTCAGGTATTGAAAGATGCTTCTTCTGCGGCTCTTTATGGTTCTCGGGCAGCTAATGGAGTAATTATTGTTACAACAAAGAAAGGAAGACAAAATCAGAAAAGTTCTTTATCAATAAATGTCTCTCAAACGTGGAGTATCTTACCGGAATTGCCAACAGTCATGACTGGTCGTTATGAAAGAAATTTGCGATTGAAAGCCTTAAAAAATGATTTGACAGCTTATTTAGATATGGATAATTTAAGTTATAAGTATCCAGAAACGTGGGAAGAAAATTATTTGCATCCAGGAGGTGTGTTGGATGCTTTGATGTTACCGGAAACTTCTGATGCTAATGGATTGTTTTTTCAAGATAGTTTAAATTCGTTTTATAATAATTCTACGAACTTTTTCCCAATGTATTATGAACGGGGTAAAGTGACCAATGCAAACATACAGTCTTATGGAGGTTCTGAGAAAATCGCATATAGCATAGGACTTGGATATTATAATGAGAAAGGTATATTGAAAGGAAGTGGTTTTGATCGTATTGATTTAAATTCAACGTTAAATGTTATACCAGTAGAACGTTTAAATATCGATTTACGTTTAAATGCTTCTTTGTCTAATAGAAAACAGGGATACGGTTCATTTAGTTCCAGTTTTCAGGGGACGCCAGCAATCGGAGTTGTTCCGGGTGACCCATATGAGTTAAGTTCTTTGTTCCCGGGGGAGGGTTCTGCGGTTTGGGATTATATTCTGGATCAGATGAAGAGTATTAAAGAGAAGAATCGGAGTATTCGTTTTAGAACGAATTTTAAATTAGCTTATGAAATTATTGATGGTTTAAAATTATCAACATCTTTGGCTGCTGATTATTCTTTAAACCGTAGAAATGGTTTTACTCCGTCTTATTTGAATACAACGAATCGTTCCATGAGTGTGGGTGAAACCGGAATTGATTTAATGGTGTTGAATGAGAATTTGTTAAGTTACGAAAAAACATTTAAGGATGTGCACGATGTAAATGCTGTTTTTGGTTTCTCTTATCAATATGACCAATCAGAGTATAATGGAGGTAGTGGTGAAAATTCTCCGAGTGATAAAATTTATTATGTGCGTCCTGGTTTTCCTGATTTAGGGGATGAACAATTAACTCCTTCTTTATCTCGTAAAATAGCATTACAACATTATCAATCAAATATGACGGAACAGATATTAATATCTTATTTCGCAAGAGTAGAATATGGATATAAGAATAAGTATCTGTTGTCGGCAAGTATTCGTCGGGACGGAAGTTCTACGTTTGGAGAGCATAATAAATGGGGAACATTCCCGGCAATTGCTGCAGCATGGTCTTTTTCCGAAGAAGAATTCATTAATGATATTTTTCCGTGGATTAGCTTTGGAAAGATAAGGGCAAGTTGGGGACGTTCAGGAAAACATTTTGAATCACCTTATCTAGCTTTAGGTATTTTACAGAATGGAGCTGCTTTTGAAGGGAATAGTACTTTGATACCTTCTTGGTCGCAAGGAATATATAATCAAGATTTGACGTGGGAGGAAACTGATCAGTATGATTTTGGTTTAGATATGGATTTATTTAATTACCGGTTAGGAATCACGTTGGATTATTATTATCGTTATACGGATAAATTATTGTTCCCTGTTTCTTTACCGGGAGAACATAATGGTTATGGTTCTCAATGGCAAAATGCAGCGGCTATTTCCAATGAAGGATTAGAATTGTTAATTAGATATGATATCTTAAATACAGATGATTATTCTTGGCGTTTATCGGTAAACGGTTCGCGGGTATGGAATAGATACGAGAAATCATATAATAATAAGGATAATTCTCGTGGTATTATTGGTAAGGCTTTAAATGGAATTTACGGTTATAAGACGTTGGGTTATATTAATAGTCAGGATGAGGTCCCGATAGTTTATAATAGTGTGGGTATGAGTGCACCTCTTGGTGGATCTAAATATTATAAACCAGGAGATTTGAAATTTGTTGATGTTAATGGAGATAACGCAATTAGTTCTAGTGATTATGTTTATTTAGGTAGTGCATTACCTGAAATCAGTGGAGGTGTTGTTAGTGAGGCTCGCTGGCGTAATTTTGATTTAAATTTCTCAATGGCATTTCAGATGGGGCGTCACATATATAATACTTTGCCAGGTAGTTCAATTATCCCAAATTATAATGGATTACAACATCCTGTCCTGATGGATATAAGAGATGTCACTTTCTGGGAACAACCTGGTGATGACTCTGATTATGCAAAACTTCAAGCCGATTCAAGAATGGAGTTCTTCCCGAACAAAAGTGCGGTTATTGATCGTTACGTAGAGAAAGTAAATTGGTTGAAATTAAAGACAGCAACATTGGGCTATAATTTGCCAAAGGATATTTCGAAAAAGGTAAAAATGGAACAGATACGTCTTTTCATCAGTGGCGAGAATTTGTTTACTTGGACTAATTATTCAGGGATAGATCCTGAAATCGTAGATATTCGAACAGGAGTAGATGAAGCACGTAATTATCCTCTTGCAAGGAAATTTACAATAGGTTTAACGTTAAAGTTTTAAGTGATGAAGAAATTGTATTTTATATTACTGGTTTTGGGATTATGGAGTTGTGATGATATGTTGAGGGTCGAACCGGAGAATAGTTTGACATTTGGAAACATAACAACAGAAAAAGATATTGAATCTTTAGTTCTTGGAGTCGGGGCTAGCGTACGCAGTATGGTTTGTTGGAATGCGCTCTTGCAAGTTGAAAAAGGTGCTTATGCTGATGAAGTTGATGAATCAAGGCGAGGAGCTAGAATGTTGGAACTGGAAGCAGGTACAGCTGATAATTGGGAAGTCCAATATCAGGTGATTATGGGAGCTCAAAATGTTTTGGATTATGTTGATATTATAGATATGCCAAGTAAACGAAGGGATTATTACAAGGGACAAGCATATTTTTTCAAAGCTTTAGGGTATTATGATTTATTACATCGTTTCGGGGATTGTATCCTTCAAAAAGGAGGGGTGAATTGGCAACCTGTGGCAAAAACTTCATGGCCTGTTGTGTGTGAGTTTGCTATAGAAATGGCAGAGAAGGCTGTGGATTTATTACCGGAGTTTGATAAATTGACGGATTGTAATGGACAATCAGTAACTTCAAAATCGACTCCATGTAAAGGTGCCGCAAATGCTCTGCTTGCACAATTGTGTGCATGGAAAGCTGGTTGTAAATGGTTTGCAAGGGAAGAAGATAAAGGATATGATGAAAAATTATATTGGGAAAAAGCAGAAAAAGCGTGTACAGAGGTGATAAAATCCCCGTTGTATGAATTGGCTGCTGATCCGGAAGAAGTTTGTAGTTCTGTTTTAGTTGGTAATAGTAAAGAGGGAATATATGAAACGGTAATGAAAGATTATTTTAACGAGATCGGAGCTCGGGTATTTTCTTTAGGTACAGATTATGTTGGATATCCTGTACGTCCAGAATATGCTCCGGGGGTAGTAAAAGATTTTACATTCCGGATTTTTACAACCTCTGTACGGGAAATGTACCCGGGAAATGATAAAAGAAAGTATGCTTATTTTTATGATCTGGATGGGATGGATGCTATGGATAAGGAAATAACAGGAGGTTTTGCTTATCCTTATAAAGAACGTAGTGTGAATGTTACTGTGACAGGCTCTAAGAAAAAATTTGCATCCTTTAATTCTAATAAGATTTGGTGGAGACTAGCCGATATTTATTTGTTACGAGCTGAAGCAAGATTTCATTTGGGAGATGAAGAGGGAGCTATTGCTGATATGAATGAAATTAGAGATAGGGCTGGAGCTACTCGTTATAATTCTTCAGAATATAATGGAGATTTACAGCGGGCTATTTTTAAGGAACGAGAAAAAGAATTATTGATGGAAGGTTATCGCTATTATGATATTATGCGTAATGGATTAGAGTATGTACAATCGGAATTGGAAGGAGGTTATAAAACAGCAACAGTGCAAGATTATATAGATGGAGCTTTTTTCCTAATGAATGATGAGTTAGACTTTAAGGAAAATCCTTTAATGAGACAAAATTTATATTGGTTAAAACGACAATAAATTTAATAGTATGAGTAAAGTAATTGTAATATTAATAGCGATTATTTGTTTTGCTTGTACAACGAAGCAAGAAGTAATAGATGGGGGAATTGCCTCTCCTTATTTTGATGGGAATATTATGGAATATTTACGATCAAATGAAGAACAATGGGGATATACAGTGGAGATGATTGAACGGGCAGGATTAGTGGATTTGTTTGAAGGAAAGGTTGATACTGTGCCGGAATTAACTTTTTTTGCACCTCCAAGTTATGCGGTTTTTCGTTATTTGATGGATTTGAAATATGAGGGAACTGGTGAGGAACGTTATGAGTCTATTCAGGATATTCCTGTTGAGACCTGTAAAGAGTTAATACTTAAACATGTGGTTGTCGGTAAGTATTTAAAAGAGGATATAGCATTCCGGAATATGGATTATGATATATTTGCTGCGGAACAGGATGGAGGAACTCATTTTACCTGTATAGGTAAGAATGAATTGATCGCTTATTTGGAAAAGACGGATTATAAGGGATTCCCTGATGTCGGGCCAATAGAAATGTTTTTGTATTCTGTTTCAGTTGGACAAATGATACCTTTGGCAACTCCGGATATTCAGCCAACAAATGGAGTGGTACATGCGTTGAATTATGGTTATGATTTTGGTAAAATTTGATGTTATGAAAAGTATAATTATTGTATTGATATTAGTAATAGGTATTTTTTCTGCATGTCAAGATATAACTCCCGGTTATTTACAAACGGAATTTGCTGGATATACCTTAGACTCAATGGTCGTAAAAAAGGAATTGGATTTAACACCACCTTCTCCAAATCCGGATTATGAAATGTATATAAGTTGGGGATATACACCGGAATACCTGGTTGCTAATGGGATATATCCTACGATAGGGGGGGATGAGTATAAGCGGGATAAATATGGATGGCCTTGGACAAGTACCCCGATTGAAGGAGTTGAGGGAACTCAGCCTATTTATGTGGAAATAAAAGAGATAAAAACGGATATTGGAGATGTGGAGTTGATGAAAAAGTATTTAAAAGTGAGTGGTAACGGAACTTTTACCTTACCGGTTTATACGGATATTCCGGTGGGACGTTACGTGATATCATTGACATTTTCTAATGAGGGATATACACGGGATGTTGATGACTGTTTTACGATTATTGTGAAACAACGCTAACTTGATACGTGAACTTAACGGGAGCGATTCTTTTTAGGATTGCTCCCGTTTTTACATAATTATGGAATGTTTTTATATGTAATCTTGGTTCTGCTATCATAAGTTTACTTTTGTTTTAAATCTACTTTTGTGGATAAGCTAGGGGGATTACTTAAAGCCGACTCGTTCAGTATACGATGATGACACGGTATAACTTTGAATCATTCTTGTATTACCGCCCGGACAAAGCCGTGCAATGAAGTGAAGTTGATAGGAAGGAGATGTGAAAGAAAGATGTGGTTATAGTGTGTTATCCTTTTTTCTTCAAGGGAAAATCAGTGGGTTGTGAATGATGACGTGTGAGGAGATGGAAGAAAATTTAAGTGTAAAAAATGGGAGAAGGGTTTGGAAGGTGGGGAATGTTGTTTATATTCGCGATGAGAATGTTTCTTCGGGGCAGGGTGTAATTCCCTACCGGCGGTGATAGTCCGCGACTCCCCATTGGGGACTGAATCGGTGAAATTCCGATACCGACGGTTAAAGTCCGGATGATAGAAGAAGTGTTTGAGTGAAATGGATGTATTTATCATTTTTATATATGCCCCGAATGTTGTTGCATTCGGGGTTTTTTGTTTATGGATACGAGAGATATTGAATACATGAGACGGGCAATAGCCCTTGCCGAACGAGGGGTTGGATTCGTGAATCCGAATCCGCTGGTGGGTGCCGTGATTGTGAAAGATGGGCGGATTATCGGGGAAGGATGGCATGAGTGTTACGGGCAATGGCATGCGGAGCGGAATGCGTTCCGGAATTGCACGGAAGACACTCGGGGGGCGACGATGTATGTCACGCTGGAACCTTGTTGCCATCAGGGGAAGACCCCTCCTTGCACGGAGGCGATTATCGAGCATGGAATTGCCCGGGTGGTAGTTGGGATGGAGGATCCGAACCCGCTTGTTGCCGGTAAAGGGATAGCTTTGTTGAGGGAGGCTGGGATTGTGGTGGAGTGTGGTGTGGGGGAAGAGGTCTTGCGGGAACAGAACAAGGTGTTCCTGAAGTATATCAGGGAGCGGCGTCCTTGGGTGGTGATGAAGACGGCAATGACGATTGACGGGAAGATTGCTACCCGAACGGGAGATTCCCGATGGGTGACCGGCGAAACGTCCCGGGCATTGGTGCACGAGTTGCGGCATCGTTTCATGGCGATTGTTGCGGGTATCGGGACAGTACTGGCGGATGATCCTATGCTGAATTGTCGTGTTGAGGGGAAGGAGGTGAGACAACCTGTTCGAGTGGTAGTGGATAGTCAGGCCCGTTTGCCTTTGGGGTCGAGGATCGTGAAGACGGCCCGGGAATACCGGACGATTGTCGCATATACACGTTTTGCCCCGGAAGAGAACGTTGAGGCTTTGGCGGCTGAGGGGGTGGAGATGCTTTTGTGTGGGGAGCGGGAAGGTCTGGTGGATTTGCATGATTTGATGCGGTTACTTGGAGAAGGGGGGATTGATTCCGTTTTGCTGGAAGGCGGGGGAAACCTGAATTTTTCTTTCCTGGAAGGGGAACTCGTGGATGAGATTTATGCTTTTGTTGCCCCGAAAATCGTGGGTGGAATGAATGCGAAGACTTCGGTAGAGGGACGAGGTGTGGAGAAGATGATGGAGGCGTTGCCTTTCCGGTTTGCGGATGTGGAACGATTGGGGGGCGATGTGTTGTTGAAATATAGACGTGAAAATTAGAACAGAGTATTATGTTTACAGGTATTGTCGAGGAAATCGGTACGATTAAAAATATAAAACGGGGGAACAGGAGTATTGTGCTGGAGATTTACGCGAGTAAGGTGTTGGAAGGTATGCAGGTGGGTGATAGTGTAGCCACGAATGGCGTATGTTTGACGGTGACTTCGTTTTCTGGAGTGTCCTTTGCCGTGGACGTGATGCCGGAGACGATGCGTTGCACGAGTTTGGGCGAATTGCGGGCAGGTAGTCGAGTGAATCTTGAGCGGGCTTTGCCGGTGAACGGGCGTCTCGGGGGACATATTGTTTCGGGACACGTGGATGGTACCGGAAAGATTGTGGCGAAAGAAAAGGATGAAAATGCCATTTGGGTAACGATTGCCACGACGCCGGCGGTGTCTCGGTATATCGTGGCGAAAGGTTCGATTGCCATTGACGGAATCAGTCTCACGGTGGTTTCTGTGAGCGAGGATACGTTTAAGGTGTCGATTATCCCGCACACGCAGAGTGAGACGACGCTGGTGGGGAAGAACGTGGGAGATACCGTGAACCTGGAGAATGATGTGCTGGCCAAGTACGTGGAGAAATTGCTGCTTCCCCGGGAGAATACCAAGACGGAGGAAAAGAAGGGATTGAGTCTTGATTTTTTGATAGCTAATGGTTTTTAAACACGAGATAGAAATTTGTAATTTGAGGATATATGGAAGAATTTAAGTTTAGCACGATAGAGGAGGCTGTGGCCGACTTGAAGGCTGGTAAGATGATTATCGCGGTGGATGATCCTGATCGGGAGAACGAGGGAGATTTGATTTGTGCCGCGGAATATGCCACGCTGGAGAACGTGAATTTCATGGCTTCTTACGCCAAGGGATTGATTTGTATGCCGATGAGTAAGGCACTGACCGATAAGTTGGGATTGGAGCAAATGGTGGCCACGAACACGGATAACCATTGTACGGCTTTCACTGTGTCGATTGACCACGTTTCGACGACTACGGGTATTTCGGCGCTTGAGCGTTCCATCACGGCAATGAAAGCGGTGGAGGATGATGCCAAGCCGGCTGATTTCCGTCGTCCGGGGCATATGTTCCCGTTGGAGGCCCGGAAGGGGGGAGTACTCGTGAGAACCGGCCATACGGAGGCAACCGTGGATTTGATGCGTATTGCCGGATTGAAGGAATGCGGTCTTTGTTGTGAGATTATGCGGGAGGATGGGACGATGATGCGTACTCCCGAGTTGAAGGAGTTTGCCGCCCGTCACGGTTTGCGTATGATTACCGTGGCAGATTTGATTAATTATCGCCGTCGTACGGAAATTCTAGTGGAACGGGTGACTGAGGCTAAGTTGCCTACCAAGTACGGGGATTTTGAGGCTTACGGTTACGTGAACAAGATTACCGGAGAACATCATATTGCTTTGGTGAAAGGTGATGTGACGGATGGCGAACCGGTACTTTGCCGGGTTCATTCGGAGTGTCTTACCGGTGATGTGTTTGGTTCTTTGCGTTGCGATTGCGGGGATCAGTTGGCTGAAGCAATGCGGCGTATCGCTGAACGGGGCCGTGGCGTGTTGCTTTACATGAGACAGGAAGGTCGTGGTATCGGTTTGATTAATAAATTGAAAGCTTATCATTTGCAGGATGAGGGTATGGATACTGTGGAAGCTAACGTGGCTCTCGGGTTTAAGCCGGATTTGCGGGAGTATGGTACGGGAGCTGAGATTTTGGCAGACCTGGGGGTAAAGAAGATGATCCTGATGACGAACAATCCTGCCAAGATCAGTGGTTTGGAGGGTTACGGGATTGAAATCGTGGCCCGTGAGCCTATTGAAATGACTTGTAACGAGAAAAACGAGTTTTACATGTACACGAAGTTCAAGAAAATGGGTCACATGCTTCATGTGCGTGATAAAGAAGAAGTAGCGAAATTGCAACAGGAATTGAAAAACAAATAATAAAGCGGTATATTATGAATCTTTTAGAAGGAAAATTATTGGCAGAGGGGCAACGTATCGGCATCGTGGCCGGTCGTTTCAACGAGTTTATAACCAGTAAATTGATCGGAGGTGCTTTGGATGCATTCAAGCGTCATGGCGGAGATGAGGCTAACGTGGATTTGGCTTGGGTGCCGGGAGCTTTTGAAATTCCTCTCGTGGCCAAGAAAATGGCTGAAACCGGGAAGTATGATGCTGTGGTGTGCTTGGGTGCGGTGATTCGCGGGGCAACGCCTCATTTTGATATGGTGGCTAATGAAGCGACCAAAGGAATTGCCAACGTGGGTTTACAAACGGGTGTGCCTGTTATTTTTGGCGTGCTGACCACGGATTCCATCGAGCAAGCCGTAGAACGTGCTGGTACAAAAGCTGGTAATAAAGGTTTTGATGCCGTGACAACTGCCATTGAAATGGTAAATCTGTTGAAGCAGATTTGATGAGGTGAAAATCTTTGTGATATTATCGGGTGGGAGAATGCATTATCCTGCCCGATTATATATTTAAGTATGTACATTTGTCATTAGGTGTGAGTATATTGAATGGTATGGGAAAGTATGATGGGGATTATCGTTTAATGATTTTAAGGTATAAGAATAAGATTTCCATTTGATTTGCAAAACGATTCCGTAGGTGTTTAATTCCATTACGTAAAAGTGTTTTTACGGTGTTGATTGAAATTCCTAATTCCTCTGCAGTTTCTTGATACTTCATGCCTCGATTGAAAATACACTTGATGATACGTTGTGTTTGTTCTGGCATTTGTTCAATTTCTTTTTGTATTTGGTGGAGGATATTTTCATCAAACTGTAGACTTTCCTCTTCCGCAATGTCTGCTTTTAATTGATCAAGATAACATTGTTTGATTCCTTTTTTTTCCAGTTTGTCAATACATGCGTTGCGTACGGAATTAAAAAGATAGACTTTTGCGGCTTTTTCATCAGCAAATCGATTAGTGTCTTTTTCCCAAAAATGCATGAATATATCTTGTACAATATCTTCTGCATCAGCCCTTGTTGGCAAGTAATTCATGGCATAAAGACAAAGATTTTTGGCGTATTTGTCAAATAACTGTTTTAGGTCTCGATTTGTTAGCCCTATTTCCATTTTTATTTCATTTGGAGACAAATCTAAGTGATTCTTTTGAGAAATACAATGAAAGATAATTATCCGTTAAAGTCGAGAAAGGAATCTTTATGTAATTATAGATTGGAAATTCGAAAAAAATATGTATTTCGATTCACCCGTTTTGTTTTTTTCCCGTTTCTGTTAATAAAGAATAGCAATGAACAGGAACGATGAACATATTATAGACTTGATTATTGCTTTTTTTCTCGGACAGATATCTCTGGATGATAAAAAAGAGTTGGAGGTTTGGGTGACTTCCTCGGATGGTAATCATAAGACGTTTACTCGATTATTACGGATATGTCAGCGTTTATATTGTGCGGAATTAAATGATGACGCAGAACAAATGTGTAGACGAATGCGTGAGGCGATGCGGGTGAATACCCGTCTCTTAATTAGACGTCGATTAAGGAGACTTGTTTCATATGCAGCGATGGTAATTTTGGTTGTTGGTGTTGGGATATTTTATTATTTGAGGGATATACCCCAGAAGCAAACTCAGAAGGTATCGACCGTGAATGTAGTGCCAGGTGAGCGATTTGCTGTTTTGCAGATGCCGTCAGGAGAGATGACTGTTTTGAATGAAGGTGCGGATAATAATGTAGAGATGGGAAAGGGTGTTGTTTTTCGGAAAGATTCCGTGTGTGATTTAAATGGTGTCGAGCGACTACCTGAAACGGAAGAAATTCAGTATAGTTTAATATGGGTTCCTCGAGGAGGTGAATATAATTTTACTTTATCGGATGGAACGAATGTTTGGCTGAATGCAGATTCTAAACTAAAGTTTCCTGTGGCGTTTTCTGGAGATACTCGAGAAGTATACCTAGAAGGAGAGGCTTATTTTGAGGTGACGAAGGATTCGTTAGCCCCGTTTATTGTAAAAACACATACAACAACGACACGCGTATTGGGCACCTCTTTTAGTATAAAGGCTTATGAAGATGAGGAGGTTCGAACGACGTTGGTCGAGGGAAAAGTGGAAGTGAAAATGGGAGAGCATCAAACGATGCTAAAGCCAGGACAACAATTTGTTTCTTTGAAAGATGATTTCGTGATAAGGAATGTGGATGTAATGGCTTATACCTCATGGAGGTATGATCGTTTCGCTTTTGATGACGAAACATTAGATGTCTTGTTGAAGCAATTGGAGCGATGGTATAATATTCAAGTGACCTTTGAGAATCCTGTTTTAAAATCATTACGATTTACGGGTAATATTCCCAAGTATGAGGATATTCAAAAGGTATTGCAACTGATCGAATTAACGACGAATATTACATTTGAATTAAAAGATAGAGTGTTGATTGTGAGAGAGGAATGACCCCGGTGAATTTTTATTGAAAAAATCACGCGCAAGAACTGTGTTTTACTGTTGTATTCATTTAACTAGCAACTTTATGAAAAAACAAAATGATTTTGACATTGGGGAACAATTTAATACTATGTTAGCATTGTTCCGATTTACAAGAATTTTTGTCCTTATTTTGGTTTTGGGACTTTCTACGATTTCAGCCAGTGCTGTATCTCAAGTTGTAACGATTCATCTTAATAACGTGACTTTGCAAGAGGTTTTCAAAGAAATCACGAAGCTTACGGGGTATGATTTCCTGTATAATAATGATGAGATAAATCAAGTTGGCAAGGTCTCGATTAATGCAGAAGAGAAAGACGTACATGATGTCTTATCGGTGTGTTTACATGGAACTCGTCTCGGTTATGTTATAAAGGATCAGGTTATTGTTATCTCGCCTAAGGTCGAGATTCAAAAGAAAGACGAAAAAAAGCATAAGGCGGCGCTCGTGACGGGTTGGGTGGTTGATCGTAATAAAAAACCGTTGTCAGGAGTTTCCGTATTATTGAAAGGGACTGTATTGGGGGTTTCTTCTGACGTTAATGGTAAATTTATGATTGTCGTTGCAGATACTACGGCCGATGTTGAGTTTATATTTTCTTTTGTTGGCATGAAAACTAAAACGATTGCGTTGAAAGACCGTCCCAAAGATGGAGATTGGATTATAACGATGGAAGATGATATTATGCAAATGGATGAAGTCGTTATTTCTACGGGATACCAGAAATTAAAAAAGTCACAGATTGCAGGTTCTGCTACAACTCTTGATGCAAAGGATGTGAAAATTGGGGGAGTCCCGAGCATAGAAAACATGCTGCAAGGACAGATTACCGGTATGAATGTGATTATAAATTCCGGAGACCCTGGTGCTTCTGCGAAGATTCGTATTCGAGGGACTTCTTCTATTTTGGGAAATCGTGCTCCATTATGGGTGTTGGATGGAGTGATATTAACGGAAGATGATATAGGTGAAGTCAACACGACAGATTTGAATGGTGATGATGCGGCTTATCTGGTTGGTAATGCCATTGCAGGGATTAATCCTAATGATATAGAGACAATTACGGTGTTAAAGGATGCTTCCGCTACGGCAATTTATGGAGTGCAGGCAGCTAATGGTGTTATTGTGATTACGACGAAACAGGGACAGACTGGACCTCCTAAAGTTACCTACTCAGGTAGTTATACTGTTAATCAGCGTATGGCTTATAGTGATCTGGAACGAATGAATGCTTCTGAGCGTTTGCAATTATCGAAGGAAATTATTGCGGATAATGCTTATTATAGTGACACCCCGGTAGGATATGGGTATGAAGGTTTATATATGCAATGGATTAGTCGGGAAATAGGTTATGATGATTTCGTGACAGGTGTGAATAAATTGGCCAAGATGAACACGGACTGGTATGATATATTATTCCGTAATTCATTCTCCCACTCTCATTCACTTAGTTTAAGCGGAGGAAGTGAGGGAACCCGTTACTACGTTTCTTTCGGTTATGATGATACTCAAAGTACTGCTATCAAAAATTATAGTCGTCGTTTTACGGGAAGTGCCAAGCTGAATTCTTGGTTGGTACCGAATAAAGTGTATATGGGTTTTCAAGTGAATGCTTCAACGAAGAATACCGTAGGTTTTCATACCTCGGTGAATCCGAATACTTACGCATATAATACCTCTCGGGCAATTCCTTGTTATAATGATGATGGTTCCCTATACTTTTATGATACATATAATCCTTATTATCGTTCTTATGGAAATTATATCTATTATAATATTCTTAATGAAATGGGAGAGACGGGACAGGCTGCTCGCGTGAATTCATTGACGGCTCAGTTAAATTTCGAGTGGAATATTTGGGGTGGAATAAAGTATAAATTGGCCGCATCCTATCAAAATAGTCATACCTCTAAGAAAGAATGGGCTACACAAGATTCATATTATGTAACGGATCAACGCGGTTATGATTTGGATTTTTGGGAAACTTATGTTCCGATAGCAGAAGATACTTTTGCTAAAACTAAGGCTGAAATAAAAGATGATTCTTCAATCCATTCAGGAGGTATTTATGCTAAAAATACATCCCAATCGGATACGTACACGATTCAAAACACATTGGAGTTTAACCGTGCTTTTGCAGAAGATCATGTGGTTAATTTGATGGCTGTTTACGAGATTCGACAAATTAAGACGGATGGGCTGTCTGGTACTTATTATGGTTGGCAACCGGATCGGGGTGAGACTTTTAATCCGGCAATTACAACCGGTTATACAAATTTACTGACGGCAGGTTCCTTGAATCCGACAATAACCAATACAACACAGAATTATATTTCCTGGATTTTCACGGGATCTTATTCTTACAAAGATAAGTTAATCATAAACGGTAATATGCGTATGGACGGTTCTAATCAGTTTGGTTCGAATCCCAAATATCGATTCTTGCCGATATGGTCAGTTTCCGGTAAATACACCTTAAGTAATGAATCTTTCTTGAAGAACAATCCGGTTATTTCTTATTTGGCCATGAGAGCCTCCTATGGATTGCAAGGAAACGTGGATACTGGGACTTCTCCTGATCTAGTAATTGAGATTGGGTCTCAAACGCAATAACAGAACACTACGAGTCAACAATCGCTTATTTACCGAATCCTGATTTACGTTGGGAGAAAACAAGTTCCTACAATATTGGTCTTGACCTTTCTTTGTGGCAGGATCGTTTCTCCGTCGTTGCTGATGTTTACAAAAAGAGAGGGGTTGATATGATTATGAATAAGGATGTGTCTCAATCCAATGGAGTACAGACGGTGAAGATTAATGCCGGTAAGGTGGATAACAGTGGTGTGGAGATCGGTTTGAATGTTGTGCCCGTGAAGACGAAAGACTGGGACTTCACTTTGGGAATTAATTATTCATATAACCAGAATAAGTTGATATTTGCCAATGAAACGATGGTTACCAACGAAGATAAGTTAGCCGGCAACGCATTAGTAGTGGGAGATGCTTTAGGAACGCTTTATTCTTATGATTTTGTGGGTTTAAATCATGATACGGGTTATCCGGTATTTCGGGATATGAATGGAGGAACGACTTATATTAACGATGATGGTGAAGAAGTTCCTAATTATACGTTATGGTCCGATGAAGTAAATTTGGTAAAATCGGGTGTAGCGACAGCACCGTATCAGGGTGGTATTAATATCAGTCTTGGCTGGAAAGGTTTGCGTCTGAGTGGAAGTTTTACTTATCAGATGGGAGGTTATAACCGTCTTTCCGCAATTTATGGAAGTGCCAGTAGTAAAGTGTATGATCCGATGTCAAATGTGACGAAGGAATATGCCAATCGTTGGAGGCAACCTGGTGATGAGGAGCATACTGATATCCCTGTTCTTTATAATTCTCGGGTATTTAACTCGATTGCCTTACGAACTTATCAGACTGGGAAAACGGAAGTGGCAGGAACGACTATGTATGATAACTCTTCTGCTAGAATTGCAAAGACTGATTTTTTAAAGATGAGAAGTTTGTCCTTGAATTATGTCATTCCGGAAAAAATAATTTCTCATTGGGGATTAACACAATGTACCTTGACTCTGCAGGCGACGAATTTGTTTACCTGGGCAAGTAAAAAATGGGAAGGTTCTGATCCAGAGGCTGCTTTTGCCACGACTCCTCTGACCAGAAGTTACTCCTTAAATTTAAATATAACTTTCTAAAACAGAATATTATGAAAGCGATATATAAAAAATGGATTGTTGTCATGTTAAGTGGAATTGTTCTCGGGTGTGATGATTTTCTAGAACGTTCAGCGCAAAACCTAATTGTTCCTCAAACAGTGGACCATTACATAGAACTATTGCAGGGAGATGCTTATTTTAAGGATTTATATGCTAAAACTCGCTGGATTCAATTTATGACTGATGATGTCGAGTTTCAGGAAGGTTATTCCCGTTATCCAGATTATGCTTATTTAGCTGATAATATAGAGACCTATGGAGACGTGTATACTTGGCAGTCTGAGATTGAAAACGAGGATTTCACGGATGGAGCTTATTTGTATTTGTATAAGCAAGTGAAGGTTGCAAATATATGTATTAACGGGGCTTCAACAGCGGAGGGTGAAGATAAAGATCGGGAAATCTTGTTGGGACAAGCTTATTTCACAAGAGCGATGGCTTATTTCTATTTGGCTAATTTGTATGCCCAGGCCTATAATGAGGCTTCTCCTTCAGATCCATGTGTGCCGTTGGTGTTGGAGGCTGAAATTAATGAGTATTCTTATGACCGTGCTACGATAGAGCAGATTTGGGGACAAATTACTTCTGATATACAAAATGCTTTGATAAACTTAAAAGATAAAACGATAGTCGAAGTTTACACGATAAGTTACGATGCCGTTCTTGCTCTTGCCACGCGTGTTTATTTGTTCATGGAGGATTGGGATAATGCTATAAAGTACGGGGAAGAATTGTTGGCACGGAAGCCTGATTTGCTAGATATTTCGAATGAAACAAAGGCAGCACCTTCGACTACTGCTGAGGCAACGATATCTAATTTTATTCGGATAGATAATCCTGAGATTATTTGGAATTTTAATACAGCACCTTCGTCTAGTGGCTCTGGTAATACGTATTATGGTTTGATATATGCTTATGGTACGGCCTATTTGGGCTATTGGTTAGGTGTTTCTTCTCAATCTGTTTATGCGGGACAACAGACCCTTATAGAGATGTATGATGCAGATGAAACGGCCTTGACGGGAGACCGACGTTTGCTATACTGGTTTATATTGCCTTCACGTAAAACATCTTCTACGTATGTAAATAATTATAATACTTATCGTTCGTTGAAATACGACACCTATGACAAGAATGTGTTGATGCAGTGTTTGCGTACGGGTGAGATATACGTGTCTTTAGCTGAGGCTTATGCTCGTCGTAATGAGGCCGGGGATGATGCAAAAGCGGTGGAATACTTAAATGCGTTACGCATGAAACGTATTAATCCTTATACAGATTTGACATTGTCAGATTTTGTCACGAATGAGGAATTGGTCCAATTTTGTTGGGATGAACGTCGTCGGGAATTGTGTTTTGAAGAATGTCATCGATGGTGGGATATGCGTCGGCAAGGGCAAAAAAAAGTTGTACACCGTTATAATTATGGTGGAACGAGCGGTAATTCTTTTGTGACGTTCACTTTGGCAGAAAAGGATCCGGCTTATATATTGAATTTCCCGTTAGATGAACGGAATCAATCGCCTAATCTGGAGCCGAATTCTCGACCGATGAGAGCAGAAGATTAAGTAACAATTAAATGATGAAAGTGATGAAAAGAGTAAGATATTTGTTCGTGATAACTATTCTGGTGTTGGCTTGTGCCTGTGACCGGAGTGATGAGGCTGATTTCGATTTGAATTTGCCAGATGGCCCTTCATTTGATGAATCGACAGCTTGGGGACAGCGTATGAAAGCGTTTTATGATAAATGGGGTGTATGGTGTCAGATTAATGTTCCTGCAAATGATTTGAATTATGCTTGGACAACGGGAGATAATTGGTCTTCTAGTTCGATAGATTATCTGTACGAGGAAGCGGATGTTAACTATATAGAGAAAGCTTTGAATTTTTTAGATGAAGAGGTGATGGCGAACTTACCTTCTAGTATATTGGATGAATATATGGGTTTGTTTATCGCCCTAGAGGGGAGAATGTATAAGTCTTATGAAATAGAAGATTATTTGGAGTATTCTTCAATAGAGGATTACCCGGATTTGACAACGGAGTTTGATGAGTTGATGTATGGATGGAATGGAGCACGTTATCTGTTGTTGGCTCCGGTGGGGCCAGAATTTGATGAGATGGATAAAAATCAATTAAGAAGAGAATGGACAGCCTTGATTTTTTATGAAGCATTGAAAAATTTACCAAATCCTGATGAATTTGAACAAGTAAATCAATCCGCATGGGATAATTGGTTAGGCTATTTTTATTATGAATATATTCAGGGGAATCATGAAGATGGTTGGGAGGAAGGAAATATATTATTCTCTTATGATCCTTATTCAGATGGATTAGTAAGTCCGGGGACATTGGTGGGAGTTACTTTGTATGATGGGTATGATGATGAAAGTTCAAAAACAGGATTTTATGCTTATCTTTATAAGTGGTATGAGGCACAGACTTGTTTAGATGCTTTTGCAGATTATGTAGCTTATATCATGTATGCTTCTGCGGAAGAAAAGGCTGAAATACGTTCGATGAATTCTAATATATTGAAAAATGAAGAACTAGTGAAAAAGTATTGCAAGCAATATCTGGATTGGGAGATTCCAGAATTAGGGGAATAATTAAAAATATGTTGTATTGAATGTAAAATAGAGAAAAATGAAAATGAAGTATTGTTTAATGGTATTTTTATTGAGCTTAAGTTTTTGTTTGAGAGCTCAAGAGTGTGAACTGAGTGAAGGAATTATATTCCTGGATAATCAGCCTTGGAATGAAGTCTTAAAAAAAGCTTCGGAGCAAAATAAGTTGATTTTTATGGATTGTTATACTGTGTGGTGTGGTCCATGTAAAGGATTGTCTAAAGATATTTTTCCACAAAAGAAAATGGGTGATTTTTTTAATCCTCGATTCATTAACGTGAAATATGATATGGAAAAGGGAGATGGGAAAATGTTATACGAGAAATATAAAAAATATATTATCGGTTTTCCAACTTTGTTGTTGATTAATAAAGATGGGGAAGTGGTCCACCAAATGGCAGGATATCATGAGGCCGATGATTTGATTGCGGGTATGAAGGCAGGAATGGAAGGACGTTCTTTGTTTGCAATGCAAAAAAAATACGAGAATGGAGATAGAAGTTTTGAGACTATCCGCGATTACGTGAAAGTTTTGGAGGGGGCTTTTCAGAGGGATAAGATTAAGGAGATTATTGAGGATTATCTGAAAACTTTACCTAATGACAAGTTGTTAGATAGAGAGGTTTGGAGTTTAGTAGGAGATTATGTCCGCGATCCATATTCAAAATCATATCGTTTTGTTTTTAATAATTTAGATAAATATCAATACCGTTTAAAGGTTGACCGTTATGCTTTAGAGCGGCAGTTAGGAGATGGGATGTCAAAAGCAGTAAAGGATATTGTTGAGGTAACATTAAAAACGAAAAATGCAGATACCTTGGAAATGATGAGGAAGAATGTGGATACTTTACAAATGATGTTGAGTTTGAATACAGTGAAAAGTTTCCCAAACCTATCATGTAAATTAGCAATTAATGATGCTCGTTTACGAGGTGAGGTCATGGAGGTATATCGTAAATTGAAATTTGCGGATGAGATACATTTGTTAAATTATGAGGGAAGTTTTCGAAAGGCTGTTTATACTTTTATAGTTGATAATACTAAAGATAAAAAGTTATTGACCTCTTGTTTAAATGATTTGATTCAATTTCAACAGGAAGAAGATAAAGGCCGTTCTATGTTGTTGAATCAAAATTATTACGACGTGATAATGTCATTATATAGTAAATTGGGTAAGAAAAAAGAAGCGGAGCAAGCGAAGGAAAAGTATGATACTATCGAGAAAGCTCAAAAAGCTGAAATAGAAAGAATGTTTCCACAGATTAAAGATGAACAATAATAAAGAATAAATCAAAGACTATGAAAAGTAATTTATTTTTAGGATTATTGGCTATGGCGGTGGTAGCCATCTCCTGTGCTAGCGAAAAACACTATAAGATCTCGGGAACGGTAGAAGGAGGAGATGGTATGGTGGTTTATTTACAGAAGCAAATAGGTGAAAAAGAATTTCTTGTAGAAGATTCTGTTCGACTTAATGGAGAGAAGTTTGTGTTGACAGGTAAAATAGAACAGATGGATAAGCGTGTATTAAAGATAGGAAATACAGAAACGGCTCTTTTTTTAGATGATGTCCCGATGGAGGTGACTGCAACCTTTACAAAAGATAAGGGTGGTAATAAAACAACAAATTATAAAGTTGAGTTAAAAGGAAGTCCTGAACAGGATATTTTGGCAGAATGGAAATCGTTAGAACTGGGAAAAGCCTTTATGTCTTTGGGGGGAATGTTTGCTATGGCGCAAGTGAAGGATGATTCAGTGAAATTGGATTCCACGTATAAAGCAATTGAATTACTAAAACAAGAGTTAGATAAGAAAATCAAGCATTTTATTGATTCAAACTCGAATCGTGTAGTTACTGCTTACATGATTAGCGAGTTTATTGCTCGGGATTATCCATTTGATTATGTAGAGAGTGCTTACGCTAACTTAACCCCCGAAGTAAAAGCTTCTTATGGAGGACAACTGTTAAAAGCGAAAATAGAAAGATTAAAATCAATCAATGTTGGAGGAATTGCTCCGGATATTGAATTGGCTGGTCCTGATGGTAATATGATTAAATTGTCTTCATTACGAGGGAAATACGTGTTACTTGATTTTTGGGCGTCTTGGTGTGGACCATGTTTGGCAGAAGTCCCTAACGTGAAAGCCATTTATGATAAGTATAAAGATAAGGGGTTTGAGATTTATGGTGTGTCGCTGGATAATAAAGAAGATGCCTGGAAAAATGCGATAGAAAAACATGGATTAACTTGGTTGCATGTTTCTTCTTTGAAGGGGTGGGAATGTCCTGTTGCTAAGCAATATAACGTAACAGGTATACCTAAAATGTACCTGTTGGATCCGGAAGGTCGTATCGTAGCAATGGATTTACGTGGGGAGGAATTAAAAGCTAAAGTTGCCTCTTTCTTCGAGTAATGTGTAAAATAAAAATCGTTTAATGAAATAGAATGAATATGAGATTAGTATTTTGGTTATTAGCACTATTATTGATTTTTCCGAACTTTTCCAATTTGAATGCTGCGGAGAAAAGTAAGAAAAAGAAAAAAGGTACGGAAATTGCTTTGCCGGCGCCTAAGAAACAGAGCCCTTATGAGAAATTGTTTAAGGGGAAGAATGTTGTAACAGCTAAAAGTAATTTTATTACTTTGCATAAAGTGGGAGATAAGTTATATTTTGAGATTCCATTGAAATACATGGAGCGAGAGATTTTATTGGCTTCCACTGTGACTAATGTTACTGCACCTGATTTCTGTGATATCGGTTATAAAGCTAATCAACCATTGCATCTGAAATTTACCCGTCGGGATAGTACTGTATTTTTGCGTTATGTTACTTCAACTGCAACTACGGATAATTTGCAAAAAGCTATGGAAACCGTGTACGGGGATCCGATCTTCAATGCTTATGACGTGAAAGCTTATAATCCAGATAGTACAGCTGTGGTCATTGATATGACGACCTTGTTTACTACCAATGTAAAAGATTTGAGTTTCTTCCCAGATGCACTGATGGGAGGAATGGTTAGTTTGTCTACATCTTTTAAAAAAGAGGCTTCTTATTTGGATGAGATTAAGGCTTTTGATGATAATCTCAGTATAAAATCCGTGATGTCTTATGGTGTTTCAATGAGTGTTATGGGGATGATGAAGTTGATGGATAATTATCCTTTTACCGCTACAGTAACCCGTTCTATTTTATTGTTGCCAGAAGAACCCATGCGTCCTCGTTTGACGGATTCGAGGGTGGGGATTTTTAATACGACTAAAACCCGTCTTTCCATAACGAACGAGGATGAGATCGGGCGTTATTCTGTAGCTCATCGTTGGAGGATAGAACCTAAGGATGTTGAAGCGTATAAAAGGGGAGAGTTGGTTGAGCCCGTGAAACCGATCGTATTTTACGTGGATGACGCTTTCCCCGAATTGTGGAAAGAGTCAATTCATAAAGGGGTTACAAATTGGAATGCGGCTTTCGAGAAAATCGGTTTTAAAAATGTAATGATTGCAAAAGATTTTCCTAAAGATGATCCTACTTTTGATCCGGATAATTTGAAATATTCTTGTATCCGTTATATTCCCAATACAACAGCTAATGCTATGGGACCTTCTTGGACAGATCCTCGCAGTGGTGAAATTGTGAATGCATCGGTGTTGGTATATGGAAATATTATTCAATTGTTGAATAACTGGTGTTTTGTTCAGACAGCTCAATTAGATGCTTCTGTAAGAGGGAAAAAATTACCTGATGATGTGGTGAAAGAGGCAATGGTATACGTGATTTCTCACGAGGTGGGTCACTGTTTGGGCTTTATGCATAATATGGGTTCTTCTTCTGCTTTCCCTGTGGATTCTTTGCGTTCTGCCACGTTTACGCAGAAGTATGGGACGACTCCCTGTATCATGGATTATGCTCGTTTTAATTATGTTGCACAGCCTGAAGATAAAGGTGTCAAACTGACTCCTCCAGATTTAGGTGTGTATGATTATTTCCTGGTTAAATGGAATTATCAATATCTTCCAGGCTTAAAAGATGAATGGGAAGAACAACCTATCGTGGAGAGTTGGATGGACGAACATGCAGGAGATCCTATTTACCGTTATGGACGTCAACAAGTACAAACACGTTATGATCCGAGTGCTTTGGAGGAAGATTTGGGGGATGACCCGATAAAAGCTAGTGATTATGGAATAAAGAATCTGAAATATATCCTTGCCCATTTGGAAGAATGGATAGAAAATGATACGGATTATACCCATAGAAGAGCCTTGTATAGCCAGATTTTAAACCAATATTATCGTTATTTACGTAACGTAATGTATAATATTGGGGGTATCTATTTGACAGAAGTAAAAGAGGGAACTCCGGGAAAAACTTATGAAGCTGTTGCCAAAGAACGTCAGAAAGCCTCAATGAAGTGGTTGTTGAATCAATATAAAACAATGTCTTGGTTAGATAATACGGAATTGACTCAGCATTTCCCGTTGGCAATCAACGGTAGCGCAACTGTACGTGCAAAAGTGGCTGGGGAATTCAGTAAGTTGATAAGTAATGTAATATTGTCTTCTTATGTGGCTTCATCACCCTATTCCGTGGAGGAATTTATGACGGATTTGTATAATGGCACCTGGAATTCATTATTACAAGGTACATCATTGACAGAAGGAGATAAAATATTGCAAAAAGCTGTGGTGGATATGATTTGTGCTTCATTGAATGATGGAGATAAAGGAAGTAAATCTTTTTTGGGTTTTGCCCCATCTGTAGATGAGATTTTGTTGTACAATCTGGATGAAACCGGTTTGGTTCGTCGTTACGAAGAGGCATTCCGTTGTGTTGATGAGAAATATGGCCAGGGTTTTGTCGGTTCTCGTATTTCTCTTGATGAAAATTTCGGTCCCGCTGGTTATGGTTTCCAGCGACCAATAAATATTTCTGCCATTGATGATTCAAAGGCTTATTTACAAAATCTTGCTGTCAAATCCCGAGCTTTATTGAAAGGTCGTGTTAATGGAATGACTGGAAAAACAAGGATTCATTACCAGTCTCTTTTGATTAAGTTGAATAATGCTTTGAAAGATAAATTATAAGAGTTGAATGTGATTTGACATAGAAACTACACTAACTCATGCAATTAACAAAAACAGCCCGGATTATCCGGGCTGTTCCTGTTATTTGGAAAATCTATCTTTAGATATTTATCGTGTTTGTTGAACGTCTCATTTTTTCCTTCTCTGTTGTTCCCGGAGGCGTTGTTCTTGCATTTTTTGCATTTCCTCCAGGCGTTGTTGGAAACGGGATTTCTTGATAGGTTTGCTCTTGGCCAATTCAATTTGTTGCAACAGTTTTTTATCATCCACGAATTTACGGATAATCCACGTTTGGAGAATCGTGATTAAGGTGGCGATAAAATAGTAGTAACTCAAACCGGAAGAATAATTGTTGAAGATGAACAGGAACATGATGGGCATGAGGTACATCATGAACTGCATGCTCTTCATCTGGTCATTCTGGGGCTGGTTCTTCTGATTCATGATCATGTAGATAATGTTTGTTGCGGTCATCAACAAGCAGAACAAACTGACATGATTACCATAGAACGGGATGCTGAAAGGCAAGGTTGCGATGGAATCATAGGAAGCCAAGTCTGTTGCCCACAAGAAACTTTTCTGACGTAACTCGATAGCCCCGGGGAAGAAATAGAAAAGAGCGATCAAGATCGGCATCTGCAGTAATAATGGTAAGCATCCGCCCATGGGATTCACTCCTGCCCGTTTATACAATTTCATCATGGCCTGTTGGCGTTCCATGGCCCGGTCTGCCGGAATTTTCTTGTTGATTTCATCAATCTGTGGTTTCAGTACACGCATTTTAGCCTGAGACATGTACGATTTGTACGTTAACGGGAAAAGTACGAGTTTGATGATTAATGTCAGCAGGAGAATAATTAACCCGTAATTCGTTGTCACGTGGTTCTCCAGGAAATTGAATATCGGGATAACGATATAACGGTTGAACCATGCGAGCCACTTCCATCCTAAATCAACCAATTCGTGTAATTGGATATCTTTACCGTATTCCCGCAATACCGGGTAGGAGTTTGGACCGAAAAAGAAATGCATATCGTATTTCTCCACGCTGTTCCCCGCGTAAGGTAGTGCAATCTCCGAAGAGGCATTTTTCAGGAATCCTGCAGCCGTGTTGATATCCGAGGATACACTCATGTTATCGAAAGGCTTTTCGGCGATAAGTACCGAGGAGAAGAATTGCTGCTTGTAAGCTACCCATTTAACCCCGGTGGATAATTCCTCGCTTGATTTTCCTGTCAAAGAAAGGTGTTCTACATCGCCATCCGTGAAGTTGTAATAGACTCCCGTGTAGCGATTTTCGAAATCTTTACTCTTCTCCAGCTGTGGCATTTCCATATTCCAGTGTAGGGTCAGGAAATTCGTGTTTGCCGCGATGACATCATTCAGGTGGCAGGCGTTGATGGAAAAATCGACCATGTACGTGTCCGGGGCTAACCGATAGGTAAACTCCAGGTAGCGGGTAGAATCCACGTATGCTCTCAGGCTTAATTCCTGTGTCGTTTCATTGGCCACGAGATGCTTGTTGCTGGATGCCGGTACGAAAATCAATTCGCTCGTGTTTATTTGGCGGTTACGGGCGTAGAAACTCAGGAACATTTCGCTCGTTTTTTCTTGCCACAGGACAAGCGGTAATGAATCATGCGTGCGGTAATCTTTCAGATCCACGAGGCTGATACGTCCACCTTTACCGTCAATGTGTAACTTGATTTTGTCGTTTTCCAGCGTGAAAACCTCCGGCTGCAGGGAATCCTGCAGGAAAACAGCCGCGGTAGCGGATTGTCCTGCTTCCTGAGCGTTGGCCAGTTCCAGAGCCTTTTGTCTTTCTTGTTCTAGTTTCGCTTGTTGTTGGGCCTCTACACGGGCAATGGAATCACGTACTTGCATGGCGCGTAATTCCTCTTTCGAGGGGCTCATGAAATACGAGTAGCCGACCAGTATCAAGGCAATAATAACTAATCCGGTTATTGTATTTTTATCCATAAATTACTGATATATTTTGATATTTTAGGGTTATGATAAACATGCTTTCACGAATGCCACGAATAAGGGGTGCGGATTGGTGACCGTACTCTTGTATTCCGGGTGGAATTGTGTTCCTACGAACCATTTGTGGGAGGGGATTTCGACGATCTCCGTCAATCCTGTTTCCGGATTGATTCCCGTGGTCATCATCCCTGCAGCCTCGAATTGTTCCGTGTAGTGGCTGTTGAATTCGTACCGGTGGCGATGACGTTCTTCTATCTCTTTTGTCCCGTAAGCCTCGAATGCTTTTGAGCCTTCTTTCAATTCACATTTGTATGCACCTAATCTCATGGTTCCGCCCTTGTTGACCACTTCTTTTTGTGATTCCATCAGATCGATTACCGGGTATTTGGTTTTGGGTGTCATCTCCACGGAATCAGCTCCTTCCAGGTGCAGCACGTTGCGGGCGAATTCTATCACGGCCATTTGCATACCCAGGCATATCCCGAAGAAAGGAATATTTGTCGTTCTGGCGTATTCGATGGCGAGCAATTTTCCCTCGATGCCCCGTTGTCCGAAGCCGGGAGCCACGAGAATACCGTCTACGTCTCCTAACACGGTTGTCACGTTTTCCGGAGTCAGGCTGCTACTGTGTACCCACTTGATATTGACCTTACAGTCATTGACTGCACCCGCGTGGATGAATGACTCCACGATGGATTTATAGGCATCGTGCAATTCCACGTACTTACCCACCAGGGCAACCGTGATCTTGCGGTTATAATTCTTCAACTTGTACAGGAATCGTTCCCAGGATTCCAGATCCGGTTCGTGCTTCAACGGCAGACCCAGTTGGTTTAAAACAATTTCGTCCAGTTTCTCCTCCCGCATCTTGATGGGCACCTTGTAAATCGTGTCCACGTCGATGGATTGGATGACGGCCTTGGGATCCACGTTGCAGAATAAGGCCACTTTACGGCGTATGTCATTCGTCAGGTCATGTTCTGTACGCAGAACGATAATGTCTGGTTGAACCCCGTTTTCCAATAAGGATTTCACGGAATGTTGCGTCGGTTTCGTTTTCAATTCCCCGGATGCTGCCAGGTAAGGAACCAAAGTCAGGTGAATTAGCACGGAACGTTCCCCTAATTCCCAGCGCAGTTGGCGTACGGCCTCGATGAACGGCAGAGATTCGATGTCTCCTACAGTTCCGCCAATCTCCGTGATGACCACGTCGTAATCCTCGCTTGCTCCCAATAATTTGATGTTACGCTTGATTTCATCCGTGATATGCGGAATGATTTGCACCGTTTTCCCCAGGTAATCGCCCCGACGTTCCTTGTTGATCACGTTCTGGTAGATGCGTCCTGTCGTGATATTGTTTGCCTGGGAAGTCGGTATATTGGTAAATCGCTCGTAGTGCCCCAGGTCCAGGTCTGTTTCCGCACCGTCATTGGTCACGTAACATTCCCCGTGTTCGTAGGGATTCAATGTCCCCGGGTCAATGTTGATATACGGATCCAGTTTCTGATTTGCTACTCGGTAACCCCTCGACTGAAGCAGTTTTGCTAAAGATGAGGCAATAATCCCTTTACCCAGGGAGGAGGCCACGCCTCCCGTAACGAAAACGTATTTTGTTGCCACGATGTGTATATATTTTTAGTTTATTGTTATTTCCCATTTGAAACTTAATCGCGAAAGTACGAAAAAAATATGACCTGCAAACGAAAAGAGGTGCTTTTGAGGCACCTCTTTTCGTATCTTGACAAATTCTTAAATCATGCTGTCGATAATCCGGAGTTTCTCGTACATCAGCGAGAGACGATGACGGGCTCCCTCGATTTTGTGCTCGAATTCCTTAATCACGTTTCCGGCATTGCTTGACTTGGAGAAGAAGCCGATGTTGTTTTCCCACACGTGCAGGTCATTCTCGATTTGCTTGATGCGGTTCATCAGTTTCTCCCGTTCCTCCACGATGCGGCTGTCCTTATCTCCGCTTGCCTCGAAAGAATTCAATTTTGATTTGAATAATTCAATGTTCTTCTCGAAATCATCCATGTCCAGTTTGTCGAAGTAACCGTTGATCAGGTTTCTGAACTCGTTCTGGATGGATTCTTTCTCTTTGAAGGGAACAAAGCCGATTTCTGCCCAGCGGGCCTGATAGTTTTTCAACGCCTCGATGTTTTCTTCCGTGTTGTCGGAGAATTGGAATTGGCGTAATTCTTCAATCAATGCCTTTTTTAACTCCAGATTTTTGCTCTCCTCCGAGTGCGTGTTCTGGAATTGGGCATTCTTTTGATCAAAGAAATAATCACAGGCTGCCCGGAAGCGCTTCCAAACCTTGTCGGAATATTTCCGTTGCACGGGACCTACTTGTTTCCATTGTTTCTGCAGTTCCACCATCTGGCGGGTCGTATTTTTCCAATCCGTGCTGTCCTTCAGAGCTTCCGCTTTCTCGCAAAGAGCGGTTTTAGCCTTCAGGTTGGCGGCTTGAATCTTGTCCAGTTCTTTCAGGAATACCCGTCTTTGATCAAAGAAGGAGTCGCATAATCCCCGGAAGCGTTTCGTGATCTTGTTCCTGTCTTTTTGAGGAACGAGACCGGCGTGTTTCCATTCTTCCTGAAGTTCCATCACTGCCTTTGTTCCTTCTTCCCATTCGCTGTGTTTCGTGCGGTTTTGGTTCAATAAGGCTTCCAGGCGCAGGCATAAGTCTTCCTTGGTCTTCAGGTTGTTTTCCTGTTCTTCTTTCAGGGTATCCAGGAACCGGTGATAATTGTCGTTGATCTTGCTCGTGATGGCCTTGAAGCGTTCCCAGATAGCCTCCTTCTGTTCTGCGGCTACCGGTCCGACTTCTTTCCATTGCTGGTGGAGGTATTGTAATTGCCGGAATGCGTTTCCGAGATCATTTTCCTCGAGCAATTTCTCGGCCTGCTCACACAAGGCAATCTTGGCGTCCAGGTTTTTCTTTAAATCCAAATCCCGTAATTCCCGGTTGATTTTGATATAATTGAAGAAATTCTCCACGTGCAGGTGGTAGCTTTCCAGCAAATCGTTCACGTTCGCTTGTGGAACCATTCCCGTGTTGCGCCATCTTTCCTGCAAGGCTTTGAATTCCTGGTAGGTCTTGTTGGGGGATTCTTCTTTTTGAACCAAAGCTTTCAACTCTTCGATGATCTGGAGTTTTTTCTTCAGGTTCTCCTCTTTCTCCTCCTCGGCCTTCTTGTGGTATTCTGCTTTCTTCTCGCGGTATTGGCGATATATATTATAAAAACGTTCTTTGGCATCGCTCGTGTACTCGAATTCTTCCTCCGGGTTGCCAGCCTCCGTGAATGCGGCGAGGGCCTTGTCGTATTCTTTCTGATATTGACTTTCGAATATCGGGGGAAGATTATCCAATACCTTTAATTGTTGCACGGGAAAATCCTGAATCAATTCTTTCATCCGGGTGATGATTTCTTCCGAGTCGAAAGTGGTGAAATCCCATTTCGGAACTTCCTTTTCAGGTTTTTTCTCTACTGGTGTTGGTTGTTCTTGTACCGAAACATCTGCTTGTGTTTCATCGCTTGTGGCGGCCGAAGATTGTACATTTTCCTGTTGTAAGTCCTCGGTTTGTAGTAAGTTTTCTTGCTCCATAGCTAATTTTTTTACGCGTTCAATTCACGAAAATACGCGTTTCTTTTATTTTTTGCAAAAACTGCATGGAAAATTGGAAAAATTTTCTTTCCCTCTCCTTCGGGTGGTCTATTCCGTGCGCTTTAGTTTGGACGTCTGGTTATTTTTGCTCACGGGCGGCTCACCTTCTGATCACTTCCTACTTACCTGCTGTTCGGTTGGGTGGTGAAGTGCGGGGAATTGGTTGTTTTTTAGCGATTGTGCTTATGGGGTGGAAAAAAGGGAATGGAACGGAGGACGGGAGAATGCGATAGGAGAATAGCTTTTGTTTGTTATCTTCGCGTAATGATAACAAGGAAAGTATGTTTTCGTATGTTTTATATGGATTGATTTGGGTGATCAGTTACTTGCCCTTTCGGGTGTTGTACTGGTTGGCGGATGTGAATTACGTGTTGCTGTATCACGTGGTGCGTTACCGTAGAGGCGTGGTGAGGGAGAATTTGTGCCGTTCTTTTCCGGAGAAGACGTTGCGGGAGATCCGGGGCATCGAGAAAAAATATTACCGGCATATGGCGGACCTGACGGTGGAGTCGTACAAGTTATGGCATATGTCGGAACGGGAGATGAGACGGCGGTGCGTGTTTCGAAATACGGAATTGCCGAGGCGGTATTTCGCCGAGGGGCGGAGCGTGATCGGGGTGTTGGGGCATTACGGGAACTGGGAATGGTTGTCTTCGTTCAGCCTATGGGAGAACGAGGCGGATTTCCTCGTGTTGTATAAGCCTATACATGACAAGGTGATTAATGAAATGACGTATGTTACCCGTTCTCGTTTCGGGGCGATTCCCGTGGATAAGAAGGATGCCCTGCGGGTGATTGCCCGTTACCAGTCGGAGGGGAAGTTGTTCTTGGCGGGTTTTATTGGTGATCAGACCCCGAATCGGGCAAACCTGAATTTCTGGATGGAATTTTTGAACCAGGATACTCCGGTATTGCTGGGAACGGAGCGTATCGCGACGAAGTACGATCTGCCGGTGGTGTCGGTGCGGATGCGGAAGGTTAGGCGCGGATTTTACGAGGTGGAGTTCGTGGATGTATGTGCCCATCCCCGGGAACTGGAACCGGGCGAGTTGACCCGGATGCATACGCGGTTGCTGGAATCTTTTATCCGGGAAGAGCCGGAATATTGGTTATGGTCGCATCGCAGGTGGAAGCATCGGCGACCGGAAAATAAATAATGATTGGATGATGCAGAAAGTTGCTGTAATTATATTGAATTGGAACGGGGAAAAGCTTTTGAGGGAGTTTTTGCCTTCCGTGGTCAGAAATACGAATCCCCGGTTGGGAAAGGTGATCGTGGTGGATAATCACTCCACGGATGGGTCTTGGAAATGTTTGGAGCGGGAATTCCCCGACGTGGAGCGGATCGCCTTTGACGAGAACTACGGTTTTGCCGGGGGGTATAATCGGGCGATTGCCGACCGGAAGGAAGAATTCGTGGTGCTGTTGAACAGTGATGTGGAGGTGGCGGAAGGATGGTTGGAGCCGTTGGTGGAGGTGTTGGAAGGGAATGAGCGGGTGGTTGCGGTGCAACCGAAAGTGTTGGCTTATCGGGATAAAGGGCGGTTCGAGTATGCCGGGGCTTGCGGGGGATATATAGACCGGTTGGGTTTCCCGTTTTGTCGGGGACGCATTATGGATTGCACGGAATTGGATTCGGGGCAGTATGATGATGAGGCGGAGATTTTCTGGGCAACGGGTGCGGCGTTGTGTATCCGTCGGGAGGCTTACCTGGAGGCTGGAGGGTTGGATGAGGCGTTTTTCGCGCACATGGAGGAGATTGATTTGTGCTGGCGGTTGAAAAACGAGGGGTGGGCGTTGAGAGTGGTGCCGCGTTCGCGGGTGTATCACCTGGGAGGAGGCTCTTTGCCCATGAATCACCCGAGAAAGTTGTTTTTGAATTACCGGAACAATCTGCTGATGTTGTACAAGAATTTGACTCCGGCGACAGGGCGACGGGTGCTGTTCGTGCGTTTCTGGATGGATATGCTGGCGGCAGGTCTTTTTCTCGTGAAAGGGGAATGGAGTAACGTGAAGTCGGTGTTTAGGGCTTACCGGGATTTCCGGAGGATGAAACGGAATTATCGGCCGGCATCCGTTTCCAGGAAGGTGGCTGGCGTTTACCGGGGAAGTATCGTGTTGGATTATTTTCTGTGGAGAAAGAAAAAATTCATGCAGTTGCATTTTAACACGGAAGGGGAATAAACCTTTTGCTCGTGGTGTTGTCTTATATGTTGTAAGTTTGTTAATAAAACGAGATGAACGAGATGGACGATGATGAGATCGTGCGTTTGTTTCATTCCAATGGAGGGGAAGAACGTGCGTTTCGGATATTGGTGGAAAAGTATAACCGCAGGTTGTACTGGCATATTCGTAAGATCGTGTTATCTCACGAGGATAGTGATGATATTCTCCAGAATACCTTTGTTAAGGTGTGGAGAGGGTTGAAGGAGTTTCGTAACGAGTCGAAGCTTTTTACCTGGATGTACCGGGTGGCGACAAACGAGGCGATAAATTTTTTGTCGGAGAAGCAGCGGCGTCCTTACGGGAATACGATGGAGATAACCCCTCTGTTGGAGAATCGGTTGGAGAGTGATGTTTTCTTTTGTGGGGATTCCATTCAGAAGGAATTGCAGCGGGCGGTGCTGGGATTGCCGGAAAGACAGCGACTCGTGTTTAACATGAAGTATTTCGATGATATGAAATACGAGGATATGGCAGAGATTCTGGGAGTGGCTGTCGGCACGCTGAAGGCTACTTACCATAATGCCGTGAAGAAGATTGAGAATTGCTTGAGGATTGCGGATGCTTTGCCTGGTATAGAATGATGATGACTGATAAAATGATAATGATATGAGGAATCAGGAAGAAGAATATAATAGAAAAAATCCGTTTACGGTCCCGGATGGTTATTTCGAGACGCTGGATGAGCGAATCATGAGCCGGGTAAAGGAAGAGGCACGTCCTTCGCGCGAGAAATGGTTGCGGGTGATGAGGCCTTATTTCGGGTTGGCGGGAGTTTTCGTGTTTGCCATGTTGATGGTGCATTGGGTGTTGCCTCAGGCATTTCCAGTCAAGGAAAAACAGGAGGTGGAAACTGTCGACTTCTTCTGGCAGACGCTGGTGGAGGGACAGGATGTGGAGTTTGATGAAGATTTCAACCCAACGGAAGAGGAGATTATCGAGTATTTGACGCAAGAGATGGAGACGTCCGAGTTTTATTGGATAGCCGGTGTAATGTAAATTCTGTTTGTTATGAATCGGATATTATTGATATTGGTTTTATTCGTTTTTAGCCTGCCTGTGTGGGCTCAGGATGGGAAATTGACGGAGGAAAAGCGGAAGGAATTCGAGGCACAAAAGGTGGCTTTTTTCACGCAGGAGATGAATTTGAGCCCGGAAGAGGCAGTTGTTTTCTGGCCGCTGTATAACGAGATGCAGCAAAAGATGACGGAACAATGGAATAAGGTGAAATGTACCCGTGATATAAGCGATGCGGATATGACGGAGGAGATGGCCTTGAAACAAATCACGGATATTCAGGCCGCGGAGGTGCGGGTGCAGGAAATAAAAAAGGCGTATTATGCCAGGCTGATAAAAGCGATTACGGCCAAGAAGGTGTGGCTGATGATGAAAGCCGAGCGGAAATTCAATCACCGTTTGTGGAAAAAGGTCGTTGATGATGCCCGGCAGTCTTCTTCCCAGTCCAAGGATGATTGATTTTATACGACTAACGAGCCGTGTTTGACCGATAAAAAAAAATGTGATAAAAAAAGTGCTGAAATGCTTGCGTGAGCCGAAAAAAGCACTACTTTTGCCCCAGCAAAGGAGAGATGGGTGAGTGGCTGAAACCAACAGTTTGCTAAACTGTCGTACGGGATTAACTGTACCGGGGGTTCGAATCCCCCTCTCTCCGCTAAGATTCGGGGCGTAGCGCAGCCCGGTAGCGCATCTGCTTTGGGAGCAGAGGGTCGCAGGTTCGAATCCTGTCACCCCGACAGAAAGATTTTAGACAGCTATGAAAAATGGCTGTCTTTTTTTATGTCCAATTTGCGGGTGTGGGGAGTGATGGATTTTCGTGTAATTGTTGAGGATGCTTGATAGATTTAACAAGATTCAAGTTTTTCGTGATAAAAAAAAGAAGGTGTTAAAAAAATAGGGGAAAAATATATATTTTCGCGGGATGTTAAGTTGAACGAAAAACAGCAATGCAGAAACGGTATAACGATTATGCGACTTTTTTGAAAGGGCTTTTCGCGGGCAGGGTGCAAAAGTTATCGATTGACGGGGGATTTACCTGTCCGAACCGAGATGGCCTGAAGGGATGGGGAGGATGTACCTTCTGCAATAATGAAAGTTTTAATCCCGATTATTGCCGGCAGGCGGGAGGTATTACCCGGCAGATAGATGAAGGCATCCGGTTTTTTGAGCACAAGTACAAGGAACAGAAATATTTGGCCTATTTTCAGGCTTATTCCGGGACCTATGCCTCATTGGATGTGTTGCGGCAGCGCTACGAGGAGGCTCTGGGGCATCCAAGGATTGTGGGGCTGGTTGTTGGTACGCGGCCTGATGTGGTGTCCGTGGAGGTGCTGGATTATTTGGAGGACTTGGCAAAACGGTTTTACGTGTGCGTGGAATATGGGGTGGAATCGACCAATGATGCGGTGTTGCGGGAGGTGAACCGGGGACATGGTTTCGCGGAGTCGGAGGAGGCAATTCGGGCGACGGCGGGGAGAGGTATTGTGATCGGGGCGCACCTGATTTTCGGGTTACCGGGTGAGGACCCGGAGAGCATGTTGGAGGGGGTGGACCGGTTGTGTGAACTGCCGATTGACGTGTTGAAACTGCATCAGTTGCAGATCGTGAAGGGAACCCGGATGGCGGAACAGTTCCTGGAGAAACCGGAGGCATTCCGCTTGTATTCGGAAGAGGAGTATCTGGATTTCGTGGTTCGTGTCATAGAGCGTATGCCAGAGAGAATTTACCTGGAACGTTTCGTGAACCAGTCTCCCCCGGGATATTTGATTGCCCCTCAATGGGGAACGAAAAATTTTGAATTCACCGCTAAACTTGACAAAAGATTGGAGAGGGCGGATTCATGGCAAGGAAAATGGTATAAACAAAGATAAAGAAAATGGTTGGACAGGAGAAAGTGTACACAGTGCTAAGGGAGCTTGGGATTGAATTTGATTACGTGGAGCATCCGGAAGCCCCGACAATAGAGATCGCCAAAAAGTACTGGACAAATTTGGACAGTACCCATTGCAAGAACTTGTTCTTCAGGAATCATAAGGGGAATCGGCATTATCTCGTGGTTTTTGATTGTGACCATGATTTGGCCATTCATGATTTGGAGAAAATGTTGAAACAGGGTAAGTTGAGTTTCGCTTCGGAAGCAAGAATGGAGAAATATCTTGGTTTGCGTTCCGGTTCAGTAAGCCCGTTCGGGTTGGTTAATGACGAGGAGCACCACGTGTATGTTTTCCTGGACAAGAATCTGTTGAAAGCGAAGAAACTTTCTTTTCACCCGAATGACAATCGGGCTTCATTGGCTATTAAGTTGGATGATTTTATCCGTTATATGGATTGGGTGGGAAATGGTTACGAGTGGATAGAGTTGTATTAGTAATATTATTATCAAAAATAGAATTATGGTGAGTATAGCACAAGTCGTGGAAGACATCGTGAAGCATAAACCTTACTTGACGGAATCATTGGCCGGGGGAATCATTAATGTTTCGGCATTGGCGCGGCAGATACAGGGTGAGGTTGAAGCTAAAATAGGTAAGAAAGCTAATCAGGGTGCTATCGTGATGGCACTGAATCGGTTGACGCCTTCCTTGCAATTGCGGGAACAGGAGCAGTTGAATAATCTGTTGAGCACGATGGGAGATATCATTTTGCGGAGTAATTTGTGTGACTACACGTTCAAGAACTCCAGCACGTTGTTGGATTGTCATATAAAAGTTCTGGAGAATGTGACCAAGAGGGGGGAAGTGTTCTATACGATGGTGCAAGGAGTGTTCGAGACGAATATCGTGGTGAGTGATGTGCTGGAGGAGAGTATAGACCGTTATTTCAAGGATGAATTATGCTTGTTTAAACGGAGTGGATTGTCTTCCGTAACTTTGAAATTGCCTAAGGACAATACTTGTCAACCGGGTTTCTATTACAGTATCGTGAAGGAATTGGCCTGGGAAGGTATTAACTTGATGGAGGTCGTGTCCTCGACGAACGAGTTCACTGTGGTGGTGGATAATGATCTTATTGATAAGACGTTTGTCGTGTTGAAAAATATCGGACGCAAGTAAAATACCGGAAATGCGCGAAGATTCCCGTTAAAAATATTAATTTTGCGAAAAACGAGAGTGTTGAGAGTTTAATCAAGAAATTTCAATAGAATAAATATGTTTGAGAATCTATCCGAAAGGCTTGAGAAGTCATTCAAGATTTTAAAAGGACAAGGGAAAATTACCGAGATAAATGTGGCCGAAACCTTGAAGGAGGTTCGTCGTTCGCTGTTGGATGCCGACGTGAATTATAAGATTGCGAAGGAGTTTACCAATACGGTGAAGGATAAGGCGTTGGGAATGAATGTGCTGACAGCGGTGAAGCCGGGGCAGATGATGGTGAAGATCGTGCATGATGAGTTGATTCAATTGATGGGATCCACGAGCGTGGATATCAATTTGAAAGGCTCACCGGCGATCATCTTGATGTCCGGGTTGCAAGGATCTGGTAAGACGACATTTTCCGGTAAACTGGCGAACTTGTTAAAGACGAAACGCGGTAAACGGCCTTTGCTGGTCGCTTGTGACGTGTATCGTCCGGCTGCTATCGAGCAGTTGAAGGTGTTGGGAGAGCAGATCGGGGTTCCGGTATACAGTGAGGAAGGAAATAAAAATGCTGTACAGATTGCCCAGAATGCGGTGAACGAGGCGAAAGCCACGGGTAAGGATGTGGTGATCGTCGATACGGCAGGACGTTTGGCCATAGACGAGCAGATGATGAACGAGATCGCCGCAATAAAAGCAGCTATCAATCCAAGTGAGATTCTGTTCGTGGTGGATTCCATGACCGGTCAGGATGCCGTGAATACAGCGAAAGAGTTTAATGACCGTTTGGATTTTGACGGCGTGGTATTGACGAAATTGGATGGTGATACGCGGGGTGGTGCGGCATTGTCAATTCGTACCGTGGTGAATAAGCCGATCAAATTCGTGGGAACTGGAGAAAAATTGGAGGCGTTGGATGTGTTCCACCCGGATCGTATGGCAGACCGTATCCTGGGAATGGGGGATATCGTTTCGTTGGTAGAGCGTGCACAGGAACAGTTCGATGCCGAGGAGGCCAAGAAGTTGCAGAAAAAGATCGCCAAGAATCAGTTTAATTTCAATGATTTCTTGAGCCAGATTCAGCAAATCAAGAAGATGGGAAATATCAAGGAATTGGCATCCATGATTCCTGGAGTGGGTAAGGCCCTGAAGAATGTGGATATCGATGATGATGCATTCAAGGGTGTTGAGGCTATCATTTATTCGATGACGCCAGCCGAACGGGAGAACCCGGAAATAATAAATGGTTCTCGGCGTAAGCGGATTGCCATGGGAAGCGGGACGACGATTCAGGATGTGAATCGCTTGTTGAAACAGTTTGACGAGTCCAAGAAAATGATGCGTATGCTTTCCAAGGGTGGTAAGATGATGGGACGTCCGACCCTGAGGAGATAATGATAAATAGCGAATCTTAAAATAACATGACAGATGGAAATTATTGACGGAAAGAAAATTTCGGCACAGGTGAAGCAAGAGATTGCTGATGAGGTCAGCCGTATGGCGAATGAGGGTAAGAAGATACCTCATCTGGCAGCGGTACTTGTCGGTAATGATCCTGCCAGTGAAACGTACGTGGCAAGTAAAGTGAAGGCTTGCCAGGCCGTTGGAATCAAAAGTTCTGAATTGCGGTACAGTAGTGATATTACTGAAGAGCAATTACTGGAGGTGATCGATAAGTTGAATGCAGACGAGGATGTGGACGGTTTTATCGTGCAGTTGCCTCTTCCGAAACATATTTCCGAGGAGAACGTGTTGAACCGGATTTCTCCGGATAAGGACGTTGATGGTTTTCATCCTTGTAATGTTGGACGTATGGTGTTGGGATTACCGACATTCCTGCCGGCTACTCCAGCTGGAATCGTGGAGCTGCTGAGCCGTTATAATATTGAGACGGAAGGAAAACATTGTGTCGTGGTCGGACGTAGTAATATCGTGGGAACGCCGATGTCCGTGTTGATGTCAAGAAAAGCCAAGCATGCCAATTGTACGGTGACCATGTGCCATAGTCGGACGCAAAATCTGAAAGAAATTACTTTGCAGGCAGATATCTTGATCGTGGCAATGGGTGTTCCTCGTTTCATCAAGGCGGATATGGTGAAAGAGGGGGCTGTCGTGGTAGACGTGGGAATTCATCGGATTCCATCGGACAAGACCAAGAGCGGTTGGCAGCTTGTCGGGGACGTGGATTTCGAACATGTTGCTCCCAAATGTGCCTATATAACTCCTGTTCCTGGAGGGGTGGGACCAATGACTATTGTTACTTTGTTGAAGAATACCTTGTTGGCCTGTTCTCGTAAACATGCTTAAAATAAATAAGATTTATGAGGTTTATGGAGTTCTTTCGAGTGCTTCATGAACCTCATAAACTTTACAGGAGTCTCTATGGTATTGAATTATATTTGGATATTTTTTTTCGGAGTCGCATTTTTAATCGCCTTGGGAAAATTGATTTTTCTGGGGGATACAGGGGTGTTTTCCGCGATTGTAGCCTCTACGTTTGAATCTTCGAAAACGGGTTTCGAGATCTCGTTGGGATTGACTGGTGTGTTGACACTTTGGATGGGGATTATGAAAATCGGGGAACGAGGTGGTGCCGTGAAGATTCTTTCATGGCTGATCAATCCTTTTTTTCGGAGGCTGTTCCCGGAATTGCCGCCGAATAGCCCTGCCTACGGGTCTATCATGATGAATATCGCGGCGAATATGCTGGGATTGGATAATGCTGCGACTCCCATGGGACTAAAGGCCATGCAGCAGATGCAGGAGGTGAATCCTCACCCGGGAAAGGCTTCCAATGCTCAAATTATGTTTCTGGTGTTGAATACTTCCGGCCTGACGATCATTCCCGTGTCAATCATGGTTTATCGGGCCCAACTGGGGGCCGTGAATCCGGCAGATATATTTATACCTATACTCCTGGCCACGTATGTATCGACACTTGTCGGGTTGATCGCCGTGGCGGTTTATCAGCGGATTAATTTGCTTAATCGGGTGGTGCTGGCCTATTTGTTAGGTGGCTCATTGATTGTCGGGGGTGTCATCGCTTATTTTTCAGGATTGGATAAAGAAAGCATAACGCTGGTGTCGAGCGTGGCAAGTAACGTGATATTGTTTTCTATAATAGTTGCATTTATCGGATTAGGGGCCTGGAAACGGATTAACGTGTATGATGCCTTTATTGATGGTGCGAAGGAAGGGTTTTCGGTAGCCGTGAAGATAATACCTTATTTGGTGGCCATATTGGTGGCTATCGGGGTCTTTCGTGCTGCCGGAGCTATGGATTTGTTGATGGATGGGTTGCGTTGGGTTTGTGAGCGTTGTGGTCTGGATGCCGATTTTATTCCGGCATTGCCGACGGCTTTGATGAAGCCCTTGAGTGGCAGTGGGGCGAGAGGCTTGATGATTGATACGATGACAACGTTTGGTGCAGATTCGTTTGCCGGTCGTCTGGCCTGTGCTTTTCAAGGGGCCACGGATACGACATTTTATATTATTGCGGTTTATTTCGGGGCGGTAGGAATCAAAAATACCCGTTACGCTGTCCCTTGCGGATTGATTGCCGATTTGGCAGGAATTATCGCCGCGATAGTGATTTGCTATATCTTTTTTGCTTGATTTCGAGGAATTGTTTAACAGGCAAAAACTTTTTCGTCATATACCAAAAGTTTTTGCCTGTTAAAAAGATGTGTCATTTCCCGGCCGTGATGATAAACATTTCTTCAGGATTTAAATGTTTGCGGGCGATTCGCTGTAAATCGTCCGGGGTACAAGCCTTGATTCGATCAATGATGTCGAGATAGAACGAGTTGTCCAGGCCGTAGTTTAATTTGTGCTTAAGGGCATCGGATTGGGAAAATACTCCGTCCAATTCCCTGAGGATATCCCCGTTGAAATTACTTTTTACCAGATTCAGTTCTTCTTCCGGTACTAGTTCATCCCTGAGTCGTTGGATTTCTTTGAGGCATTCCTCGATAGTTGCTTCGGTTTGGTCCGCGTTGACATCCGTGGCAATCATCCATTGGGCTGAAAGGGGCATTGGAACATTGTAAGAGCCGATGCCGTAGGTGTAACCTTTCTCTTCCCGGATGTTGGACATTAAGCGGGAACCGAAATAACCACCAAGAACCATGTTGAGAAGTTGGAAATCGGTATAATCTTTGTCTGTCAATTGAACTCCTTTTTTCCCGATACGGATGCTGCTTTGTACGGCACTTGGTTTGGATACGTGGTATCTGCCCGGTTTGGAGGGTGTTATGTCGTATTGGGGTTCCGGCGGTATCGTCCTTGGGGGGAGGGATGAGAAATTCTGCTGAATCTCCTCCAGTACTTCCTGACTGACGTTCCCACATATCATGATCCGGCATCCGGTTGCCTGGATTCGTTCCGTGTAGAAGGCTTGCAATATCTCGGGAGTTATTTTATCGAAATCCTCGAGACAGAAATGATTGGCGTAGGGATGCTGTTCCCCGTATAAGCGGTGTAAGAATTCAACCCGGGCCAAGTAGGAGGTTTTCTCCAGATTGACCAATTGCTGTTGCCGGCGGTTTTGCAGGTAAATGGCTAATTCCTTTTCAGGAAATATGCTGGCTCGGATTATTTCCGACAGCATTTGAATGGTCGGTCGTGCATATTTGTTTAGGGATATCAGGCTTATTTCGGATTTGTGCATGCCACAGTTGTAATCCACGTAGGCCCCATGATAATCGAACAATTCTGCTATTTCTTCGGCGGAATGATGACGGGTTCCCTCGTTGAGCATATTAAGCATCGTGGAGGCGACAACCGGTTGGGGTTGATAATACGCCCCGGCAGGAAATACGACATCCATTTTGAACACTTCCTGTGTGGCGTCGTGAAGGTAGACGATTTCAATTCCATTGGGAAGCATTACGCGTTGATGTTGCCATATGGAAGGGCGGTTTATGGCGGATAAAACGGGTGGAATATTTCTGTTAATCATGCTTGTTGCTATTAGATATTATTTTTCAGGTACCATAGTGTGGAACAGTTTTCAGGCTTAAACATATTTTGTGCGGTTGCCTTTATTGTTTCCACGGAGATTTGGGCGTAGCGAGCACATTCTTGATTGATGAGGTCTATGTTGCCCAGGTAATCGAAGAACGCAAGATTGGCGGATTTCCCCTGGTAATTGATTTCGCTGTAAGAGATTCTGGCTTCCGTCTTATTGATTACTTTTTGGAGCTCCCTTTCGGAAATGGGATTCTGGATAAAGTGTTTTATTTCGTCCAGAATGGCTTGTTCTGCAGTATCGAGAGATACCCCCTCGGAAAGTTTGCCGGAGAAAATGAATAATCCCGGGTCCATATCTCCTGTCACGTAGGCATCAATCTCGGAGAATAGTTTCCTGTTCTTAATCAGGTTCACGTACAGACGGGATGACTGGCCGTTGGACAGGATGTCCGATATGATATCGCACGTGTAAAAATTATCGGACAATCGGTCTCCCATGTGGAACACCTTGTATATGGCATCAGCTGGAACAGGATTATTTTCCAGAACCATGCGGCGTTCTTCCTGTTGTGCGGGTTCTTGTGGCAAAGCGGGGGAAGTGTAATGGCTTGGTGGAATATCCCCGAACCATTTTTGTACCAGCTCCAGGGCCTTGTCGTGATGAATGTTTCCGCTGATGCTTAAGATGGCATTGTCCGGGGCATAGAAACGGAGGAAAAAGTCCTGTACTTCATCCAGGGTCGCCCCGGCGATATGTTCAATGTTTTTCCCGATGGTTGGCCATTGGTAAGGATGAACCTTATAGGCTAATGGTCTTAAGTGTAGCCAGATATCCCCGTAAGGATTATTCAGGTAGCGTTGTTTGAACTCCTCAATGACCACGTTGCGTTGGATGTCCAGGGATTTTTGGGAAAAGTCCAAACTTAACATCCGGTCGGATTCCAGCCATAAGGCCGTTTCGATGTTCCCGGCAGGAATCGTGATATAGTAATTCGTGTAATCGTTATTCGTGAAAGCGTTACTGTCTCCTCCTGCCTGTTGCACGTGGTAATCGTAGTCGGGTATGTGAATGGAACCCCCGAACATGAGATGTTCAAACAGGTGGGCGAATCCTGTACGTTGGGGATTTTCATTTCTTGCGCCGACCTTGTACAGGATATTGACCGATACGAAAGGGGTACTGGTGTCCGTATTACAGATGACAGTCAGTCCGTTGTCCAAAATATGTCTCGTGTATTGAATCATGGTTACATGCTCAGGTTGGCTAATTTAGCAACGGTTTCATTGAATTCTCCCGTGATATCCCGGATGATTTCGCTGACACTTTCCTCGTGGTGAAGCATGGAGGCTGCTTGTCCTATTTCTAATTCACCTTCTGTCAGGTTGCCTTCAAATATACCTAGTTTGGCTCGTCCTTTTCCGAGTAATTCCCGGAGTTCGTCCACGGAAGCACCCTTGTTTTCCAATTGTTGTACCTGCTCGTAGAATTCGTTTTTAATAAGGCGGGTAGGAGCTATTTTCTTTAAAGTAAGAATAGTGTCACCTTCTTCTGTTTCAAATACCTTTTGCTTGAAGGCGGGGTGAGCGGAGGATTCCTTTGCTACGGCAAAGCGAGTCCCGATTTGAACGCCTTCTGCTCCGAGGGCGAAGGCCGCATACATGGACCGGCCGGATGCGATTCCTCCGGCGGCAATGAGCGGAAGATGACATGTCGCTGCAACTTGTGGAATCAAGGCCATGGTTGTGGTCTCTTCCCGTCCGTCATGTCCTCCGGCTTCAAAGCCTTCGGCCACGATGGCATCGACCCCAGCTTCTTCGCATTTCCGGGCAAAGAGAGCGCTGCTGACCACATGTACAACGGTAATCCCGTGTGCTTTCAGTGTCGGCGTCCATTTCTTGGGGCTACCGGCTGAGGTAAAAATGATTTTTACTCCTTCCTTGATGATGATGTCCATGAGTCGGTCTATCTCGGGATAAAGTAGGGGAACATTAATGCCCCAGGGCTTGGATGTGGCTTCTTTCATTTTGTGGATATGCTCGATGAGTACCTCGGGGTGCATGGAGCCTGCCCCCAATAATCCTAATCCTCCGTTATTACTGACTGCGGAGGCTAAACGCCACCCGCTACACCAAACCATTCCCCCTTGTATGATGGGGTATTTTATATTAAAGAGTTTTGTTATTCTGTTTTCCATGTGATATAAATATTTATAGTATGTGGTCAAAGGTAGAAAAAATTGTTCGTATTTGAATCGAGGCTATGGTTTAAAAGGTTATTGTCATGGCAATTCCTCCTTGTCCACGAGTGTAATACGGTGCCGCGATGACGTGTGCTTTGTCTTTGGGTTTTAGTCGGAATATTTTCCGGTTAAGCGGAAGTAGCCAATAGCCAATGCGGGCGCTTAAGATACCGATGCCGGCTCCGGCAATGACATCATTTAGCCAATGGCTGTCATTGTATAGGCGTAAGAATGCGACTCCACAGGCTATCGTGTAGGCCGCAATGCCATACCCCGTACCATATTCCAGGCGTACGAGTTCTGCTCCCGTGAAGGTTAGTGCCGTGTGCCCGGAAGGGAATGAGTTGTTTTCAGAAGCGTCAGGTCGCTGTTCCCGAACGATCATTTTCGTGGATTGGGTCATTATGGCCATAGCGACATGTGCTGTTGCAGAAATGAGTAATCTTTCTTTGAACGAGTGTTTGGCTTTCTCCTGGAGACAACCGAGTCCTAAATGAGCGGCTGAAGGAATGAATCGTAGATAATCATCGATTCGAATTCGTGAGCCGTTAAAGCCGGAGATCCATTCTCGAGTATGAGTGTTTAGCTTCTCCAGCGGGCCCCCCTTAATCCCCAAGGCTCCAACGGTGATAAGTGACGCCGGGAGAATGAGTTGTCGGGGGGTGAATTGTAATTCATTTGAAGCTTGTTGAAGGGTGTCTGGTCGTGTTTTTTCTTGAGCTTGGGAAAAACTCGAAATGATGAACACAAGGAGGCAGAGAAATATTTTCATGATAATATAGGTTATAAAAAATATTTCCCGTGAATGCGGGAAATATTTTTTATGTTGTCAGGTTCAAAATTTACTTTTTGATATTGGGTAATTCCAATCCATATCCTTTTACCACGTCCTCGCGTTTCAACCAGATTCCTAGAATGAAAGCTAGTACACCGAATGAGGCGAAAATGAGCATGGGAACAGTATAATCATAGGCCGGAGCTACAGTACCTTGTGCCATGGCAGCTTCTCTTGCCTCGGCAACTCCTGGATTGGTGGAGTTTAATACGTTACCAATGATTTTGGGAACGAAGCAAAGTCCTATATTCTGTATCCAGAAAATAAGGGCATAGGCACTTCCGAGAATCTTGCCGTCAATTACCTTGGGGACACTGGGCCATAGAGCAGCCGGTACGAGAGAGAATGAAACACCCAATACAACCGTGATTAATAATGCAAACCATTTGGTCGGATATGCCGGAAGCAGGAATGCGTATGACAAGTGGCAAATGATCATGATAAGGGCTCCGTACATTAACATGGAGGCTCCTTTTCCCTTGTAATCGATGAAAGAACCCAGAACAGGGGTGAGGATCATGGCTAATATCGGGAACCAGCGGAAAAGATTGGCAGCTTCCCCGGAAGTTACATTCAGCGTTGATTCAAGGAAGTTGGTGGCGTAACGTTGGAAGGGGAAGATGGCGGAATAATACAACACGCAAAGTAATGCGATTAACCAGAACATCTTACTGCCGAAAATGTATTTGATATCACTGAATTTGAATTGTTCGTCAGATGCTGCTTCTTGTTGGCCTGCTCCGATTTGCCGGTCGAGCTTACGATCCATGAACGTGAACACGATGAAATTAATCAATCCGATAAGTAACAATACCGTACAGAAGGCAATGGGAGCCACGATGGAATCATTGAATTTATCGGCTAATAGTGGAGAAAGTGAAAGAACAGCGAATACGCCTAAACGGGCGATAGCCATTTCCAGTCCCATGGCAAGAGCCATTTCCTTGCCCTCGAACCATTTGGCGATAGCCCTGGATACGGTAATACCGGCCATTTCACATCCGCAACCGAAAATCATGAAGCCCAGGCAGGCCAATTTTGCGGTTCCGGGAAGATCTGTCCACCAGGAATCCAACCAGCCACATAGTGCGGTGTCTTGAAAGCCTTCGCTGATGGCATAGTATTTAATGACAGCTCCACCAACCATTAAAGAAGCAGACAGGGTTCCCGTGAAGCGAACTTTCCATTTGTCCAGGATAATACCGGCAAGAATAAGAAAACCGCACACGTTCAAGAAATACTCGGAAGCGGCATAAGTTCCAAATACGTCCGGATTCCAACCTCGTTTGGCTTCGACAAGCGTTTGTAACGGCGACATGACATCCACGAACATGTACGCGAAAAACATCATTAATGCGATGAGAATTAAGGCTGTCCACCGGGCAGCTTTAGAATCTCGAAGAGTTAATTGAATTTTTTCTACCATGATAATTATGTTTAATTTGCAATTAGATTTTCTTCTCAATCCGGTACACGTTTCGGTCACTGGCAGTGCGGGAAACCAAATCGGCCACGAATCCTGCCAAGAACAATTGAGTACCTAGAATCATGCAGGTGAGTGCGATGTAAAAATAAGGATTATTGGTTACCAGGGATGCGCGTATGCCTCGGCTGAGCGCGATTAGTTTCTCTATCCCGATCCAAGCGGCAGCCCCGAATCCAATAATGAATAAAACGGTTCCGATTGTCCCGAACAAGTGCATGGGTTTCTTGGCAAAGCGGGTAATGAAGGTTACGGATAACAAATCCAGCATACCATTAATGAAACGGTTTAGGCCGAATTTGGTTACCCCGTATTTGCGGGCCCGGTGCTGCACGACTTTTTCTCCTATGCGGGAGAATCCAGCCTGTTTGGCCAGGATGGGTATATATCGGTGCATCTCCCCGTAAACCTCAATGTTTTTCACTACGACTTGTTTATAGGCTTTTAATCCGCAATTGAAGTCATGCAATTTAATGCCGGAGAATTTTCTGGCCGTGGCATTGAATAACTTGGTCGGTAGCGTTTTGGATAGCGGGTCATAACGTTTCTTTTTCCAACCGCTGACCATATCATAATTCTCTTCCATGATCATGCGGTATAAAGCGGGAATCTCATCCGGGCTGTCTTGCATATCAGCATCCATCGTGATGACGACGTCTCCCTGGGCATCTTCAAAACCACAGTGTAAAGCTGCGGATTTACCGTAATTCCTTCTGAATTTAATACCTCGGATACAAGGATTCGTTTGTTGTAAATGTTCTATCACTTGCCATGAGGTATCGTTACTGCCATCATCCACCATAATAATCTCGTACGTGAAGTGGTTTGCCTCCATGACTTTTTGTATCCAGGCTGCTAATTCCGGTAAAGATTCGTCTTCATTATATAGTGGTACTACAACTGTTATATCCATAATTAATTTTGTTGAAATTCTCGTGGAATACTTCTTTTTATGATCCAAGCCAATAATAACGTGAAAATTATTCCGGAAAAAATGTGATTGACAAATTCCCCGATAGCGATGCTTACCGGCATCAGAAATGTATTGAATGTCTCGGTTAGCGTATTGTACATGGGGCTATTCTCGTATACCTGTTTTATCATGAGTAGAATATGATTCTTGTACATGGCAAACAGTTCGCTGGACGAGGAATATAGGATATACGTGTAGAGGGCGTATACGATGGAGGCGATAGCTAAAAGGAACATACCGACGCCGAAGGCTCTGGCATATGAGATACTGCCCCCGAGTGCTTCGTCCCGGTATTTTCGGAGTCCCATGAATATCCCGACAACCGTTAGTAGTGTGGTGATGTTGTTTAATTGTGGATTCATGGCAACACTTCTGCCGCTCCAGACGAAAATCAAGGAGGCCAGGCAAAAACTACTCCCCATGAGTAGGCCGAATAGTGTGTTTTGTTTCCAGTATAGATCCTTTTTATTGTCCATCTTAGAATAACTTAGTCGCTCTGCGCAAGGAGATTAGTTCTCCAGGTTGTGGAATGTCTTTTGCTTCCATGTAATTATATTGCAATAATTTATAGAACTTGATCCCGTATAATTGTGCAATATCGTACATGGTTTCTCCTGCCTTTACTTTGTGGAAGGTATATCCTCGGGCTGCTTTGTTCTTTTTGACTCCTAAGAAGACATGCATGCCAGACTGGATAGAAGTCTCGTTTTTGTCATTATATCGCAGTAATTTCCTTAATGAGATTCCGCACGCTTTGGCAATCGCCTCGAATGAATCTCCGCTGCGGGTTTTGATACAAGGAATATTGTTCACGTATATGATTCGGCTCGTGTAGGCGTTATCTCCGTATTCCATGGAGGAAAAACTGATTTCTCCGATAAATCGGTTATATCGTTTCCCCGGTTTGTCATAAATATAAAGTTGTTCGTCTTCAATGATACTGATCAGACGTTGTGCGTAATTGGGATCCGTGGCGTAGCCGGCTTTCTTTAAGCCTTTAGCCCAGCCCTTGTAGTCAGTTTTGGATAATTTAAACAGCGAGGCATAACGTGGACGGGAGGTAAGGAATTCACTGTGGTCAACCCATGATTCTTCTGCATGGCGATATTTCCGGAAGCATTCATTTCTCTTGTCGTCGTCCATTTTGTACGTGGGACCAACCCAATCATGACATTTTATACCAAAGAAATTGTTTGCGTTTAAGGCTAATTCCGAAGTTCCGCATCCGGATTCCAGAATGCCTTGTGCTAAGGTTATACTGGCCGGAATCCCCGTGCGATCCATTTCCTCGATAGCGATATTTCTGTATTTGCGGATAAAGGCTTTGCGTTTATCCGTTTGTGCCTGACAGATACCTATTGCCAGACAAATAAGCATGATGCTAGTAAAAAGTTGTTTCCCCATGTTCGTTTTTTCTTATAATGGCCGTAAAATTAGTAAATTTCTTCTTTTGGGGCGATTTTTCGTGTAAAAAAGTCGGTTTTATCAAAAAAGAAAGAGGGATTTTTCAATCCCTCTTGGTGAACTCGGCGGGAGTCGAACCCACAACCTCTTGGGCCGTAACCAAGTGCTCTATCCATTAAGCTACGAGTCCTTCTTGATTTTGCTCCGCAAAGGTAGATGTTCTATTTTATTCTTGCAAGGATTTGGGATATTTTTTTTGTCAAAAATTTATTGCTTGTTATTCTGAATCGAGATGTGAATTTAAATTAAGTTTGTATTTTTGCACGACTTTGTTTAAAAGCATAACTATATGTTTGGTATTATTACAGGATGGAAAAAACATCGTTTGGCTAAATATCCCGAGAAGGAAGAACGTCCTTGTGCTTTTGTGCCATGGAGCAAGGCGGAATCCGTGTTGTTGTTTGTGGCGAAAGATAATGTCCCCGAGAATTATGAACAATGTATTTTTGAATTATTGAGGGAGGGAAGGACATTGAATATTGTTTATTATGTTCGTTCTGCGGGGAGAATACCGGACACGGAGAACCAGCCTATCGTTTATGTATCTCCTCGTGATATTTCTTTTCAAGGCCACCTAAAGAAAGAAGCTTTGAAGCGTCTTTTGGAAAAAGAATACGATTGGGCAATTGATCTTTCATTTAAGGCAGATGGAATTTATGATTATTTGTTTGGACAAGTGAATGCCCGTTGTAAAATAGGTATGGGACGTGCAGGAGGAAGGTACGATATTGAATTTCCCGTAATCAAGGACGCAAACGAATTAAAAGAACGCTTGATTCGGTTATTGAAGAATGTAAATACTTATTGAATATGAAAAAATTTTCAGGTGTCGGGGTTGCTTTGGTGACCCCGTTTGACGAGCAAGGGCGAATAGATGAACCCTCTCTAAGGAATTTGGTTGATTATGTAATTGACGGAGGTGTCGATTATTTAGTGGCATTGGGTACTACCTCTGAGGCTGCCACGATGTCGGTTGAGGAACGGGCTCGGGTTGTACGGATAATCGTGGAGCAGAACCAGGGACGCTTGCCTATCGTTTTAGGTATTGGAGGCAACAATACGGCTCAGGTCGTACAGGATTTATCTTCGCTTCCGTATCTGCAACAAGGGGATGCGATATTAAGTGTAACTCCGTATTACAACAAACCTTCCCAGCAAGGATTGTACAATCATTTCAAAATGATTGCGGAATATGCACCTCTACCCGTGATCTTGTATAACGTGCCGGGACGTACTTCAGTGAATATGACTGCTGACACAACCTTACGTCTGGCTCGGGATTTCGAGAATATTATCGCGATAAAGGAAGCATCGGGTAACCTCGATCAGTCTACCGCCATAATCGCTGGAATGCCGGAGAATTTTATGCTTCTTTCAGGTGATGATGGAATTACCTTGCCTTTGCTTTCCATTGGGGGAAGTGGTGTTATTTCCGTGATAGCGAATGTTCTTCCTGCTGAATTCTCCTCGATGGTTCATTTGGCACTGGATGAGGAATACAGTGAGGCTCGGCACATCCATCTACGGCTGGCTCCTGTTTGCAAGGCGCTGTTTGAGGAAGGTAATCCTGCCGGTATTAAAGCGGCTTTGCATGCTAAAGGAATTATTGCGTGTGGTAAATTGCGTGATCCGCTTTGCTCCGTGAGTTCGGCATTATACGAAAAATTGTCTTCGTTGGTCTGTAGACAGCATTAATCAATGTAGCCCGGCTGAGAACGCCGCAGGCGTTTCAGTTTGTATGTACGGTAATTGTACAGGGCGATCAAAAGAATAATGACTATAGGCAAGAAGAAATTCAAGTATTTGAGAAATGTTCTAGTAGTATCGTCAATCGGTTTTAGGACCTGATTGGCGATAAATTTATTGCGTAGTTTGATCAACCCGGAATCGTCCGTGAGCCATTCAATAGAATTCACTGCAAAGTTTATGTTGTCATGGTGTAGCAGATCATAAGAACTATTTACCATGAAATCAGCATCGGTGATAACGACAATGGCGCTATTGTCATCCTCGCTGGTCAATAAGGCAGCCACGGGATTATTGGGATGATTGAAATCGTGTTTGGTGGTCCAGGTTTTCATAAGATTGAAGAATACAGGCACTTCCTGAGTCCCCGAGATATTGGATGTCTTGGCAAGTGGGGTAAACTGGTATGAGGTGCTGCTGGGTACATTTTCAATGCTGCTGGCGAATTGTAACGATAATGCGTTCAGTCCTTTCGTGATGAGGTGTGAACTGAAATTCTGAATGATGGGGAAATAGGGGAAATCTATCCTGGTCTCGAAAGGAATGAATCCTAATTCTTGTTGAATAAGAATACTACCGCATCGTCGGTCTACGACGAAATCGTACTTGATTTTTAAACCGAATTCCTCCAGCATGTCCTCAACTCCGACTCGGTTGATGAATCCGTTGCTTTGGTTATGCCCGATTTTCCCCACGGCGTGATTCAGGGCGATGAACAGTCGTCCTCCTTGTCGCAGGTATTCTTTTAATTTGTTGATATCTTGGGGGGAGTACGTGTTCTGTGGGCCTACAATGCAGAGTACCTTGTTGCGGTTCAAGGCAGTATCTGTCGCAATGTTCGTGGTGTTGACGATGGCGATGGAATACAGTTCGTGCATCACCTGTGAAAGTAGGGACGGGGCTATTTCTTGGTGTCCTTGGACAAATGCGATTTTGGGTTTCACCGTGTCGCAGGCGTCTTTCAATATGCGAGTGACCTCATATTCCAGGGGTGTATGTTGTGATATGTAAGGGATTACGGCTTTTTTATCTCCGATTTGGATGGTGGCCCCGAAATAAACGCGTTGAATTTTTACCATATCCCTTTCCGTTATTTCTTGCGAGAAAGGCTTGATGCGGGCTTGTATTGCCTGCATTTCTTTTTCCGGGTTGTCCGGAATGATTGTCTTGATATTGAACGGTTTGTTGCTTAAGGCTTTGTATTCCTTTAGCAGATTCTTGAATTCTTTACTTAATTTGATTTTGTCCGGGGATAAATCTTGGGAAAGGTATAGGTTTACGTGAATTTCCTCGTTGATTTTCGCCAGGATATTCTTGCTCACGGGACTTAGCGAGTATTTCTTGGTTTTGGTCAGGTCTATTCGGAAAAATAGAATACAAGAGATGATATTTATCGCCACGAGCGATAGAATCAAGTAGATCGGGTTGTATAGAAGCTTGGTTTTCATCTCATGGATATTTAAATTCTACTTTTACAAATGACATATCTCGCCAGTGCCAGAAAAAGGCTGATGATGGATATGAAATAAACAATATCTTTCGAATCGATAATCCCTCTGGATATTGTGTCAAAGTGATCATTGACGGACAGGTACATGAAGACACTGGCGATAAAGGTGTTCCCCAGCCATGAACTCAGCATCTCGAACAGGAACTGAAACCAAATGGTGATGGCAAACGTGGAAAAGAAAGCTATGAGCGGATTACTGGTCAGCGAGGAAACGAATATCCCGATACTGATATAGCACCCCGTCGTGAATATCAGCCCAAGGTATCCGCAGAATCCCACGGCATGGTCCACGTGTCCCAGGCAGGCTATCGTGATATAGTAGGGGAGGGTTAGGGCTAGGCAGAGCAATACCTGAATCAATATGGCAAAAAACTTTCCCGCGAGCAGTTGCCATGTCTTGATTGGTTTTGAGAACAGCAGTTGGAATGTCCCGTCCCGTTTTTCCGTGGAAATGCTTTTCATCGTCAAGGCGGGAATGAGGAAAAAAAGTACCCCGTTGAAAACGGTGAATAGGTATCCCAATGAGGCCTGTCCCGTGTAGAATATATTCCCCTGTGACAGCCAGTATATAAAGCCCGTGGTGCAAAAGAAAACCGTGAAGGCGATATAGAATAGCAGTGAGTTAAAGATCACTTTCAATTCCTTGTTGATGATGACTTTTACTGGATTCATATCTACTGTTTTTGGGTCACTTTTCGGAAAATGTCTTCCAATCTCATCTGTACCGGTGTCATCTCCGTGATGTACCAGTCATTGTCTTTGCATAGTTCGAAGATGGCCCTTTCAATCTCTTGTCCGGGAGTGCAATGTACCTCGAATTCCTGCTTGTGTTGGAGCTGCAGGCTCTTTATCTGGGGCAGTTGGTTTAATGCTTCCTGGATGGCAGGGATCTCTCCTCCTTTGATGACAATCTTTAGGCTGAAATCCGAATTCGGGGCCTGTCTCAGTTCTGCAGTTGTGCCTTGGGCCATAATTTGTCCCTTGCTCATGATCATGACCTGATCGCAGGTATTCTCGATTTCCGAGAGTATATGCGACCCCAGTATAACCGTCTTCTCCTGTCCCAGGGTCTTGATGATTTCCCGGATGCCGAAAGTCTGGTTCGGGTCCAGTCCCGTGGTCGGTTCGTCCAGTAGCACCACTTCGGGGTCATGGATCAAAGCCTGGGCAATCCCCAAACGTTGGCGGTATCCTTTGGAAAGCTCCTTGATCAACTTGTGTTTCTCGTTTTCCAAGCCGCATAGGCTGATCATGTCCAGAACCCGGGAAGTTACCTTGTAACGGGGAATATCGTACAGTTTGGCCATGTAGAACAAAAAATCAGTGACGCTGATAGCGTCGTACAACGGATTTTTCTCGGGGAGATACCCTATCAGCTTCTTGATTTTGCTCTCGTTTTTCTCGTACGTGTAATTGTCAAAGTGAATGGAACCTTGGTTCGGGCGGAGCAACCCCGCGAGCATTTTCAGCGTAGTGGATTTCCCCGCCCCGTAAGGTCCCAGCAAACCGAGGATCTCTCCTTTCTTGGCTTCGAACGAGAGCGAATCCACGGCCTTTTGGTAGTCGAATATTTTTGTCAGGTCTTTAACAATTACATTCATTGCGCTGTCGTCGTTTTTGTTCTTTACAAAAATAAGAATGGAAACGAACCTTGATGCTGCTTTAACAATCTTTAAGCGCTAATTAAATCTCCAGACCTTTCCTGTTTGACGAATCTCTTACCACGAGTTCACAGCTGACTACCTCTGTTTTCACTCGGGCGTATTTGCTGTTGACAATCTGCTCGAAAAGCATATCCGCTGCAGCCTTTCCGATTTTCTCCGGGAACTGGTTTATGGAGCTCAGGGTCGGGCTGATATAACGGGAACGCTTGGTGTTCGAGAATCCGACTAGAGCCACATCTTCCGGGATCGACAACCCTTTTTCCTTAACGGCATCCATGGCTCCGATAACCAGGTCATCCGAGATTCCGAAGAAGGCGTCCGGTGGCTCCGGCAGGCTCAACAGCTCCGTTGCGGCTTGCTTCCCGGCATCCGTGCTGAAGTCCGTGCAGTGGTATATGTATTCCGGTTTCACGGTCATTCCGTTTGTCTCGAGGGCCTTGATATATCCCCGCATCCGGTTTCCCCCGGTATTGATATGCTCGGGTCCCATGAGCAGGGCTATTCTCTTGCACCCTTCGAAAATGAGGTGTTGCACTGCCTGGAATCCTCCGGCCACGCTGTCCGTCACCACTTTCGAGGCCTCCAGTTCATTGGTTGTTCGGTCGAACAGCACGAGGGGAATCCCCAGGTTCTGTATCATTTTCACGTGGTCGTAATTATCGGTCTCGTGGGCGAACGAAAGAATAATGCCGTCTGCCCGGTTAGCCAGCAGGACATCCACGTTTTTCTTCTCCTTGGTCATGCTCTCGTTCGAGGACATGACAAGCACGTTGTACCCGTGGCTGTCGGCGACTTCCTCGATTTGTCGTACGACTGTCGCGAAGAACGTGCTCACGATCTGGGGAACGACCACGCCGATCGTGTAGCTTTTATGTGTTTTCAGGGCAACAGCGATAGGATTGGGTTTATATCCCAGTTCCTTGGCCAGGTCTTGTACGGCCTTGCGGGTCTGTGCGCTGATTTCATGATTGTCTTTCAACGCTCGGGATACGGTAGACACAGAAATGTTCAGTTTTTCCGCGATGTCTTTGATTGTAATAGGTCTTTGTGCCATATGTCTGGTGTTAGTTATGATTTTTTTTGCAATTTAGGGTACACGATGCGGGCATGGTAGACATTTACCAGCATTTCCGTGAAGACCAGCTTCACGTGTTCAACATCCTGGAAAGTGATATTGGCGTTTGCGAAACGTCCGTCCTGCAACTGGCTGTTGATGATGTCATTCACCAGTTTCGAGATGTTCTCCTCGTTTTTGACGGCCAAGGTACGGGAAGCCGCCTCCACGGCATCGGCCATCATGACCACGGCGCATTCCTTGCTGGTGGGGTCTGGTCCGGGGTACGTAAAAATCGCTTCGTCCACCTCCTTGTCCGGGTATTTGTTCTTGTAGGAATAATAGAAATACTTCACTTTACTCCTCCCGTGATGCGTGCGGATAAAATCGATAATCGACGTCGGCAACTTGTATTTGTTGGCGAGTTCCACGCCCTTCGTCACGTGTTCGATAATCAATTGTGCGCTCTCGTCGAAATCAAGATTCCCGTGCGGATTAATGCCTCCTGTTTGGTTCTCGATGAACATAAGCGGGTTGTAAAGTTTTCCGATATCATGGTACAAGGCTCCCGTGCGGGCGAGTAGGGGACTGCCGCCAATATGATAGATGGCCTCTTCCGCGAGATTGGCCACCATCAATGCATGCTGGAATGTCCCCGGGGCCTTCTTGGTCAGGTTACGCAGTACCGGGTGATTCGGGTTCGAGAACTCTAATAGGCTGATCTCGGACGTGTACCCGAAAATCCGTTCCACGATATACAGAACAGGGTACACCAGGCTGAGTAATAACGAATTGATACCAAGGAACATGATTGGTACCAGGTGAATAGAGGACAGACTCCCTTCTTGGATTAGCGTGAATGCCCCGTAGACCAGTGTGTAAGTCAGGAATATCAGCAGAATGGCGATAAACAACTGCGAGCGTCGTTGCAGGTGTCGCAGGCTGAAAATGGCGATGATACCCGCCGATATCTGCATGAACACGTACATGTAATTATTCAGCGCATAATATGAGCACAGCAGGCTCGTCCCAAGTAATAGGTATAAAGCTGGACGTACCCCGAACAATATATTCACGATAATGGGGAAGAATAGCATCGGCACCAGTAGAATGTTCACCTGTTGGTAATAGCTGATGCTGGTGAGGGCTATCGTCAGCAGGAACATGCTATGCAGGAAGAAAAAATCCTTGTTATTGTAGAACAAACGTTTCCTTGTGTAATAGAGGAACATCGAGAAACTGACAATGGCGATAAACGTCAGCACCGTCTGTGCCACGCTGATCTTGGCCTTATCTTCCGTGGAGCCTAAGTTCTGCTCGTGCTCGATGCGAAACGAGTCCAGTATCTTGTATTTTTCCGGGGTCACCAGCTCACCTTTTGTGATGATGCACTCTCCCTGACGTACCATCCCTTGCGTGGGACTGATTTTCTTTATGCTGTTCTCGACGGCTGCCTTTGTTCGATTGGCGTCATACTCCAGGTTCTGCTTGAGTATATCGTTCAAGTTCATTCCCGCGATGTTCTCCTTCACGTTCTGGGGTAACTTCAGACTATTGGCGAAAGCCGTCAGCTCGGAATAGGCTTTCTTCAACGTGTACACCTCTTCCACCTTCTCTTCTTGGGCGATATTGTTTCTTACCACGAGAATCGACTTGACCTTGCTTGCCGGTAGCTTTGCCGGCATGAGGATAATCCCTTTCTCGTAAATGGCCTTGAATTTATCGAGGAAAGCGTTGAACTCTTTCTCGTGTGTTCCCGACTTAAAACGATTGATTCGCTCGTTGAACAGCTTGATCTGGCTCTCCGCGGTATTTTCGTTGAACACGAAAATGGGCGGATGCTCGGCGCCCACGCGCTCGATCTCGGCCTGCAATTCTTCCGTGCTCTTGTGTATCGGGAAATCGAACGGAGCGTTCAGCGTCTCGTATTTCCACAGCATTCCCTTCTGGTACGAGTATTTAAACCCCTCTATTTTAGGCAGCAACAGCACGATGATTCCCCCGATGGCGATCAGCGTGCATATTCTGAACAGGTATTGTAAGCGTCTATGTCTGTTTTTCCTCGTTATCAGCATACCCGGTTTTTATGGTTCAAAATGGTTCATGATAATTCAGCCTCTAAAGATAGGAATAAAAATAAAGCCCTCGAATGTTCGGGGGCTTTATTTTTATCATTTTATTGGATTCCTTCCGCTTCCGCGTTCGGGTCCACCTTCTTGATTAGGCCTTGCAGCACTTTCCCCGGACCGATTTCCAGGAACGAGGTTGCCCCGTCCGCCAGCATGTTTTGCACCGTCTGTGTCCAACGCACGGAAGCGGTCAACTGGGCGATCAGGTTTTCCTTGATGGCTTCCGGATCGGTGAACGGTTGCGCGTTCACGTTCTGGTAAACCGGGCATATCGGCGTGGAGAACTTCGTCTCCCGGATGGCCTTGGCCAGTTCCTCGCGGGCTGGTTCCATCAGTGGGGAGTGGAATGCTCCACCCACCTTCAGCGGCAGGGCGCGTTTTGCCCCGGCAGCCTTCAGCTTCTCGCAGGCGATTTCGATGCCCTTGTTTGAGCCGGAAATCACGATTTGTCCCGGGCAGTTGTAGTTGGCGGGTACCACTACCTCGTCAATCTCCTTCAGGATATTTTCCACCGTCTCGTCCGACAGGCCTAAAATAGCGGCCATAGTTGATGGGTTAGCCTCGCAGGCCTTCTGCATGGCCAACGCGCGGGCGTGTACCAACCGCAGACCGTCCTCGAAGGAAAGGGCTCCGTTCGCTACCAGAGCGGAGAACTCACCCAGCGAGTGTCCGGCCACCATGTCCGGTTTCTCCGTCAGCGACTTGGCCAGGATAACCGAATGCAGGAAAATGGCGGGTTGTGTCACCTTCGTCTGCTTCAGGTCCTCGTCCGTACCGTTGAACATCAGGTCCGTGATGCGGAACCCGAGAATCTCGTTTGCCTTTTCAAACAACGCCTTGGCCTCGGCCGACGTCTCGTACAGGTCCTTGCCCATTCCCACGAATTGGGCTCCCTGACCCGGGAAAACAAATGCTTTCTTCATACTTGCTTATTTACTTAATGAAATTGATTACTGATTAACCGGATAAACTCCTCCCGTGTGGCCAGCCGCTCGAACGCGCCGCTGAAACTGGAGGTCGTTGTCACCGAATTCTGTTTCTGCACCCCGCGGAGAATCATGCACATGTGCTGCGCCTCGATTACCACGGCCACTCCCAGCGGGTTCAGCGTCTGCTGGATGCACGTCATAATATCGTTCGTCAGTCGTTCCTGCACCTGCAGCCGCCGGGCGAATGCCTCCACCACCCGCGCAATCTTGCTAAGTCCCGTGATATACCCGTTCGGGATATAGGCCACGTGTGCCTTTCCGATAAAGGGCAACATGTGATGTTCACACATTGAGTACACCTCGATATCCTTCACGATAACCATCTGCCGGTAGTTCTCCTTGAACAGGGCCGAGCGCAGGATGGCCTCCGGGTCCTCGTGATACCCCCGCGTGATGAACAGCATGGCTTTCGCCACGCGCTGCGGTGTCTTCACCAGACCCTCGCGGTCGGGATCCTCCCCGAGCAGTTTCAGGATTTCCCGGTAATGATAACTCAACTTGTCAATTCTTTCCTTGTTGAAATACTCCACCTTGCGGTAGAATTCTTCGCTGTCGTCTAAAATATCCATCGTGCTCCATTTCCAAAATTACCCGCGAAATTAAATCAAAAACCCGGATAAACGAATCATCTCCCCAAAAATTTGCATTTACAGGTATACGCTACACGCGTATCGGGTGATGTCCGTCCTGGGAAGTTTGCTTCCCGCGTCGATGACGGCTTGTATGAATTCCGAGCATTCCTGTGCCGTCATTTTCTTCCTGCAATAAGCGTAATACAGGAAATCAAGAGTGGTTAAATAAATAATATTGTTCCTTGAGCAATAGTCTTTTATGTCTCTTAAATTGCTGCTTCCTAAAACGTCTCGATTATCTCTGCAATACACCATGCAAGCACTCTCACCTCTCCCTAGTGTGCGTTGTAGCAGAAAGTATTCTTTCAGCGATTCACCCTTCGGGTCAAACTTCTCTTGTTTCAATTTCGGGAAGTGGTGAAGAAAATTATCAAGAAATGTTCGTGTTTTGGGATTCTTGGAAACTTCATTATAGACGACATCCAGAATCACGTATTCGTATTCAGGAAATATGTCTGGAAGCAATGAAAAACGATTCGCTTCTATAAAGTGGATGATCACGTCAGCATCCAGTACAATTTTCGTCTTCTGGAGTTCCATCGATATTTATTTTATGAAGTAATTCCATGTAATGGCTTTCCGATATTTTCCCCTGGTCGAACAGGTTGCGGGCTTTCTCCCCGAAATCGCCTATCACCAGTCCTTCATTCGCGGCTTCATATAAGGCGGTGTCATATCCGAAACATCTGGCGGAATATTTTACTTTAATCTCGGCCAACTCTTCCCGTTTTTTTTCTGTTATGATACCGATATTCAATAATCGGTACAATAAGGCGGAACGGGAAACGGAGAAATAGTGTTCAAGTTTCAATATTGTGGGTAACGAGACTTCTTTGTTTTTTAATTCCTTTTCCGGAATTAACTGGCAAATACCCGCTTCTGGCATCAATAATGAGGATGCGAACATATCGGCGCATTGTTCCACGCTGTTTTTGCTAAAACCCGGGTTGCATTTATGGGGCGTTGGTTTCTCTTCGATAAACAGGTGGTATAATTCATGCGCGATGGTAAAATGCTGTCTTCCTCGCGGCTGATTGGAATTGATAAGCATGAAACGATGTCCCGCCCCATCCTTTAAGCACATCCCGGAAAAGTTGTCGGAAAGCGGCCTGAACACGGTAAGTACATTCAATTTCAGGAGCAGGCTTTTCAATGTAATCGGTTCGGATGAACTTAACCCGTTATCCGCGCGGAAGTCTGCCACTTGTCTTTCTATGATAAATTTATTCGGTTTCATGCTGGGCTATTCGTTCCATTTTAAGATACGATTTCACGATATCCTTGAAATTTGCGATTTCTTCTAAGTCTTTATCCTCTAAATCTGATATTCTGAAAGCGGTAGCCATAATCTCGTTATCGGTTTGCACGTTATCCTCGAATAGGATGAAAGGCTCGCAACCGAACATGTTTGAGATTCGTTCCAGGATATCATACGGGACTTCTCTCGTCCCCCCCTCGTAATTGCTGTATGCGGAACGTTCAATCCCGATAGATTTCGCTATTTGTTCTTGCGTGAAACCGGACAACTCTCTGAGTTTTCTTAGGTTTTCCCCGATAATTTGCTTGATGTCTTTCATGAGATGTTCTTGAAATTCTGTGGCAAAATTACGGTTTGTTTATAATATATACAATATTTGCCACGCTGCCCTCTCTTGTTTATACTCTTTCTATATAGGCTCTTCTTTGGATTGTTGATGGGGGTATATAGCAATATTTTGAGTAGGGATCATGTTCTTGTGGTAATTCTTGCCTGGTGTTCCTCTCGCTTCGTGTGGGCATGGAAAATTTTGGAATATCTCGGTATCCCTTCCGTTGGCTTTATCGGCCCTTCCCTTCGCCTCGAGGGGATTTCTGCGGCTGTGATAAAGGGGATGATGCTTGTTGCAATATTGTTGAAAACCTGTTTTAGTAGGCTTATACTAGGGTTTTATCAAGCTTATACCAGGCTTAGTAAGTCTCGTGGAGGCCTACTAAGGGGGAGGAAAGTCCCTGCTGTGCCCTGCGAGAGGGATGTCCCTGGTGGCTTCCGGCGGGCTTTTTGGCATGCTCTTCGGTGGAATTTCTGGTGTTTTTTTACCGGGGGACTGAGACTTCCTTGTTATAGGCGTGGGGACTTTAAGTGGTATTGTATTTTTTTTTGAGGGTTTGTTCCCGGACAAGGGGATGTCGTGGAAGGGAAAATTACCTCGTGTCGTTTTGTCCTTGGGCTATAAAGGAAATGTCGTCAATATAGTTTGCCGCTCGTGGTAAAGAAAAACCGCCCCAAGAGAGAGTGGAAGGGCGGTTTGTAAGCCTCCCCGTGTCCGAAGCGGGGAGGTGTGGTTGCAATATGTGTGTATTTTTATTGTGGTTGATTATCTATGCGGGCGGCACGGATACGGAGCACTTCCTTTCGTTCGGCGAAACCACCTGTTCCGTTTTCTCCGGTGTACCCATCACCAGTACCACTGTTGTAATAATGGAATTTTCCATCATCACCGATGTAGGCTTTGGTTGCGCGGGCTCTATTGGAGTTTTCGTATGAAGATGTCCATGACCCTTCTCCTGCAGCGGATGACCAATAGTAATTGTTCTGGAATTCGGTATATTCAAGGTAGTAATGACCTAATATACGCTCTAATTGTCGGATACCCGGTAAAAACCATTTGGGATTGGGAACACTTCCGTCTGCATTCCGCTTGTTCTTGATAAAGCAGTATCCGGCCGCTGTTTTGGGTTTTGAATTTAAATCCAAGTGATCATAGTGATAAACATATGGATCCCAAAGCATTCCCGAACCGGTTCGTATAGCCTCAACTTCTTGGGCTATTTTTTCTGTAAATTCATATCCATTATAAAAGTTGCTGCTACAATATGGCCCAGAGAATGTATTAAGTCTTCCAATGGTTGTTCCACTACCACTGGTGTAATCCTCCCAGGGTAAGCCGGTATATATCTGATTGTTCGTGAACTTGTTGAGAGGGTCACCGTGGCTGAGGTATTCCTCGTATGCCTCTATATAGAAGACTTTTCCTACCATTCCGGCATCGATATCACCTTGGTCGGTGTCAATGTATTTAACTTCCAGCAGCTTGGATTGCTCCAGGACGAGTTCTCGACTGCCGACTTCTTGGTCATTCTCGTAATAGGTGAGTTTCAGCGTGGCGGTGCGGGTACGTTGGTCACGGGAATCCCCGAGATGCCATACGTCCAGGTTCTCATCCACGTAGAAATATATACGGTCGCGGTGGTTTTCTAGAGTAGTTGAGGTGTTCTCGGATAGCGTGTTCGTGACCAAATCGGTGGTGAAATATTTCCGTTTCCCGTTCCCGGCATGCCAAGATGCCCCAGTGGCCATACAATCAGTGTTTGGTGCTTCTCCTTTTTCCATTTGTTCGGCTGTTACTTTTTCCATGCGAACCCAGTTGGCCGTGGTCGGGTCAAGAATTTCTACTTTCATCTTTTGAGTTACCGGGCTGGAAGGGTTCTCCTGGAAGAAGTAGATGTCCATCGGTACCACGTTGAAGTGGCAGTCCAGTGTTCGGTCTTTCAGCATGGAGACGAAGTAGGGATTCGAGGTGCTTACATTTACACGAGTATCAAAGGTGACGTGTTCCGGGTTGTTACCCGCGTCGACAATACCTTTGATGGTCACGTTGTTTTTGTATTGCTTGTTGCGGGCCACCTTGAAGTCGTTCGTGTGATTGGCCCCCAGGTAGAGGGAGTATATGACGTCGTATGATGCTCCGTTGTAGGTGATGTATTTCCCGGATAGCTGGAATACCATGGAATTGTTCTTGTCGGCCAGTTCCGGTTTGTAACGCTGTTTCTGGTCTTCTGTAAGTCCGTCCGGATATCTGCCCTCGGGTTCTGTTCTTGCCGGTTCCTGCAGGTTCTCGAAGGTGTAGAACGTGTATTCCAGTTTCCCGTTTTTGTTGTAGATGGTCTGCACGGTGGTCGGGGGGAACACGAATTCGTCCTTACCAAGTGTAGTTAAGTCGGTTTCTGCATTTATGTCCGGTGTAAACTTGGTGGCGAGGGGTACGTTCAGCACCTTGCATTCGGTCACGGAGAGCGAGGGCAGGGTATTGGTCAGGTCCGAACTGCTGGAATTGATTTCCAGGGACACGTCCACCCGGGCCATCAGGGCTTTCATTGGAATGTCAATACTTTGTTCCTTGTTAGTTGAAGTCAGGTCGACGCTATCCACCCGTCCGTACATCGGCATTCCGCTCTCGGGTAATTGGGTGATGAGTCGCTCCTTGAGAGGATTGTACACGAAGTTGGCGAGAGCGTCCCTGTTGGTGATGTTGTCGGGATGGGTCCCTGCCGAACTGCTTTGGAATGTCCCTTCCTCGATATTGGCCACGACGATGACGGTGGCCGTTTTGGCTGCCTGCATGTTAGCCCAGCCTTCCCGGTCGATGTTCATGACCGTTTTTCCCCCGCTGATGCTGCGGTATCCCTGGTAGCGATGGTCATCCAAGGCTTCCAGGTAATTCCCCGCTTCATCGAAAATGAAGACGTGGAGGGACTTGATTTCCTGTTCCTCGGTTGTTTTGACATCCGTTCCCCGCGAGGTCACGGTGTACTGGTTCATCAGTCCGATTGTCGAGATGTTCAAGCTGAATTCCCCGTCGCTTCCCGGGACATTCCAACCTTCTTCTTTCTGGCAGGCAAAGAGCATCAGGAAGCAAAATAGCCCGCACGCGTATGATGTTATTTTTTTCATGTATTCCGATTTTAATTATTCAAACGTAATATCACTGTCACCCCCGTCTTCCCACTGGTAATTGTTGTCCACGATAAAGTTCAACACGAAGGCGTTGCCGATGAAGTTCAGCTGTGCCGTGTAGATGGTTCCTCCTGCGGGCAGGAAGTTCTCCGGGCGGGAGAATCGTTGTGTTTTTCTTTCTCCGTCGAAAGTGTATTCTATCACCACTTCAATATTCCCGAAGTAGCCGTTCTCTGCTCCGGTCTGGCTGATGTTGGAAACGAGCAATAGCGTCCTTTCCCCGATTTGGCTTTTGGAAGTTCCGGCAGGGATGCTTATGTCGGAATTAACCAACGTGTAGGTCCCCTGGTAGGTTTCGTCGGCAGGATAGTCATATCCCTTGTCGAAATTTATCACGATGGATTTGTAGAATGTTCCTTGCAATTTCAACGAGTGGACGATGAGTTCTATACCCGTACCCGGGTCTTCCTGGTCTTTGTTGTAGTTGTTCACCTGGAAGTTCAACCCCGCGAGAATGTGGTAGAAATGCAGAGGAACGACCCCGCTACCCCGTGTCACGTCGATTTCCTGTGCCACCATGGCGTCCGGGATGTCGTGCTGGTCCAAATCATAGTTGATGGAATTAGCCGCACCCACGGGCATGGTGAATTTGACGCTGGGGGCCCCGAAGGTATCCTCGTCTGATATCATGCTGAAGCCGCTTTCCGGTGCAAAGGGGTAGTACGCGAAAAAGGCGTACAGGTAATCTGCCGGTTTCTTCCATGGCACGGGATTCTCGTAGGAACATCCGCTCCCGGAGTAGGTTACCTCTTTCTGGTAGAACAGCGTGGGTTTAATCAGGTTTTTCTTGTTTTCCCAGGGTAAGGCCCCGCTGGCTTCCACGGGAGTCGGGTCATCCGGGGCTTTCTGTGCCAGGCAGTAGCCGAATACCCCGAATGAAGAACCATCCGGTAATTCATTGACGGGGACGCTGCCTCCTCTGCTTGTCCCGTCCAATTGTATCCCGGGAAGGCCGAATTCGATCATGTCTCCCGGTTCGATTCCCCGGGAATCCTCTTTATCGCAGGCGGTCAACGCCAGCGCGAGAGCTAAAACAGGTATGTAATAACGTTTCATAGGCTTTTCAGTTTAATTATTCTACAGTGATGATACCGCCCGTTGAGGTGTTCCACGGGGTTACAACAGGTTGGAACTGGATATTGTTCGGGCCGATGGTGACCGTGTAACTGTAGCTTTGGCCTTTGGTCCAACCGGGAATCGAGGTGGTCTTCACCTTGATTTTCTTGGTGACGGGGACTTGGCTATACTCGTCGTAGTAGTAGGTCAACTCGAAAATGGCGTCTTCAATATCTTCGTCCGGGATGATCAGTATATCCGGGAAGACGTTTATTCCATCCGTGGTCAGCGGTTGTGGGTTCGTGGGATTGTAAACGAATGTCGTGTTGGTTTCCGAGTAAGATGTCCCGAGAGTCCAGACTGGTTTATTGGCGCTGGAGTAATCCCCCTGGTAAACGACCCCGTATAATTTGGCCCCAGTCACGGTTGCGGTCACTTCATCCTCAACTTTCACCGTGAATTTCAGGCGGGCGAGCTCGTGGGAGAATTGCAGGGCAACGGTCCCGGGAGTGGATTCTTCCGTGCACGGGATGGAAGCACTGGAAGAGGTCATCAGGTCTATGGCAGCGTCTCCAGTGGCAGAGCAGTCGAAGCCGATGACGGTGATGGTACCGTCGGGAGCCACGTCAGCGGTCGGCTGACCTTCTTCTGCCGGGAATACCGGGTACACGGCGTGGAAGTTGTAGGTGTAGCCGGGAACCCAGTAGCGTTTTCCATCGTATCCCCAGGTGCTCCCTGATTCGGTTACGACTTTGGTTACGACTGTTTTGTCGAACACGTTTACCGGTTCACTTGGTTCGTCGGTTAACGTGCGCCATCCCCACACGGCGAATTGTGCGTCGTCGGCGAACTCAGTTCCTTCAATGGTGGCACGACTGTTGGATGTGACCCCGAAATGGATGGCACCATCGTCACTTGTGCTCGGGTCATCGCTTTTCGAGCAACCGCCCAAGGTTAGAATAAGCGCGAGAGCGGTCAACGTTAAAAAAGAGTCTTTCCTCATGTTAGTGTTGTTTTTATTGTTTATTCTTAATTGTGACCGGGAAGGGAACATTCAACCCCGCCCGGCCTGTGGTTAATTCGTTATCCCTTTAACCAAGGATAAAATTATTGATTAATGGTGATATCTCCACCACCAGTTTGACCAGCAGTCCAATCTGCTACACTACCAGTGAATTCGATAGGTTTACCACCCTCGATGTTTTCCTGGTTAACCGTTGCGGTGTAGGTGTAAACATAATCTTGAGCCCATGTAGGAGTTGCAATTGTAGCAGTCAATGGCGTTGGATTACCAATTTGAGTATCTCCTGCAAATAAGGTAACTGTAAATGATACGGTAACATTACCAGTTAAGGTTTGAGGAATTACATAGTATACACCAAGAGAATGAGTGGCAGCAGCAGCAATACCTTCTTCGTTTGATGCTCCATCAAAACTAACGTCTGTGGGGGTTGCTGGAGTCCATGTTGCATCGTATGTACCAGTTGTGTTCATGTTGCCAGCAATCTTAACGTCCGTGATTTTCAATGTAGCGTCAGATTCGATGTCTCCGGCTTTAACCTTGAATTCCAATTTAGACAAGATGTGACCCATTGTGAACGCTACGGGGCCTGTTGGAGACCAAGTTTCGAATCCAGCACCCTCTGCAGGAACTGCTACTTCAGTTGCCACACCATAAACAAGGTCATTTTGGTTGCTTGCATTGCAAGTAATCTCAAATGTCAATTTGTTGTTGGTGTAGTCAAACTTTGGTTTAATAGCTTTGTCTTGTGGAGCATAGGCGGCAAATCTGTACGTTCTTCCCGGCATCCAGTACTTAGTGTCCTCGTAACCCCACTTATTCCCATCGTATTTTACCGTTACATCGTTAAATAATGATACTTCTTTAGCTTCTGAGTCACCGAATACTCCGAAACCAGCTTTTATAGTTTCATTGGTGGCTTCAAATGCTCTTGTGGCTTTACCCACGAAATTTTCAAATCCGATTGCGCGATTGCTTGCAACCTCTACTGTTTCGCTTTTTGAACAACCGGCCAGTGCTAAAGCAGCTACTGCCACGGTTAAAAATTGTTTCTTCATAGTTGGACAATTTTTAAATTAAACATTAAAATTATAGTTATATGTAAAATTGATAATTTGTTACTTTATGGGAAGTATAATATCCTCGTAATCGCCCCAACCGTCCACGTCCGGGTCAAATCCTGAGCCACCTTCCAATCCGTCCTCGTCTTCGACTCGGATTCCGTCAACCACGATGACTCCTCCTCGAGGCTGAGCTTGTACCTGGTCAGTTACATCGAACACGAATGCGGGTAGTATTTTCCCGTTTTTCAAGCGGACTTGCAGTTCCAGCTTGTAATTATGACTTTCACGTGCGGCCATTGGTATGGGATTCTCGTCCGGAACACCGAACGAGAGAATGGTGGTGTATACTCCCAATTCCTGATCCACTGTGCAGTCATCGAAGAGTATGGTGATGACTTCGTCAGTTGTTTTACCCGTCTGAAGATAGACTCCGCCTGCCATCCCGGCCAAAGCTCCTTCAGCCAATGCCACGTATTCCAACCCGTGTTCAAACATGTAGTGGATGACGTACGTGTATGTCAGCGGACGCATGTTTATGGGCATGGCGGTGATACTATCTGTTAGTTCTGCCGTGTATTCAGCGTGGAATGAACCATAAAGTTGGTCGGGAGCGTTGACGGTTTTTTCTCCCTCGTTGCGGGAGTTGTAGGTGGAACGGGTACGTCCCCGGGTACTGGCCACTGCCGTGGCAGTGGATTCCTCGTCATGGAAAGTGATGTACTCCGTGTCGTTGTTGTAGAACAGAATGTCGTGTACTCCCGGGCTCATGTGCAGGCGGCCTCCGGTGCTCGCGAGGTTGGCTTCGTTCTCCAGTACCCCGTTAGTGAACACGCGAGCCCGTATTCCTTCGGCCGCTTCCGGGCGGAGGGAATTGTAGCTGAATCCAAGAACCCCGCGCCAGCGGCCTTCCCAGTTTTTACCGAGGTCTCGTTCCCATTCGGCTTCCCAGTTGGCCTGTACCTCGTGACGGGAGCCTAACCCGTGCAGGTCGTGGTCGTAGCATAAATCCTTGCGGCAGCCGGTCAGCGACAGGGCGGCCAGCGCCATGATCATCAAGTATCCTTGTGTTTTCATTGTTTACCTCCTTTCTTCCACCAGTTTAATATCCATACCAGCGAGAACTTGGCTTTCAGCGGCCCGAAGTAGTTCGTGCGGCCCGTTTCCTGGTAGACGTAGTGCCCGTCGATGGGCAAGTATTTCTCGTGTTCGGTGTACATGTAGCCGATGCCGATGTTGGCCTCCATGTGCAGGCTCTTGCAACCCTTAATGGGGAACATGAAGCCGTAGGCCAGTCCCGTCATGAAGTATTCGCCCTTGTATCCCTGTTTGCCGTTCTCCAGGTCGTAGGCCCCGCCCCCGACGAAGAATCCGGCGTGGTGACCGTGCCACGGCGCCTTGGTCTTGAACCAATAGCGGGCTTCCGGGCTGATAATCCACAGGTCGTAGTATTTGTTCACTCCCCCGCCGATACGCCACCAGGCCAGTGAACCCTCGAGGTTGAGTGACCATTTGTCATTGAATCGGTATTCCATTTCCAGCGTGGGCAACAGCAACAGGTCGTACAGCAGGTTGGTCTTGACGGCCAGGCGTCCCGATTCCGGTTCTGCCACGGGTACGGGTGTCACGACAGGAGTCTTCTGCTCGGCTTCCTGTCTGGCTTTTTCAGCGGCGGCTCTCTCCGCTGCTTCCCGTTCAGCCGCTTCCCGGGCCGCTCTTTCGGCTGCTTCTCGGGCTGCCGCTTCTTTGGCCGCTTTCTCGGCTTCGGCTTTCGCTTTGGCTGCCTTTTCCGCCGGGCTGCATCCCGGGGCGTATACCAGTCCTACCACGGCTACCACGTCACGCATTCCCTCGAAGGCGGAGGTACGGTTGCCCGTGCGGTAGTAGTCTTCCTTCATCCCGTGGTGGGTGATGAAATAGGATT
>CALUMT010000009.1 GCA_944321845.1 uncultured Butyricimonas sp.
TTTTTAGGTGGAAATACACCGCATATCACAGAATTAGCAACCGTTGCCAAGTCATTACCTCACTCTTTGAGAAAAGCTTATAAATAGCTTGTTTCTAACAGATTCCTATTTGTGTATCGAATTTTATTTGAAAATAATAGTATAAAGAGGTTATCAAAAGAAGAAGCATTTATACATGCTTTTCTTCCAACAGAAGATACATGTGGTTTAGGAGTAATAATAAACGCAGATTTTAGTACAGATCCTTCTCGTAGGCATTTAATATATGATGAAATTACCAATAATACAATTTTATCAGTTGTGAAGTTGTATAATAATATTCTGATTAATAAACTTTCTAATTATTGTACAAATGCGCATGAGTATATAAATGCTTTATTGCCTTATTATGATATTAGATTAATTCATTTAACCAAAAACAACTTTGAAAATTTATTTTCATCGCATCTAAAAAATATAGTAGGAAATGAATTTAAAGAATTGAAACTTGTTCCACAGTGGATAAATCTAAATGATTACATCAAAATAAATAAGAACAAAAATAGTTTTTACTTAAATGAGAATGTTTTCGAAATAATAGGATTTACTTCTTTAGTAAAATTCCTTGGCGGAACAAATGATGATATTAATAATATATTAAATAATATCGATAGTGTAGAAATCTCCTTGTTAGGTTATTCACAAATTAGTGCAGAGTGTATAAGAAAAATAAATATAAATATAGAAATTCCAGCATTTAGAAAAGCGCATATTATACCATCAAATAATGTTATATGTTCATTGGAAGAAATAGAAGAACGTAATGGAATGATTGATACCAACTTTGTTCAATTGTTAAATGATAAAGGTATTTCTAACAATGACATTAAAGTATGTCTTAGAAAATTGTCTTGTGATAAAATTATATCTCAACAATTTAATGATAATGAAAAACTGTTAAAGAGATATCTTTAAATAAGTCTATCTCGAATAATAGTACTAATAATAAAATAGAATCTAAGCCTCATTGGTTTAAAAAATTGCCAAGCAATACAACCCAACAAATATCAACTCCTAAAAAATGGCGAAGTGCAGAAGAAAACACTTTAATTGTATTAAATGCAGAAGGTTTTAAAATAAAGGATGTGAGTAAACAGAATATTGGGTATGACTTAGAGGGATTAGATCCTGATGGGAATAATGTTTATGTAGAAGTAAAGTCTCTAGATTTTAGAGGACAGAAATTTCGTATGACTAATAATGAGTATGCTGTTGCACAGTATTATCGTGAGAAATATTATTTAACATTACTAATCCAAACTCAAAATAAAATAGAAATAGATCTTATTAAGGATCCAATAAACCATTTGGTCATGAATCGGCAATGTGTTCAATGGGTATGGGAATGTTCTGAATACAGTGGTAAAACAATAACTTTTGATTTATAGATATATCATATGGATCGTCTCAGATGCCTAAATAAACTCAACTCAAACAGTTTGTTTACGCAAGGACATGAAAAAACAGCTACGAAATTCGTAACTGATTTATTTTCTTTGTGGAGCCTGGGCCTGAACTAGGGAGCTTTAGATTTTGTGTCTGTTGTTCTAACACACTTTTGGGATGCCTTTATCTATATTCCGTTTCCCCGATGCAACTGATAAAGTCAGCCTTTTCGAATGCGCAACCCGTTACGATTGAAGAACATCCATAATTCTTGTACTCTAATCTTGGACATATCGGTCCTGGCCTGTTTGAGGATGGAGAGTATGTGTCCTTTTTGTCATTCTCCTTTTGTGTTGAATGTTTGTCCTTATGGCGAGTCTACTTGTTGAACCTGAGTGATTTATATAAGTTGGCGGTCGCCGTTTTTTTTACCTCGATGTTGAAACGTTCCTTGGCGAGTTCTTGTATGAGTTCATAAGCTTTCAGCAATACCTCTTCCTTGGCGACCCTGTTGTATAATTCCTCAAGTTCTGCACTTTCTTTCAATGACATTCTCGTTTTGATTTATGTGTAAAGATACTCTATTCCTGCGATTTTCAAACAATATTTGTTCCTTGTACCAGCGAATCCACTTGCTGTAAGTTGGCGGAGATTTAAAACCTTACGATCGCCAAGTTCATGGATGAATCGATCTTGTACTGCAGATAATCTCACTCGGACTGGAAAATAACGGCGGACGCATTTGCTTACTGTTTCTGATTCTATTGACATATGTTTATCTTTGTTTTGTGTCAACCTTTTTTAGAATAGGACAATAAATTCTTTCCTAAAAAAGAGGAAAGAATTCTTGTTTTGTTTCCTCTTTTTTAGGAAAGGTCGTAATAGAAAGTAAAAAAAGATGCCTGTTGGAGTCATCTTTGATTATCTTTCCGTGAAAATGGTTCAATAGATGAATTCGCCGAATTCTCCGCGGATAGTGAGTTTGTTACCTTCACCCGGGTCGTGGTCGTAGCAGCGGCCGACGATTTGGGCGTCGATGTTGAAACTCTTGGAGATGGCGATGATGTCATCGGCAATTTCCTCGTCAACGTATATCTCCATGCGGTGACCCATGTTGAAGACCTTATACATTTCTTCCCAGGGAGTACCGGATTGTTCCTGTATGAGCTTGAACAGCGGGGGTACGGGGAATAGATTGTCCTTGACGATGTGCATGTTCTCGACGAAGTTCATGACTTTCGTTTGGGCGCCGCCGGAGCAGTGTACCATTCCGTGGATTTGTTTACGGTATTTGTCCAGTACTTGCTTGATGACCGGAATATAGGTTCTGGTTGGGGAAAGCACGAGTTTCCCGGCATCGATACCTAGACCGGCAATCTTATCGGTCAGGTGGCAGGAGCCGGAATAAACAAATTCTTCCGGTACGGCATGGTCGTAACTTTCAGGGTATTTCTGGGCAAGGTATTTGGCGAACACATCATGACGGGCAGAGGTGAGTCCGTTGGAGCCCATTCCACCGTTGTATTCGTGCTCGTAGGTGGCTTGTCCGTAGGAGGATAATCCCACGATGACATCGCCCGGGCGAATATGGTCGTTGCTGATGACGTCGGAACGTTTCATGCGGCAGGTGACGGTAGAGTCGACAATGATGGTCCGCACGAGGTCGCCCACGTCGGCCGTCTCGCCTCCCGTGGAGTAAATGTTGACACCGAGCTTGCGGTATTCCTCGATGAGTTCTTCCGTGCCGTTGATGATGGCCGCGATGACTTCACCGGGGATAAGTTTCTTGTTGCGCCCGATGGTGGAGGAAAGCAGAATGTTGTCGACGGCACCCACGCAGAGCAGGTCGTCGATGTTCATGATGAGGGCATCCTGGGCGATACCTTTCCACACGGAGAGGTCGCCTGTCTCGCGCCAGTACATGTAAGCCAGCGAGGATTTCGTCCCGGCCCCGTCTGCGTGCATGATGTTGCAATACGTTTTTTGTCCCCCGAGATAGTCGGGAATGATTTTACAGAAGGCCTTTGGGAAAATTCCTTTATCAATGTTTTTGATGGCGTTGTGCACGTCTTCCTTGGAGGCGGAAACCCCGCGTTGATTGTATCGTTCGTCTTTTCTCATACGCTAACATTTACAGTTTCCCGCGAAGTTAGTATATTTTTAATGGTTCCCGTCAGAATGGCGGGAATAGTTTTTGAGGGAACCCGTATTTCCTGTTATTTAGCAAAGGGATCTTTTTTCAATGAGTTCCGTGAAATGTTCTTTATAGGAATCGGAAACGGGAATGTAGACTTTCCCGAAGACGATGCGGTTGCGTTCGATGGTTTTTATTTTGTTGATGTTGACAATGTAGGAGCGATGGACCCGAACGAAGGTGTCCGACGGAAGGTGTTCCTCGATGGCTTTCATGCTCATGAGGGTGAGAATGCTGCCCTCCGGGGCGTCGGTCTGTATGCGGATGTAATCCTTAAGGCCCTCGATGTACTGGATGTGTTGCAATTCGATTTGTACCAGTTTGTAGTCGCTTTTGACAAATATGCTGCTTGGGGTGGGTGTGCTGGTCTGGTGCTTCTCCAGTTCGATGAGGTGTTGCACTTTCGTGGCAGCCTTGAGAAATTCTGCATAGTTGAACGGTTTCAGCAGGTAATCCACGGCATCGGCCCGAAAGCCCTCGATGGCGTATTGCTCGAAGGCGGTGGTAAAGACAATTTTCGTTTTGTTGCCGATGAGGTGGGATAGCTCCAGACCGTTGAGTTCCGGCATCTGAATGTCTAGAAATGCCACGTCAACGGATTCCCGTTCGAGGACGGAGAGTACCTCTATGGTATTGTTGCAACGGGCTACAAGTTGGAGAAATGGGGTACGAGACACGTAATTTTCCAACAGGTCCAAGGCAAGCGGTTCGTCGTCCACGATGATACAGTTCAGGTTCATGCTATCGAATTTTGAAGGTAAATGGTCAAGTGTGCGGAAAAGCAATCAGCTGTGGCTCCTGTCTGGAAATCGTATTTCCCGGGGTAGAGTAATTCGAGGCGGCGGCGCAGATTAGTGAGTCCAATTCCGGATCCGCTGCGGTCGTTGTCCTTTTTGGGAAAATTACTGTTCTCGACAATGCAATCCAATCGTCCCGGAATGGAGGTGTCCACGAGTATCTTGATGAAGGATGGCCGTGTGTTGCTGACTCCATGTTTGAAAGCGTTTTCCACGAGGGGAATGAACAGTAAGGGGGCAACGAGAATTCCGTTCCCGTGTTCCGGGATGTTTACTTCGAGACTTGTCGATGGGGATAGGCGTAAGCTCATCAATTTAATATAGCTGCGCGTGAAATCGAATTCCCGTTCAAGGGGAATGAGATCCTGTGCGTTGTCGTATAGTACGTGGCGTAGCAATCTGCTCAGATCCTGTACGGCGAATTGGGCCCTGTCCGGATTTGTCGCTATAAGGGCGTAGATGTTGTTTAGCGTGTTGAATAGAAAATGCGGGTTCAACTGGCTTTTCAGATTCTTTAATTCGGCTTCAGCCCGCGCCTTTTCCAGTTCCTGTTTTTCCCGCTCGATTTTGTACCAGTTCCCGGTCATCTTGATGGCTACACTTAAACCGATGGTCAGGCCCATGAGGAGCATGTCTCTCCCGAGGAACAGAATGGTCGGGGGATGAGGGCGTGATTTTTCCACTTTTTTGATGGCTTCCGAAAGCGGAGTGGCGAAATGAGCCCGGTGGTATTCTTGCCAGAAATGTAGTAAAAGGCCAAGTATTGTGACATATACCAGATTGATTAACAGGTATCGTACCAGTTTCTTGCGGAATAGTACATGCTCGATGAGGAATAGCAGGTTGGTATAGAATACAATCAGGCAGGTCAGGGGTACAAAACAAAATCCAAGGTACCATCTCCACGTGGGTAGTTGGGATTCGCTGTGAAAAAAGAACAAAGGAAGCGAGAACACGATACCCCAACCGATCACGTGGATGACGATAAGCAAACTGTTTTGTTTTAGGTGCTGGTTCATCTGATAACGTTTTTATTTCCCGATGACAAAGTTAGTGTTTTTAGAGATGAATTGAAACGTTTACTTATTCGTAACGGATGGCATCTATAGGATTTAGGTTTGAAGCTTTCTGGGCCGGGTACCACCCGAAGAATATTCCGGTTACCGTGCAGACGAGAAATGAGAGTACAACGGAATACGCCTGTATGTAAATGGGCCACCCGATGGCATATTTGATGATCAGGGAGGCCCCGATACCCAGCAGAACCCCGATAATTCCTCCCGTGACACTGATGATGATGGCCTCGATGAGAAATTGGAAAAGGATGTGACGTCCCTTGGCCCCGATGGACATACGCAAGCCGATTTCCCGGGTACGTTCGGTGACGGATACGTACATGATGTTCATGATCCCAATACCTCCGACCAGAAGAGAGATCCCCGCGATGCAGGCCAGCAGTACGGTCATCAATTCCGTGGTGCTGCTCATCATCGAGCTTAACTCTTCTTGTGAACGGACATTGAAATCATCTTCGTCGTTAGCCTCGATATGGTGATTCTGGCGTAGTACGGCCGAGATTTCATCGATGGCCGGTACGGAGGCTTCTTCCGTCACGGCTGAGGCAAATATCTCCCGGAGATAGGTGATGGCCAATACCCGTTTTTGCACCGTGGTGTAGGGGGCAATGATCATATCGTCCTGATCCTGACCCATGGAGTTGTAGCCCTTGGATTTCAAAACCCCGATGATACGGAAAGGCGTTTTGTCGAACCGGATGGTTTTACCCAGTGGGTCTTCGCCTTTGGTGAAGAGATTGTCGACCACGGTTTTCCCGACGACACAAACTTTTGCCGAGGTCCTGATGTCGTAATCGGTGAACATTTCTCCATCTTCCACGGAGAATTTGCGAATGTCGAGGTAATCCCGGTTCACGCCATACAGGGTTGTCGGGGCATTGTTGGCCCCGTAGATGACCTGACCGCTGGCATTCACGCAGGGAGAGCATTTGTCGATGAGCTTCACTTCCCGGACGATGCTTTGGTAGTCCTCCAGTTTGAGGGTTTCCATGTCGCTGGCACTCATGCGGACTCCCCCGAACCGTCCGTTACCCGGGTGTATCATGATCATGTTGGAGCCCATTTCGGAGATTTGTTCCCGTATGCTGCGTTTGGAGCCTTGTCCTATCGCGAGCATGGATATGACGGATGCCACACCGATGATGATTCCCAACATGGTGAGAAATCCCCGGAATTTATTGTTGCTTAGTGCCCGTAGAGCTATTCGTATAAGATTCCCGTAATTCATTGTTCGTTTTCTTTAGGTAGAGATGCTAATACTTCTTTCGCGGAGGCAATGGAATCATTCTTTTTGTCTTCCGTGATATGCCCGTCCCGCAGTATGATATTGCGGCTGCTGAATTGGGCAATTTCAGGATTATGGGTGACAAAGATGATGGTTCTTCCCTCGGAATGCAGACGTTGAAACAGGGTGAGTATTTCGAAGGATGTCCGGGTATCCAAGTTTCCGGTGGCCTCATCGGCCAGCAGGATAACCGGATCATTCACGATAGCCCGTGCGATGGCCACGCGTTGCTGTTGCCCCCCGGACATCTGGTTGGAGCGATGGTTTATCCGGTCATGCAGTCCGACTTCTTCCAGTGCCCGGGTGGCTTTCTCCCGTCTTTCCTTGGAAGATACTGCCGGATTATATAGTAGCGGAAGTTCCACGTTCTCTAAGGCCGTTGTTTTGGGCAACAGGTTATAGGACTGGAATACAAAACCGATTTTCCTGTTGCGCAAGGTGGCCCGGTCGTTCTTGCCCATTTCCCGCACGGAAATTCCGTCCAGGAAATAATCCCCGGAAGTGGGAGTATCCAGGCATCCCAGGATGTTGAGCAAGGTGGATTTCCCGGAGCCGCTGGTCCCCATGATGGTCACGAATTCTCCTTCCTCGATGGAAAAGGATATTCCCCGCAAGGCATGTACGGTTTCCGATCCGACTTTGAAATCCCGCTTCAGGTTATTGATGTTTATGATAATGTTTGACATAAACAGCTTTTTTTTATTTGTTCTTTTTCTTGTTCCTGTCTTGTCCCGGATGTCCTGGCATGAAGGGATTGTTTTCGCCAGTAGGTTGTTCCATGGGGGCGAATTGGTCTTGCTGGATTCCTGTCACGAGTTGATCGCCTTCTTTTACCCCGGAAACAATTTCCGTATTGATCCCGTCCGAAACTCCGGTTTTTACCACGAGCGGTTTAATTCCGGCTGGAGTTTGTTGCCAGACAACTTTTTCACCACGTTGTGCTGTCGGTATTTCTGTCGTGATAGGTTCTTGTGGCATAAAACGGAACGTTCTCATGGGAGCCAGAAGAATGTTGTTCTTTTCCATCGTGTAGATGGTGATGTTTGCGGTCAAACCTGGCTTGAGTTTTAAATCCGGATTGGGTGCGCTAATGACAACCTCGTAGGTCACCACGTTGTTTTCCGTGGTCGGTTGCAGACGGACTTGTGTGACGTTGCCTTCAAACGTGTCGTCCGGGTAGGCATCCACGGTAAATGTCACGCGCTGTCCTTCTTCCACTTGACCGATGTCGGCTTCATCCACATCCGCGATTACCTGCATTTTACGAAGATCATCGGCTATCGTGAACATGGTCGGGGTTTCGAAACTGGCGGCCACGGTTTGTCCTTCTTCCACTTCCTTGGAGAGTACAACTCCATCAATGGGCGAGGTGATAATTGCATAATCTAGATTTTGCTTGGACTTAACCATGTCCGCCTGGGCTTTTTCATAAGATCTGGTTGCGGTTTCATACAAGTATAACGCTTGCTCGTATTCAGTGTCGCTGATTAGATTCTTTTCGTGCAATCCTGCAATACGGTTGTAGTTTTTTTGTTGGTATTCGTATTCGCTTTTACAGGATTCTACGGTTGCCTCCTGCGAGGCCAGTTCTGCTTTTAGTAATTTTTGATCCAATTCTGCCAACAGCATGCCTTTCGTCACGATACTGTTGTAGTCCACGTATATTTTGGCAATTGTTCCGGATACTTGGGTACCCACGTCCACTTGGGTGATGGGCTCCAGCGTTCCGGTTGCCGTTACGGTAGTGTTGATATTTCCTCGTTTCACGGTGATGGTCTCGTAGGCCACGGTTTTTTCCTTCTCGGAAAAAGCCAGAAAGTAAACTCCCGTGGCGATAGCCACGATAATAAGTATGGTGATTATCTTTTTCATGGTATTGTGATTAATCGTATTATAAGCTAATGGGTTCGTTACGGTAGAAGTTCAATAACTTAATGGAAAGAATGGCCTCGAATTTCGCTTGAATCTGTTCTTGCAAGGCGGAGAGGTAGTTATTCTTTTCAGTAAGTAGTTCCACGGTATTCTTCATGCCCGCGTTGAATTGTTCCTGTACCAGTTTGTAGCTGTCCGAGGCCGCTTTCACGCTATTGGTTGCGGCGGTATAACGGCTCTGGGCAGAGCGGGCATTCTGGTGTAATGTCTCTATTGTTTTGAGTAGTGTTTTGCGTGTGTTCAGTTCCTCCAGTTGTGCTGTTTCCGTCGCTACACGTGCTTTTTCCACGGCTGATTTGACTTGACGTCTTTGAGCGATGGGAATGCTCACGTTAAGACCGATATTTTCACTTAAACGGTTACTTAATTGACTCCCGAAAGAATGGTTGTCCTGAGAATTGTGTCCCGTGGATACCCCGGCACTTAGCGTGACGCTTGGCAAACGGTCGCTGGCTGCAATCTTTTCTTCCATTTCCGCGCTACTGACATCGAGCTTGCTTTTCTGTACTTCCGGCATGACTTCCAGTGCTGTACGGTACACTTCCTCTAGTGAGGGGAGAGGCATGATGACTTGAGCCTCATTTAGTTCGGGGAAATAGATATCGAATTCTTCGTCAATATCCAGTTCCAGCAGTTGTTTCAGGTCCAGTCGGGCTGTTGCCAAAGCGTTTTCGGCAATAGTTACCTGGTATTGGTCGTTATAGTATTGTGCTTCGAGTTGTGCATAGTCGCTCTGCGAGATGGAACCGGCCGCCAGCAATTCTTTTGAACGGGCCAGTTCGGCGGCTGCCGTCTCTACGGTTTGGCGGTTCGTCTTTAACGATTCGTTCGCGTATAAAATCTGTAAATATGCTTCCGTGACACTGATTTCAATGTCATTTTCGGCTATATCTACCTGGTATTCCTGTGCTTTTACATTCACTTCCTGTTGGCGAATGCTCCGGGTAAGCTTGCCTCCATTATATAATGTAAGACCTGTACTGAGATTATAGCTTCCCGAGTAAGCGCTTTCTGATTTGTAACTTCCGTTGCTTTGCTCCGTTTTCTGATTACTCCAGCCTTGGTCGCTATTGAATACCAGGGATGGGAATAACTGGGCTTTGCTCGTGAGTAAGTCTACACGGGTACTTTCGCTGTTTTTCCGGGTCATTTGTACTTGAATGTTGTTTTCCCGGGCGTACTTGATACATTCTTGAAGGCTCCATGAAGAAGTGGGTTTCTCCTGAGAGAAACCCACCAAGGATGGAATGATTATAAGAATGATGGTTGTAATGTGTATTCGCTTGTTCATATGTTTTCTTGTTTTCTGAGACAAACATACTTGGGCGAATAATTTTACACAACAAAAATAGAAATATTCCGGGAATTATTCTACCAAATCGGAAAAATTATCGACGAAATAAAAATTCGGGTAAAAGAAAAAGAGCCGAGGATCTCGGCTCTTTCGCTCCTCAGGTAGGACTTGAACCTACGACCTACGGATTAACAGTCCGCCGCTCTAACCAACTGAGCTACTAAGGAATCTTTCTTAAAGACGGTGCAAAGATAAGGCTCCTTTTGGAATCTGCAAAATATTTCCCGAAAATTTTCAAGAAAAATTATCTACTTTTTCTTATTGTCCTGATTTTGGGAGGTATTTTTCCGGAAATTTGTAGCTTTGTCTTGGATTTAAATAAATGTTTATGGATTACTTGAAAGAAGTGAACGTGGCAATTACCGTGTGTGATAAAGACGGTAAGATTTTACAGATGAATGATAAGTCGCAACGGACAAATCATGGGGATCTCGTGGGACAAAACGTCTATGACTGCCATCCCGAACCGGCACGGACAAAGCTGGCGGAAATCATGGAGCACCAATCCACGAATGCCTATACCATCGAGAAGAATGGCGTGAAGAAATTGATTTACCAGACTCCGTGGTACGAGAATGGCGAATTTCGGGGGCTCGTGGAATTCTCGTTGGAAATTCCTTTCGAGATGCCGCATTATATCCGTAAACCGAAAACGGAATAATCAGGCATGTCCGCGAGATTTGAATTGACGCTGAAGGTGCAACCCGGCAAGGGAAAAGCTTTGTTGCCGTTGAATTACCAGTACGAGTTATCCGCGTGGATATACCGGGTCGTGAAAAAGGGGAACGAGGAATTCGCTGCCTGGTTGCATGATCGGGGCTATGGTGATGGTAACAAAGCTTTCAAGTTGTTTTCTTTTTCCCATTTACGAGTGCCTGCTTATCGGATTCGGGAAGATAGAATGGAATTGTTGTGTGAGCGTTTGACTTGCGTTATCTCTTTTTGCACGGCAGACGTGATAGAACCTTTTGTGGTCGGGGTGTTCAAGAATTGTGTATTCACGTTGGGGGATGCTCGTTCCCGGGTGGCTTTTCGGGTAGAGGAGGTGAAAACTTGTCCCCCGGTGGTTTTCCAGGGCAATATGACATTTCAAGCTCTTTCCCCGGTGTTCATGGACAGGCATTTGCAGGGTAGAAAGGCCTCGTCCACGCATTTGGCTCCCGGGGAACCGTTTTTTGAAGACTTGCTCCATCACAATCTTGTCGAGAAATATCGATTATTGCACGAGCAACTTCCTCCCGAGGATTGGGTGATTACTCGTTTCCACTTGCTTTCTCCGCCTCGCCCGAAAATGATAGCCATTAAGCGTTTTACCCCGCAGGCCACACGCCTGAAGTGTTATTTCTGTTCGTTTGAATTGACGGGAGAACCGGCGTTACTGGAAATTGCCTATTATGCCGGTATCGGGCGGTTGAATAGCCAGGGATTCGGTTGTATAGGTTTGTTGGAAAAATAAAAAACTGCCAAAGTGTCACTGGCAGTTTTTCGTGAAACCTCGTCAGAAGGTTATTTGGTGTTAGTGTGTTTGTTCTTGAGTGGGGTTTCGTGAGTTGTTTCTTCCGTGAGGTAGGAAGCTACATGCTTTTTCTCTTTGCTTTTCTTTGGTTTTTTGTTTCCGGCTGCACCCATGATATAATCTCCTATAATTTAGTGGTTAAATAATAAGTTGATACAATGGATAGAATTCGGTTATCCAAGATAGCTGTTCTATTCAAAAGGGAAATTTACAAATTCTATGCCAAGGATGTTGTCGTGGGGGTGAAATCCCGTGTCATGTTGTTTGTCTTTTTTAGGAAGGGTATCCCTTTTTTCTCTCTTTTTTCCTCCATGCTCCCGGGAAAGGGTATGTGGCTCTTTCGAAACCCTTCATGAACACGGTTTTCCGGTTACTAAACCGTTCATGAACCGTTGCTGAACCGTTCCAAAGAGGACTAAGGTATATATTTGTCAGGTAGTTATGGCGAATCAAACGAGAACGAGGGGACCGCTTAATATTTTGGTGGAAAAAAATGGGCAAACAAATGGCTATACCAATAAAAATTGTAACTTTGCCCTATCGGAAAACGATTGAAATACATGAAATTTAAATAAAGATGAAAACTACTCCATTTACACATTATCATGAAGAGTTGGGAGCCAAGATGGCCCCGTTTGCCGGCTATAATATGCCGATCGAATACACGAGTATCAAGGAAGAACACAACACGGTTCGCGAGAAAGTGGGTGTGTTTGATGTATCGCACATGGGTGAGTTTTGGGTGAAAGGACCGAAAGCTTTCGAGTTGGTTCAAAAATTGACTTCCAATGACGTGGCTGCTTTGACCGATGGTAAGGTGCAATACAGCTGCTTCCCGAATGAGACCGGGGGTATCGTGGACGATTTGCTGGTATACCGTTTCAGCGAGCAAAAATATTTGTTGGTGGTGAATGCTGCCAATATCGAGAAAGACTGGGCTTGGGTAACCCGTTGGGCCAAGGAATTGGGCATGAACGTGGATACTGACCTGGAGAACGCTTCTGACAATATCTGCCAGTTGGCCGTACAAGGCCCGTTGGCATTGAAGGCCATGCAAAAACTGACTAGCGAGAACGTGGTTGACATGGAGTACTATACCTTTAAGGAAATTCCGTTCGCTGGAATCGAGAAGGTGATTTTCTCCACGACCGGTTACACGGGAGCTGGCGGTTGCGAGATTTACGCTTACGTGAAGGATGCTGACAAGTTGTGGAAGGCCGTGTTTGAGGCTGGAGAAGAGTTCGGAATCAAACCTGCTGGTTTGGGTTCCCGCGACACGTTGCGTCTGGAAGCTGGTTTCTGCTTGTATGGTCACGAGATTGATGATGAGCATTCCCCGATCGAGGCCGGTTTAGGCTGGATTACGAAGTTTGTACCGGGTAATGATTTCATCAACCGTGCTTATCACGAACAATTGAAGGCCGATAAGCCAAGCCGTTACATGAAACCGTTCCAGATCTTGGATAAGGGTATCGCCCGTCAAGGTTACACGGTGGAAGATGCTGAAGGTAACGAGATTGGTGTGGTTTGTTCCGGTACGGTTTCTCCCTGGACGGGTAAATCCATTGGAACGGCTTACGTGAAGAGTGGTTTCCACAAGTTGGATACCGAGATCTTCATCCGGGTTCGTAACAAAGCGTTGAAGGCAAAAATCGTTAAAACTCCGTTCTTTTAACGGGTGACGATTTGAAGAAAATACAATTAGGCACCTGTGATCAGGTGCTTAATTTTTGTTTTAGATGAATAAGGTGGTATAATAGAACGTTTACGCTTTCAGGTAAGTGCTTGGTTTTCAATATTTGTTTGAGAATAAAAAAAAGAGCGAAAAAGGTTTTTTATACAGACTTATTGGATATATTTGTATCGCTATTGAGCAAAGATTGTAGTATTAATTTCTATAAATATTTTAGAGATGAAAAAACATAATTTTAATGCGGGACCTTGCGTTCTTCCTCGTGAAGCTGTAGAATCAGCTATTGAAGCCATTCGTGATTTTGATAACACGGGTATTGGTATTTTGGAAATTTCTCACCGTACCCCGGGTTGGGAAAGAATCATGGCAGAAACTGTTCAATTGTGGAGAGAATTGTTGAACATTCCGGAAAATTACGAAGTTCTTTTCTTGGGAGGTGGTGCTTCAACTCAATTCTTTACCGTTCCGGCAAACCTGTTGAACAAGAAGGCTGCTTATCTCCAGACTGGTGTTTGGGCTAAGAAAGCTGCCAAGGAAGCTAAATTCTATGGTGAGGTTGAAATTGTAGCTTCATCTGAAGATAAGAATTACAGCTATATCCCGAAAGATTACACGATCCCGACGGATGCTGACTATTTCCATATCACGACTAACAACACGATTTACGGAACTGAAATCCGTCATGATATCGACTGCCCGATCAACTTGGTAGCTGATATGTCTTCTGATATCATGAGCCGTCCGGTTGACGTGACCAAATACGCTTTGATTTATGGTGGTGCACAAAAGAACGTGGGACCTGCCGGAGTTACTTTCGTGATCGTTCGTAAGGATATCCTTGGTAAGGTTAACCGTCCTATCCAAACTATGGTTGACTACCGTACTCATGCTGCTGAAGAGCCGAAGAACAAATCTATGTTCAACACTCCTCCAGTATTCCCGATTTTCGTTATGCACGAGACTTTGAAATGGGTTAAGAAAATGGGTGGTGTTGAGGCCATGAATAAACTTAACGTGGAAAAAGCAAACTTGTTGTACAACGAGATCGACCGCAACAAGATGTTCCGTGGTACTGCTGCCAAGGAAGACCGTTCTATCATGAACGTATGCTTCGTGATGGCTGACGAGTACAAGGATAAAGAAGCTGACTTTATGGCATTCGCTAAAGAACGCGGTATGGTTGGTATCAAGGGTCACCGTTCAGTAGGTGGTTTCCGTGCCTCTATCTATAACGCATGTCCGCTTGAATCAGTGAAGGCTCTTGTTGAGTGCATGCAGGAGTTCGAAGCTGCTAACGCAAAATAATGTGATGGTTTACGATTTTAGTTTTTCGTTCACGGGTGTCCCGTGGCGAGACTAAAATCGTAAATCTTTTTTAATTGATTATCTAAAGAAATAAAGTTATGGCAAAGAAAATTTTAGTTGCAACAGAAAAACCGTTTGCTGCCGTTGCCGTGAAAGGCATTAGAGAAATTGTAGAAAAAGCCGGATACGAGTTAGTATTGCTGGAAAAATATACCGCTAAGGAAGAATTGTTGGCTGCCGTTGCTGACGTGGATGCTATGATTATCCGTTCAGATAAGGCTACTAAAGAAGTTATCGATGCTGCCAAGAATTTGAAGATTATCGTTCGTGCCGGTGCTGGATACGATAATATTGACTTGGAAGCTTGTACCGCACGTGGTATCGTTGCCATGAATACCCCGGGACAGAACGCTAACGCTGTTGCTGAGTTGGTGTTCGGTATGGTTGTATTCATGTTGCGTAATTTCTACAACGGAAAAGCCGGTCACGAGTTGAAAGGCAAGAAGATTGGTATCCACGCTTACGGTAATGTAGGTCAGAACGTGGGCCGTATTGCTAAGGGATTCGGTATGGAAGTATACGCTTTCGATCCGTTCATGACGGCTGAGCAAATCAAGGCTGCCGGAGCAATTCCTGTTGCCAAGGTTGAGGATATGTACGCTCAATGTGAATTCATTTCTTTGCACTGCCCGGCTACTCCGCAAACCATCAAGTCAATCAACTATGACTTGGTAAAGAATATGCCGAAAGATGCTTATTTGATCAATACTGCTCGTCAGGAAATTATCGATGAGGAAGGTATCGCTAAGATTATGGAAGAAAGACCAGACTTCCACTTCATCACGGATATCGCTCCGGCTTGCGACTGTTTCAAGAAATTTGAAGGCCGTTTCTTCGCTACCCCGAAAAAGATGGGTGCTCAGACAGAAGAAGCTAATATCAATGCCGGTTTAGCTGCTGCTCGTCAGATCGTTGATTTCTTCGAGACTGGAAACGAAAGATTTAGAGTAAATAAATAAGAAATAGTTGAGAATATGGCAATAGTAAAACCATTCAGAGGATTGCGTCCTCCTACCCAAGAGGTTTGTGAAGAGTTGGCTTGTCTGCCTTATGATGTGATGAATTCCGAGGAAGCTGCACAAATGGCTGCCGGAAAGCCTCGTTCTTTGTTGCATGTAACCCGTGCCGAGATCGATTGTCCTGCCGGAACGGATATCCATTCTGAGACAGTGTATAACAAGAGCGTTGAGAACTTTAAGATGTTCCAAGATAAGGGATGGTTGGTACAGGATGAACAACCGAAATTCTATATCTACGCTCAGACGATGGAGGGAAGAACTCAATACGGAATCGTGGGATGTGCCGCTTGTGAGGATTACATGAACGGTATTATCAAGAAGCACGAGTTGACCCGTCCTGACAAGGAAGAGGACCGTATGGTGTTGACCCGCTACGTGAAGGCTAACTTGGAGCCGGTATTCTTCGCTTACAAGGCTGTGCCGGAAATTGATGCTATCGTTGAAAATATTGTGAAGAACCAGAAGGCTGATTACGATTTCGTGGCAGAGGATGGCTTCGGTCATCATTTCTGGGCTATCAATTGCCCGGAAACGAACAAACGCCTGGAAGAATTGTTCGCTACAAAGGTTCCTTACACTTATGTTGCCGATGGTCACCACAGAACGGCTGCTGCTGCTCGTATCGGTGCTGAGTTCAAGTCCAAAAACCCGAATCACAATGGTACGGAAGAGTACAACTTCTTCATGGCTGTTCACTTCCCCGATCATCAGTTGAAAATTATTGACTACAACCGTGTAGTTAAAGATTTGAACGGTTTGACGGAAGAGCAATTGTTGGCTAAATTGGCTGAGCATTTCACCGTTGAAGATATGGGTACAGAGATTTATCATCCGGCTAAATTGCATGAATTCAGCATGTACTTGGGTGGTAAATGGTACAGATTGACCGCTAAGCCGGGAAGCTATGATGACAATGACCCGATTGGTGTGTTGGATGTAACTATCCTTTCAAATCATGTTTTGGCAGACATCCTGGATATTCAGGATTTACGTACTTCCAAGCGCATTGATTTCGTGGGAGGTATCCGTGGTTTAGGCGAGTTGAAACGCCGCGTGGATAATGGAGAAATGAAAGTGGCTTTTGCTTTGTATCCAGTTTCTATGCAGCAATTAATAAATATCGCTGATACGGGTAATATCATGCCCCCGAAGACGACTTGGTTCGAGCCTAAACTTCGTTCCGGTATGGTTATTCATAAGATTTGATGAACAATTTATCACAATAAAAGGCAGTCGAGAGACTGCCTTTTTTATTATCCTTTATATTTTAGCCATTTGTAAAGTTCTTTCCAGGTGACTTTCTTCCCGTACATGAGGATACCTACACGATAAATCTTGCCCGATAGCCATGTGAAAAATAGGAAAGCGAGGACAAGCAAAACCATGGATAGGATAATCTCCCACGTGGGAATTCCGAAAGGTATGCGTGTCAGCATAACGACCGGGGAAGTGAACGGGATAAGCGAGCTCCAGAAAACAAGGGACGATTCCGGGTTTTTCATGGCGGATATTCCGATATACAGAGAAACAATGAGTATAATCGATAGTGGCGTCATAAATTGTTGCGTGTCCGTTTCGCTGTCCACGGCGGCCCCAATGGCGGCAAATAAGGAGGCGTATAAGAGGTATCCCCCGATGAAATAGAATAAAAAGGCACCCATAAATTCCAGAATGAAGGATGGTTCTATTGTTTTTACCACGTATTGTACGATCGCCAATTGTTCCGGTTGCATGTTTATTCCTTGTACGGGAGTTAAATCGGTGGCTCCCCTTAGGGCGGCAAGGTCGACACCGGGTAGAAGTACAAGCTTGGACACCGTGATAATAATGGCTCCAACACCGATCCATATCAGGAACTGCAATAGGCCGACAGCTGCGACACCGATGATCTTGCCCAGTAGGAACTGGAATGGCTTCACGGAGGAAACCAGAACCTCTATAATGCGGTTTGTTTTTTCTTCTACGACACCTTTCATGACTTGCGAGGAGTACATGAAAATGAAAATGTATATAATTAATCCCCCGACGAGTCCGAAAAGCGAGGTGATTTCAGAAGAGCTTTCCTTGGAATCTCCGGACTCCGAAACAACAAGGGTACGCACGAGTACGGGAGTTCGGGTAGCCCGTAATTTCTTGTCCAGATCGGGTATGTTACTTTGGGCGATGATGTCGGAACGCTTTTTCTCTTCCACTTGTCGTTGTACTTGGATAGTAATCTCGTTTTTCAATTCCAGGGGAATCGGGGCAAGTGAGTACATGTATACTTCGGCATGCTGCATCACGGACTGAGGAATCCTGGTAATTGCATAATAATTGTGTTCCTTGAGAAAAGTGGCGTATTCCGATTCGTTTACATCTTGCTCAAGATACACGAAGTTAGTATTGTTAATCTGTTCAATAGGTTTTTCTAGTGTAGATTCATTAATTACCGCAATGGTTCTTTTCTGGTTATCTTCCTTGAAGAGCATCCACATCAGAAAAAGATAAAAGATTGCGAACAGTATCGGGACAAAAATCGTGACGATAAGGAAGCTTTTTTTACGAACTCGTGTGGTAAACTCTCTACTGATGATAATAGAAATCTTGTTCATGGAGATTCGTTTTATATGATGTGAAATTATTGTTCTTGCACAAGCCGGATGAAGATATCATTCATACTGGGTATGATCTTTTGGTAAGAAATGATGTCAACCGCTGGCATAATCCTGGATAATAATGTATTGGCCGGACAATAGTTCGTTTGTTGCAGGATAATGTCGTGTCTGTTATCCTCGATGCGTTGGGATAATATCTTGAATTCATCCCCGATAAATTCTTCAGCCTTGAATTGCGGGTTGTAGCGGCAACTCAATTGGTAGGTATTGTTGGCATATTTCTCCCGGATTTGATTAATCGGGCCTTCGATGATTTTGTGGGATTTGTTAATCAGGGCGATATGGCTACAGATTTCTTCCACGGAGCTCATATTGTGCGTGGAAAAGATAATCGTGGTTCCTTTCTGGCGCAATTCCCAGATTTCACGTTTCAGCAATTCCACGTTGATCGGGTCGAAACCGCTGAACGGTTCGTCAAAAATGAGCAATTCGGGTTCGTGCAATACTGTCGTGATGAACTGTACCTTTTGGGCCATTCCTTTGGATAATTCTTCCACCTTACGATTCCACCATGAGCTGATCTCGAACTTCTCGAACCACATTTTCAATCGGGCGACGGCATCCTGTTTGCTTAGGCCTTTTAGGCGGGCAAGGTACACGGCCTGTTCCCCGACTTTCATCTTCTTGTACAGTCCCCGTTCCTCGGGCAAATAGCCGATACGGTTCACGTCTGCCCGTTGAAGCGGTCTGCTGTGGAAGATCAATTCCCCTGAATCCGGGGCGGTAATCTGGTTAATGATTCGGATAAGGGAGGTCTTTCCTGCCCCGTTAGGTCCCAGTAGGCCGTAAATAGATCCTTCCGGGATTTCGATGGATACATCATCTAAAGCTGTATGATTGGCGTATCTCTTGACAATATGCAACGCTTTAAAGAAACTCATAGGTCGTGTTGGTGGAAAAAAGCAGCCTCATTCGAGGCTGCTTTATGTTATTCGATCTCAAACATGATCGCATCTTTCGGAAGCTTGTCTCCCTTGTTCATGTGAATCTTCTTCACTATACCCGTGATGGGAGCTAAAATTTTATTATGCATTTTCATGGCTTCCAGGAGGCATAATAAATCTCCTTTTTTCACTTCCTGTCCCTCCTTGACATGAATGTCGAGAATAGAACCAGGAATATGCGTGGTGACAATTCCCGGGGTTGGAGCCTGCCATTTTTTTCTATTGATAAATTTTTGTGTGAATTGGGTCTTGTAAACCGCCCCGTCAATTTCCAATTTATCGTATTTAATCTCGCTCATTTCACGTTTGTTTTTAAGTTTAAAATGGAGGAATCCCGTGTTTCTTGCAAGGAGTTAGAACTGACTTGTTGGCAGACACTTCAATAGCGTGTTTCAACAACTTGCGAGTTTCGCTCGGTTCGATAACCGAATCGATATAACCCTTGGAAGCGGCAACATACGGGTTCGCGAATCTTTCGCGGTATTCAGCCACTTTAATCTTACGCATTTCGGCAGGATTTTCCGCGTTCATGATTTCCTTGCGGAAAATGATGTTGGCGGCACCTTCCGGTCCCATAACGGCAATCTCGGCGGTCGGCCAAGCGAACATGAAGTCTGCTTTCAGGTGACGGGAGTTCATGGCGATGTATCCTCCACCGTAAGCCTTACGCAGGATAACGGTAACTTTGGGCACGGTAGCCTCGCTGTAAGCGTACAATACTTTTGCCCCGTGGCGGATAACACCCATGTGTTCCTGTTCAACACCCGGCAAATATCCCGGCATATCCTCGAAGGTTACGATAGGAATATTGAAGGCATCGCAGAAACGGATGAAACGTCCGGCCTTGTCGGAAGAGTCGCAATCCAAAACTCCGGCCAATACAGACGGTTGATTAGCCACGAAACCGATCGTTTCCCCGTCGATACGTCCGAACCCGATAACGATATTCTTGGCAAATTCCTGTTGGATTTCCAGGAAGTCGGAATCATCGGCCACGGAACGGATAATATCACGTACGTCATAAGGCTGTGTCGGGTCGGAAGGAAGAATCTTCTCAATATTGTATTCCGGACGCGGCGGTTTGGACGGGAACGGTTTGGCTTTAGCCTGGTTGCTCCAGGGAATGAAGGTCAACAATTTCTTAATCTGCTCGAAACACTCGTGCTCCGTGTGCGCGAAGAAGTGTGCGTTTCCGCTGATTTCAGCGTGAACTTTTGCACCTCCCAATTCCTCCATGCTGACTTCCTCCCCGAGAACGGTCTTCACCACTTCCGGACCGGTAATGAACATCTTGGAAATATTATCTACCACGAAAACGAAGTCTGTCAATGCCGGAGAATAAACAGCTCCTCCCGCGCAAGGACCAAGGATAACTGAAAGTTGAGGAATAACACCTGATGCTTGCGTGTTGCGGAAGAAGATCTCACCGTAACCGGCCAACGAGTCAACTCCTTCTTGGATACGGGCACCACCCGAGTCGTTGATACCGATCAACGGCATACGCATTTTCAAGGCATGATCCATGATTTTGGTAATCTTGCGGGCGTGCATTAATCCTAATGAACCACCGGCAACGGTGAAATCCTGGGCATAAATACACACGGGTTCCCCGTAAATAGTTCCGGTACCGATGATAACACCGTCTCCGTGGAGAACCTTCTTATCCATATCAAAATCTTTTGCCTGATGCTCTACGAACATGTCGTACTCATGGAAAGAGTCTTTGTCAAGGATTGCCTCGATACGCTCCCGGGCAGTCAATTTTCCCATGGCTGCCTGCTTCTTAATAGCCTCTTCACCACCTCCTTGGAGGACAATCTCTTTTCTCTTTCTTAAATCAAGAACATTTCTTTTAAGTGACATAGGTATTAGTTTTGTTAATTAACAAGTCACAAAGGTACAGAAAAAAACGAAGAAATGAAAACCACTTGTTATGTTTAATTCATATCTTTGTAACCGAAGACAAAATAAGATGCATGCAAATCGCGGATGAGGAGATATTGGCGGCCTTTTCTGAAGATGTCAACAAGGGAGGAAAATTGTTGTTCCAGCGCTATTACAAGCCGCTGGTGGTATTCTCCAGTTCCTTGTTGGACGATTGTGCCTACCTGGAAGATATGGTGCAGGATGTCTTCTACCATTTTATCCGGGGAAAGATTTACCAGCGGGTATCTCCCAAGGCATTGGGTACGTTCTTGTTCCGTTCCGTCAAGAATGCCTGCATGAACAAAATGCGGGATAGCCGGGAATACTCTCGGGCGGAATTACTGACCCTGGAAGTGGCCGAGGAGGAGGCCATGACGGTCTCTCCCGAATTGATGCAGGCCATCCATGCTGCCATTGAGGCTCTGCCGGAAAAGACCCGTGCCGTGATTCATGCCGTTGTCATCGAGGGAAAGAAATACCGGGAAGCGGCCGATCAGCTGGGGGTTTCCATCAATACCGTGAAAACCTTGTTGAGTCACGGGCTAAAGCAATTACGTCAACAATTCCCCGATCCGTTGATATTCTTTTTTATATTGACATAAGTTCAACAGGAAAGATGTCGATAGTTCAAGCGATTTTCCGTATCTCTTTTTCTTTCCATTCCCGGAAACGCTCGCATTGCTGGCAGACGTCATAGCCTAGTAAAGTCCCGATAATGAAATCTTCCTCGGGCGATAGGCAATTTAAAGGGCGATTGACGATAATTCGAACGACATCCATGCAGGCCTTTTTCCCGAAAAAGAAATTCACGTGCTCGTTGTTTAATGCTTGTTTCACGTAATCCACCTGTTCCTGTTGCAGGCGCTGTTCCGCGAATAGAGCCTCCCGTTCGGGGAGCGTGCATAGAGCCATGGCCCGGACTCCTTTCTGTAACTCGTAGATGTGATGCAGGAAGATTCTTAGATTGCCGGAAAATATTTCATGTTCTTTCATAAGCATGTTGGTTTAAAAAGTGCCGGGGTTTCCCCCGACACGGGTCACAAAAACAAAACTTAACTCAAGATATTTCTTGTTGAATGGTCTTAATCCAGTTGTTCAGTCGTTCGTCCGTCAATTCCGGTTCGTTCATCTCGTCCACTAGCAGTCCCACGAGCCGTCCGTCGATCTCCGCGGTGGAGGAATCGTAATGATACCCGTCATTGTCGATAAACCCGACAAACGTACAGCCGGAGGATTGCAAATCATTGTAGATTGTCCCGAGTGCATCGCAGAAGGAGCCCCCGAACGTGCAGGAATCCCCGCAACCGAACAGGGCTACTTTTTTCCCGGATAGATTCTTGGCCGCCAGTTTGTCGAGGAAGCCATTCCAGTCGTCTTGCAGATCCCCGACACCCCAGGTGGAGGACCCCAGAATTAAACACTTGTAATTATCTACCTCATCCACGTTGGTGTTGCCCACGTTGTGTACATCACTCGTGTCGACGTTTAGCGCTTGTGCGATCTTTTCCGCGATGCCTTCTGTTGTTCCTGTCGTGGAACCGTAAAATATACCAAATTCTTTCATATCTCTATATTTGAATTAGTGTGTAGCAAAAATAGGTTGAGACACATTGTCCTGAAATCCCCATAAGTAGGTATTCTTTACCGCTTTATCCCCGAATCGGGGGAAAGATTTGTCAATTTTTAAGGAGGGAGGAATCGGATAACAAGGAAACTGATTCTTGGCTCTGTGGTCAGGTAATGTTATTTCAATAATAAAGGTAGTTGAATCGAACTTGAATCGAATCAACATTGAATTTGGTCCCTGGCAGATAGCTTTCGTGTACATTTTTTGTGATATGTAATGTGTTATTTATGAGGTGAGTGAAAAATAAATGTGCGGATTTTGAAAAAGTGGAAAAATTATTTATCCATTTAAAGATAGTTGGTATCATGAAATAGATATAGATAACAGGAATGTATAGTCTTTAAATAACTGTTATATTTATTTAGAATAGTGTGTGAAACGAAGCGGGAATTTTATTGGTCGGTGTTTGGTAAAAACGATATGTTCTTGTGAAAAATGTATTAAATTTGTTTCATGTAAAAAGCATTTTGAGAGGAAAATGAATATCGGGGAATAATGGTATGAAACAGGTGGTTGTGATACTGAGACGAGTGCTGAAGTACGTTTTGTACACGGTGGGTGTGGTGCTGCTTTTAGGAGTGGTGGCCGCATGGTTGTTATATGTGCCGGCGGTGCAACGTTTCGTGAAGGAGAAGGCGGAAGATTATGTGAGGGAGAGCATGGGGATGGAGTTGTCTGTCGGGAAAATCAGATTGAAATTCCCTGTTGATATTCACGTGGAGCAGGTGTATTTGGGGTATGGGATGCGGGATACGCTGGTGGCTGCGGATGCGGTGAGCGTGAACGTGGGGATCAGTCAGTTGTTGCAGGGGAAGGTGGAGGTTGATGCCTTGCGTGTTGAGCATGCCGTGTTTTGTATGCAGGATTCGGTTTCCGGGATGAGGTTGGAAACGGCGGTGGGGGAGATGGTTTTGCGTGTGCGGGCAATAGATTTGAAACGACAGGTGGTGGATGTCTCATTGTTGAGTCTGGAGCAAGGACGGGTGTATATGCGATTGGGGCAGGAGCAAAAGGAGGAAAGTACGGAAGAGGCGGCGCCGCTGAAATGGGTGCTGAATATTGAACAGGTGGAACTGAAGGGAATTGATTACCGGATGGAGGGAGAGGCGACGGGGAATTTATATGCCGGGGTAGGTCGGGCTGATTTGAGGGTGGGAAGGATTTCTTTGGAACAGCAGACGGTTGATATCGCGGGTATGGATTTGGAGGAGGCTTATTGCCGTATGTTAACCGTGGCCAGTGATGAAGGCGGGGAGGAGGAGGTCGTTGCGGATTCGGTGGCGGCTTTGCCCTGGACAGTTCGTGTGGGACGTTTGAATTTGAAAGAGGGGCGTTTTTATACACGGGATCAGGAACAGGGGGGTGGTGATTCATTGGCATTCCCGGAGGTGTTGGATATTCGTGCCATTTCGCTAGAGATTGACAGCGTGTATAACCGGGGAATGGAAGTGGCGGCTGAGATTCAGCATCTGGGTTTGGAAGAGGCCGGGGGAATGGTGTTGCGGGATTTGGCGGGTAGGGTCGTGATGGATAACGAGCGAATTAAGGTTGAGGGATTGAAACTGGAAACTCCTTATTCCGATTTGGAGGTTGATGCCTTGGTTAAGAGTGGTTTGGCGGATTTCGGGGAAGCTACTCCGTTGGAAATATATTGGAGAGGAGAATTGGGGGGACGGGACTTCTTGCCATTCGTGCATGGATTGGAGAAGGATGTTTTGGCGTGGTTGCGGGAACAGGTGTTCCCACTTCGGGGTAATGTCCGGGGAAGTCTGGGGCAGTTGGATATTCCGAAGTTTTATTTTGGAGTTGGGGAAGATGTGGCCTTGAACGTGGAAGGGAAGGTGGCTTCCGTGACGGATGTTGAAAAAGCGGAAGGAAGGTTGGATGTCTCCTTGTCCGTGAAAAACGGGCGTTTTGCACGTGTTTTCACGGGAGATGGAGTGGTGATTCCGGATGGATTGCAGGTAAATAGTACGGTAGGTTTGAGGAATCAGTTGGCGGAGGTTGTGTTGCAGATGTTGTCCCCGGAAGGAGGTTTGAGTGTGGATGCCCGCTATGGACTGGAAAAAAAGAATTATCAGTTTGAGGCGGATGTTCAAGGATTGAATTTGGGTGTCTTCGTGCCGGGAGATTCCTTGGGCATGTTATCTGCCCAGATAAAAGGGAAAGGACGGGGAATGGATTGGAAGAAGGATGAGGGGGAATTGGTGCTGGATCTGGATAGTTTGGAGTACAAGGGATATACTTACCGGGATATCGCCTTGCAGGTTTTGCTGAAAGAAGGGTGTGCTCGGGGGAAATTGAACAGCGGGAATGAGGCATTGGATGTGGATTTAACTTTCGAGGGGAAAGTGACGGAGAAGGAGGGATACCGGGGACTGGTGGAGGGGGATATTCGTCGGGTGGATTTACAGGCGTTGCATTTTTCTTTGACGCCATTGGCCTTTGGGTTGAAAATGAACGTGAGCGGTTTTTGGGAAGAGGAAGGAAATGCCGGGTTGAATGTCGATTTGGAGGGGATGAGATTTAATGACGGTAAGGATTACGCGTTGGGAGATCTGGTTTTGAATTTTGGTGCGGATGAACGACAAACCAGTTTGGGCGTGGATGCCGGGGATTTTCGTGTCCGTTTTGCCGAAGCTGGTAATTTGCAGGCGTTGGGGAAGGCATGGGGTACGGTTGTCGACTCGTTGAAGCGTCAGGTGGAAACTTATCGTTTCGATGCGGAATCGTTGCGTCAGGTGTTACCAGAGTTTTCGTTAAGCCTGAAGGCTGGTAAGGATAATGTGGTTAACCGTTATTTGCAGGGAAGTGCATTGGGATTTGGGGAATTTGTGTTGGAGGCCGGGTATTCATCCGGGGAGGATTTGCGTTTGAATATGGCAGTTCGAAAAATTGAGACGAGTAATTTGGTGATTGACAGTGTGATGTTGAATATCGACAGGAGGCAGAAGGCGTTGCGTTATGGTATGGATTTATATGCCTCGGCGAGCCAGTTGAAAGGAATCGGACAGGTGGGAGTTACGGGAAGTGTGGTTGATAATCAGTTGAACGTGCGTTTGAGGGAGAAAAGCGAGGAAAATAAGGAGATTTTTAATCTCGGGGCTAATGTGGCTTTTGAGGAGGAGGCGGTCAACGTGAGCTTGTCTCCGGAACCATTGGTCATTGGATACACGCCATGGCGGGTGAACCGGGGAAATTATGTCCGGATGATGAAAAACGGGGCGATAGCGGCCAGTCTGCAATTATTAAACGAGGATAAACGTATACGTGTCATTTCGGAAGGAGGAGAGCGGGATAAGCCGGAATCCTTGCTGGTGGATATTAAGGGAATAGATTTGGGAGGAATTGCCGAGGGGCTTTCTTTCTTGCCGGAGATATCCGGAATCCTGGAGGCGGATGTACGTTTGGCTGCCGGGGAAAAGGGAATGGAAATTTCCGGGAAGGTAGGCGTGGATGAGTTGGGGTATTTGCAGAAACGAGTAGGAGATATTGGGTTGTCTTTAACTTATAGCCAGGAAGAAACGCTCAGGCAGATGGTGGAGGCAGGATTGACGATAGATCAGCAGGAGGCGGTCCGGGTAGATGGTGTTCTGGGAGAGGGAGACTCGGTTCGTGTTGGTGTTGATTTCAGGTATCTTCCCTTGCGACTGGCAAATGTTTTCATGCCGGATGGTACGGCGGAACTGGATGGAGGGTTGGAAGGAAAGGTGCTTTTGTCCGGGAGTATGGATGAACCTCGTCTGAGTGGCCTGCTGGGATTCCGTAACGGGGAGTTGAAGGCGATGATGGTAGGAACGACCTTTAAGTTGGATTCTCTTCCGATACTGATAGCGGATAATATGCTGCAGTTTAACCGTTGGGGAATAATTGCACCTAATAAGCGTCGTCTGGAAGTGGAGGGAAATGTTGATTTTACTTCATTCTCGGCAATTCGCGTGAATACGACAATTAGTGGACGAGAGTTTCAGGTGATTGGGGCGGAAGAAAATGACGAATCGATGCTTTATGGACAGGCTTACCTGGACGTGGAGACTTCCGTGAAAGGAATGCTGAACGCGTTGCAGGTTAGGGGAAAGGTTAATTTGTCCGGGAATAGCGAGATAAATTATGTTTTGAGATCCTCTCCCTTGGATGTCTCGGACAAAACGGAAGATTTTGTGCGTTTCGTGTCCTTTCAGGATACGGTGCGGGTAACGTTGACGGATACGTTGCAGGAGGTGGAAACCACGACAATTGATTTGTTGATGACCTTGAATATTGATCCTCAGGTGAGAATGAATGTACTGCTTTCGACAAACGGACAGAACCGGGTATCGATACAGGGAGGGGGTGAATTGACCTATTCGTTGAATCCGGTGGGAGATTCGAGATTGGTAGGACGTTACGTGTTGGGAGGTGGTTTAATCTCCTATGGTTTGCCGGTTATCGGACAAAAGGAATTTAAGATACAGGAAGGGAATTACGTGGAATGGACGGGTGATCTGATGAACCCGAAAATGAATATTGTCGCGGCGGAATCGATAAGTGCCAATGTGACGGATGATAGCCAGAATTCCCGTTTGGTTAATTTCCAGGCGATGATCAAAGTGGACGGTTCGCTGGAAAAGCCTGAAGTTGTTTTTGATTTATCGGCGACGGGGGATCTGACAATACAAAATCAGTTGGCGGGAATGACCCCGGAGGAGCGAGCAAAAGAGGCGATGAACCTGATGATATATGGAACTTATACCGCCCCGGGAACGGTGGCTAAAAACAATATGTCGGATAATGCGGTCAATAACCTGGTGGAGAACGAACTGAATCAGTGGTCTCGTAAACATTTGAAGGGAGTGGATCTGAGTTTTGGTATAAATTCCTATAACCAGGTGGGAGAAGGAGGGGAGTCCAAGAAAACGGATTATTCTTATCAATTCTCGAAACGCTTGTTCAACAATAAAGTACGGGTGTCCGTGGGTGGACGGGTGTCCACGGACAGTAATCCGACAGAAGCCGGTCGAATGGAAGAAAACTTTGTGGATGATCTTTCTTTGGAATACATGTTTGGTAATAGTTCCAAATATTTCTTGAAGTTGTTCCGGCATTCGGGATATGAAAGCGTGCTGGAAGGGGAAGTCATTCAAACGGGTATCAGTATCGTGTTGCGGAAGAAATTCCAGGAATTTTTGGATTTGTTCCGTTGGCGGAAAAATAGGGAAATAGAAAAAAGGGAAGAAGATGAAGTATCGGATAGGTAATAGGTATATATATATCATATGGTTGTTTTTCCTGGGAGGATGGTGTGCCTCCTGTTCAACCGTGAAGAAATTGGGCGAAGGGGAGGTTTTGTATACCGGTGTGAAAAAAATGAATATAGAGACTGCCGAGGGGGTTAAACTGGATGGGCCGGAAGGGGCAATCACGAGTGCTTTGGCCTATCCCCCGAATAATCCTTTATATAGTCCGTATGTCCGTACCCCTTTTCCCTTGGGATTGTGGGTGTATAACTGGAATATCAAGAAACAGAAGGGAGTGAAATATTGGATATACAAGAAATTGTCCAAAAAGCCGGTATTGATTTCGGATGTACAGCCTAATCTTCGCTTGAAGTTGGTGGAGAATACGGCTAAAGAGTACGGTTATTTTGGGGTTAAGACCGGTTATGAGGTCGTTTATAACAAACGTAATCCCAAGAAAGCTAAACTGATTTATAACGTGCGGATTCCGACGGCGCATGTGATCGGGAACGTGGAATATTGGGGATGGAAGGGAAAAATGGATACCATCGTGAAACGGGCTCAGGCTTTTAGTCTATTGAAAAGTGGGATGCAGTATGATCTATACCAAATTGAACAAGAGCGAGAACGTGTGTCTCGCTTGTTGAGAGAGTTGGGATACTATTATTTCCAGGCGGATTATATTGAATTTTTGGTTGATACTACCCGGGTGAGAGGTGTAGCGGATGTACGTGTCTCCTTGAAGCATGGGGTTCCTGCATTCGCTTTGCAGGTTTATCGGGTGGGGAAGGTAAATCTGGTATTAGGTGAGGCGAAGGGTGAGGATGGAATACAAGGAAAAGATTCTTTGCTCGTGCGTGGAGTGAAGGTTTATTATGATAGCCCATTAGATTTGCGACCTAAGGTAATCGCCCGGACAGTGCATCTGCATCCGGGAGATGTATTCTCTTCCTCGTTGCAGCAACGGACTCAGGCTAACCTTGCACGATTGGGTATCTTCAAATATACGAACATGGAGGTATCCCGTGTGGATTCTTCAAAAAGCGGATTACTTGATGTGAACGTGAATGCCGAGTACGATTTGCCTGTGGAGATGGAATGTGAGCTGGGAGTATCGTCCAAATCGAATAATTTGTTGGGACCAGGCTTGTCATTCAGTATCACGAATAAGAATGCCTTTCGGGGAGGGGAAAATCTTTCCTTCAAGTTGAATGGGGCCTACGAGTGGCAAACCGGGAAACAAGAGGCTTCGTCCGGGTTGTTGAATTCTTACGAGTTGGGGGTGGATGTCGGGTTGTCCGTTCCCCGGTTGTTAGTCCCCGATTTTCTTAGAAGCAGGAAAGAATTTGCTGAGCGTACGAATTTCCAGTTAGGGGTTGATTTTTTGAATCGTCATTCATTTTTCCGAATGATATCTTTTTCCGGTTCGACCACGTATGATTTTCAGTCTTCGAGACGGATGCATCATAGTGTTACTCCGTTGAAAATTAATTATACGTACTTGCTGAGAACTTCGGCAGAATTTGATGAAACAATGGCGAATAATCCGGCTATAGCCTTGAGTTTCCAAAATCAGTTTATTCCATTAATATCTTACACGAATACTTACGAACGGGGAGTGACACCCCGTAACCCGAATCGCTTTTATTGGCAGAATACGATTATTTCCGCAGGAAATTTGATTTCAGCCATTCAGGGGATGTTCGGTAATCGAGAAGGTGGCGAGCGAACGTTGTTCGGAAATCCCTATTCCCAGTTTCTGAAAGCGACCACGGAATTGATTGTTTATCGCCGAGTGACGGAGAATTCGCAACTGGCTTTCCGTTTTTCCGGGGGAATCGGTTATGCTTACGGAAATTCTCAGGTGATGCCTTATAGTGAGCAGTTTTATATCGGTGGGGCTAATAGTATCCGGGCTTTCACGATCCGTTCCTTGGGGCCGGGTAGTTACCATCAGGAAACCACGAATTCTACGGCTTATTTGGATCAAACGGGAGATATTAAGTTGGAGGGAAGTGTCGAGTTACGGTTTAAACTCATGTATCAATTAAATGCGGCATTGTTCTTGGATGCAGGAAATGTTTGGTTGTTGCGAAAGGATGAAAAACGTCCCGGGGGAGAATTTAAAGTCGGGGGGCTGTTGAATGAAATAGCCATGGGAACGGGATTCGGATTGCGTTATGATATCGGGTTTATCGTCATCCGTGCGGATTTGGGAGTTGCTCTTCATACCCCGTATAAAAATGCGGATAAGAAAGGATATTATAATATTCCGAGTTTTAAAGACGGTTTGAGATTTCACCTGGCAATAGGATATCCTTTTTAATTGGGAGGAAAATATCATTTCATGTTATTTCGTAATTTTGTACGCTGTAAGTAGGATCATTAATGAATAAGATAATGCAAGTTGACGAGAATAAATTAAAGCAACGTGTTCAACGGAATATATTGCTGGTATCGGCTTTTATTTTGTGTGCAAAGTTTGTAGCTTATTATCTGACGAATTCTGTCGGGGTATTGACAGATGCCATGGAAAGTATTGTGAATGTGGCAGCGGGAGGAATTAGTTTGTTCAGTTTGTATTGGGCTGCCAAGCCTAAAGATAAGAACCATCCCTTTGGACATGGGAAAATTGAATTGATATCTGCATCCATAGAAGGGATTTTGATATCAATTGCCGGGGTGTTGATTATATACGAAGGAGTCAAGCGGTTGATAGTACCGGATGCCATACAAAAAATAGATATAGGTATTTATATCATTGCTGTTTCTGGAGTGTTGAATTATTTGATGGGGTGGTATAGTATTCTTGTCGGTAAAAAGTATGATTCTATCGCATTGGTCGCTGGAGGTAAACACCTGCAGTCAGATACGTATTCTACAATCGGCTTGATTGTAGGGTTGTTGTTGCTTTATATCACCGGACTGACCTGGATTGATAGTGCGATGGCTTTCATTTTCGGAACGATTATTATTCTGACCGGGGTTTCTATCTTGCGTAAAACGACGGATAATCTGCTTGACCGGGCAGACCTGAATCTTTTGAATAATCTGGCGGAAACTTTGAACGCGAATCGTTTGCCGGAATGGATCGATATCCATAACACGAAAGTTATAAAATACGGGAATTGCCTTTATATGGATTGTGATCTTACCATTCCTTGGTTTTTGAATATAACGCAAGGGCATAAAATCGGTTCTCGCTTACGGGATGTTCTTAAAGAACGGTTTTCAAATAATATCGTGTTGAATGTGCATATTGATCCCTGTGATATTTTTGAATCTCCCAAGTGTGCCCAATGTATGTGTACGGATTGTCCCTATCGCAAGGAGCCTTTCGTGAATAAGGAAGAAATCTCCTTGTCTACATTTACAAGTAATCAGGTGGAAATCGATAAGTAAGAAAGAAATCCCCCATGCTGGCTATGGGATGAATAACGTTTAAGAACGTTAAAACAGACATTGTGGCAGAAAATGGGGGACAAAACAGGTAAAACAATAGGTAAAACACAGGCTCCAAATACCCCTAAAATCCCTGCTTCCTTCCCATTTTTTATTCAGAATCTAAAAAAATGAAATAATACATTACTATTCATCTCTTTGTATAAAGTGAGACTTTTATGTTGTAAGTAGTTGTGATATAAAGTGGTAGTAAATAAAAAAGACAGTCCGTGAAGACTGTCTTTCGAGCTGTTATCGGGATTTGAACCCGAGACCTCTTCCTTACCAAGGAAGTGCTCTACCCCTGAGCTACAACAGCAACTGAAAAAGAACTTTTGAGCCTCTTGTCGGATTCGAACCAACGACCCCGAGATTACAAATCACGTGCTCTGGCCAGCTGAGCTAAAGAGGCGATTCAAATGGGTAAGCGGACTATGTCGCACCGCTACAACCATCTACCCTTGCTGCCTTCCGACCCTGGGGGAGTTCGACAGGAGCTGGTCGCATAGGACTTACCCGGGCACAAAAGTACAAAATTCTCCTCACCTACCAAATATTTGTGCGCTTTTTTTTACTTTACAATAACTTTTTCTGTATGCTATTGAATGTTAGTTATTTGCGAAATCAAAAAAATAAGGATGTTTACCAAACATCCTTATTTTTTGCTTTCACGTGAATGGGATAGCTTATTCCAGATGGATATTTTCTTGACTCAGTGCCTGGTGCATCTTTAATGCTCCCCAGGCGTCTGTTGCGGCATAATGTACTTGCGCTGAGGTGAGCATGGGGGCTTCCCAGTTAGAGGTGCGCTGTCTTTTAGATATACGTACGTTGAAGATGATGGCCATTAGCTTGGAAAATGACATTTCCTCGATTCCGAAAGCCTTGACGTATAGTTGCAGGTCAAGAAATTGTTTCGGGCTAAATTCTCGTAAATGGCGTAAGCCTCGAATGTCATCCCTTATGCCGACACCGATTTTTACGATATCTTCTGAGGCGAGTATTTCGGTTAATTCTGGCGTTAGTCCTGTTTTGTTCAGGCGAAACAAGTAGACCTGTTCCGGCGTTGACAATTGCAGTAGGGCGATGGAATGCGTAACCCCTTTTTGAAAGGCGGGTTTTGTCTCCGTGTCAAAACCTATATATGGCCAACGTTTCAAGTCTTGTACTGCTTCGGTAATATCTTCAATTTTGTCTATGACCTTAATCGTCCCTTGAAACGAGAATAGCTGCATCTCGTTTATTTCTTCATCTCCAATAGTCTTCTTGTATGTTGTCATAGATTTATAGTGCTTCGTTGGAATCTGCTACTTTGTACACGGCTGCATGAATGGCACGTAATACCCCCGCGCATGCTTTCCCCCAGTATAGTTCAAAATTATTGTTGAGCTGCCATAAGGCTTCTTCGATGACTTCAACCATACCTCCCCGGTAGGCGCAAATGAAATTTTTGAGATCCTGGTAAATGTCGGCCAATTTCTCGGAAATTGTATTTACCACGGGTGTCTCGCTGTATTGCATGGCCTCGTCGAATACTTCCAGGTACTCGTCGTGTTCTCCTAACAATTGATTTAAACGGGCGTGTAGCAGGTTATAATCCTCTTCCGTTACCCGGTCCTCAACCAGTCCCATGCTGTCGCTTTCGCAATGGGGGAGAAGGCTGCCTTTTAAATAGATCAAAGGGATGAATTTTTGCATTTTTGATAGAAACGAGTGAACTTCTTCCTCTTCTATATTTTCAAGGTAACCGCAGAATTCTTTTGCGACAGCCACGAATTCTATCACTTCCCGGCTATACCCGATATGTTGTAAATCATCCATGTTTGTTTTTCATTAAGTGAGTCAAAAACAAAAAAAGAGTTAGTGTCAACTTCTAACTCTTTTCCTTCTGCGGAAAGAGGGGGATTCGAACCCCCGAATCGCTTTAGGCGATTACACGCTTTCCAGGCGTGCCAGTTCAGCCACTCCTGCATCTTTCCAATGCGGGGGCAAAGATATAAGATTTTTTAATTTTATCCGCTTATTCATCGATTTTTTTCTAGGATTGGTGCATATTTTACCGCGATAAAACTGGGAACGGTACAGAGCATGATCCAGATGAAGAAGTTTTGATAGCCTATAACTTCTTGGATATAACCGGAAATCATGCCTGGAAGCATCATTCCCAGTGCCATGAAACCCGTGCATATCGCGTAGTGGGCGGTCTGTTGCGCTCCTTTGCTGAATAACATCATGAAGTAGGTCAATGCGGTAAAACCAAACCCGTAACCGAATTGCTCGATGGCCACGCATGTGGAAATGAGCCATACACTTGAAGGTTGAGCCAATGCCATGTACAGGTACACGGCATTCGGAACATTCATGGCGGCCGTCATACCCCAGATACTGCGCCGCAATCCCTGACGGGCCATGACGATACCCCCAAGGATTCCTCCCGCTGTTAGGGCGATTAAGCCGATTACCCCATAGATGGTCCCAACTTGTAGGGTGCTTAATCCCAAACCTCCCACTTCCGGGGAGTCCAATAAAAAAGGCGAGGCGATTTTTACCAGTTGTGATTCCGCGAAACGGAATAGCAGGATCAAGGCCAGTGCCGGAATAATTCCGGGTTTGCGGAAAAATGAAAGGAATGTCTCTCCGAATGCCCGAAATGAATGGTGCTCGCCTGAATAAGGAGCGTCTTTCGCTGGTTTGGGCAATATCCACTGGTGGTAAATGAACAGCAACAGGAAGGTGCTGCATAGAATATAGAAAGTGACACTCCAGGCTTGAGGGATGGCTGTTGCTGTCGGGAGGCTTTCCCGGTAATGTTCTTCCAGCCATCCGGCCAGCATCACGATGCCTCCCTGTCCCGTCAGCATGGCAATCCGATAGGCCGTGTTGCGGATTCCCACGAAGAATGCCTGTTGCCTGTCATTCAGTCCGAGCATGTAAAAGCCATCCACGGCGATGTCATGCGTGGCGGAACTGAATGCCAATAGCCACATGAATGCCAGCGCGTAACGGAATGCATTGTCGCCCGGTAGGGTTAGGGCGATTCCGGCCAATCCTCCCCCGATGAGCAATTGCATGACGACAATCCACCAGCGTTTAGTCTTCACGATGTCCACCAGGGGACTCCACAGCGGTTTGATGACCCACGGCAGGTATAGCCAGCTCGTGTATAGGGCGATGTCCGTGTTGCTGATACCGATGTTTTTGAACATGATGACCGCCACGGTCATGACCAGCACGTAAGGAAGGCCTTGTCCGAAATAGAGCGACGGGATCCAGGCCCATGGGCTTACTGGTTTTGAGTTTTTGTCTTTTTCCATGATGCTAATTGTTCGATTTGACTACCCGGGAAGTAATGTGTCAGAATCTGCCGGTAGGAATACCCTTTTGCGCTCATCACCGCGGCCCCGATTTGGCATAAACCAACACCATGTCCCCAGCCGGCTCCCCGGAGCGTGAAGCGTAGGGGAGTGCCTGCCGCGTCGGTTTCCTTGTCAACGACGAAAGCCGAGCTATACAGGTGAGAGGGGGATAATGCCTTGCGGATAAGTAATTCCTTCCCGATAATCAGGGTGCGTCGGGTGCCGGTTATCCGTAGCCGGATGATGCGTCCGGATTCTCCTCTTTCCACGACTTCCAGGTCCGTTATCTGCCCGAAATCCATGCCCAATTTTTCCTTGACAAGATGCGAGAGTTCTTCCGTGGTATAGCTCACCTTCCAGCGGAAAAAATCTTGGGTTTCCTGGTCGTAGTCGTTGAGCACGTTGGATAGAATCTGTTTGTCGGTCGTGTTGCAGAATACGTCTGGGGAGGAGAGAATCCATTTCCTGGCTTCTGTTTCCTGGTGTAAATCTCCGGCGAGTCCCTCTTCTTCCTCGCTGTCCGCGATTCTTCTCAGGTAGGGATGAGGGGTATCCTCCCAGGCGCTTTCGAAACGTTCCGTTATTCCCCCGCAACATTTGGAGAATCGGGCATCGCATATCTCGTCCTGGTAGGTCAGAATTTCTCCCCTCGTCGCGTCGATTGCTTCTTGCACGGCAGGAGTATAGGCCCGACTGATGCCTTGGTAGCGTTGGCAATGGTCATCGGCGCACACGTCGAATCGCTCGTGATCCTCCCGGTCGAACCAACGGATGTATTCCCCCTCGTTTTGTTGGCAAGAACGGTGTCCCTTGCTTTTCGTCCCTTTGTTTATTTTCTGGGCCAGTAGCCAGCTTCTGGAAATCACGGCATGAGCCTTGAGTAATTCCCGGGAAGAGGTGGCTCTCATTTCGGAGGAGATAACGCTCGTCAGGTATTCCTCCAGCGGGATGATATTCACCGCGGTCAGGTGTTGGCCTTCATCCAGTATTTTCAATGCCCCGCGGAATCTTTGTTCCTCTCGTCTTTCCCAGTGGAAATGGATACCGATGGTCACGTCCAGGAGGTCGAATGTCGCTTCGTCTCCTTTGGGGGATAGGGTGAATCCGTCCGTGATGATTCTTTCTCCCCCTGTTCCCAGCAGGACGATGTGCCCATCCCGTTTCTCGGCGGTATATTCTCCCGTCAGTATTTCCCCGTTTGTCTGGAATTGGCCGTTCAAGCGAAAACGGATAATGGGGGCAAACAGGATACCGACTTCTATATTCTCTAATGACATGGCGAAGTGTTTTGTATTCGTTCTACTAATGTTTTCCAGGCTTTGTCGTCCAGCGTCAGTTGCCCGAACAGATCCCGCAATAACGGGGCGTCCAACCGCTCGAAATCCTCTTTCCGGGGAGAAATGATCAGTCCCGCGAAATCTGCACAACCCGGACTGAACAGGATATGTTCCTCACCTTCCGCGAAGAATTGCCACGGGCGGTGTTTGCGTCGAGGGAAAATAACCAGGGTCCATGTCCCCGCCTCGTGCCACGCGAACAGGTTCATCATCGGTTCCATGCTGCCCGGTACGACACCTTGCATGCATCCCGTGACGTGTTCGAACGCCTGCATCAGGGATTCTTTCTCCCGTCCGCGCAGGATGAGGTTTTGCCGGATATACCCCGGGATGTATTCTATACTTGGTCCGTTGGGCGAGGTGGTTGCTATTGTTTCACGGTGACAATGTCTCGTGTCGGCTTCCAGGGGCATGATGCCTCTTGGTGCCAGTTGGAAATGAAAATGGTCCGGTGCCGATGCCCCGCTTTCCGGTCCGTTGTAAAATATGGTGTAATCCTGGTATTTTCGGGCCAGGTCCAGCATTTGTTCCAAATGTCCGTGAATGCGCTGCGGACTGTGTCCTGTCGAGGGAACCGTGAAGTGACGGTCAAATATGGGGAACGGGTTCACCCGAATCTCAAGTTCCTCGTCGTACGGCAGGCTGAGCTGTTCTTCCGGGATATGTTCCCGGCATAGGAAACAGGCTCTTGCCTGGAGGGATGAGGCGTCGATTTTTGCCGTGGCCGACTTTATCCGGTCCGGGTTGTGTTGGATGTCGATGTGGAATTCGCCGAAATCAATCGTCCGTACCTGGATATGGCTTAGTTTTCGGTAATTTTCCCGAACGTTTTCCCAGGTTTCCAGTTGGCGGTTAAAGAAATGGTTCAACTCCTCGTTTCCTGGGTTCGCCTTGTTTGCCTGTTGTCTGGCTAGTATCTCAATGGTCCTTATTTTATCCTTGTAGAAATTGTGCGCGTTTTCCCGTGTGATGTCCAGGTCTGCGTCGGAATTGCCTTCCCAACGACGGCACAGGTACAAGGGCTCGTAAATACGTTCTATGGCGTAGTCTCTACACACGCGTAGGACAATGGCGTAATCTTCCCCGTAACTCGTGTTGGGAAGTTGGAATTTCCGGGCAAGGTTGGTACAGAATGCCCTGGGGGCCCCGAGTCCGTTTATTCGCAGGGCGTTGTTGTGGCCGTTCTCGGCAGTCCATTCCCGGTGATCAATGATTCCGGGGGGAAGCTCTTCCAGGTTGAAATTCACCATCCGGTAGCTCCCGATAACCATTCCGCATTGTCGCTCGTGGAAAATCTTCACGATGCGTTCCAACACATCCGTGTCCGCGTACAGGTCGTCGCTGTCCAATTGGATGGCGTATCGCCCGCAGGCTTCGTTCTGGATGGCCAATGTCCAACACCCCCCGATGCCCAGGTCCTCCCTTTCGGGGGTAAGATGAATGATTCGCTTGTCTTTTTGTTGCAGGGCTTCCAGAGTTTCGCTTGTCCCGTCGGTCGAGTGATTGTCCACGATGATGACGTTGAACGGGAATGAGGTCTGTTGTTCCAGGGCTGATCGCACGGCATCCCCGATGGTCTTTGCCCGGTTGCGTACGGGTATGATGACTGAGGCTTCCACAGGGAACTCACCGGAGGCATCCGCCTGTTTGGTTCTTGGTGGCAGATAGGCTTCAATGGCTTTCAGGTGATTGGTGCATGCCATTTCCATTTCAATCTGCACTTCCCGGTTTCTCGGGTTCACGTAGTCGAACTGGCGTTCCCCGGAACGTCTCGTGTCTGTCTCCTGCACGGTATACAGGTATTCCGGCAGATGGAATATCTCCCCTTCCCGGGACAGGCGCAGGCGCAAGTCGTAAAGGGCGGCGTACTGGAATGGGATGTTCATCTCCCCGGCAACTTTCCGCAGCAGATCCGAGCGTACGAGCCAGATGTTTCCCATGTCGAAATCATCCCGCAGGCTCCCCGTCTGGTAATCTATCGTGGGATGCGGAGTGTTTTTACCCGCTTTCTCCTGGTAATAGTCCGCGTACACGAGGGCTGCCCCGGTATCCCGGGCCACTTGTTCCAGCCGGTGTAGCATGTTGTGTCCCGCGCTGATTGCTCGTGTGCCGATGTGGAATAACACGAAGGGGGTAGTCGCCTTTCGTGCGACTTCCTGCAATCCTCGGGTGAAGGTCAATGACCCGTAAATGATTTCCGTGTGTTTTTCCTGTATTCTTGTCGCTTCGTTTCCAGGAACGAAGCAGATAATATCCGTTGTCATGTACGTGTGTTTTAGTTTTTTTCAAAGGTAACAAAAAACCTGAAATATGAATAGTTCTTCATGGCTTCTGTCGATAAAAACTGGGTGGGGTTTATTACTTTTTATTACCTTTGAATGATTGATAAAATAGAGTCCTTTATGAATAATAAGATCGCTTTTCTAACAACAATAGTGCTAATGTGGTTAGCCGTCTCGTGTGGACGATGGAATAAATGTGTGGAAAATCCTCTAATAGAATCAGCCAACACGATGGCTATTGACATCACCAAGGTTGAATTGAGCGATACTGCTACCGTGCTTTATATCGATGTTTATTTTTTGTCGGACGATCGGATTGAGATTAGTGCTGAATCTTACCTGTTAGCTGATGATAAACGCTATTTCCTGACTGGTGTGCGAGGTTGTAAGGCAGATTCGCTTTCTTGGATAATAGAACCACGAGAGACTTCTTTTCAATTGATTTTCGAACCTTTGCCATACGATACACGTTCGTTTGATTTTATAGAGGGGGATGACGGGGATTGTTTCAAATTGTTTGGTATTGATCTGACGGGGAAGAAAATATTCGATTCTCCCGCTGACATTCCGGTTGATATAACCAATGTTTCGGAAATTGCTCTCGACTCTGTGCCTGCCCCGTTGTTTGAGGTCGGAGAGACTGTGGTGCGTATGCATTTTTCAGGATACCGGAAGGAACTTGCCAAGGAGGCTAAGATTCGTCTTAATACTTTAATGAATGGTCAACAGATTTATACGGCCGAGATCAATACGGAAACTGATATGGCAGAATTCAAATTTTGGCAATACGGGCCTGCGCAGGCTTGGGTAAACGTCGGCGTGGGAAGTGAATGGTTATGGTTGGTTCCGGGTGAAAAGATTGATCTCTACATGGATATGAGGTGGATTGGGCAATATATTGTGAAGCGTCGTGCGGAGAAAAAACACTTACCTGCATTTGAAGTTATGCCCTTTTGTTATTCTACGGGTAGATATGCCGGCCTGTCTGTTCCATCCTCGAATTCTGGAAAATATTATGGTATGGACTTGTATTCTGGCGAGTTTGCCGACTACAAGATGACAGCTGTTGAATATACTCGTCATGTTATTGACTGTTATAAGGCTCTTGTGGACAGCATTGCTCAAAGTAGTTTGTCTCCTGTAGGTAAGGAGTTGGCTTTGCTTAACCTGAGGCAAGAGGCAGTTGTGGCTATGGCACGAGGAGATTTTTTCCGAGAACACAACTACAGAAAGATATGTAATCAGTGGGACTTGTCTGAACCGTTGGAGATTAAAATTGATTCGCTGACGGCAGAGAATCGTGCAGAGTTATGCAAGCTCTTTTCTGTTGCTGACCCAAAGTTGTTGATGGGAAGAAATTTTAGGGATTATGTATCTGCAGTGGTTAATTCGGGTGTCGAATGGCCAAAGAGTGCGGGTCTCGAAGGTACTTTCGTTTCTGATTTGAAGGTGGTGTTGCCTTTGGTCCAGAAGGCATTGAGTGCTGCTATTACTGAAGTCGATTTGAAAGTCCTGGAGAACTTGCAGAATCCCTTCTGGCAAGAATCTCTTTTGAAAATGCAGGAGAATGCGTTGGCTCAGCTGAAGATTCTTGAAAGGAATGCTGTCATTGAAAAGACACCCGATGTTCCTGTAGAGGAGTTGTTCGATGCTATTATTGCACCCTATAAGGGGAAATTTATTCTCGTGGACTTTTGGAATACTTGGTGCGTACCTTGCCGTGTGGCCATTAAAGCTAATGAACCGCTGAAAAACAGTGAATTGAAAAGTGATAATCTGGTGTGGATTTATATAGCCAATGAAACTTCGCCTATTGTCGCCTATAAGAAAATGATATCTGGAATTCAGGGGAAGCACTATCGCCTTACGGATAAGCAGTGGGCCTATCTCGGCAATAAGTTTAAGATGGATGGGATTCCCTCTTATGTGTTGGTGGATAAGCGAGGCCAGTATGCTCTTCGAAATGACTTCCGCGACCACGAACAGATGAAAAAGACGCTAAAACAAATGATAAAATGAGAAGAAATAGGTAAGTTGGAAAATAGTGAATGGATATTTTTTCACGAGAATATCCAGTTGTATTTCTCGTTATGAAGAAACGTGCATCTTCTCAAACGCAGGAATGGCCTGTGTAGATATAGGTGATTGGGGCTTTATGGTCTCGTGTCTGTCTCCCGTGTGGTGTGCAGGAATTCCGGCAGGTGGAATAGTTCTCCCTTTCGTGCGACGTTCTGCACTCCTCGGGTGGAGGTCGACTCGCAAATAATTTCCGTGTGTTCCCGTTTTTCTCAAAGGTAGCAAAAAACTTGAAAAATAGCCGCTCCGAGAGAGTGGAGGGGCGGCTAAAGGCTTTCTCTTGTCCGAGAGAGAAAGCGCTGGTTGCAATATGTATTATTTTATCTTTTCAAAATAGTTTATTGTACATCCTGCACGGGCCGGACGTAGCCTTCTTCGTCTGTGTCATTTTGAAGAAAGAAGACTCCCGAATTAGAATCCCAAAGAAAGCCCTCTCGTGAATCATTATAAGGACTGATCCCTTTCAAAGAGAATGCAGTTTGACAGATGTAGTATGGTTTTGTACTAGCTCCTGAGCTTGTAAAGTTTTTCCAGGCTGTGCTAGGCAGACGGGTTGTCATGATAAGCAGCTCGCGTTGATTGGGAATACGATACCCGTCGTCATAGCCGTTGAATGTTTGAAAATGATTCCATGGCCAATCATTCCATTCTGGAGTAGATCCATTCCAGCGTTCTACATAAGGAGCTTTTCCATCTCCTCCATATACATTTGCATGTACCCTGAACTTGGCATATGGAAGATTATTTGCCGAACGTTCGTTATGCAAGGGTAATGGATTTACTTCGTAGTTGGTGCGGCGAGCCTTGACATTCATGTTGGTGGCATCAATCAGATAAAAACCACCTCCTTCGTCAGTCACGTCAATCAAGTCTGCAGGTTCTACATCAGGTTCGCCAAGTTTTAGTCCTAGATTGCGTGCGCAGCGATAGGAGAAAACTGATCCTGCATTTGTTGCGTTATGTGCACCACGTGATGCTCCCTCTTCTGCCCAAAGAATCCAGGCGTTATTGCTATTTGTTACGGCAGAGGAAGAAATGTAGTGCCAGCGTACCTGATTTTCGCGGTCTGCCGGGTTGCTGGGATAGAGACGGGATTTTTCGTCCAGAGCATATTCGCCGATGTAGATGTCTGTTAACTGATCAATGGCCGCTAAATACCAGCGTATTTCATTGGATTCTACGAGGTTGTTACCGTTTAAATCTCTATTGCGCAGTAGACAGGCAAATACGGGATCTTGGTAGTTTGTGTTTAAGTCGTAGGGGGAATTGGTATTTAGTACATCTGTCCAATGGAGTGTCCCATCGTGTCCGGAGCCAAGGATGATATCCAGTGTGTTGTTTCGGCCGTTACTAGTGGAACTACCATATTGTCTGCTTCCTTTACCCATTCGTCCCGTTTCCATCACGGATTCCAATCCCCAAGCAGTTTGCAATTCATTTTTGTCCACGTTGAAGATGGTGCTTATGGGGCGTTGTTTGAAGGTGAAAGTGGAGTTTACGACGCTGGAATTACCGTCAGGACTTATTTGCGAACCTTGGGCAATGATGTGCAACTGGCGGTCTTCCTTGTCCGTGGTCAGTTTCCATAACGAGCGGTTTTCATCTCCCGGCTGATTGGTCAGCGGGTGGTTGAAATAAAGATGCTCATCAACGAAGACCGTGATAGCCACTTTTTCCTCGCCGTCCTCCGGATCTTTAAAGAAAATAGAGGAGTCTTCATTTGCTGCTTCTTGCTGCAGGCGACGAATGAGTTGATTTACATCAAGCAGACGAGCCTCTGGGTAATTTCCTTTATTTCCGTAATACTCTGATGCCTGATCATAGTATGGGGATGGTTTGTTGTTGTTGCTTGCATCCATCGGGAACGGGTCGTTGTAGTTCTGGTCGCCCGGGTATTTTACAAGGTGACTGTTGTCCACACCGTAGTCGGTATTGATGGCAAATTTCACCCAGCGATAGTCGCGCATGTCTTGTTCGATATTTTTGTCATCGTCTGTGGCGTCGTGTATGCCGCGGCTGAAAGGGGTATTAACGCTCCACTTCATTTCGGTCCCGATTGCTTTTTTATTCAGTTTGATGAGACGGCGGTCGTAGTGAGAGTCGAACTCGAAGATGTCAGTTGTGCTGTATACCACGTCACCTTCGTAACCAGGACGTTGATCAGTCCCATCGGTCACTTCCACGATGATGTCATCAACGCCGCGTACTATTACGTTGTAGGTGTAGAAGCCGTTACGTTTGGTGTTGTAGTCGTTAGGATCGGGGGTTACGCTGATGGTTTGTCCCTCGTTATCTTTATATGAGGTTAAGTAACCCAGATGCACGATGAATCGCACGGCGGCATTTACTAGCATGTTTTCTCCGTTTATGTAGGAGATCGTTCCGGTCATTTCCACGTAGGTGGAGTTGGCATTGGCGTTGGTAAAGGTGCGGTTACCGTTATCATCCAGTCCTTTCTCGGTGTCCCATGCATCGCGGGAAGGATAGTCTGAAACGGACTGGAGAGGAGCCTTTTTGTTTTCGGGCATGTAGAACACGAAACTGCCTCCAGTGTATAGATTGGCGTTGTCCGGATCGGTAGTTTGTGTCTCGAATGGCATGGCGGGAGTATTAAAATAAATGGCATCATCTCTGTTATAATCGCCTGTCTGAGCCTCAAGCAGGTAGGATTGTTGCGGTACGCGCTTCACTTTCCAGGTCCGGGGACTGAAGGAAAAATTGGTCCATGTTTGCTCTTTTGGGCTTGTCTTCACCACGAACTTTATCTTGGCGTCGGTACGTTCGAATTTTAAGGTTGCTTGTACCTCTGCTGTTCCGGTTTCTGATCCGGGAATGACAACTTGGGTATTGCCCTCGGTGTCTTTAGCGTAACCGGTCATCATGAATAATCCTCCTCGGCTGATGGAAGCTTCGCTCATGCGCATGACGTAGGTCTTCAGATTGTTCAGGTCCTGGATGGCATCCATTTCCTCCTCGGTTACGGGAAATGCAGTACCGGAGCTTGCGGTCCTCAGGTTTGCGATACCCACGATGGTGGCGTCATTCATCGACTCTGTGTCGAAAGTGATGTAACCGGAGGAATGATTTGTATTCCCGTTATCGAAGGATAAATTTTCTCCTTCCGTGAGAAAGGCTCTGTATTTTATTTTGCCAGCTCCGTCAAATACAAATATATAGACGTTTTCGATGCGTTCCTCGTACTCCTTATCCTGCTCTGCACGGGTTAGTACTTGCTCGGCTTCAGCCTGAAATTTCAACTGCACACGAACAGGGATACCTTCCTCCACTCGCTTGCGGTTATCCTCGAAAGGGTCATCGGCGCAGGAGGCGCCGAGGAGTGCGAGCACCGCTACCATACAATATAGCAATTTGTTTGTTTTCATATCTGTTATTCAGTTGTTACATGTTAGTCAAATGAGGGTACATCGACTGTGTTTTCTTGCCAGTCTACTACGTTAAATTGAATTTCGACGTGCGCTGTCGTTCTTAGCGTGGCGCTGATGTTCACCTGGGTGTTGCGGGCGATGGCATTCAGGGCACCGAACTCGTTCACGAACGCTTGTGGGCGATAGGTGATATTATTTTGGGTGCTGAATCCGATAGTATAGGGAGAAGCCTGTGTACCATTACTCCATGCAAAGGAAGGGTAAATGTAAAGTACCAACGATTCGCTACTACTGCCCGGGATAGTTATCGCAAGGTTTGTATAATTCTTTACTTCATATTGAGCATCATCAGGAACGTCAAGACTGGTTTCTTGGAAGAGGTATAGACGGTCGCCGAAAAACTTGCCGAATGACATCCCGGTGATGGTCAGTGGTTCGGTGAGTGCGTTGTTCATCGTGATGTTCAGCTTGGCCACGACACGTACCAAGTTTACCTCAATATTCTGTGGTGTCCCGCTAGGAGGGGCGATAGTCAGGCTTTGGTTCATCCAGGTCATGGGCAGACCATTTTCAGGAAATTCCGAGCCTCGTTTTGGAAAATGCGTGCAGGATTCATCTTTTATCAATACCTTGCGAGTTTCTTTTTCTGGAACATCGACGAGGTCATTCTGTAAGGCTGTCAAATTGGAATAGTCTTTACCGAGACTAGCTTCATTAGCGATGACGTACATTTGCACTGGACCAACCGGGACGCCACTTATCTCGATTGTACCCCCAGTGAGTTGGTCGGCGGTGTAGGTGTTGTTGATGCTCTTGGCTCCTTGAGCTAGAATAATGACGCGAAGGTGATTAATGGCATTTTCATCCCCTGCTACGTCAACGCGGGATACAGACTTGAGTATGGGAAGATTCAAACGGATGGTGGCCGTGCGTCCGTCGGCAAGCCATTGATCCGATTCATTGTGACAGCCTGTGTTTGTTATTAATAACAGGTAAATGGCCAATACTCTAAAGAGATGATGAAAAGATAAATGTTTCATGTTGTTGTCCTGTTATTTTGCATTATTGGTTTTTATCTTCGTCTCCCCACGATACCGATGTTTCTTGGGTAGTCCAATCTACAACATTCACGGTAATGCTTAAGGTGCCGCCCTTGATGGTCAGGGTGTAGTTGTAGCTTTTGCCGGCTTCCCATTGGGAAGTTGTCGAGGTGTTCAGGTCGACGACGTACGTTCTGTCTGTCGTTTCGCCTTGGTAATGGTAGGCGATTTCCACATGGGCGTTTGTCAGGTCGGAATCCGGAATCAGCAGCATGTCTCCCAGCATGTCTTTTTCCCAGCCGTTCGTGGTGTTGAATTCGAATGTTTCTCCCACAAAGGGGGTGTCGTCTGTGGAGCAGATTGTTGTCTGGTCCCAGGTACTCCCTTGGTCGTTCTTGCTGAGGGTTCCCTTGTACTTCACGCCATATACCTTGAAACTGTTGATTGTAGCCACGGCGTTCTCGGATTTTACTGTGAATTTTACCCAGGCGAGCTCGTGGAAGAAGGTGAAGGCCACTTGCTCTGCTGCGGTGCCATTCATGGCAAGGCGGGAGGCGGTCATCAAGTCCACGGCATTCGTTCCTGTTCCGGAGCAGTCGAAGCTTTTGACGGTAATGGTTCCGTCCGCGGTGATAGTTACATTTTCATCGGGAAGGGTGGACGGGTACAAGGCGTGGAAATTATAGGTATAGCCGGGAAGCCAGTACTGTGTTCCCCCGGTATATGTCCAGACATTTCCTGATTGGCTCACGGTTACCCCATCGAAGACGTTGTTGGTGATCTGGTCCGTGCCGTACCAGCCCCATGCTCGGAATCCCTCGCTCATGTCATTGGCCGTGCTCACGGCGGCGCGACTTTCTGTACGCGGGGTGAAGCTGATGGCCAGGGAATTACCGTTTGGGCCGTTGCCCTCGATGGCGGTACAGGAAGCGGCAAAAAGGGAAGCGATTATGGCCGACAGGTTGATTCTTCTTCCAATTTTTGACATAGTCGTTTGTTTTTATTGTTAATGATTTTTTATTGTGACCGGGAAGGGACATTCAACCCCGCCCGGCCTGTATTTCCTGTATTATCAGGATTTGTTGTAAAATTAAGGTAGTACAGTTGTTTCTGAAGCATCTGCCCATCCTTCGATTTGCTGAACTTCGAATTCGATCTTCTTTAACGTTCCATCAATATCTTCGGGGTTGATGGTTACGATATAGTTATAGCGATATCCAGGAGTCCAGGTATTGTCTGTGCCTTTACCATTTGCTGAATAACCTAAGTTTGCTGTGAATGGACTTGACTTTTCTGTTAGTCCTGGACCATTTAAAGTCGCAGTAAAAGATACTTCAATCGTATTTGTGTTATTTTGTGGAATTACAAAATTAACATCGTTGCCTGTATATCCGTTTTCTTCTACAGCAATGTCGGCAATCTCCTGATACTTGTATTCTCCGTTAGCGCCGGAGTTTGTCCACGTTATGTTTGTCCCGTTATATGTTCCGGTTTCTGTTTGTTTTGCGGAGAATTTCAGATCGCTGATTTTAATTGTGTAAGCATCGGCTGCACTAGTGTTGAACGTGAATTTTACTTGCGATAGCATGTGTTTGAAGCTCAATTGAACTTTATCTTCACTGGTTACATCTGTATTTGTAGTGCGAGAGGCAGTAGCTACAATAAGATCTTTCCCGTTATTTGGCGTGTAATTAGGAAATTTCAGTGTCTTTGTAGTGTAATCGAAAGAAGCACCTTCGTATTTGTCAACGTTATAGTATGCGCCGAACTCATACGTTTTGCTTGCTACCCAATAAGCTGTTTTTGTGTTTAATTCATTATTGAAGACAATGTCATTATCTGTTGAACCATACATACCGAATACATAAAAATCGGTAAGTTGAGTTACTTCAGTTACTGCTCTCGTGTTGTTATTCACGAAAGATTCAAACCCGATTGCGCGATTGCCGGCAACCTCTACTGTTTCGCTTTTTGAACAACCGGCCAGTGCTAAAGCAGCTACTGCCACGGTTAAAAATTGTTTTTTCATCTCTGGACAATTTTTAGTTAAACATTAAATTAAGTATGTGTATAAAATAAATATTCCTTTTAGTTTAGCGGGAGCACGATGTCCTGGAATTCTCCCCATCCGTCCACGTTGACGTCAAATCCCCCGGAGCCTTCCAGCCCGTCCTCGTCCTCGACGCGGATTCCATCGATCACGATGACTCCCCCGCGGGGTTGGGCGCTGATCTGGTCGGTAACATCGTACTCGAAATTCAGCATTTTCCCGTTGTTCAGGCGTACTTCCAGCTCGAGCTTGAAGGAGTGTCCCTCGTGGGGGGCTCCCGGGATGGGGTCATCGCTTGGAACACCGAACGAACGGACGATCGCGTATATCCCCAGCTGCTGGTCCACCGTGCACTCGTCGAAGAGGACGGTCACAACCTCGTCGGTGGTGATCCCCGTCTGGAGGTAAACCCCTCCGGCCATCCCGGCCAGTGCTCCCCGGGCCAAGGCCACGTATTTCAGGCCGTGCTCGAAGATGTAGTGGACGACGTAGGTGTACACCAGCGGGCGCATGTTGACGGACAGGGGAATGATCGTGTCCGAGAGCACGGCCTCGTGTTCCGGGTGGAACGAGCCGTACAGCTGGTCGGGGGCGTTGACCGTTACCTCGCCCTCGTTGCGGGAGTTGTAGGTGGAGCGGGCACGGGTGCGGGTGCTGGCCACGGCCGTCGCGGTGGATTCCTCGTCATGGAAGGTGATGTACTCCGTGTCGTTGTTGTAGAAGAGAATGTCGTGCACGCCGGGGCTCATGTGCACTCGTCCGCCGCTGCTCGCGAGGTTGGCCTCATGTGCCAGTTTGCCGTCGGTGAACACGCGTGTCCGGATTCCCCCGGGCTCTCCCGGGCGGAGGTCATCATAACCGAAACCGAGTACCCCGCGCCAGCGGTCTTTCCAGTTTTTGCCCAGGTCCCGTTCCCATTCCTTTTCCCAGTTTACCTGTATCTCGTGGCGGGAACCCAGCCCGTGCAGGTCATGGTCGTAGCATAACGGTTTGCGGCAGCCGGCCAGTGACAGGGCGGCCAATGCCATGATCATCAAGTATCCTTGTGTTTTCATTGTTTGCCTCCTTTCTTCCACCAGTTCAGTATCCATACCAGCGAGAACTTGGCTTTCAGCGGCCCGAAGTAGTTGGTGCGGCCCGTTTCCTGGTAGACGTAGTGCCCGTCGATGGGCAGGTATTTCTCGTATTCGGTGTACATGTATCCGATGCCGATGTTGGCCTCCAGGTGCAGGCTCTTGCAGCCTTTCACGGGGAACATGAAGCCGTAGGCCAGTCCCGTCATGAAGTATTCGCCCTTGTACCCTTGTTTGCCGTTCTCCAGGTCGTAGGCTCCACCCCCGGCGAAGAACCCGGCATGGTGGCCGTGCCACGGGGCCTTGCTCTTGAACCAGTAGCGGGCTTCCGGGCTGATGATCCACAGGTCGTAGTACTTGTTTACCCCGCCGTCGATACGCCACCAGGCAACAGAGCCCTCGAGGTTGAGCGACCAGCGGTCGTTGAACCGGTATTCCAACTCCAGCGTGGGCAGCAGCAGGAGATCGTACAGCAGGTTGGTCTTGATGGCCAGCCGTCCCGGTTCAGGTGCGGCCACGATTGGCGTGGAGGGTGTTGCCGGTGTGATGTCCCGTTTCACGGGTTCGACGGGAGTTGTCGTTAGTTCCTCCGTCTTGACCGTGTCGGCCGGTACGGGAGGTGTCGCCGGAATAGTATCTTGTTTTATGGATTCCTCCTGCTTTTCCGGTTGGTAATCCTTGGCGTAGACGAGTCCCACCACGGCCACCACGTCGCGCATTCCCTGGAAGGCGGTGCTGCGGTTGCCCGTGCGGTAATAGTCTTCTTTCATCCCGTGATGTGTGATGAAGTAGGATTTTACCTGGTTGCTGCGGTTTTTGGCGGCCTGCAGGTTGGCGGTCTTGTCCTTGAACGAGCAGCAGTAGCCCATCACCCGGATGAAGGCTTGTCCCCGCTCGATTTCCCCGCGGTGACGCTCGATAAGTTGTACTACTTGCTGGATGCTTTCCTCGTTACCCGCGAATGGCGAGTAGAACATGAGCTTGCCGGGGACGAAGCGGAAAAGAATCAGGGAATCCCTTTCCATCCCATTCTCGGGGACGTTCCCGGCGAGGGAGGACGACCATCCCGCCATCGTGATGGCGAGAATGATTAGAACTTGTCTCATCATGATTATTTGTTGTTATTTGTTATTCGGGTAGGACAATGAACGATCATGACAGGGGATGCACGGGGCTTCCTCGTCAACGGGAAATCTTTGCCTGAAAGGCATGAAGTGTCGCTTCTGAAGGATAAAAATATCTCCGGAAGTAATTGATAATCTTGGTGTATATTTGACTAAGCTGTGTGTGTGTGTGTGTGTGTGTGTGTGTGTGTGTGTGTGTGTGTGTTTATTCAAAAAAATGACAAATGCAATTTTTTTGAATAAATTTTTATTCTTCACTCGTGTTTTTTTATCGGCTTTTATAAATTCCATTTTTCTGGAACTTGCAACCATTTTATACAAAGCCATATGTAAAGATGCGGACAACATCATGCTTGTTTTTTGTTAATTTCGTTGGCAAATCTATACGATCTTATGATTAATACAAAATATTTTAATGTTTTTCTACTGGTTTAACATTGTTAATGGAATTAACGTGCGGTATTTTACTTTTGGCGTGATATTCCATGACGCTTTTTGGTCTGATGTTAATCCACTGAAAATCCGTGTTTGATGTAGAGTATCTCCGTATTAATTCCGTATCAATTCCGTATTAACTCCGTATATATACGTAAATGATACGGAATTGATATGCTGTTGAATTAGAATCAATACCAGTCAGTGCCGGGAAAGGTCAGGGGTAAGGTAGGAGCGGATTGGGGGGAGGAAGGGCTGGACTCGTGTAAAAAAATACCACGGGAAAGAACCGTGGTATTTATATGTCTGGAGGGGAGAATCAAAGGTTGAAGGCTTCGCGGATGATGTCCACGTGGTCGAGTTTTTCCCACGTGAAGAGTTCCACCTCTTTTTCGACGGTAGGCCAGTAGTTGGAAGTGAATGTTTTCTTCACGACGCGGGGGGTGCGTCCCATGTGCCCGTAGCTGGCGGTTTCGAAATATATGGGGTTGCGCAGTTTCAACCGTTCCTCGATGGCCTTGGGACGGAGGTCGAAGATTTCGTCGATTTTCCGCGCGATGGCGGCATCGTCCATGGCGACTTTGGCCGTGCCGAAGGTGTTCACGAATATGCCGACGGGACGGGCGATGCCGATGGCGTAGGATACCTGGATGAGTATTTCATCGGCGATACCCGCGGCAACCATGTTTTTGGCGATGTGGCGAGCGGCATAAGCGGCGGAACGGTCCACTTTCGAGGGATCTTTGCCGGAGAACGCACCGCCCCCGTGCGCTCCTTTGCCGCCGTAGGTGTCAACGATGATTTTGCGGCCGGTGAGACCGGTGTCCCCGTGGGGTCCGCCGATGACGAATTTCCCGGTCGGGTTGACGAGCAGGACGAGGTGGTCGTCGAATAGGGCCTGTACCCGCGCGGGAAGTTGTGCTTTCACCCGGGGCAGGAGGATATTCTTAATGTCCTGGTGGATTTGCTCAACCATCCGGGCATCGGCTTGCAACTGTGCTTCGGTGCTGTTGTCGGTTGGGCGAATGAATTCGTCATGCTGCGTGGAGATCACGATGGTGTGTACGCGGAGGGGACGATTGTCGTTGTCGTATTCGATGGTGACCTGCGATTTGGAGTCGGGACGGAGATAGGTCATTTGCTTGCCTTCCCGGCGGATGGCGGCCAGTTCGATGAGAAGCGTGTGTGCCAGTTCGATGGGAAGGGGCATGTAGTTGTCTGTCTCGTTGCAGGCGTAGCCGAACATCATACCTTGGTCGCCGGCGCCTTGTTCCATGGGGTCTTCCCGCACAACGCCTCGGTTGATATCGGGGGATTGCTCGTGGATGGCGCTGAGCACGCCGCAACTGTTGCCGTCGAACATGTATTCGCTTTTCGTGTACCCGATGCGGTTGATGACTTCCCGCGCGACGCGTTGCACGTCCACGTAGGTGTCGGTCTTGATTTCCCCGGCGATGATGGTTTGTCCGGTGGTGACCAGTGTCTCGCAGGCCACTTTCGCATTGGGGTCAAAGGCGATGATTTTGTCAAGTATGGCGTCTGAGATTTGATCGGCGACTTTGTCGGGATGTCCTTCAGACACGGATTCAGAGGTAAATAAGTATCCCATAATTCATTTTAGATTTTAATGGTTAATCGTAAATTAAACTATAGGAAAGTACCTGGATGGTTGAATTCAGAATAAGTTCGCGTTTTAGCACTTTTTTTCCGTGGTTGCAATCAGCCAAATCTTTCCACTTTTTAACGGGGGACAAAGGTAGTAATTTTTCGGGGAAAAGCGAAAAAGGTTCGGGGATAAAAGAAATGCTTGTAAATAATTTTTATAAGAAAGTTTTGATGTCTTAGTAAAATATTTTAGAAAGTTTTCGTATCTTTGCCTGCACGAGATGATTAAATGGGGTTAGATGAACGCACGAAGGATAATAAACAAGGGAGGCAGTTTGCCCGGTCTGAAGGAGAAACGGTACATGCAGAAGCGTGACATCGTGAGTTTCCTGTACCGGGTGGGGGATTTGTCCAAGCCGGAGATGTGCCGTTTGACCAATATGACGATGCCGACAATCGGGAGGATGCTGGAGGAGTTGATGGAGGAAGGTTGGGTGATCGATTTGGGATGCGGAATGTCCGGGGGAGGAAAACGTCCTCATATTTTTTCCTTGAACAAGGATGCCGCTTTCGTGTTGGGAATCGATATCGGACGGGAATACCTGAAGGTGGCCGTGTTTAATCTGAAACATGAGGTGGTCGATAGGATTTTCGTGTATCCCTCGCGATTGGAGACCGCGGATAAGGATGTGGTGCTGCAGAATATTTGCGGGAGAGTGGAATCCGTCTTGGGGGTGCTGAACGTGGACCGGGCGAGGATCCGGATGGCCGGTGTCGCTCTTCCCGGGTTGATTGACCGGGAGGGAAACACGTTCACCTATTTGATGTACGAGGACGAGGGATTGAGGGGACGCCTGGAGAAATTGTTAAAGATGTCTGTGTTTATTGATAACGACTCGAATGTTATGGCGATGGCAGAACACGCTTTCGGGGTGGCAAAGGGGATTAATAACGTGTTGTGTTTAAGTATTAATGAATGCGTTGGGCTTGGTATGATACTTAATTCTCATTTGTATTTGGGGGGAGCGGGTATGGCTGGTGAGTTTGGACATATTCGCATACCAGGACTCGATGGACCTTGTCATTGTGGTAAAGTGGGATGCCTGGAAACCGTGGCTTCGAGTCGTGCTATCGTAAAGGCAGCCATGGAGCGGAACGTGCGTATGCCGGATGGAGGGGATGTTTCCCTGGAGGGGATTATTCAGGTGGCCCGGCAGGACGAGATTGCCGCGATTGATTTGTTGCAGAAGGTGGGGGAGAAGATCGGGGAGGGGATTGCCACGTTGCTTCACCTGTTCGATCCGGAGATGGTGGTCATCGGTGGCGAGTTCGTGAAAGCCGGTGATTTGATAACGGTGCCTATTCGTCAGGCGATGAATAAATATGCCCTGGCCCGGATTCGGGGACATTGTGAGTTGCGCCTGAGTAATTTGGGAAGTGATGCCACTATTCTCGGCACGCAAATGATGGCAATGAGCCATTTGCACGAGAGAATGGAAACGGATTTCGCTTTGTATGAATGAGAAAAAACTAAAGTATACACGATATGATAACAAAGAATTACATTGCAAAAGGTGAGGGGGCGGATAGATTTGAGAAGATGCCCGTGCAGATTTATGAGACTGCTGATTCGGCGGTAAAAGCTGTTGCTCGTGAAATCGTGGACCTGGTGCAGGCGAAGGCTGCCCGGGGGGAGACGTGCGTGTTGGGACTAGCGACGGGTGCTTCTCCGATTAAGTTGTACCAGGAACTGGTGAGAATGCATGAGGAGGAGGGAGTTTCCTTCCGTAACGTGGTGACTTTTAACCTGGACGAGTATTTGCCTATGGCAAAGGAGTCGGAGCAGAGTTACCATTATTTTATGCATCATCATTTGTTTGATCATATTGATATTATTCCCGAGAATGTCCACATTCCGGATGGAACGTTGAAGAATGACGAGGAAATTGAGCGATTCTGCCGTTCCTACGAGGAGGCTATCGTGCGTGCCGGGGGAATTGATTTGCAGATATTGGGTATCGGTCGTACGGGACATATCGGGTTCAATGAACCGGGATCTTTCCTGAACTCCCGGACCCGGAAGGTGTACCTGAATGATTTGACGATAAAGGATGCCACGAAGGATTTTGGTAGTCGCGAATTGGTTCCCACGAAGGCCATCACGATGGGTGTGGGTACGATTATGCAGGCTCGCCGCGTGATTCTGTTGGCGTGGGGAGAGAAGAAGGCGCCTATTATTAAGGCTACCGTGGAGGGAAAGGTGTCGGATTCCGTACCGGCCACGTTCCTGCAGATGCATTCCAACGTGCAGTTTGTTATTGATAGCGAAGCTGCAAGTGAGTTGACCCGTGCTGATCGTCCCTGGTTGGTAAGTAAGGTGGTTTGGGATGATAAATTGACCCGTAAGGCTGTCGTTCGTTTGTGTCAGACGGTGGGTAAGCCGATTCTGAAAGTGGAGAACCGGGATTACGAGGATAACGGGTTGGTTGATTTGATTGATAAGTACGGTTCCGCGAATAAGGTGAATATTGCGGTATTCAATGATTTGCAGCACACGATTTCCGGATGGCCGGGAGGAAAGCCGAACGCGGATGATTCTACTCGTCCGGAACGGGCTATCCCGTACCCGAAGCGGGTGTTGATTTTCAGCCCGCATCCGGATGATGATGTTATTTCCATGGGTGGTACAGAGGCACGTCTGGTGGAGCAGGGACATGAGGTGCATGCCGTTTACCAGACCTCGGGAAGTATTGCCGTGTTGGATGATTATTTGTTCCAGACGTTGGATTTGGCAGACCGATTTAATCGGCATGGAGATAAGGAAGAGGGTGAGAATAAGTTCCAGCGTTTGAAAAAGTTGTTGGCATCTCGTGAGCCGAATGAACCGGAATCTGCCGAGTTGTTGGCTTATAAGGCCACGTTGCGGCAAGTGGAGGCATTGGCAGCCTGTCGGTTTATCGGTATACCTGAAGAGCGGGTACATTTCTTGAATATGCCGTTCTACGAGACCGGTTCCGTGAAGAAAAAGCCGTTGAGTAAGGAAGATATTGATATTATCGTGAAGTTGTTGCGGGAAGTGAAGCCGCACCAGATATATGCCGCTGGAGATTTGGCGGATCCGCATGGGACGCATAGCACGTGCTTGAACGCGATTATACAGGCTTTCGATGTGGTGAAGGATGATGATTGGTTCAAGGAATGCTACGTGTGGTTGTACCGCGGGGCTTGGATGGAATGGGAGATCGAGAAGGTGGATATGGCTGTTCCGGTCAGTCCGTCGGAATTGTCGATCAAACGGAAGGCTATTTATAAGCACGGTTCGCAGAATAATGGTCCTGCTTATCCGGGTGATGATCCCCGGGAATTCTGGCAACGGGCTGAAGACCGTAACCGGAATACAGCAGATTTGTACAATAAATTAGGGATGGCGGAATACGAGGCTATGGAGGTATTTGTCCGCTATCGTCATGGCGAGAGATGATTTTGTGTTTTAATATCTGGGCGACACGTGCCGGCGTGTCGTTTTTTTTTATTGCCATGAACGTTTTCTTCTTTATGCGTGGGGAAAAAATATGGTTGAAAGTGGGGATTGTTCAGATTAATTTCATTTTTAGAATGGGAAATGGATTGCCCTGCTCATCGGTATTTGTCCGCTCGAATGTTTGGAATCCGATGTGTTTATAAAAGTTCTCTGCAGTTTGATTCTGTTCGTTTACATCTATATAGATTGCGTGATAGTCTTTAATTGCAATATTAATAAGTGTTTTCCCAAATCCTTGTCCAAAATTGTCTGGTGCAACGAATAACATTTCAATTTTCTGATTCTCGATGCCGATGAAGGCGATGGTTTTTTCTTTCTGGTATAAGACAATGAGGTGTTCTATGTCTCGAATGGAATCATGGACGAAAGGTATTAGATTTTCGATGTCATCAGTGTCAAGGAAATGATGGCTTTCCCGGACAGAGGTTTTCCATAATTCAACAAGTGACGTAACGAATGTGGCCGTTCGTTCGTTTTTTGGGATAATATGGAGATTAGCGAGGTGTTTACGAAAGTAAAGCATGTCCGTGAGGATTTTACCATCTTCGATAATCGGGTGTTCATAGTTAAGCGTGAAGAAGTTCGGGATGCAATGGGAATACTTGAATCCGCAGTTCGTGTAGAAAGATACATGTTGTTTGCTATCTCCTGTCCCGACATACATGATACGCGATTGCTTGCTATAATGCTGGCATAGAAATTCTACCATTTCTTTTCCATAGCCTTTTCTTTGATGTTGTGGAGGTACGGCAATGTTTTTCAGTTCGCGTACGCCATCTCCTTCTTGGGTGATGACAGCAACGCATACAACTTCACGTGCAGGATTATACATGGCGAACATATCACCTCTTTCCAGATAACGGTTAATCATGGATTCCTGTTCATCTGCCAATAGAAGAAGTGGCATAAATTGTTTCTTGTCTGCCGTGATCTGTTCGATAGTCACCATGTATGTCCTTTACTGCTCTAAGTTTATATTTGTGTTATTGAAATGATGAGGTCCTGTATGTGGATTACGTGCTATTTATTTTTTGCGCTCGATTTCCCGTAGGTTTTCCATTTTCTTTTTTCTTAGGAATCCTTGGATATCTTCGAGATGTTCTGTGACTTTCCCTCCGCCGAATTCATATACCTTTTTCACGAGTCCGGTGAGAAAATCTCGGTCATGTGAAACCACAATGAGGGTACCGTCGAAATCGTTCAGGGCGCTTTTTAGGATATCCTTCGTGCGTAAATCGAGGTGATTCGTGGGCTCGTCCAGAATTAGCAGGTTCACGGGAGACAGAAGCAGCTTGATCATGGCTAAACGGGTTCTTTCTCCACCGGAAAGGACTTTTACTTTTTTGTCAATGTCGTCTCCGCTGAACATGAAAGCACCCAGCATGTCTTTTATCTTGTGCTTCAATTCCAGCGGGGTGACATCATCGATTGTCTGGAATACCGTCAGGTTCTCGTCCATGAGAGAGGCTTCATTTTGGGCAAAATAACCGATCTTGACATTGTAGCCGAGTGATAGTTTGCCGGTATAGGGAATTTCTCCCATGATACATTTTACGAGCGTGGACTTTCCTTCGCCGTTACGTCCCACGAAGGCTACTTTTTCGCCTTTTTCAATGGTGAAATGGGCATCTTTGAATACAATGTGTCCGTCATAATCTTTTGTTAATTCTTCCGCTATAACGGGATATTTCCCGGAGTTTGGGGCGGGAGGAAATTTCAGGCGAAGCATGGACGTGTCTTCCTCGTCTACTTCGACGAGTTCCAGTTTTTCCAGCATTCTTACACGCGATTGCACTTGCAGGGTTTTGGAATAAGTGCCTTTGAAGCGTTCGATGAAGTCCTTGGTTTCGGCAATCATTTTTTGTTGCTCATCATAGGCCTTTTGTTGTTGTATCCGGCGTTCCTGGCGGAGAACAAGGTATTGGGAATAGTTTACCTTGTAATCGTAGATGCGTCCCATGGTGACTTCAATAGTCCGGGTGGTGATGTTGTCGACGAAAGTCCTGTCATGTGAAATCACAACTACCGCTTTCCCGTTCGTGATGAGAAAATCCTCCAGCCATTGTATAGATTCTATATCCAGGTGGTTCGTCGGCTCGTCGAGTAACAGGATATCCGGGTTTTTAAGCAGCATTTTGGCCAATTCGATACGCATTCTCCAGCCTCCGCTGAAATCAGAAGTCGGGCGCTGGAAATCTTCTCTGGTGAATCCTAAACCGAGAAGAATTTTTTCCACGTCGGCCTCGAAATGAGTGGTGTCGATGCTATAATATTTTTCACTGAGCGTGGAGACTTCCTCGATGAGTTTGTAATATTCCGGGGAATCATAATCGGTTCGCTCCATGAGTTGTTGGTTCAATTCTTCGATTTTTTTCTCCATCTCGAACAGATGGGCAAATGCTTGCGATGCCTCATCGAAAACAGTGCGACTGTTCTCCGTCATCAAATGTTGTGGTAGGTAGGCGACCACGGTGTCTTTAGGAGTCGTGATTGTTCCGGAGGTGGGTTTTTGTTGTCCGGCAAGAATCTTTAATAAGGTGGATTTTCCGGCTCCGTTTTTTCCCATGAGGGCAATCCTGTCCTTGTCGTTGATGACGAAAGAAATGTTTTTAAAAAGGGTTCTGTTTCCGAATTCTACTGTCAATCCGTCTACTGCAAGCATATTCTGTTGTTTTTGGTATGTTCTTAAAATCTTGCGCGAAGATAGAATAATATTTGTATATGCTTGAGAATTTCCAGGAATGGAAAATGTTGTCCGCGGAATCTTTATTTAATGTATGGATACAAAATTCCCCCGAAGTTATTTCGGGGGAATGATGGATTATAGTTGGTTAACAACATCCACGTGTTTCATACCCATCTGGATGGCCTCGATATTCATCGGGATCATCTTGTGGTGACGGGCCGGTAGAGATTTTTGCAATCCTTTTTCCACGTTATCCAATTTTACGATAGGTTTCACTTTCAAGAAACCGCCGAGGATAATCATGTTGAAAATTTTTGGATTACCGGCTTCTGCAGCAAGAGCTGTCCCCTCAACCTTGTAGATATTGATATCTTTACGGGTGGGTTCATGGGTGATACCGTTCGGGTCATAAATCAAAACTCCTCCCGGTTTAACACGGCTCTCGAATTTATCCATTGACTGTTGGTTCAGTACGATAGCTGTATCGTATTGAGTCAAGATCGGAGAACTGATACGTTCGTCGCTTAATATCACGGTTACGTTGGCAGTACCTCCACGCATTTCAGGACCGTAAGAAGGCATCCAAGCCACTTCTTGATCTTGCATGATTCCTGAGTAGGCAAGAATCTTTCCCATGGAAAGAACTCCCTGTCCCCCGAATCCTGCTATAATGATTTCTTCTGTCATGTCTGTCTAAATTTATAGAACTGATTAAATATCTTTCATGTCTCCTAATGGATATTTCGGGAACATATTTTCCACCATCCATTTGTTAGCTTGAACGGGATCCAGTTTCCATCCGGAGTTACAAGTGCTGACGATTTCCACGAAAGAAGTACCTTTGTCCTTTTTCGTGTTCTCGAAAGCCTTGCGGATAGCTGCTTTTGCTTTACGAACGGCAGCCGGAGTATGTACCGCTTGACGGGTTACATAGCAAGTACCGTCTAATTGAGCCAACAATTCAGTGATCTTCAACGGGAATCCGTTCAATTTTGCATCACGTCCGTAAGGAGTCGTGGCGGTAACTTGACCTAACAAGGTCGTTGGAGCCATTTGTCCTCCGGTCATACCGTAGATAGCATTGTTGATGAAGATAATGACGATATTTTCTCCACGGTTACAAGCGTGCATAACTTCACCGCAACCGATAGATGCCAAGTCTCCATCTCCCTGGTACGTGAACACGTACTTCTCCGGGTGCAGGCGGCTGATACCTGTGGCAACGGCTGGTGCACGTCCGTGAGCGGCTTCTGCCCAGTCAATATCCAAATAATTGTAAGCCAATACAGAGCAACCAACGGGAGAAACTCCAATCGTCTTGTCCTGGATGCCCATTTCCTCGATAACCTCGGCAACAAGCTTATGAACTACCCCGTGCAAACAACCCGGACAGTAGTGCATAACGTTATCGGTAAGTACCGGAGTCTTTTTATAGACAATGTTTTCCGGTTTGATTATATCTTCTAAATTTACTGACATAACTTATGCTCCTATAATTTGTTTTTCAAGTGCTTCTACAATCTCCTCCGGTGTCGGGATAACTCCACCAAAACGTCCGTAATGTTCAACTGGAATAGTTCCGTTTACGGCCAAACGTACATCTTCAACCATTTGTCCGGCACTCATCTCGACAGTCAAGATACCCTTAACTTTCTTGGACAGGCGGATAACCTCTTTCGTCGGGAACGGGTACAGGGTAATCGGGCGAAGAATACCAACCTTGATACCCTTCTCGCGGGCTAATTGTACAGCCTTCTGGCAAATACGGGAAGCAGAACCATAAGCCACAAACAAGTACTCTGCGTCATCACAATACAATTCCTCGAAGCGAACTTCCTTCTCTTCCATTTCCCGGTATTTGGCTTGCAACTTGTGGTTGAATACCTCTTGTTTGTAAGAATCCAACTCCAAAGAAGTGATGGTATTGTGTGGACGATTGGCTTTCTTTCCGGTCAATGCCCAGCTTTCAGACATCTTGGAAATTTCTTCGTCAGTCCAACGAGGTTTGTAATCGCTCAATTGAACCTTTTCCATCATTTGTCCGATAACACCGTCGGCAAGAATCATGGCCGGGTTGCGATACTTGAATGCCAATTCAAAACCAAGATCAACGAAATCGTTCATTTCCTGCACGGATGCGGGAGCCAAAACGATCAAATGATAGTCACCGTGACCACCACCTTTAACGGCCTGGAAATAGTCACTCTGGGCCGGTTGAATAGTTCCCAATCCTGGGCCTCCACGTACAACATCCACTACAAGGCAAGGAACCTCGGCTCCAGCCAAGTATGTCAAACCTTCCTGCATCAAGGAGATACCGGGGCTGGATGAAGATGTCATCACTTTCTTTCCGGTAGCGGCTGCTCCGTATACCATATTGATGGAGGCCAATTCACTCTCTGCTTGCAATACGACCATTCCCGTTTCCTCCCAGGGTTTACGTAACATGAGAGTTTCCATGACTTCGGATTGCGGGGTAATAGGGTAGCCAAAATAGCCGTCGCATCCGCAACGGATTGCTGCCTCAGCTATTACCTCATTACCTTTCATTAATTTTACTTCTGCCATTT
>CALUMT010000010.1 GCA_944321845.1 uncultured Butyricimonas sp.
GCCATATTCAGATGTTGGGGACACATAAATCAGAGAAATTCCCAAAATATCGCAGCTTAAAGTACATGAACCGATTTTTATGGCTAACGAAAAAAAGAAGGTGCATCGTGCATTACGACACACCCTCTTGTATCCATGATAAGTGTTTACTTATTTTTTCGGTTGGAAGATGATGTCTACAATGTCGGCATCCTTGAACAATTTCTGTGCGAATTTCTGAACATCCTTCGTGGTGATCTTGTCGATGATCTTGTCGAAGTTCTTCGGATCAGTAATGTCGATACCGCTGATGTAGTAGGTGGTCAAGGCGCTTAACCAGTAGCTGTTGTGCGGTTTGGCCTGTTCCCGGTTCTTTTTCAAGGTAACGATTACCTTGTCGATTTCTTCCTGGGTCGGTCCTTCCTGCATCAATTTTTCAACGTCAGCGTAGATGAGTGATTTCAGGTGTTCGGCCTTATCCGGGTCACAATCGAACATCATGGTCATGGTGTATTTCTCTACGGGTTCCTTGCTGGATCCGGGTTGTACGCCAACTCCATAGGTTCCGCCTTCTTTTTCGCGGATATTGGTCAGGTATCTTTGATCAAGTACACCCTTCAATATGCTTTGGCAAATACCATTGTGGATGCTGGTCTTCATGTCTTTAGAGAAGTTCACGATAACCGTGGATTTCGGGGTAGTCAATTCCAAGTCAATAACTTGTTCCGTTTTACCCTTCGGTCCGCGAACCTTGTTGTCTCTCCAGGTTTCCTTGCGGTTGTAGGATTTGATGGAACCCAGGTATTTCTCAACAAGCGGTTTAACGGTTTCTGCCTCAACATTACCCACGATGAAGAAAATGAAATCGCTGGCATCCTTGATACGGTCGCGGTAGATTTCCTCGATTTGTTCGATGCTGATCTTATCCAGGAATTCTTTGCCGAATTTCAGATTTCTCGGGCTGTTGCAAGTCATGATGGCACTTAATGTATCCTGCATGATCTTTTTCGGGTCATTGCTCATGTTGGCGATAGCAGCATAGTTGCGTTCCATGATGGATTGGTGTACTTCCTTGTCGAAACGCGGTTTCTCGAAACGCAAGTAGATCAATTGCAATAAGGTCTCCAGGTCCTGAGGGGTTGAAGCTCCTCCTACTGATTCGGACATACCACCGATGGCAACTTTGGTACTGGCTTGTTTACCGGTCAATACTTTGCCCAGGGTAACAGCATCGTAATCACCTAAACCGTAAGCGCCAACAAATTGGGCAGCAACTTGAGCAGAGGCCAATTTATCCACGTCATACAGAGAGGTTCCTCCCTTACTGTAAGAAGATACGGTTACCTGATCCTTCTCGTAGTCAGCCTTGCGGAATACCACTTTCATACCGTTGCCCAAGGTCCATTCTTCAGCTTCGAATTGCGGCAATTGTTTTGTCTTGACAATCTTGGAGCCGGTGAGTTCTTCAGAAATCAAAGAAGTTCCGGCAGATTGATCTTTGTATGCTTCGATATTGGCTTTATCTACATTATCCAAAACAGCGATAGCCTCCTCTTTCGTGATGTGTTTTACTCCTTCGCTCGGGCCACTTACCACGATGACCATATTCTGACGTTTGATGTATTCATTGGCCAAGGCAGAAACTTCTTCAACCGTGATAGTTGGGATAAGTGCCTTCATGAAATCATAGTAGTAGTCGAAATCCATCATGGGCTCGTTTGACAAGAAATTGGCTTGCATTTCACGAATCCAGCTTTCCGATGTTGTTTTGTCCTTTTGTTTTTTAGCGGATTCCAGGCTTACCAGCATGTTGGTTTTCAGACGATCCAATTCTCCTTGAGTGAAACCGTATTTCTGAACTCTCACGTTCTCGGTGTATACGGCTGCCAATGCTTCAGCTTCTTCGTTTGGTTTGGCTGTCGTGTTGATGTAATAGCAATCAACCCCTCTTACCAATCCGCTAAAACCACTGCTGGCAGAGATGAAAGGAGGATTTCCTTTTTGCAAGATTTCTCCGATACGTTGGTTCAACATCCCGTTGTAGAAGGAACGCAGTACGCTTTGTTTCAAATACCCGTGATTCTTTTGATCGTTCGGGGTAGACGGGAATTTGATATAAATGGATACACTTGAATTGGTCTCTTCGGGGTCTGTTGCCAACACGTAGTAGATTTCATCGTGTGTGGGAACCGTGAAGTTTTCTCTTACAGCTGCACCTTTACGGGGCGGGATAGTGGAGAATAATTCTTTGATCTTTTTCTCCATTTCATCTACATCGAAATCTCCTACAACGGCGATAGCTTGCAGGTCAGGCCCATACCATTTGTGATAGTAGTCGCGGAGTGTTTGGTATTTAAAGTTTTTGATGATGTTTAAATCCCCGATAACATCACGTTCTGCATATTTGGAACCTTTCAACAATACCGGCATGATCTGGTTACGAAGGCGGAAATCTGCAGTACGACGGGTTCTCCATTCCTCAGAGATAACACCTCTTTCGCCGTCAATCTCGTCGTCGGCAAGGATAAGGAAGCTGGACCAGTCGTGTAGCACGAGCAAACAAGTGTCCAAAAGGGCCGGATTCGTGGTCGGAACATCGCTGATGTTGTAGACCGTTTCGTCCTGAGCGGTGTATGCGTTTACGTTTCTTCCGAATTCAACACCATGTTTTTCCAACATGTTGGTGATTCCTTTACGGCCGGGGAAATGTTTTGTCCCGTTGAATGCCATGTGTTCCAGGAAGTGTGCCAATCCGTTCTGGTCGTCATTCTCCAGGATGGCTCCCACGTTCTGGATGATGTAGAAACTAGCTCTTTCTTTAGGTTCGGCGTTGTGACGCACGTAATAAGTCATACCATTAGGTAATTTCCCGGTTCTCACTTGAGGATCCATGGGAATGGGGGCGTTCATGTCATATTGAGCGAACAAGCCGAAGCTCGCGATCAGCATGAATGCACAGGTGAATAAAAATCTTTTTGCCATACGAATTATTTTAATGTTTTGTGACGCAAATATAGTAAGGAGAAAATTGTTTGGACTGAAACAAATTCGCTTTAACGTTAATTTATGATACACCTCTTAACGAATTCTGTCAAAATTTACCGGGAAGAATGGAAAGTTAGATTTTTATACTATTTTTGGAGGCAAAATTTCTTTTACATGAGCAAGGTGAAACAAAGGTATTGGCGTAAGCTGAAACACAGGTATAAACTGACTATATTTAATGAACTGACTTATGAGGAGGTGCTGCATTTCCGGCTTTCTCCTTTGCAGGTACTCACGGCGTTGAGTACGTTGGCGGTAGTGTTGGTCACGTTGACGATCATCCTGATATCTTTCACCAACTTAAGGGAGTTCATTCCGGGGTATCCCAGTGATGAAACCCGCCGGTTGATCACCCAAAATGCGTTGCGCATTGATTCTTTGATGGATGAGGTGCAGAAAAAGGATAATTTTTTCCGGTCTATTCAGGCGATAATAACAGATAATATGGATACGACGAGCCGGAATATGACCCCGGAAGCCGTGGAGAATTATGATACCATTCGACTCGGTATGTCGGATAGCGAATCGGATTTCCGTACGGTTATCGAGGAAAGGGAACGTTTTAACCTTTCTTTAGGGAATGCTTCCGTGGATGAAAATGATTTCTATCATTTCTATGCCCCGGTGGAGGGTGTGGTGACCAATCGTTTCGATGCCGCAACCCGTCATTATGGGATAGATGTTGTGACCAAACCGAATTCAAATGTATTTTCGATTCTGGATGGGGTCGTTATTTTTACGGATTGGACACAGAAAACCGGATTCGTGATTCAGGTGCAACACGCGGGAAATTTGGTTTCTATATATAAACATAATTCCGTGTTATTGAAAAAACAGGGTGATTTTGTCCGGGCTGGCGAGGCGATTGCCGTTGTCGGCAATACGGGAGAGGAAACGACCGGGCCGCATCTGCATTTCGAGTTGTGGCAATCGGGCAAAGCGCTGGACCCTGAAAGTTTAGTGAAGTTTAAGTAAGAGAATGATATGAAAAATATCGCGATATTAGGTTCCACTGGTTCTATCGGAACGCAGACCTTACAAGTGATAGCCGCATACCCGGAACGTTTTAACGTTGAGGTGTTGACGGCAAATAACCAGGTGGAGTTACTTGCCGAGCAGGCAAAAAGATTTAAGCCGAATATGGTGGTCATTGCCAACGAGGAGAAATATCCCCGATTGCGCGAGTTACTGAAAGATGAGGATATAAAAGTGTACGCGGGTAGTGAGGCCATTAGTCAGGTGGTGCAAGCTTCCACGGTAGATACGGTCGTGACGGCAATGGTGGGATATAGTGGTCTTCTTCCCACTATCAACGCGATTAAGGCCGGCAAGACGATCGCTTTGGCGAACAAGGAAACGCTTGTGGTGGCCGGGGATCTGATCAATCGGTTGGTCGGGGAGTATAAAGTGGCTATTTTGCCTGTTGATTCCGAGCATTCGGCCATTTTCCAATGTCTGGTTGGAGAGCATGCCAATCCGGTCGAGAAGATTCTGTTGACAGCTTCCGGCGGGCCTTTCCGGGGGAAAGATTTGGCTTATCTGAAGACGGTGACTCCCGCGCAGGCATTGAAACATCCTAATTGGCACATGGGGGCTAAAGTGACAATTGATTCCGCTTCCATGATGAATAAAGGTTTTGAGGCGATTGAAGCCAAATGGCTTTTCGGGGTGAAACCGGAACAGATTGAGGTGTTGGTTCACCCGCAGTCTATCGTGCATTCCATGGTGCAATTCGCGGATGGAAACGTGAAAGCGCAATTGGCGATTCCGGATATGCGCCTGCCGATACAGTATGCCTTGACTTATCCGGAGCGGCTTCCTTCCGAAATGCCGCGGTTGGATTTTGCGTCAGGTATGGGATTGACGTTCGAGAAACCGGATACCCGGGTGTTCCGTAATTTAGCTTTGGCTTTTGAGGCCATGCGACAGGGGGGTAATGTTCCTTGTGTGCTTAATGCCGCGAATGAAGTTATGGTAGCTGCATTCCTGGAAGGAAAGGTGTCCTTTACCGCCATGTCGGATGTGATTGAAAAGACGTTGGAACAGGTCGCTTTCGTGGCGACTCCGGTGTTGGAGGATTATGTTGCTTCCGATAGGGAAGGGCGGGTGAAGGCTGCCGAGAATTTGAAGAAAATGTGTATGTAATCAGTTATATAAAATCAGAAACCGTTTATGGATATATTAGTTAAAGTATTGCAGTTTTTACTGAGTTTGTCTTTGTTGGTGATGTTGCATGAGGCGGGGCATTTCATTATGGCGAAGATGTTTAAGACGAGAGTCGAGAAATTTTATATATTTTTTAATCCCTGGTTTTCCCTGTTTAAGTTCAAGAAGGGAGAGACGGAATATGGTGTTGGATGGATTCCTCTTGGCGGTTACGTGAAGATTGCCGGGATGATTGATGAATCCATGGACCTTGAGCAGATGAAGCAGCCGGCCCAGCCTTACGAGTTCCGTTCCAAGCCGGCCTGGCAGCGTATGTTAATCATGTTGGGGGGAGTATTGGTCAATTTTATCCTGGCGTTTGTGATTTATATCGGGGTTCTGTTCACTTGGGGGGAAACTTATCTTCCGGCGGAGAATGTAAAATATGGAGTTGTGTGTGACAGTCTGTTCTATAATGTGGGGCTGCGTAACGGGGATATTATTGTTTCTCTTGATAATAAAAAGGTAGATAGATTCTCGGATATTTTAAGTACGATTCTATTGGATGGTTCCAAGACGATGCAGGTACGTCGGGACGGTCAGATGATAAATATTGATTTGCCGGAGTCACTCGTGAAGGAATTGTTGTTGGCTTCTTCCAAGGGATATAATCAGGCACCACCTCTATCTCCCCGTTATCGGTATGATGGAAAAATCCTTGATTTCCCGGAAGTATCGGCCGCACGTGATGCGGGAATACAAAAAGGCGACCGGATGCTGACGATTGACGGGCATACATTTACCTATTATGACGAGTATCTGGCTTTGATCCGGGAGCGGAAAGGTTCAGATCTTCAGACAACAATCCTGCGGGGAAGGGATACGCTTTACGTGACTATTCCCGTGAGTACGGATGGTTTTATTGGGGTGTATCCGGAATTGAAAAATGATTTTGAATTTGCCGTCAAATATTATTCTTTCTTTGAGGCTATCCCGGCTGGAATTGAAAGAGGCTTTGACCAGATGGGGGCTTATTTCAAGCAATTCAAACTGTTCAAAAACCCCGAGGCTTTGCGTTCTGTGGGTAGTTTCCTGACTATTGGTAATATTTTCCCCGGAGTGTGGGATTGGGAAGCGTTTTGGAATCTGACGGCTTTCTTATCCATCGTTTTGGCAATCATGAATCTGTTACCGATACCGGCCTTGGATGGAGGACACGTGCTTTTCTTGTTGTACGAGGTAATTACTCGCCGGAAGCCGAGCGAGAAGTTTTTGGAGAAAGCCCAGATGGTGGGCATGGTATTCCTGCTGTTGTTGATGGCTTTGGCCTTTGGGAATGATATCTTGAAATTATTTTATTAATAGCGTTTGGTTATGAGTGAAATGGTAGAACAATTCCGGGCTTACCGGGCAAAAATGAACGAGAAGATTCTGGCGGCCGACAATAAGGTGATGAAACGAATCTTTAATCTTGACACGAATACTTATATGGATGGGGCTTTGCCTGCCCGGGTGAAGGAAATGTTGGGTTTGGCGACCTCCATGGTGTTGCGTTGTGATGATTGTATCAAGTATCACCTGGAAAAATGTTATGAACACGGGTTGACAACCGAGGAGATTTTCGAGGTGTTTTCCGTGGCCAATCTCGTGGGAGGAACCATTGTTATCCCGCATACCCGTCGGGCGTTGGAATATTGGGAAGAGTTGCAGAAGGAGGAAAAGCCGACCCCGGTACATGAATAATTGAATGATAATTGACGAAAGAAAGGAGGACGGATGAGAAAACGATTGATTGGTTTCGTGCTCCTTTCTTTTTGTTTTTTCCCTTTACTGGCACAACAGAAGGGATGGTCGATTGTTTTCTATAATACGGAGAATCTCTACGATACCCGGAATGATTCGTTGACAATGGATGATGAGTTTACTCCCCGGGGTGAAAAGTATTGGACGAGGACAAGGTACGTAACCAAATTGTTGCGTGTAGCGGAAGCGGTGGTGGCTGCTGGAGGGGGAGATTGTCCCTTGCTTGTTGGCTTGGCAGAGGTGGAGAATAGGAGGGTGTTGCAGGACTTAATCGGGCGGACTTCTTTGGCGGATGGTCGCTATGGTATTTTGCATCGGGATTCTCCTGACCCCCGGGGGATAGATGTGGCTTTGTTGTACCGTCGGGATGCTTTCTGTGTGTTGGATTCTTCCTTTTTGACGGTACCATTGATACCAGGAGAGACTACACGGGAGATATTGTATTGTAAAGGGATTGTGGCCGGAAAGGACACCCTACATTGTTTTGTGTGCCATTTCCCTTCCATGCGTGGAGGTGAAAGGCAATCCGAGTGGAAACGGGAACGTGCGGCTTCGGTTTTACGTCGGAAAGCGGATTCCATCCAGCAGGCGAATCCCTCGGCGGCCATTCTGATCATGGGGGATTTTAATGGAACCGTGGGAAGTCCAGCTCAGAAACTTCTTCGTGTTCGGGAATATCCGGTTGTATCCCAGATCTCGAGGCGGGCGAAGAATTGTCCCGATACGCTTCTTTACGACCTGGGATATCCACTTGCTCGAGCGGGTAAGGGTTCCTATCGCTACCGGGGAAGTTGGCAGTTGCTTGATCGAATGCTTGTTTCCGGTTCCTTGTTGAATGGCAGCCGCTCCATTCAGATTGTTCCCCGTTTAGAAATCTGTGATGCGACTTTTTTGTTGGAAGAGGATCGTTCCGCTTTTGGAATGAAGCCCTTTCGGACTTATGCAGGACCTCGTTATCTGGGTGGGTATAGTGATCATCTTCCTGTTGCCCTTTTGTTGCGTATTTCCGAGGATTAGTTGACTAATGGTGGAATAAAAAATTACCCGTTGGCCGTATTCTTTGACAGGACCAACGGGTAATGAATATGAAATCTTTCAAAGCTTACATGCCAAAACTGAAATCATTTAGGTGCTCGTAGACGGCACTGATAATTCCCAATAATAAGATACCGGCACTGCAGGCTATGAGACTGATGCGTGTGTAGGCATCCGTTTGGAAATGTTCAATGGGAGTTTCCGTTTTGTTGATAAACATAGCTTTGACTATCCGTAAATAATAGTAAAGGGAAATGATCGTGTTCAACAAGGCGATAAATACCAACACGTAATATCCTTGCTCTGCAGCGGCAGCAAATATGAAAAATTTACTGAAGAATCCTGCGAATGGTGGAATTCCAGCCAACGAGAACAAGGCTAGCATCATGACTACGCTCAATCGGGGATTCGTCCCGTATAGTCCGTTATAGTCGTCAATCATGATTTTGCCGCTTTGACGTTCCACGGCTGCAATCACGCCGAATGCTGCCAGGTTGGAAAGCATGTAAACCAGCACGTAGTAAACCAAACTCGTCATACCTAAGGCACTCCCGCTGATGACTCCCAGCATGATGTATCCGGCTTGGGAAATGGAGGAATAGGCAAAGAATCGTTTAATATTCTGCTGACGTATGGCGAACAGGTTGGCTAATGTGATAGAGACAATGATGATGCCGTAAAGAATGGCTCTCCATTCTGTTACCAGCGGAGCGAATACCTTGCATAATATGGTCATCAGCACGAAAGCTGCAGCTCCTTTGGAAATAACGGACAGGTAGGCAGTTACGCTCGTTGGTGCTCCCTCGTATACATCCGGTGTCCATTGATGGAACGGAACGAGGGAAAGTTTGAAACCTAACCCCACGAAGAAGAATACGAATGCCATGATTTGCATGGGGGAACCGTTCAGACCTGCCGGGATTTCTTCGAAGTAGAGGGAACCGGTTGTCCCGTAAATCAAGGAAATACCGTATAAGGACAATCCGGAGGCAAATACGGCAGAAAGAATGTATTTGGCCGCTGCCTCGGCGGAGGTGTTCCGGTATTTATCGTAAGCGATCAGGGTTGCCATAGGAATGGAAGCCATCTCGATACCGATGAAGAACATCAGGAAGTGGCCGGCGGAGATCATGAAGTACATACCCAGTAAGGTGGATAATGTGATCAGGTAGAATTCTCCCCGACGGATAATGATTTGTTCGCTCTTCAACCAACTGTTGGCTTGCATGAATACGAGCAATGTCCCGATGCTGAGAATCGTCTTGACGATACTGCCCATGGGTGTGGCATGGTACATGCCTCCGAAGGCCACAGTTTCACTCCCGGGTAACAGGTTGATGAGCGTGTGGATGAGCAATAGAATGCAGGCTGTCGGTTGATAATATTGCAGGCTCTTTTTTGAACCGAAAATGTCGTAAATGAACAGGATGACAATTATCGCCACGAGTGATAATTCACCTTTCATGTATAAGAAATTCGCGTATCCCATAGTCGTTTAGAAGTTTAATTGGTTTAACACGGGAATCAAACTGTTTTGAATCAGGTTGGATAACCACAACGGAGCAAGGCCTATGCCGGCAATGGCGATGATGAGCACGATAACCGAGAAACGTTCGTACCATACGGCATCTGTCAGTTCCAAATGGTGTTCATTCACGATGCCCCCGTACAGTAATTTACCCACGACACGCAGTATGTAGACTGCTGTGATGACGATGGATGTACAAGCGATTATGGTGAATACCCGATGGAATGTGTCTGTTTCCTGGAAAGCCCCCACGAATACGCTCATCTCGGCCACGAAACCGCTTAATCCGGGTAAGCCGAGGGAAGCCAGACCGGCAATCACATAGCATGTTCCCAAGAAGGGAATGACTTTCATCAATCCGCCCATCTCCCGAATGTCACGCGTGTGTGTGCGTCCGTAAATCATTCCGATAAGGGCAAAGAACAAGGCTGTCATCAATCCGTGCGACAACATCTGCAATACGGCTCCTGTCATGGCTGTCTGATTCAACATCAGAATGGCGAATAACACTAGCCCGCAGTGGCTCACGGAGGAATAGGCATTGATGTATTTCAGGTCGGTTTGTACGATGGCGGAATATGCCCCGTAAACCACGCTGATTCCTGTAAGTATGATGAAAATCCAAGAAAGTTCCTTGGCAGCTTCCGGCATCAGGAAAATGGCAACCCGGAAGCAACCGTATCCACCGAGTTTCATCAATACTCCGGCGTGTAGCATGGAAACGGCAGTCGGGGCGGAGGCATGACCGTCAGGAGACCACGTATGGAAGGGGAATAAAGCTCCCAATACTCCGAATCCGATAAACGTAAGCGGGAAAAACCAACGTTGCAGTTCTACCGGCATGGATGAATTTTGAGCAATTTCCAGAATGTTCATGCTGAGTGGGGCGCCTTCTCCGGCCGAATGGAAATAAATTCCCAGAATACTGACCAGCAATAGGGCAGAACCTCCCATCAACATCAGGGTCAGTTTCATGGCGGAGTATTCCTTCTTACCGCTACCCCATACTCCGATAAGCAGATACATCGGGATAAGCGCTACCTCATAGAACATGAACATGGTAAAGAGGTCTATCGAGATAAAGAATCCGAAAACCCCTACGCTTAGCAGGTAGAACCACATAAAATATTCTTTCTGTTGGAAAGGCATTTTCCATGAGGCAAATGTTCCCGTGAAGACGATGACTGCCGAAAGAAGCAACATGGCAACCGATATACCGTCAACTCCCACGGAATAATGTATGTTCAGTGGCTTGTACCACATGACGTCGCTTCTGAAAAGCATTTCAGCCGTATTGCCGGCTGCCCGTTCATTCAGAAAGGCAATGACAACCCCGATAGCCAAAGCCAGCAGCAAAGATGCGCCGGTGGCAACCACGGAGCGTATCTGCCGCGTGTTGCCGCATAGCAGAAGACCGCCGAGGGTAAGAACGGGTATCAATACAAAAAGTGATAATATATTCATATCCTTTTACGATTTTAATTGCAATTTATAGAAACCATAACACGAGAGCCGCGATGACCACAGTACTTAATAGTATCACGTAAACGTATTGTTGAACCTGTCCGGACTGGATGCCTCTTATCGCGTAAGCTACCCGTTGGGTCACATTGGCCAAGCCGTTTAACGAACCGTCGATGATGTGGCGGTCAAACCAGGCGATAGGTCGGGAAATATGGTTGAAAATAATACGTTTGGTAATGAACAGGTAGAGTTCGTCCATATAGAAACGCCGGTAGGCGGCATGATGCAACTTGGGTAAGGCAGCTGCCATTCGGTCTGGAACAGGACTCTTTTTCTTGTACAGGGCAGTGGCGGCGGCGATGGCTATGACAGCCACGATGACGCTGGATATAGCGACTGTCCAGTTGAGGTGTATCGTGTAGGCTTCTCCGTTGCTGCTGACGAAATGTCCGAAAGGAATGAAGCCCGCAAACACGGTTACCACGGCAAGGAATACCAAAGGCAATGTCATGGATTTGGGTGCCTCATGCGGCGTGTGTTCGTGGGAACTTTCTTCTCCCCAGAAGATGTTATAATATAGCCGGAACATGTAGAATGCGGTCAGTGCGGCAATGAAACTCATGGTAATTCCAAGTACCGGACTGAAAGCGAAAGTTGCGGCCAATATCTCGTCTTTACTGAAGAAACCGGAGAATGGCGGTATGCCCGAAATTGCCAGGCAGGCAACCAGGAAGGTGATGTGAGTTACCGGTAGGTATTTTCTCAATCCGCCCATGTGGCTCATTTCGTTACTATGTACGGCATGAATAATGGCTCCTGCTCCCAGGAACAGCAATGCCTTGAACATGGCATGCGTGAACAGGTGGAACATGGAGGCCATGTAACCTAATCCCTCGTGACCTTCCAAACCGGAAACCCCAAGGGCAACCATCATGAAGCCGATTTGGGAAATTGTCGAGAAGGCAAGTACCCGCTTGATGTCCGTCTGTACGCAGGCGACTATGGCAGCGTATAATGAGGTGACGGCTCCTACTACGGCAATCAGGACAAGCACTTCAGGGGTTTCCAGGTAATATACCGGGAACAAACGGGCTACCAGGTAGACTCCAGCCACGACCATTGTGGCGGCGTGTATCAATGCCGAAACGGGAGTAGGTCCTTCCATGGCATCCGGTAGCCATATGTGCAACGGGAACATGGCTGATTTTCCGGCACCTCCCATGAAAATGAGAGCCATGGCCCAACTCATCACGGAACAACCCATGAATGTTGTGCCGGCAGCCTGACTGAACAGGGTGGAGTCGCCGGAAGTCAATAACTCGAACGAGAAGGTCTTCGTGTAGTAGGATAGCAATAATATACCTAACAGGAAGCCTAAATCAGCGAAACGGGTCACGATGAAAGCTTTCTTGGATGCGGCCACCGCTTCCGGTTTCGTGTAATAGAATCCGATTAGCAAGTAAGAGGAAACCCCCACAAGTTCCCAAAATATGTACATTTGGAAAATGTTGGTAGCTACAACCAGCCCCAGCATGGAGAACGTGAACAGGGAGAGGAAAGCATAGTAACGTTGGAAACCCCGTTCCCCGTGCATGTACCCCAAGCTATAGATATGTACCATGAGCGATACGGTAGTAATGACTACCAACATCATCACGGAAATGGGATCCAGCAGAATCCCCAGTTCTATTTTCAGGTTCTCTGTGAACCGAAGCCACTCGAAATGCAGGGGAATGATAGTTTCCCGTACCCCGTCTACCCGGGGCATGGAGAAATAATTGGCGGCCGTAATATAGGCCAGTAATGCGCATATACCCAACACGGTAGTCCCGATGCTTCCCGATACGTTTGGCTTTAATTTCGTGCCTAACAGTCCGAGAGCGAGGAACGTCAGCAGGGGTAATATAAATATCAGTACTGTATATTCCATAATAAATCGTCAATCAGTGTTAGTCTTTTAGTTGATTCAGGTTCTTGGCCTGTATGTTGCGGATATTCCGGTAAATATTGATGATGATGGCGATAGCCACGGCCGTTTCGCAAGCCGATATACCTATCGCGAACAGCGTGAAGAATAAACCTTCCAGTTGTTCGGGGAAAAGGTAGCGGTTGAACACCACGAAATTCATATCCACGGAATTCAGAATAAGTTCAATGGATATCAATATGGCCAATAAGTTCCGGCGAGTGATGAACCCGTAAATCCCGGCAAAGAACATGATGGTGCTGACGACCAAATAATATTCCATGTGTATTTCCATGTCGTTTGTCCTTTTAATATTGGTTTATACTTATCTTTTACGTGCAATGATGATACCCCCGATGATGCAGGCCAGCAACAATAAACTGATGGCCTCGAAAGGTAACAGGTATTGATACTTCTCTGTCCCCATGAGGGCTGTTCCGATGACTTTCATGGGAACTTCATCTCCGACATAGCGGGTGGGACCGAAATTGTGTGTTATCGTGATGAACACGCAAAGGGCTGCTCCTGCCAGAACGGTAAGTACTCCCGCCAGGATTTTACTGTTTTTCAATCGGGCCACTTTATCCTTGTCGGTCGTGGTAAGCAGGATGGAAAACACGTACAGAATAATGATACCCCCGGCATAAATCACGAGCTGTACTGCTCCAAGGAACGAATAGTTCAATTGGAAATAAAGACCAGCCGTGGCAAACAATACGAACAGCAGGTATGTGGCGGAACGTAAAATCCGGCGCGTCGTGACGGTCATCACGGAGAAGATGACGATGGCTGCCGACAGAATGTAGAAGACTGCTTCTTGTGGTGCTGAATTCATATTCTTTTCTTTTAATGTTTACGTTAATTCAATTGTTTAATCAATTTGGAACGGGTAAATACGGCATGCTCAAAAGTCGGCCGGAATTCAATGGCATTGCGGGGACAGTTTTTCACGCACAGTTGGCAGAAAATGCAACTTCCCAGGTCGTATTCGTATTTGACCAGTACTTTCTTTTTCTTCCCGTCCTCGGTTGTTATCGTATCGGTGGTGATACGTATCGTGCCGTTCGGGCAGTTGGCCTGGCAAAGACCGCAGGCGATACATTTATTGTTCCCGTTCTCGTCATGCGGCATGACCAGTTCTCCCCGGAATCTGTCAAACATCTTCAGGGTTGCCCGGTTTTCCGGGTATTGTTCCGTGGTCTTCTTCGTGAAGAATTCCCGGATGGTCACTCTCATCCCTTTTAACAGGGAGAGCAGGCCGCTGAAAAATGTAGAGAAATATGTTTTTGTACTACGCATAATTCAAGTTTTAGAAATGCAGTTTAAACACGACCACGATAACCATCAGTAACAGGTTGCACAGGTTGATGGGTAACAGGTATTTCCATTCCAGGTGCAACAACTGGTCGATACGTAAACGCGGGAATGTCCATTTGAACCACATGATGATGAATATAACAACGGCACATTTGCCGGCAAACCAGATAAGTGAAGGGATGTAATCCATCACCTGGTTGAATCCTTCCCAACCGGGAATATGTAAGGGCATCCATCCTCCCAGGAAAAGGGTAGTGGCGACACCCGCCACGACAAACATGTTCAGGTATTCAGCCAGGTAAAAGAACCCGAAATGCATACCGGAATATTCCGTGTGATAACCGGCTGTCAATTCCGAATCTGCTTCCGGTAAGTCAAACGGTCCACGGTTGGTTTCAGCTGTTCCGGCAATCACGTAAATGACGAAAGCGATAAATGCCGGGATATGTCCCCGGAAAATAAACCATCCGGCAGCTTGCTGCTCCACGATCTCGGATAATTGCATTGTACCGGAAAACACAACCAAAGTCAGGATGGATAATCCGATGGACAATTCATAACTGATCATCTGGGCTCCACTTCGCATGGCCCCGATAAGCGAGTATTTGTTGTTACTGGCCCATCCGGCAAGCAGAATCCCCACGATACCGATGGAGGACACGGCGATCAGGAAGAAAATACCCACGTTGAAGTCTATCACGTGCAGCCCCTTGGCAAAAGGCAGGCATCCGAATGCCAGTACGGAAGCGATAATCACCATGAAAGGAGCCAGGTTGAACAGAAAACGGTCCACGTGATTAATTTCAATGATTTCCTTGGTCAACATTTTAAGCATGTCGGCGATACTTTGGATGGTTCCGTAAGGGCCGACACGGTTCGGACCGATTCGGCACTGGAAAAAGGCGCACACTTTCCGTTCCGCGTAAATCAATATAAGAGCGATGACGGCGTACCCCACGAGCAGGCATAACCCGATCAGGACAAGCTCCACCAAGGTGGCAGCTGTTCCCGGCAGAAAGCTTCGTAGAAGTTCGTCAATCCACTGTGTTACTACTCCAAAATCAAACATATACTATAACTCTTTTAGTGCTAAGTTTTCAATATTAAATTACCTGTTTCTATCTTATCGGTCGAGATCGGGAACCACGTAATCCAACGTTCCCCCAATGGCGATCAGGTCAGCGATTTTATTTCCTTTCGTCAACTGGTCTACCACGGATACCAAGGTCAGGCACGGGGAACGGAATTTCATCCGGTAGGGGTATTTGTCTCCCCGACTCTCGATGTATACGCCAAATTCACCCCGACTGGCTTCCACGCTCCGGAAATAATGTCCTTCCGGCAACTTGATGATGGCGGGTGTTTTTACGGCGTAATCTCCCGCGGGAATATTGTCAACCAGTTGTTCCAGAATGTGGATGGATTCAACAATCTCGTCCATACGGACCATGTAACGGCTGAATGAATCACCTTCTGTGTAAAGTATTTCTTTGAAATCTACCTTGTCATACACGCCATAAGGAGTGTGTTTACGCACATCACACGACCATCCGGAAGCTCGTCCGGCAGGACCGGTTACCCCGTATGAAATGGCATTTTCCCGGGTAAGAATACCGATGTGTTTCAAACGTTCCTGGGCAATGATGTTTCCCGTGAACACCTCATGATACTCTTTCAGCATGGGGGGTAAATATTTGATCAGTTCCTTGATACGTCGGATGGAATCCGGGTGAATATCTGCCATGAGTCCCCCGATGGTATTATAGTTCTGAATCAGGCGTCCTCCCGTTGTTTCTTCCATGATATCCAACACTTTCTCCCGGTCGCGGAAACCGTAGAAGAAGGCTGTTAATGCACCCATGTCCATACATAAAGAGGACCAGAATAACAAGTGGGAGGATAATCGTTGTAATTCATCCATGATGGTCCGGATGTATTTCACGCGTTCCGGGACCTCGATGCCTAAAGCGTCCTCTATACAGAGGCATAGAGCATGTCTGTTGTGATGAGCGGCCAGGTAATCCAAACGGTCGGTCATGGCCAGGGTTTGGGGATAGGTCAGCGTTTCGCATAATTTTTCAATTCCCCGGTGGATGTAACCGCAGTTCACGTCCACTTTTTTCACGATTTCCCCTTCCAGGGATACGCGGAAACGGAGCACTCCATGTGTTGCCGGGTGTTGCGGTCCAATGTTTACCACGTACTCGTCATCCTCGAACAGGATATTTTCTTTCTCGCTGATTTCCCCTTCCGGAGTGGCCTCGTATGTCGGGGTCGTGTCCAGGGTATCATCACTGTAGAGGCGCACGGGATTGATGCTTTCGCTGGCATCATAATCTTTTCGCAGGGGATAACCTACCCAGTCTGTCCGCAAGAATAACCGACGCATGTCGGGGTGATTGATGAAGCGGATTCCAAGGAAGTCGAAGACCTCTCTCTCGTTCAAGTTCGCCGTTCCCCAAATGTCTGATACCGTGGGTAATTCCGGGTTTTCCCGGTTCGTGGTATAGGTTTTCAGGAAAACCTTATGCTCGTGTACCGTGGATTGCAACAGGCTAATGACTCCCAGCGAATCTCCCCAGTCGCAACCGGTCATGCAAATTAAGAAGTCAAATGATAGGTTCGGGTTATTCCTTAATTCCTCGGCTACCTGCCGGTAGTGGGTTGGGGGTACCGTGATGGTCGGTATTTTCCCTTCTTCCACGGAGGCATCCGGGGCAATATGTTTTATGTTTTCTATTAATTCCATGTGTTCCTTAGTTATTCCTGTTCCTTTTTCTCTTGTTTGTTTTTCCCTCCGAAGAATTTCTCCACTTTCACTTTCCGTTGCAATTGCATCATACCGTACAATAATGCTTCGGGACGGGGCGGGCATCCGGGAATGTACACGTCTACCGGGATGATGGAATCAACCCCTTTCACCACGTGATAGGAATTCTTGAACGGACCGCCGGAAGTGGCGCATCCTCCACAGGCAATCACGTACTTGGGTTCTGCCATTTGATCATACAGACGTTTCAGTACGGGAGCCATCTTGTGGACAATCGTTCCAGCTACCATGATGAAGTCGGCCTGACGCGGACTGGCACGTGTTACTTCAAACCCGAAACGGGAGAAATCGTAACGCGCCGCACCCACGGCCATAAATTCGATACCGCAACAGCTTGTGGCGAACGTAAGCGGCCACAGGGAATTACTGCGGCCCCAGTTGATGACATCATCCAGGCGTCCCATGACCACTCTGGTCCCATTAGCCCGAAGTTGTTCAAGAGCTTCATTGTCATTGAAGTCCTCATATTTCATGGATTTGATTTTTACTTCCATTCCAACGCTCCTTTCCTCCACGCGTAGGCAAGGCCTAACACGAGTATAACTAAAAAGAATAATACACCTAATAAACCGTTAATGCCGGCATCCTGAACCGTCACGGCCCAGGGATACAAAAACACGGCTTCCACGTCGAACATCAAGAACAGGATGGCGAACAGGTAGTAACCGACCTTGAACTGCATCCATGACTTTCCCCGGGTGGGGATTCCACACTCGTACGCTTCTCCTTTCTGTTTGTTGAACGAACGCGGAGAGATCGCTCTGGCTATACTCATGGCAATGACCACAAGTAAGATAGCTGTAATTAATACAACTACGAATAACGTAAGATTCATAAATAATAAAATTTATAATATGAATGAATTAAACTATTTTCACTCGGTTATGTTGTTCCATCGTCCTTGAAGGAACGATGGGGAGATACAAATTCCGTGCTACACGATAATTTCACCGAGGGCAAACACGTAATATTTCGTTTTCCCCAGGGTTGAATACGGGTGAAAATACCAGTTCGGAGAAAAATGCACGGGAGGCTTCGGGTAATCTTTGCAAAAACGTAGTACGGCCAATAGAATAATGTATGTTTTGGAATCGGCTGTCACGTGTAGACATCCCGGGATTAATTCAGCGCTGTTATCAAGTAATGAAAGAATATTTTCCGTTGTCGTGGAAAATAGATAAACCTGCTGCTCTGTGCTTTTGACTTGGGAAATATCAGGGAAGGCATATCGCTCACTCCCGATGCCTTCACCGGATAGTGAAAACATGAGGATGATAATCAATATATTATAGAACAATATTTTCCGCATCACTTCTCCTCGTTTTAGGCCGCAAAGTTAGTTTTATTTCGCAACATCTTCCTTAAATGTGCGGTAAAGAATGTTAATGCTTACTGTCAACGCTAAACTGCTGGGGATATTGTATTATTTTTGTTCCGGCCAGGGAAGTAGTCTCCGGTTAAACCTAAAGAGAAATTATATGAGTGACGTTATTCATCACGAGTGCGGTATCGCTCTCGTTCGGTTGTTGAAACCGCTATCTTATTATCAACAGAAATATGGAACTTGTTTATACGGCTTGAAACGGTTGTATATTCTAATGGAAAAACAGCGTAACCGGGGACAGGATGGAGCTGGTGTCGTGGGCTTGAAATTGAATATGGATCCCGGGTTTAAATACATGGACCGAGTCCGTTCCTGTGACGCCAATCCCATACAGGAGGTGTTTGACAAGATCCATGAATATCTGCCGGCTCAAGCGCTCCGGGAATACGATGCGGAACAGGCCAAGCAGAATCTTCCTTTTGTTTCGGAAATATATCTGGGGCATTTGCGTTACGCCACTTTCGGGAAAAATAATATTGATTACGTGCATCCCCTGAAAAGGGCGAGCAATTGGCGGAGTCGTAATCTGGCCCTGGCCGCCAATTTCAACTTGACTAATGTGGATGAGCTTTTCGAGAGTCTTATTGACGCGGGACAGCATCCGCGTAATTACTCGGATACGGTGACCCTTCTCGAGAAAGTGGGTTACTTCCTCGACGATGAGATTCAGGATTTGTATAAATATTACAAGCAACAGGGATATTCCAAGCGGGATATCACTCCGCTTATCGAGTCCAATATCAATCTTCAACGGGTACTTTCCCGGGCCAGTGCCGACTGGGACGGGGGCTATGCTGTGGCGGGAATCATCGGCCACGGGGATACTTTCGTGATGCGGGATCCCTGGGGAATACGTCCTGCCTATTATTACCGGGACGAAGAGGTTGTCGTGGTGGCCTCCGAGGCTTCTGTCATTCAGACCGCGTTTAGAGGTGAGGATATGGATATTCGGGAAATTCAACCGGGTTATGCCTTGATTATCCGTAAGGATGGGTCCGTGAGCGAGGAACTGGTTCGGGAACCGCGGGAGCGTCGGAGTTGTTCCTTCGAACGGATATATTTTTCCCGGGGAAATGATAAGGATATCTATCCCGAGCGGAAGAAACTGGGTGAGTTGCTCGCTCCCCGTCTGGTGAAAGCCGTGGAAGGTGATTTGGACAACACGGTATTCTCTTTTATCCCGAACACGGCCGAGACTTCTTTCTACGGGATGATCAAGGGAATCCAACAATACATGGTTGCCGAGAAAAAACGGCAGATACGGGAAGGAAAGGCCGCCTGGAGCGAGGAAGTTTTAGACGAGATAATCAGTCATGAGCCTCGGGTGGAGAAGATCGTCATCAAGGATGCCAAGTTGAGGACCTTTATTACCGGGGATGCCGGGCGTGATGACCTCGTGGGACACGTTTATGATGTCACTTATGGTGTGCTGAAACCCACGGACAATCTCGTGGTGATAGATGATTCCATCGTGCGTGGAACAACCTTGAAACGGAGTATCTTGCGCATCCTTGACGGATTACATCCCCGTCGCATAGTGGTTGTTTCCTCCGCTCCGCAAATCCGTTATCCGGATTGCTATGGTATAGACATGACCCGTATGAATGAGTTTATTGCCTTCAATGCAGCCATTGAATTGCTGAAGGAACGGGGTATGGCTCACGTGATTGATGAGGTTTATGCAAAATGTAAGGCCCAGCAGGGACTCCCGAAGGAGCAGATGGTGAACCATGTGAAGGAGATTTACGCTCCTTTTACCGATGAGGAAATATCCGATAAGATCGCCCGTATGATTACCGACGAGCATATCCGGGCGGAAATAAAGGTCGTGTTTCAGACGGTTCCCGATTTGCATCGGGCATGTCCGGGGCATAGCGGGGACTGGTATTTCACGGGAGACTATCCAACCCCCGGTGGTAATAAGGTTGTGAATACGGCCTATATTAATTGGATAGAAGGTCGGGATGTCCGTTCCTATTGATTCTTAGGCGGGATTTATATTATCGTTTTCTTTATAAAAGGTGGCGAAAAGGCGAGAAAGACTTCTCCTCTTCGCCACCTCTTTTTTGCTACCATGTTTTTTCAGCCCCTCAAAAACGGTTGTTGAACCCGTGTTTACGGTTCATGAACCGTTACTGAACCGTTGCTGAACCGTTCCAAAGAAGACTAAGTGTTATGTTTATGAGGAATTTATGATGAACAGAAAATATCCGTTGCCTGTAAATTCCGGTTTTGCTTAAATTATTCGTGATCACAGACCTTGCTCTTGTCTACGGTGAATCCTTCTGCCGTCGGCATGAATTTTCCCTTCTCTTTCAGGAAGGAAATCAATTCATCCACGTTCATGTTATCGGCGGAGCAGGCATAGAAACGTTGTTCACTACCGAATTTGTTTATGATAGCCTCTCGCAGAGAGGATTCTGAGTAACTGTTGCCTTCCATCATGTGAAGGACTTCATGCGCGTGTAATTGTTCCATAGTTTTTTGGTGTTAAAGATAGCAATCTTCCGGAAAAATCTCTCGTTTTTCAATTATCGTGTTGGTTCTATGAATAAATTGCCTGTCGGATGGTGATGTTTTAGGAAGAGTTTATTAGTTTTGTAATAAATGGATTGTTTATGATACAGGGTAACTATAATTCAATTGCTTTTTTTAGAAAGTATTTTCACATTCCCGCGGGGCAGAAATTGGCGTGGGCATTGATTAGGGAGACGGTTCAGGGAAAGTCGGAAATCCGCTTGGGACTTGTTTTTTGTCAACATCCTCACGTGTACCTGGATGTAGCCATGAGGCGTTTTTTCACGGTGTTGGATGTCAATGGGGCGGGTGTTACACGTGAAGTGTACCCGGCTCAGCGGCATTTGTGCAAGGGTGTTTTCCGTTTTGTCGCGGATAACGGATCATGTCGTGAATTCCCTAAAAATTATATTCGGGATATTTATTTTACATCGGTTTATTCTTCCGAAATTTTCGTTCAGCGTTTGTATTGACGGGCCGGATGTGGCCCGGTTTCTTAAACGATAATTCCTCCGCCGATGACATCGGGTCCCTCGTAGAAAACTGCACTTTGGCCCGGAGTGATGGAGTCTACGGGAGTGTGGAATTCTCCTTGTAATCCGTTGCCATCATGGCGAAGGGTGGCAGGGAAACCGGCATTGCGGTAACGGATTTTGGCGGAAACCTCGAAATTGTCGGGAAGTGTGGCGTATTTCATGAGATTGATGTTTTTGGCAGAGAAATGGAATCCCTGTAACTCTTCCCGGGTACCGAGGACAACTTCATTTCGTTGCGGGTCTATGGCCACGACGAACATGGGACGGCCCAGGGCGATACCGAGGCCTTTGCGTTGACCGATGGTGTAATTGGGAAATCCCTGGTGCTGTCCGAGGATCTTCCCGGAGGTGTCGACGAATGAGCCGGGTCCGTATTTCGTGGCATAATTCTCCACGTGCTCAGCCAGAAATGTACGGTAGTTGTTGTCGGGAATAAAGCATATTTCCTGGCTTTCGCTTTTCTTGGAGAGGCGTTCATATCCTCGTTGGAGGGCTATCTGACGGACTTCCGTCTTGGTCAATTCTCCCAGGGGGAAAAGAGTTCTGGCGAGATTTTCTTGGGTGAGGGTCCAAAGGAAATAGGTTTGATCCTTGGTCTCGTCAATGCCTTTGCGCAGGAAATAACGGCCGTTCTCGTGTCCGATGCGGGCATAATGGCCGGTGGCGATATAGTCACAACCGAGGGAGTCGGCCATCTCGATAAGTTTTCCCCATTTGATGACGGAATTACATAGCACGCAGGGATTAGGTGTATGTCCTTGAAGATATTCGTCGATGAAATTGGTGATGACGAGCTTTCTGAAATCTTCGCGGATGTCAAGAATGTGGTGTTCGAATCCCATTTGCTGGGCCATGTGTTTGGCCTCGAAAATGGCATTCACGCTGCAACAGCCTTTTTCCTTTTCCAGGCAAGCCTGTGATATTTGGTCATAGACCCGGTATGTGACCCCGATAAGTTCGTAACCTTGTTCGCGCAGAAGCATGGCGGCGACACTGCTGTCGATTCCTCCGCTCATGGCCATTAATACTCGTTTTCCCATTGGCTTATGGTATTTTATTATTGTTTGTTTTTGGGTTGGGGCGACATGAAGCGGGCTTCGCTATGGTAGTCGTCTTTTTCTATTTCCTCTTCAGGCTCCTCGAGAGTTGGTTGTTGAGGAAGTTCGAATTTCAGGTATTTGATGGTTTTCCCGCGGGCGAGCCATTGTTGCTCGTAGAAGGTGCGGATGCCTAATATTTTATCATCCAGTCCACTCTCGTAGAGATTGTCGGTATTCACGAGGACTGGAAGTTGATTCTTGTTGATGAGGGCAGCCGTGTAACGGTAAAGGAACGGGCTGTCCGTTTTCAGGTGAATAAGTCCGTTATCCCGGAGAATCTGTCGGTAGAGAGTCAGGAAACGGGTTCCGGTGAGCCGTTTGCGGGCCTTGGCCATCTGGGGATCGGGGAAGGTTATCCATATTTCGGAGATCTCTCCGGGGGCAAATATGGAGGCCAGTACTTCGGCGTGAGTCCGCAGGAATGCCACGTTGTGCAATCCTTTTTCTGTAGCGGCCTTAGCCCCGGTCCACATTCGGGCTCCCTTGATGTCCAACCCGATGAAATTCTTTTCCGGGTAGATTTCTCCCAGCCCCACGGCGTATTCGCCTTTGCCGCAACCGACCTCCAGGACGATGGGGTTGTTGTTTCCGAAGACGGATTCCCCCCAGTGTCCTTTCAAGCGGTAGTCCGTACGAAATACTTCCTCATGACGGGGTTGATAGACATTGGGCAGCGTTTCCATTTCGGCGAATTTGGCCAGTTTATTTTTTCCCATGATTTTTAATCGTTTGTTGTTTGTAATTCAAGTGTTATCCCCGTGTCGCTAATGGCGGGTAAAGGGTTATCTTTCATCAGTTGGCGTATGGTGATGGTGTAATGTTTGGCAGAGTCCAGCTGGACGGGATGGGATAACGAGGTGGAGAATGTCTTGAACCCGTTAATTCCTTGTCCTTTCCATATCCCGTCGGGAGTAGCCAGTTGAAGGTGAAGGGTGTCGGCCAGCAGGGTAACATAATCTCCGGTTATGGAAATGAGGCAGTGCAGATCCAGGTAAGGATAATCTGTCGTGTGACGAAACCACACGGAGGGCTGGTAATTTCCATGCTGGTGGGGAATGAACTCGAAGGAGATGATTTCATCCCCCGGCCATTCTTCCCCGGAGAAATGATGATTTGCCTTGTAGGATGAAGAATCGCACCCGTGCAGGCAGAGGACCAACAGCAGGAGCAGGGAAAGCCAATTCTTATTACGGGCAAATCCGGGATTCATACTTCGTGTTTTAATAATGTTTCTAATTCTGCAATAATCATGGCAGTTGCACCCCAAATGAAATTTTCCCCGATTTGGTAACCGCGGGCCTTAATCTCGTGGTTGTTTCGGAAGATTGTTCGGATGGTTTTATTCCGGTCATCCAATATCTGCTGGAGTGAAACCGGAATGACTTCATCCACCTCATTTGGAGAGAGGACAAAATTAGGCATTTTAGGAATTGTTCCCACGTAAGGAGTAATATTAAAATTACTTAATGGTATGTATATGTCTGATAGTGTGCTGACGATATTGATATGTTGTGGGGAGACTCCAATTTCTTCCTGGCATTCCCGTAGGGCGGCACTTTGTTTGTCCGGGTCGCTTTCTTCGATTTTGCCGCCCGGGAAGGCGATTTGTCCTCCATGGTATTTTCCCTGGTTGGAACGGCGTATGAGAAGCAGGTTCCAATCATTGTTTTCGGGACTTAATAATACCATGACAGCACTCGGGATGGGGGGCCGATGATGGACCCCTTCAATTCCGGGAATGATTTTCGGGGAAGGAGCCATGCGGGCATGGGCTTGTTCCCCGGGACGTTCATGGGCTAACGCGGATAGAATCTCTGGTAGGTTCATGCTTGTTCTTGTTGGGCTTGAACGGTATTCAGCACACGTAACAGGTTACCGCCCCATAACCGGGCCAGGTCTGTTTCCGAGTATCCCTGCCGGAGCAATTCCATGGTGAGTCGGGGAAGTTCGTTGGCGGCCCGGCAACCGGTAAGTTTTTCTTCGTCATCCCCATCGAAATCCGTACCGATACCCACGTGCTCAATCCCGACGAGCTGGACCACGTGGTTGATGTGGGCAATGGCGTCTTCAATGGTGGCTTCCCCTGAGTCTTTGAGGAATGGGCCGTAAAGGCATATTTGGATCACACCTCCTTTAGCGGCGATGGCACGGATCTGTTCGTCGGTGAGGTTCCTGGGGTGATTGCACAGGGAACGGCAGGATGAATGGGAGGCTATAATGGGGGCTGTGCTGATTTCAAGGACATCGCTCACGGTCTTGTCTCCCGCGTGGGAAATGTCCACGATGATACCCAGGCGATTCATTTCGGTTACGACTTTACGTCCAAAATCGCTTAGGCCGTTATGCTCGTGGTTACCCTTGGCCGAGTCGCAGATGTCATTGTCCCCGTTATGACAGAGGGTGATATAGGAAACCCCCATGTTTTTGAAAAGAGTAAGGTTCGAGAGGTCTTTCCCGAGCGCATAGCCATTTTCGATGCCGAGGAATATTGCTTTTTTGCCGGCGTTTTTCAGGAACACGAGATCATCGGCTGAATAGGCTATTCCCACTTGAGTTTGCAGGCGTTTGGCTTGTTCTGCTATCTGGTAGAGGATGTCGATGGCTTTTTGTGTGGCGGCTTGCAGCGAGTTTTCGTCCCGGTCCTCCTGGTGGAGGTAAGCTACCATGAATACGGCATCTTCCAGACCTTCCTGCATTTTGGGCAAGTCGACCTTCACGTTGTTATGGCGAAGACTAAAATCAAAATCCTCGGTAAATTTCATCGGGGTATCGCAATGGGAGTCCACGACGAGTTGTTGTTCGTGGAAGTTTTTTGCCCGAGCGAAGAGTTTGGCTTCGTTGACGAAATAATGAAACAGTCGCTGCATTTGCTGATCGGGACGGACTGCCATTTTCTCGGGATGCCATTGGACGCTGAAAATGGGATAGGCAGGCCTACCTTCCATGGCCTCAATGATTCCGTCCGGAGATGTGGCTGAGACGTGAAAACCGGGAGCCACGTCCTTTATGGCCTGGTGATGGAAGGAGTTCACGACAAGCGAGTCGGTCCCCATGATATTAAACAATTGACTTTCTTTTTCAATCAGGACGGTGTGGGAACCGTATTCCCGGCTGACGCTTTGGCTGTGTTTTAACGTGGGCGTCTGTCGTTGGGAATAAATGTCTTGGTAGTTATTTCCCCCGAAGGCGAGGTTGATGACTTGATGTCCCCGACAAATCCCGAAAATGGGGATGCAACGATCCGTGGCCAATTTCACGAGAGTGAAATCGTATTGATCCCGGATAATATTATATTCCTGAAGTTGGGGTATGGGATCTTCCTTGGCGAACAGGGGATTGATGTCTCCACCTCCGGTAAGAAGCAGGCCGTCGAGCCGTTTAACCGTTTCCCGTAATATTTCGATGTCGGTACAAACCGGGATGAGTACGGGAACACCTCCGGCTTCCAGGATAGAAAGCGCATAGGAATTTTCGATGCAGGAATCCCCCTCCCGGTAATTGGCCGAGATGCCGATAAGAGGATGATTGGAGGCGGATTGCCGGTTATCGATGGCTTGGTATAATGCAGTTAGGTCCGCGGGATATATAGTGTTGTTCATAATCGTATTGTTCTTGTTTTAAATTCAGTGGTTCATGAAAATTGTATTTTTCCGCCGTTGATGCTGACAACGAGTTCTATGCCGGTTCCTAAAATGAGGGGATAATTCTCTTTCGTGAGACCGGCAGGAAAGTTAAAACATACCGGGAAATCGTATTCTTCGATGGCTGCACGGATAATCCGGTTCGCCTTTTCCTGGAACGACGGATTGTTGTCAGTTCCGAGTTGTCCGACGATCATACCTTCGATATGCTGCAATATCCCGGAATATTTTATGCAGCGGATATATCGGTCGATGAGGTTCAGATCATCAGTAGATTCTTCGATAAAGAGGATTGTTCCTCGAGTGTAATGCTCAAGACGAGTGGCATGCAGACTGTGAAACCATCCCAGGTTGCCCCCGATAAGTTCGCCTTCGGAAAACCCGAGTCGATTGTACTCGTGTCGAGGAGTCGCGTAGGAGGAAATAATGCCGAACAGGTAATTGCGAACCTGATTTATGGCTTCCGGGCTAGTGTCATGAAGTCTATCGGGGGTAAAAGCGTGTAAACTTTCTATTCCTAGCGTGTATAGTTTTGCATGGAGAACCGTGGTGTCGTTCATGCCGATAATCCATTTGGGGTTCCCTTGAAAAACGGAGTAATCGGCCTCTTCTACGATACGCAGGGAACCGTAATCCCCGTCGAGACACCAAATGGCACGGCAGTCTTCATCGTTCAATGCCGATTGCCAATCCTGCAGGATTTCCTCAGTAGCGAATTCATCCCGTGTGTCCCGGGAAAAAAGATGTGGACTTGGAACAGGGGTCAGTCCCCAATCTTTCAACAGACCAGTAATATTATTCCATTCTTCTGGTGAAGGGATATGGCCTGAGGGTGAAACGAGTGTCACTTTATCTCCAGGTTGCAGGTATGTAGGTCGTATCATATATTCTCTTTTTCATTATTTTGTACGAAAGTAGTATATAAATTTGGGAAAGTTGTATCTTTGTCGACCATTTTTGACTTAAGAAGAGGAGAAAGTATGAGCAACTTCAAGAGAAATTTGATTACCACGGCTTTGCCGTACGCGAATGGCCCTGTGCATATCGGTCATTTGGCAGGAGTGTATGTGCCTGCCGATATTTACGTGCGTTATCTGCGCAAAAAAGGCGAGGATGTTGTTTTTATCGGAGGCTCCGATGAACATGGGGTGCCTATCACGATAAAGGCTCAAAAGGAAGGAGTGACTCCACAGGATATCGTGGATCGTTATCATAAGATTATCAAAGATTCTTTCGCTGAATTCGGTATTTCTTTTGATATCTATTCCCGAACGAGTTCAAAGACTCATCATGAGTTGTCGTCCGCCTTTTTCCGGAAACTGTACGAGGAAGGAAAATTCATCGAGAAGACTTCCATGCAGTTCTATGATGAGAAAGCCGGACAGTTCCTGGCGGATCGCTATATTATCGGGAAATGTCCTCACTGCGGGAATGAGCGGGCCTATGGTGATCAATGTGAAGCTTGCGGGACAAGTTTGAATGCCACGGATTTGATTAATCCGGTTTCAGCTATCACGGGCAATAAACCAGAATTGCGGGAGACAAAGCATTGGTATTTGCCGCTTGATCAATACGAGAAATGGTTGAAGGAATGGATACTGGAAGGACATAAAGAGTGGAAACCGAACGTGTACGGGCAATGTAAATCATGGTTGGATAATGGTTTGCAACCGCGTGCCGTGACCCGAGATCTGGATTGGGGGGTACCGGTTCCTATTGAAGGAGTCAAGGGAAAGGTGTTGTACGTTTGGTTTGACGCTCCTATCGGTTATATTTCAGCCACGAAGGATTTGACCCCGGACTGGGAAAAATACTGGAAGGATCCGGAAACCCGGATGATTCATTTTATCGGGAAGGATAATATCGTGTTCCATTGTATTATTTTCCCGGCTATGTTGAAGGCAGAGGGAAGCTATATATTGCCGGATAATGTTCCGGCTAACGAATTCTTGAACCTGGAGGGCGACAAGATTTCCACTTCCCGTAACTGGGCCGTGTGGTTGCATGAATACCTGGTGGATTTCCCCGGGAAACAGGATGTGTTGCGTTACGTGTTGACGGCAAACGCTCCTGAGACAAAGGATAATGATTTCACGTGGAAGGATTTTCAAGCTCGTAATAACAGTGAGTTGGTGGCAATATACGGAAATTTCATTAACCGAACGTTGGTGTTGACTTCCAAGTATTTTGGTAATAAAGTACCGGAAAGAGGCGAGTTGACCGATTACGATAAGGAGGTTTTGTCGGAAATCCCGGCTATCGTGAAACGGGTAGAGAGTAATTTGGATACCTTCCATTTCCGTGAGGCTCTGAAGGAGGCTATGAACCTGGCCCGTTTGGGAAATAAATATTTGGCAGATACAGAACCTTGGAAGGTCATAAAGACTGATGAGGCTCGTGTGAAGACGATATTGAATATCTGTTTACAGATTTCCGCGGATTTGTCCACTTTGATGGAACCGTTTATGCCTTTCTCTTCTGAGAAATTGCGGGGATTCATGAATATTGATGTTGTAGCTTGGGATAAATTAGGTGATGGTGTTATTCCTGCCGGTCATCAATTGGGTGAAGCGGGTTTGCTTTTCGAGAAGATAGAAGATGCCACGATTCAAGCGCAGATCGATAAGTTGCTGGCGACTAAAAAAGCCAACGAATTGGCTGCAGTAAAGGCCGCTCCGGCAAAGGAAAATGTTTCTTTTGAGGATTTCCAGAAAATGGATATCCGCGTGGGGAAAATTATCGCGGCAGAGAAGGTGGCCAAGACCAAGAAATTGATGAAGTTGACCGTGGATACCGGAATAGATGAGCGGACTATCGTGTCCGGTATAGCCGAACATTATACTCCGGAAGAGGTGATCGGTCGTCAAGTGAGTGTTTTGATTAATTTGGAACCCAAACCTTTGAAAGGTATTGTTTCTCAAGGTATGATTCTAATGGCAGAGAATGCCGACGGAACACTTTCTTTCGTGACCCCGGACAAAGAAGTGAAACCGGGAAGCGAGGTGAGATAATCGAAATTTATTTCATATAAAAAGAGATCGCTTTAAGCGGTCTCTTTTTGTTTATCCATAAAAAAGCGATCCCGGGGAGAGATCGCTACGTCAAAGATTCGAGATCACTAATTTGGTGCGTGCTTCTGTGATCGTTTGATTAAAACATAAAATAATCGTAGTGTACGTTGCTTTTTACAATTATCTGAACCTTGACTAAACAAATATCTTACTTTTTTTCGTTCTTTGCAAAAAATACAGTCATAAATCTATCTTAATTATTTTATAATGACCATTGTGGCCCCGTAACCGTATTGTTTGAAGGAGGCGTCCTGGTGTTGGAAACGTTTGTATTTGGTCTGTAGTTCCCACAGGATTCGCTGACGTAAAACACCGTCCCCTTTGCCGTGTATGAAAACTATTTTCTGTCCCCGACGCAGTTTGTATTTCTCTAACGTTTTGTGGAAAACATCCAGCTGGTATTCCAGCATATCTTTGTTTTCCATCCCGGCAGTCGTTTCGAGGAGGCTGTTTATATGTAAATCAACCTCGAGGATATTGTTATTAACTGTTTGGCTTGTGGCACGTTCTTCTTTCCGGGGCTGATCATGTTTCTCTTTCTTGGCTTGCAGAAGTTGCTGGGGATTGATTTCAATTTCCTCTTCTTTCTCGATATTTTCTTTGTCAAGAGCTCGTGTGAATGATATGGCTTGAAACCATCGGGTGTGATGGTAAGCTCCGCTCTTGCAAAGGGAAGCTGGGGTTACTTTTACTTTTGAGTCAATGGTCGGGCGGAGGGTTCGATTCCCTTTCTGGTAGAAGATGGCCTGAACATGAATACTTTTAATCTTGTCGATTTCTTTTAGCGAGTAATTCCCGATTAAACTGGCTGAGTCCGGATTACAATTTCCCGCGGAGATTCCTGTATAACGTTCTCCGTCAAAAAATGTTACGCTATACAAGCAAATTTCCCGGGTATCGTTCACGAGATGTAATTCGAAATGACTGTCCGGCAGATTATTGAAGTTAGATGGAACGAATGCCAGGTACAACGTGTCGGCCGTCTGCATGCTCACGTTCTTTTGCGTGGATGCGGTATTACTCGAAGCCGTGGTACTTGTCTCTGTTTTGAAATCGGAACGTATAACCACCAGATCACTCATTGCGGCCGGAATTTCAAACCCGTATTCATCGCAAAACACGTTTACCGTCTTGTTGTCAATTATCCCGGTTACTTTACCTTCCAGTTTTTCCGAGATGAAACGTACAATATCTCCAATCCTGATATTCATAATTCCTGAATTTAACGCCGCAAAATTATTATTTTTAGAGTGTATAACCCGAGAAAAGAACAAAAATCTGTCAAAATGCTGGTAATAATCATGAGAATGTAGTATTTTAGCAACCTTCTTAATAAATATCATAAAAATATTATATATGACATTACAAGAATTTCAACAATCCATTCGGGAAGGAATTCCGGACGTCTTACCGGCTCCGAAGCCCTATGATCCCGAGATTAATCATGCTCCCAAGCGGAAAGATATATTGACCGTGGAGGAAAAACGTTTGGCTATCCGCAATGCTTTGCGTTATTTCGATCCCAAGCATCATGCCGTGTTGGCTCCCGAGTTCGCGGAGGAGTTGGAGAAATACGGGCGTATTTACATGTATCGTTTCCGTCCTGATTATAAAATGTATGCACATAACATCAACGATTACCCGCACAAGAGCCTTCAGGCTGCCGGGATAATGTTGATGTTGAATAATAATCTGGATTATGCCGTGGCCCAGCACCCGCACGAGTTGATTACCTACGGGGGAAATGGTGCCGTGTTCCAGAACTGGGCACAGTATCGTTTGACGATGAAATACCTTTCCGAGATGACGGATGAACAAACTCTCGTGCTGTACTCCGGGCATCCGATGGGCTTGTTCCCTTCACACCGGGAAGCCCCGCGTGTGGTGGTGACGAACGGAATGGTTATCCCCAATTACTCCAAGCCGGATGATTGGGAACGTTTCAACGCTCTTGGAGTATCCCAGTATGGTCAGATGACTGCCGGTTCATTCATGTATATTGGTCCGCAAGGTATCGTGCATGGAACCACGATTACTGTATTGAATGCCGGTCGTAAGATATCCAAGCATGGAGAAGGATTGGCTGGTAAACTCTTCATTACGGCCGGTCTCGGTGGAATGTCCGGGGCTCAGCCTAAGGCCGGTAATATTGCCGGTTGCATCAGTATCACGGCTGAGGTGAATCCGAAAGCTACTCATACCCGTTACTCTCAGGGATGGGTAGATGAAGTGATCGATGATCTCGACAAACTGGTTGAACGCGTGCGTGTAGCCCGGGAGAAGAAAGAGGTGGTGTCTATTGCTTACCAAGGTAACGTGGTTGACGTGTGGGAACGTTTCGCCGAGGGAGATATTCCCGTGGAATTAGGTTCTGACCAAACCTCACTTCATAACCCGTGGGCTGGTGGATATTATCCTGTTGGCTTAAGTTTTGAGGACTCCAAGCGGATGATGGCCGAGGATCCAGAACTCTTCAAGCAAAAGGTACAGGAATCCTTGCGTCGTCACGTGGCTGCTATTAACAAGTGTGTGGCTCGTTTCAATACCTATTTCTTCGATTACGGTAACGCCTTCTTGCTGGAATCTTCCCGTGCCGGGGCGGATATATTGAAACCGAATGGCGACTTCAAGTATCCATCCTACGTGCAAGATATCATGGGCCCCATGTGTTTCGACTATGGTTTTGGTCCCTTCCGTTGGGTATGTTCCAGTGGCGACCCGAAAGATCTTGCCAAGACCGACGAGATCGCCGCACGTGTGCTTGAGGAAATCATGTCTCATTCCCCGAAAGAGATTCAACAGCAAATGGCGGATAACATCCGCTGGATAAAGGCTGCCGGGGAAAATCACCTTGTAGTAGGTTCTCAGGCCCGTATCCTTTACGCCGACGCCGAGGGACGTATCAAGATTGCAGAGGCTTTCAATAAGGCCATTGCTTCCGGAGAAATTTCTGCTCCTGTTATCTTGGGACGTGACCACCATGATGTGTCCGGTACGGACTCTCCTTACCGTGAGACTTCCAACATCTATGATGGTTCCAAGTTCACGGCCGATATGGCTATCCAGAACGTCATCGGTGATTCTTTCCGTGGTGCAACTTGGGTATCCATCCACAATGGTGGTGGTGTAGGCTGGGGAGAAGTTATCAACGGAGGTTTTGGTATGATGCTCGATGGAACTGCCGATAGCGACCGTCGCTTGAAGTGCATGCTCTACTGGGACGTGAATAACGGAATTTCCCGTCGTAGTTGGGCTCGCAATGAGGGTGCCATGTTCGCTATCAAGCGGGCTATGGAACAAAACCCGAATCTGAAAGTTACCCTTCCGAACTTGGCTGACGATGCCTTGATCAATTCTTTGTTTTAAAGAAAAGATGTGAACTATATAAAATATAAGGCTGTCTACGGACAGCCTTATGTTTTTGTGTTTTTACGGGATTATTAATACTTGAGTTTCAGCGATTTAATCCATAACGTACTTTCCGGGGCACCTTCATAATCCGCTCCGTTTTTACTGGGAGTGCAGACTATTGCCAGTTTGTATTTCTTAGAAGGATCGAAGCTGCCGTTGCCGGTTTCTTCAAAATTGACGGATTTTTCCGTGAAATCTCCTTGATTGCCGCCATAAAAGGCTGCTTTCAGGATTACTTTCTCGGAAGAGTTGATATTGGTCCCGTCCAAATATTCTGAATAATCCTCTACTTCGTACAAGTAAGCGATGATTGAACATTCGTCCATTTGGTCGGGTACTTCCTCGGAAGTTACTTTGGTACTTGCTCCGGAACCTGAGACAATTGTTTTGTAATAAGTTGGTCCTGGGGTATATTTGTAAGTGAAACTTAATGAGGTCGGAGTGGTCCCGTTTACAAATGGTTCCCCGAAACGAGTACTTTTAAGAGGATTTGTTGCGTTTAACACGAATGAACCGTTAAACAGTGTTCCTGCTGTAACTTTAGGCACAACAGCGATAACGGCATATCCACCTTTCGTGTCTCTCGTGATGATTTTTGCGGCATCGCCATCCTGCGTAACGGGATAAGGTTCTACGGTTAATTCGGGGATCCAACCGCTTACTAATTTAAACATGTCTGCTGCTGGGTTGGAGGTCGCTAAATATAATGGTTCCTGGTAGTTTTTGCCGGCAGGGGTGACCCATGTAGTCATCGTGTACGAATCCCAGTTTGCGTTTCCCGGGATGGTATCTCCCGTGAACGTAACGTTTACTGTGAGAGGAGAAGCATTCACGACCATGTTCAGTTGTAGTGTTTTATTGTCAATAATGGCTCCTTGGGCATCGATTTGTACACTCGTGATACCGATTTCGCTTAATCCCGGGATTTCTAACACTTGTTCTTTGGCCGAGAAACCGTAAACATCTCCCCGTTGTTCAAGAGGAAGGTTATCCAGTTCAATATCTCCTAACGTAAAACCTTCGAAAGAGAAGTTCTCTATACGCAGCCGGAGATTATTCGTGTTTTCCTCGTTCGGGGCGAGAATGTACACGCGTTGTTCTATGCTGGAACCATCTTCAGCAAGGCTGATTGTCATGTTTCCCTTAAATGTTTTATCGTAGAAAGAGGTCGCATCTGCCGGTGTACCCGTGAGTTCCGAAGTTGTTATAGTGATTTCCATGATTCCGTTCTCTACGGTAGCATTGACTTGTACGTTTAAACCGCTGATATTGTCTGCTACCTGTCCGCTTATTTGGCTATAATAGGAACGGCTGACTGCTTCATAGGTTACGTTTGGGATCTCAAAAGTGGGGAATCCCGAGATGATGTTAATTAAAAGCAATTTGGGTGAATTACCTTCTTCTTGAAGAAGTTGCACTATTGCGTTCTCCGGGGCGGGTGAACCGTCGAGTGTTGCGTTTAACTTGTCACCAGTGTATTCCCCGATGACATCGTTTAAGGTTGGTGGTACCTCATCCTTGTCGTCATCGTTACAAGCCATCATAAAAGTTATTCCTATCATTAGGAATAGTAATAATTTGTTTTTCATACATTTGGTATTAATTAGACATAAATTATATAGTATTGTCGTTTATTATAATGTTCGAGATAGATACAAAAAGCGTGCAAATTTAATCAAAGAAAAGATACGTGGGAGAAATTTAACATTAAAATTTGGTTATTCTGCTCGTTAATGTTAGTTACACATAGTGATAAATAGTTTCTTTTTACACATGAAGAGAGCATAATATCAAAAACATTATCTTTTATATTAAAACCATTTCTATCAAAAAACGAAAATTATAAATGATGCAGACTTGTTTGAGGCTGTAGTAGCTATCGATTCTGAGAATCCAATGACCGCTTTAATAGGTGGGGCGGATGGTGTAAACTCCGTGTTGCAACAATTCCTGCAGGTTTTGAATACAACAACTGAAATGGAAATTGGTTTGAACTCGGTTAGGGCTACGGAGGCCAAGTAAAAGATATTTTTAATTGTTGGGTGAGGCCGCTCCATGATTGATGGGGCGGCTTTTTTTGTTTAGGGAAGAAGCTTTGCCTGTTCGTCTTCTTGTATTTGCTTGTTACTTGATATAAATATAGGATATTGATAGTTTACAACTTGTTCATCTATTGTTATAGCAATAGTTGAACAATAGTTAATCAATAGATGATCAGAAGGTGATACGGCTAATATACAGGTAATGAGCGGTTAATGTAGAAGGGAAAAATAGGTAGAAAATAGCTGGAAAATGGGGGAAATGGGGTATGGAGGGGCTGAATATTTGGGTATAGGGGAGAGTGGTGGGCAGGATGGGGAAGTGGGGAAACTGGGTGTGGGTTTAAGGATGGAGGGGGAGGAGAATATGGGACAACGGGTTATAGTTTCAGGCGAAGTTGGAAGGTTAGGTCGAAGACGTGGTTGGCGTCGATGCGGGTGAGGTAGGAACTGATGACGTCACGGTTGAAATAGTAGGTGAGGCCGGTTTTGCAGTAGAGGGTGAGGATGGGGAGGGGACGCCAGCGGAGGTTGAGGTAGGTGCGAAGCCCCCGGTCGTAGTAGGCGGGGAAGGAGAAGCCGTGGAGAACGTTGTGTTCGTGAGCGTAGAGGCGGGTGTCGTAGCTGGGGGTGTTGAAGTAGGCAAGGCGGAATTGTCCTTTGAGTTGCTTGTCGCGGGAGGTGTACATGAGGTCCTGGTAGAGAAGGAGGCCTTCTTCGGCGATGGTGTCTTTGCGGAAACGGGAAAGGGCGCAACGGGTGCGGAGTTCCACTGTGGGGGAAAGGGAGTGAGTGGTTTGCAGGCGAAATTCCTGTTTCAGGCGGGGAACGGTGGTGTTGATTCCCTGGATTTTCAGGTCTTCCGGTTTACGTTCGTGCTTGAAGTAGAGAAGGTATTCGCCCCGGGAGCGGGTCCAGGTGAGTTGGGCCATGATTTCCTGGCCGTGGCCGGGACGGGTGGCCCGGTAACGGGGCGTGAAGTAGCGGAACCAGTCGTGGTAGGCCACGAGGTGGAGATTGGGGGTGATGCGGCTTTCGATGCCAGTGTATAGGCCTTCCTCGTTGGTGGTGCTGGAGTATTCCCCGAATCCCCCGCTGTAGTGGGAGGTGTAGCGGTAGTTGTAGCGGCGGTAGATGATGGAAGGGGAGAGGAGGGGGAGGCCGCTGAAACGGAGACCGTTGAGGGTTGCCAGGGCTCCGTTGTCACTGATGGCTGTTTCCCCGAAAAAGTAGAGGGAGCGGAAGCCTGTTTTGTAGGCGATGCCGAGTAGGGTCCGGTGTCGTCCAGGGTCGTTGTATTGCTGGTAGGCGAGGGTGCCGATGGTGAGCGGGGGTGTGAAGTTGTAGTGCAGAAGGTGGGCATCGAGGCGGAAGTAACGGGTATTCAGTCGGGCTGCTATACCCGTGGAAAATTCGTCGACGGTGTGTTTCTTGGCTTGTTCGAGGGAGTTGCGGTGATAGCCGGTGGTAGTGAGGGTTGCAGAAAGGGTATCCGTACCGTGGAGCGTGCCGTCGGTTGGTTTGTAGGAGATGAAGGTTTCGAGCGTGATCCGGGAGGAGGGGCGGAGCCGGAGGGCGATGCCCCGGGAGAAGTTGTTCTCGTCGGAGGAGGTGTAGGGGACGATGCCCCGGGCGGATTTCTCGTTGTTGATGGTGGCGGATTTTCCGGGGGAGTAGCCGCCCCATGCCACGAGGCCTTGACCCCATTGCAATTTATAGTCGCCAACGAGCAGGAGGTCTACCACGCGACCGGGAGTGTAGGCCAGGTGGGCGGAGAGGAAGTCGAAACCGGCAGACTGGTGGCGGGTGAAGTAGGGTTCACCGGGATCGTTTTCCAGAGTGACGGCCATTTGCCAACGAGAGGCAAGGTTTAGCCTGTATTTGGCGAGTACTCCCCAGGATGGACCTTGAAAACGATTGCGTTTCTTGACGAGGTAGTCGTCTTCGTATAGAAAAGCTTCCGGGGAGTAGTGTCGATAGCCTTCCTGGAGGGGGCGGGTTGTGCGGGTGCGGATGATGAGTTCCTGGGCAAGCCGGTGGATGGTCCGGGAGGCGGGAGGCTGATGCCCGATTCGGATAAAAAGCCGGATGTTGGCAAGGTCGGAGGGGCCGATGCCAGTGACGAGCAGGAGTTCGTTGGGGTGCGTGAATGCACCATGACGTTCCCGGAAGGCGAGCAGGTTGTCAATCTGGTAGTCGGAGAGAAAGTACAGCATTTTGAGACTGTCGAACCCGACCGTGTTGATGTCCAGGGGATGGGTAGAGAGGTAGACGAGCGTACTGATAATTTCCTCGTATCCTTCCTCGGAGGGGGTAATGTCGTTTGTCTCGAGCAGGCGTTCTATATCCGGCAGGGTTTGGGCCGGGAGAATGCACGGGAAAAGTAAGAGCCACAAAAGGGACAAAGCGCGCATGACGCGGGGAAAAGGGAATTTCATGAAATTTGTGTATCGGTACGTGAAAAAAGAAAGTTTATAAAGCCCATGGTTTGGAACCGTTGTCGGCTTTATAAACTTTATTGTTGTTTAATTTGTCTTGTAGTCGTATTTGACCTTGGCGAGTTCGGCGTTGGCGTCCACTATTTTTTTCTTGAGGGATTCCTTGAACTCGATGATTTTGGTTTTCAAGGTCGGGTCGCCCACGGCAAGAATTTGTGCAGCCAGTATGCCGGCATTCATGGCACCGTTGATGGCGGTGGTGGCAACCGGGATGCCCGGGGGCATTTGGGCGATGGCCAGGAGGGCGTCCATGCCGTCGAGGCTGGCGTTGATGGGTACCCCGATAACGGGAACCGGGGTCATTGCCGCGATTACGCCTGGCAGGTGGGCTGCCATTCCGGCTCCGGCGATGATGACTTCAATGCCTCGGCCCTGGGCGTTTTTGGCGAAGGATTCCACTTCCGCCGGGGTACGATGAGCCGAGAGTGCATTGATCTCGAAAGGTATGCAAAAGTCGTTGAGGACCTTTGCCGCTTTTTCCATAACGGGCAGATCAGAGGTGCTGCCCATGATAATACTTACTTTTGGGTTCATATTTTGAACGGATTTTAATTTCAAAATTGTACTTTTGCGCAAAGTAACGAAAAAAGATTGAATTATCGAGGTGATGAAACGAATTAAGTTGCATGATAAGGAGTTCGTGCTGGCGATAGACGCGGGCACGATCGAGCGGGAGATTGCCCGTGTGGCAGAGGAGATCAACCGGGATCTGGCGGGTGAACGGCCGTTGTTCCTGGGGGTGTTGAACGGGGCTTTCATGTTCGTGTCCGATTTGTTGAAGTCGGTCACGGTGGAAGGAACGGAAGTGAGTTTCGTGAAAGTGGCTTCCTATGCCGGAACGAGTTCCACGGGGCAGGTGAAGGACCTGATCGCTCTGAACGAGGATGTGACGGGCCGGACGGTGGTCATCGTGGAAGATATGGTGGATTCGGGTCGGTCTATCGTGCACTTGAAGAAGATGCTGGAGGAACGGCACGCTGGGAAGATCGTGGTTGCCGCGATGTTCTATAAACCGAAGGCAATCGTGCAGGAGTTAACGTTGGATTACACGTGTATTGCCCTGGAGAATGATTTCGTGGTGGGTCGGGGATTGGATTATGACGGGTTGGGACGGAATCTTCCGGATTTGTACCAGGTGGTTAGTTAATGGAGTGTTGATAATAGAAAAAGGATATATATATGGCATCGACGAATTTTATTGATTACGTGCGGATTTTCTGCAGGAGCGGGGCCGGGGGACCGGGCTCGATGCATTTGCACCGGGATAAGCGGACGGCGAAGGGAGGACCTGACGGGGGGAATGGCGGCCGGGGTGGACACGTGATATTGAGAGGTAACCGGAATTACTGGACACTGATTCACCTGAAGTACCAGCGTCATATTTTCGCCGGAGACGGGGAGAGTGGCAGCGGAAATCTTTGCACGGGTGCCGACGGGGAAGACGTGATTATTGAGGTGCCGCTGGGAACGGTGGCCCGTGATGCGGATACGGGGGAGACGGTGTGCGAGATCACGACGGACGGGGAGACTTGCGTGGCGGTGAGAGGTGGTCGCGGGGGATTGGGAAACTGGAATTTCCGTTCGGCGACGAACCAGACTCCACGGTATGCCCAGCCGGGAGAGCCTCGGGTGGAGCGGACGCTGATTCTGGAGCTGAAGGTGTTGGCGGACGTGGGACTGGTGGGATTCCCGAATGCTGGAAAATCGACCTTGTTGTCCGTGGTTTCGGCGGCCAAGCCGGAGATCGCCAATTATCCGTTCACGACGCTGGTGCCTAACCTGGGAATCGTCAAGTACCGGGATGACCGATCTTTCGCGATGGCGGATATTCCGGGTATTATCGAGGGAGCACACCTGGGTAAGGGATTGGGATTGCGCTTTCTGCGGCATATAGAGCGGAATTCCATATTGTTGTTCCTGGTGCCGGCTGACTCGGAGAATATACACGAGGAATACAAAATATTATTGAACGAGTTGAAACAGTATAACCCGGAATTGCTGGATAAGAAGCGTCTGTTGGCCATCAGCAAGTGCGATTATATAGACAAGGAACTGATGGGAGAGATGGAACAGGATTTGCCTGATATCCCGTACGTGTTTATCTCGTCGGTTACGGGTCAGGGTATCACGGAATTAAAGGACTTGATTTGGAAAACGTTGAACGAATAATTCATCTTTGATAAAATTATCTTTTAGATTAAATAGTACTGGTTGCGGTGGAAAGTTGTCTATAGGTTATAGGACATTAATTATAAAAGATATGAAGATGAAGTATTTCGGTTGTTTATTCGTGTTGTTGTGTGTATTTATTGGATGTGAGCAAGAAAAGAGATTCGTGATAAGCGGGGAGGTGAAAGAAGCGGATGGTGTGGAAATCCGTCTGGTTGCGCGGAATGACGTGGGAGGTTGGGATACCTTGAGCCGGACGACGGTGGAGAATGGAAAGTTCCTGCTGAAAGGGATGGTGGAACGTCCGCTAATCGCGCTGGTGGATGGAGGACGTGATTTCAGGGCTGTTCCGGTATTCGTGGAGAACGTGGACTATCAGGTGTGGATTGATCGGGACAAACCGATGAAGTCCAAGGTGGAAGGAGGCCGTTTGCAGCAATTAAGTAATGATTATAATAGAGGTCGGGACAGTTTGCGGGAAAGAATGGAGGTGGTGAGAGATACCTTCCGCTTGGCCAGGCGGGAAGGTGATCAGGAGACTTGTGCACTTGCCTCCAGGGAATTTGAACGGCTGGATTCCGTTCGGAAGGATATGGAAGTCCGTTTCTTGCGGGAACACGGGGAGAGTTTACCGGCGCTTTACGCGTTATATCGGCATAATGACCGTTTGCCTTTCGAGCGTTTCCGGTTGTTGTATGGTTCGTTGACGGAAGAAGTAAAGAATACTCCTTACGGGAAGATTGTCTCGGAGCGTTATCGCAAGGCTAAAATCACTTCGGTCGGGGAGGTGGCTCCCAATTTCCTGTTGCAGACTCCGGCGGGAGACACGCTTTCATTGTATGGGATAAAGGCGAAGGTGAAAATCGTTGATTTCTGGGCTTCGTGGTGTGCTCCTTGCCGTGTGGAGAATCCACATATGGTGGAATTATATAAAAAATACCGGGCATATGGATTGGATATAGTAGGAGTTTCGCTGGATGTGAAAAAAGAAGCCTGGGTGAAAGCCATTAAGGATGATCAGTTGGCGTGGAATCATGTTTCCGATTTGAAGGGATGGAATAACATGGCTGCCCAGTTGTATGATATTCATGAGGTGCCTTCGGTTTTCGTGTTGGACGAGAATAATGTCATTATCGGCAGTTATGTGCGAGGGGAACGCCTGGAGGCATGCGTGAGAGAGAGTCTGGGAATGGAGAATTAATTAGTATAAAATAAGGGGTATGGATTGAATGTTGTCTCAACGGTCTGATATAGAATTAATCAATGACTTGAAGGGTGGAAGTAGAGCCGCTTTTCATGAGTTGTATGCTCGTTATTCTGATGTCATATACCGTAATATATTGGCCCGTGTGAACTCTTCTTTTGATGCGGATGATATCTTTCAGGAGTTTTTCGTGCAGCTTTGGGAGAAGCGGGAGACAATCGCTATCACCTCATCGGTGAAAGGGTATTTGTTGATTTGGTTGAAAAATCACGTGTTGAACACGATCAAGCAGGAGCAGATGCGGGAGCGATATAGCGGAGAGGTGGAGGATGCAGCCGATGATTATTCCTGGGTGAAGATTGTTGCCGAGGATCTGGATGTGCAAATACGGAGAATTGTCGAGAAATTTCCCCCTCGCCTGCGTTGCGTGTACCTGATGACGCGGGAGGAGCATCTGTCGGTTAAGGAAATCGCGGAAAGGCTGTCCGTATCGGAGCAGACGGTGAAAAATCAGCTGACGGATGTCCTGAAAAGATTGAGAAAAGAGATGAGCCGGAAAAATTTTTTATATTCCCTATAGTACTATGTCCTTTGTCCAATTGTCTTCAATATGTAATGAAGAAATAAGACGGAGGATAGTATGTCTAAGTTTGATAAAAAATCACGGAAGCACAGCGATAAAACGGAAGAATGGTATGATTCTTTCGGGAAAGAGGTGGACAGGATTCCAGCGGTTCCATCGGGTAAACTGGAACAGTTGTGGATATCCATAGAAGGGAAACTTGCACATCGGGTTAGGGTAAGGAGAATGGTGAGATTCTCTTCGATTGCTGCCGGAATTATGCTGTTGGTGGGAACTGGTGCGATATTTTTTAGATCGGCAGATACAAAGAAGGCCGGAGTGGAAATCGCGAGCGTGGGAGAGATATTGCCGGCTAATGGAGTGGCGGTATTGCGATTGAGTAACGGACAACAGATTCGTCTGGATAGGAAAGAAATGATCCAGGAGGGAAAAGATGTATTTATAAAAAATGATTCCTCGGATGTATTGGATTACTCTGAAATTGTAACTGGCCAGGATGATGAAGTCTTGTACAATACGATTGTCGTACCCGTGGGGGGAGAATATCGGGTAGTGCTGGCGGATGGTACGCGGGTGAGATTGAATTCCTGTTCGTTGTTGACTTACCCGATTTCGTTTCAGGATGAAACCAGGGTGGTGACGCTGAAGGGAGAGGCTTATTTCGAGGTGACGAAATCAACCAAGCCGTTTATTGTCAATACGTCAAACTTGTCGGTGAAGGTGTTGGGAACCTCTTTTAATGTTTCGGATTATTCGGATGACAATATAGCGACGACAACTTTGATTGAGGGGAGAGTGAAAGTGCGTGAACAAGGACATGAAAGAGAGTATGATATAACCCCGGGTTATACATTGGAGTATAACAAGGAACGGGAGCTGGTTTGTCTGCAGGACAAGAGTCCGGAGAAATATATCGCCTGGCTGGATGGTAAGTTGCGTTTTGAGGGGATGAGGCTGGAGGATATCATGCGGCTGTTGAAACGTTGGTATGATTGCGATATAGAATACGAGGATGAAAGGTTGAAAAATCTGCATTATAGCGGTATGGCGGAAAAGGACCGTCCGGTGAGTTACCTGTTGCACATGATCGAGGAAGTTACAGACGTGAAGTTTGTGATCGAAGGAAAGAAAGTGAAAATGTACTGGGAAAATTGAGTCTGGCTGTAATTAGTATCACTATTTTATAAATTACGTAATTATGAGTAAGAAAAGGAAATGGAATATGTTGGGACATATTCGGAATTTACTTTTGTTGTTGTTGTTTTCTACCTCTGTTTTTGGGGCAAATAATTGTTATTCTCAAACACAATTGTTTAGCGTGAAAAGCGGTTCCATAGAATCAATTTTTCAACAAATCAGAGAGCAAAGCTCGTACGAGTTCTTTTATAACACGGAGGTGTTAAACGTGAAGGAGCACGTGGAATTATCGATGTCACAAGGCACGTTGGATGATGTGTTGCGGGAAGTGTTGGGAGAGAAGTATAGTTATCGCATACAGGATAATTATATTCTGATTTCCAAAAATTCTGCAAAGCAAGCTCAAATGGTCAAGGATATCGTGATCAGGGGAGTGGTGAAAGATACGAAGGGAATGACTTTACCTGGAGTTTCGATTTTGTTGAAAGGAACAACGATTGGTGTTTCAACCAATGATCAGGGAGAATTCTCGTTAAACGTACCGGTGCAGGACTCAATTGTATTGCGTTGCAGTTTTATCGGAATGAAGACGAAAGAAGTAGTCGTGGACAAGAATTTTGAGGGAGTATTGACCATCACGTTGGAAGAAGACGTGGCATCCCTGGACGAGGTACAGGTGATTTCAACCGGTTATCAGGAAATTGATAAGTCCAAGATGACGGGTGCGGTAGAGGTCGTAACGGCCAAGGATATAGCCAACAAGGGATATACCTCCATCGATCAGGTGCTGAAAGGAACATTGGCAGGAGTTTCGGCCATGAATATTTCCGGTCGTCCGGGAGCTCAGGCACAAATCAGAATCCGTGGAGTCAATTCCTTGACGGGGGATATGGAGCCGATTTGGATCGTGGATGGAATGCCTTTGCAGGGTGATCTGCCATCAACGGTGGGAACTGGAGCTATGGATCTGGAGAATACGGTGTTGACGAGCGGTATCGGTAACATCTCACCGGATGATGTGGAGAGTATAACCATATTGAAGGATGCTGCTGCCACGGCGATTTATGGAGCCCGGGCCGCAAATGGTGTTATCGTGATAAAGACGAAACGTGGACGGGTCGGGAAAAGTTACATTAACGTGCAATCTTCCTTCGCGATATCAGAAGCACCAAAGAACAAGCTCGAAATGATGAACACGCAGGAAAAAATCGCTTTCGAGAAAACATTATACCAGGATTTCCCTGATCTCGAATTGAACGGACGGGTATCACGGTTATTAAAATACGTCAATGAAGGTCGTATAACACAGGAAGAGGCAAACGCGGAACTGGACCGGTTGAGCAAGATCAACACGGACTGGTTTGACGAAATATTCCGGGTGGCTTTGACTCATAGTCATTCCGTGACATTAAGCGGCGGATCTGAAAGAACCCAGTTTTACGGTTCGTTGAGTTATTCCAACGAACAAGGTATAATTCCCAATAATACATACGAGCGTTTCGGAGCTTCCTTGAAATTAACGCATGATTTTAACGATCGTCTGCGTATTTATTTTGATTTGGCAACGACTCTCCGTAACGAGAAAAGTTCAGCTTCTGCCGTGAATCCCTTGTATTACGCCACTTTTGCCAACACGTACGAGGCTCCTTATGACGAGAATGGGGAATATGCCTATGACCGTTCCTACATGCCGGATTTGAGTATGGTAAGGGACGGATACATGTATGACTTTAACGTGTTGAAGGATTTGAAAGAGAATACTTCCAGAACGAAGTACATGAGTGATCAGGTAAATTTAAAACTGGAGTTCAAGATATTTGATGGATTGATGTATTCTTTGTTGGGTACGTTGTCCAACACTTCTTCCTACACGCGTAAGGAAGTGGCCCCGGGAAGTTACACGAGTAAGGTATATTCCTGGATAAAAGATATTTATTACGAGCAGGAAATTCCGGATAATTTGAATTTGGGTTCTTTGCAGGAGAATCACGCGAGAGCTTTCGGATGGACAGTGCGGAATCAGTTGGAATTTGTGAAAGAGTTCAAGGGCAAACATTTCGTGAACGCGGTGATCGGTCAGGAGGCTTCTTCCCCAGGGACAAATTCCTTTATGCAATATTCTCCACAATACGATCTTGATAAGGGTTTGGTTGGCTGGCCTTCCCTGGAAGGAATTAACGCGGGAGATTTGGATATGGAGCGCTTGCATGATACCGGAAAGGGGCAAGACCGAAGTGTATCTTTTTTCGCCACGGCTTCTTACGCTTATGCCAATCGTTACGTTTTTGCTGCCAGTGCCCGTTTGGACGGAGCGGATATCATCGGAACGGATAATCGATTCTCTCCGTTGTGGAATGTCAGTCTGAAATGGAACGTGCACGAAGAACCGTTCATGCAAAATATAGCTTTTGTTAATGTATTGTCTTTGCGTGGTTCCTATGGTTTCACGGGAAGCATAGACCGAAATGCTTATCCGTTTACATTGATGGGGTATGGCAGTCTTCGTTATTACGAGGGCATACAGGTTCCAAATGATATCATCCCCGGAAACCCTTCCGTGAAATGGCAGAAAAAAGAGGATCGGAGTATTGGGGTTGATATGTCGTTGTTCAATAACCGAGTGAATGCTACCGTTAATTACTATTGTAATGATGTCCGTAATCTGTTGGGTCAAAAGCAAATTCCTTATTCCACGGGACGAGGTGATATCGTGGCGAATTTGAGTTCTTTACGGAACTCCGGTTGGGAATTTTCTTTGACTACGGTGAATTTGAGCTATGCTGATTTCCGATGGACGACATCGTTTAACATTTCCAAGAACAAAAACCGTATCACGGATGCCTATTACGAGAAAATCAGTGATTTGTATACATTGCGTACCCATTACTATGTTGAAGGGTATCCGGTGAATGCCTGGTTTGGTTTTAAATCTGCAGGTATTAATCCGCAGACCGGAGAATACATGTTCTACACGGAAGCGACGGATGAGAATGGTAATATAAAAGGAGTTCCTTATAACGGGAAATATATTGCTGTTGGAGGATATTCCACGGAAAACGGTTTTTATTTGGGAGAAAGTGAGCCACCCGTATCTGGAGGTTTTGCCACGACATTCAATTATAAACGTATCAGTTTGAGTGCCCAATTCGCTTTCATGACAGGGCATAAGATCAAATCTTTCAAGTCATTTAACGGCTCTCTTGCAGATGCGTCTCGACTGAATCAATTGAAGACGGAAGCTAACCGTTGGAGAAAACCCGGAGATATAACCAATGTTCCGAAATACACGACGGATAGAAATACAATATCCTTACTGGAGATCACGGATGACAAACTGGAGAGTGGGAATTACCTGAAATGTAACGTGGTGTCTTTAGGCTATAACCTGTTGCCGGAGTTGTGTCAGAAACTTTGTCTGTCGCAGATGCGCTTCACGTTTAATGTCCACAACCTGTTTACCGCAACCAAATACCGGGGAATCGATCCGGAGACGTTGGGAGCATTTGGGTATCCCAGTGCACGGAAATATATGTTTACGTTGAATTTAGGAATCTAAATAGAATCGTTTATGAAAAAAAGATTTATTATATTGTTTTTATGCGGTTGGTTCTGTACTTCCTGTTCAGAATTTTTGAATTTGAAACCGGATAACCAGCAGGTTGTATACACGTTGGAGGACGTGAAGGTGAGTATGTCCGCCTATCTTTATGCCATGTGTTCTCCCGTGCAATACCCTCTTTATTATAACAATGTTGTGGTAGGATTTCCCTATAGCAAGAGACCTTGTGCCAATTTCGTCATGTACAGTGATGATATTATGATGACGAAGGCGGTGGATAATGCTTATAGCCGGATTTATGAGAATAATTATTTGGAGGATGTGAATTGGGAAGGGCGTACTTTTGCCGAAACGTTCTGGAAAAGTGCATATCTGAACATCGGTTACCTGAATACGGTGTTGAATGATCTGGAGAACGCGGAAGATAAACATGAAGATATGGAGGAATACGAGCGTATAAGTGGAGAGGCTCGTGTGTTCCGTGCATATTATGTTTTCAAATTATTGCAGTTGTTTGCCCCGTACAAGAATAATGAGTTGGGTATTCCTGTTAATTTTGATGCTGAAGAGGTGGTTGGTTCTGCACGTTGGTCGCAGTCCAAAGTTTACGAGACGATTATCGGGGAATTGAACGAGGTGCTTGAGTACAAGACTGCTTCCACGAATTGGAATGCTTTTTATCGGCCAGATGTAATTAAAGCCTTATTGGCGGAGATCTATTGGTTCAAGGCACAATCGGGAGCTGCCGAGGAAAGTGATTGGGAAAATGCAGCCAAGTATTCCGGTGAATTGATAGAACGTTATGAACCGATATCTTCAACAGAAGAATATCTGGAGATATTCGAGGCGAAGAGAACGGCCCCAGGTTCGTTTGTTAAGAATAATACTCATGCTTTAGTGTTATTCTCCATGTATTCAAATCTGTATTCCTTCTGGGGAAATGCTACTTCCCGGTATCATCAGGCTCCAAGTACGGAGTTGTTGGAAATGTTTGATGAGACGGATATTCGTTTTAATGCTTTCTTTAAAAATATAGGTTCTTCAACTACTCCTTCATATTGTGTAAATAAGATCGTGTATGACGAGGATCTGGTTGTTTTGTTCCGTTCCGATGAGATGTATTTGATCAATGCCGAAGCGAACCTGCATGTATCCCCGGAAAAGGCTGAAGAGGTTTTCTTGAAATATGCCAAAGCCAAATTGCCTTCTTACGAGTTGACAGGAGATTTAGAATCGGCGATATTGAAAGAACGTCGTAAAGAATTCTGTTTCGAGATGGATTTCCGTTGGTTGGATATGAAACGTTTCGGGTTGGCGATTAGTCGAGAAGGATTGGATATTGATTCCGATGAGGTAAAGACTTATAGCCTGGAGCAGGATGATTACCGTTACGCGTTGCCAATACCTGCTGAAAGTGAGTTGAATCATAATGATAAAGTAGAACAAAATCCCGGTTGGGAATTTTAAATAAGAACGATATGAAATATCTATTATTATTGTTTGTTATCGTATCTTTCGCGGCATGTTCTCCTGATAGCGCGGAGATATTGGATCTTTCTTCCTCTATTGATGAGGTGAAGTTTATCGAATTAAGGGCTGACCATAAGACCCTGTTACCGAATGGGCAGGCCAAAATGCGGTTCCGGGTTATCGCTTATGGAGCGGATGATTTTGCTACTTACGAGGAAGTGGAGGAAGGTGGAAATATTAGTTACGTGGAGGGTGTAAGCCGGGATACTTTTGAGATTCCGACGGATCGTCTTCCGGAAGGTAGTATTAAATTGTTCACTCAAGATGGTGAGGAAATCAAGAATATGGAATATTCCACCACGGATCCGACGATTCGCACGTTGACTTTTTACGCAAAAATTGGAGAGTTGAAAAGTAATGAGTTACAGATTCAAATCCGCGAATTGCCGGAAGAGGATTATGAGGAAATCGTTATTCCAGTTATCTTCCACGTGTTGGTACCCGCGGCGACAATTGCTCCGAGCTATAATGTAAGTTCAGCCGAGTTGCAGAAGCGTATTGAGCAATTGAATAATATATTCAACGGCCGTGCGACCACTGATCCTAACGGCGGAAATGCTAAAATTACCTTTAGATTGGCTGAATATTCTCCTTCCGGGGCGTTACTGACAGAGGTGGGTAAGAATAAGGTGGATATAGATGAGGCTTGGTCATCGTCTGAATATGAAGATTATATTGAGTCGGAATTGATATGGGATCCGACGAAGTATCTGAATATATGGTTAGCGGATGCCAGTAGTGATTATGGGGCTCCTAATGTACGTCTAAGAGGAACACCCGAGATTGAAGGATTGAAAACGGATGAGGTGACTGATTTTACTGGAGATGATGTTTCTCGCCTAACAGATGTAGGAGTTTTGGTTAACATACAAGATTTCCTTGATACGGAGAGCAGAGATGTTTTTGATATCTCGCTGGTTTTGGGAGATTATTTGGGGTTGCTCTACACGGATCAGAAGGATAATAATAATTTTGTAAACGGTGATAATGATTATTGTCCGGATACCTATAGTTATTATAGAACTTATAGTTCAAGTATATATAAAAATAATCGTTTGTATAGACAAGATGCTAATGCTACTTATGAATGGTTTACCTCTTTTAATATAATGGATAATTATAGCTTTAAAAATTCCATCACGGTAGATCAGGCTAAACGAATCCGGAAAGTACTTGAACAATGTCCTTCCCGTTGGGCTTACAAGTCTAGTTGGGCTTTTGAAGGTAAGTGACGTAAAAATTAATATTCTTGTTTTAATGTATTTGCCATTGTTCTTTTGAGAACAATGGCAAATTTATATATGTTTAAATGTTGTTTTATATTCTTGATTTTATAGTTTTGTCATTGGATTGTATGTGAAATCAATTGTTATGACCGATTGGGATGAATATGAGATACTGGAACAGGTAAATCGCGGAGAGGAGGCTGGTTTGAGAGCCTTGTTTGAGCGATATTATAAACCGCTGTGTGTCTATGCTTTAAAGTATGTTGATTCCTACTCGGATGCGGAGGATCTGGTTCAAGAATTATTCGTGAAATTCTGGGAATTGAAGGGGAATATCGGTTTTCAAGGTTCATTGCAGTCCTATTTGTTTTTGTCTTTGCGTAATAATTGTATGAGGTGGGTGAAGACTCACAAAAAATATCAGTTTGAGGTAATTGATAATTATTCTGATGCATTTGAATATCATTTGAACGAGGAGGACGATGAGAATCGGGCAAAACTTTACGAAGAGATAGAGAAATTGCCGGATCAATGTAAGAAGGTCTTTAAGGCGATTGTTTTTGATGATTTAAAGTATAAGGAAGCTGCCGCACGTTTGAGTTTGTCTGTAAACACGGTTAAAACGCATTTTGCCAGAGCACTGAAACAATTACGTAGTTCATTGGATGTGATTGTGTTATTACTATTGCGGTAAAATATTATTATTTTTTTCAGGGAGTCGTTCACCCATTTTTGCCCTTTTTGTCTTTTCACTATAAAAGGATGGTAAGAAATGGATGAAACTCGAATTATAGAATTGGTTGTTGCTTACTCGAGAGGAGATTTAACCCCCCGGGATGCGAAAGAACTAAGAGGATGGTTGGAAGATTCCCCGGAACACGTGCGTTTGTTTCAAGACTACATTCGAGAATATTCTCGGGTGAGGAAGCTCGTGTTCTCGGGGGAAATTCAAGAAGAGAAGGCATGGATTTCACTCCGGAAACGGATTCACAAGAAACAGATAAATATTTATTATCGGATGGCCGTGGCCGTGTGCTTGTTGGCTTGTATTGTAGGGGGATACTTGTTGTTGTCTCCTCGGGAAGAAGTTTATGAGGTGGCAGATATCCATCCGGGTGGAGTGAAAGCGATATGGCATACTTCCAGTGGAGAGCAAATCGAATTATCGGATACGACCAGCTTCACCTTCAAGGAAGTGGATGGAACGGAAGTGAAGAAAGAATCGGGAAATGATTTCATTTATCGTCAGTTGCCCGATAATAAATCGAAATCTGAGATGGTGTTCAATACGATACAGGTTCCGCGAGCCGGGGAGTACGCTTTTTCCTTACCTGACGGTACTCGGGTGTGGTTAAACTCGGAAACTGTATTGAGATTCCCTCTTGTGTTTGATACGTTGTCCAGAACGATATACCTGGAGGGGGAAGCTTATTTTGATGTGGTGAAGGATGAGAAGAAGCCTTTCCTCGTGGTATGTGGAAATCGGACGGTCCGGGTATTGGGTACAAAATTCAATGTTTCCGCTTATAAGGAACAGGAGGAGATGGTGACAACGTTGGTGGAAGGATCCGTGTTGTTGGCGGAGGGGAATAGTAAGCGTGTGCTGCGTCCTGGGGAACAGGGAGTGTTAAAGCAGGGGATCATTGAGATAAAACAGGTGGATGTATCCGTGTTTACGGCATGGGTTCATGGAATATTCGAATTCGAGGATATGCCTCTAGTCAAGATTACGGAACAGCTGGAACGTTGGTACGATGTTGATTTCATTTATTTTGATCATTCGCTGGAGCAGATAACCTTTACCGGAACGGCGAGCAGACAGAGTAACCTGTCGGAACTCTTGGTGATGATGGAGCAATTAGCTAACGTGAAATTCACCTTAAATGAGAATAAAATAGTTGTGACCCATAAATAAAGGATGTATATGTCTTCCCTTTGAAAAATCGAAGTCGGCAAGACTCAAGTACTAATCATTAAAAGTAACATTATGAAGAAAATGAAATGGCGAGTGTGCCCATGGGGGAATCACGCTCGGAAATTGATGTCGTTAATCTTGTTTTGTTGTTTTTTCCTGAGTGTCCTGTCTGTAACAGGAATGCCGGGAAGTATCGCTCAAGAAGTTGTCAGTGGAAATTTTCAGAATGAACCTTTAAAGGAGGTGTTAAAGGAATTGAAATCACAGACAGGTGTTTATTTCATGTATAATACGACCGAAATCGATGCCGATGTCCGGGTGAGTGTGACGTTTGAAAAGGAAAACTTGGAAACGGCGTTAAACAAGATATTAAGCGGCCTGCCTTATACTTATCGTCGAATGAACGATTATTTCTTGATTATCCCGGAACGAACGATGGTGCAGGATTCGGTAAAGAAATCTGTTACAGTGAGGGGATTGGTTCATGACGAGAGAAAGTTGCCATTACCAGGAGTTACTGTTCGGATAAAGGGAAGTTCCATCGGTACGGTGACGGATGTGAAGGGGGAATTTAAAATTGATTTGCCGGAATTGAAGAATGTCATGTTGATATTTTCTTTTATAGGAATGGAAACGTTGGAGTTGAAAGCCGATACGGTTATGAATATCGTGATGAAAGAAGAGGCGCAGGCTGTGGATGAGGTGGTCGTGACGGGATATCAACAGATAGAGCGGCGACAATTGACAAGTTCTGTCATTTCCGTGACTGGAGAATCCTTATTGGAAGGTGCCGCAATATCATTGGACCAGATGCTTCAAGGGAAACTGGCCGGTGTTACTGTTTTGCAAGCAACATCCACGCCAGGAGCTGCTCCAAAGATCCGGATCAGAGGTTCTTCCTCCATAACGGGAAATAGAGAACCGGTGTGGGTGGTGGATGGTGTGATCCTGGATGAACCGGTTTCTATTCCGGCGGAAGAATTGAATAGTTTGGACCGAATAAATCTGATCGGTAATGCGATTTCATTCTTGAACCCGGAGGATATAGAGCGGGTGGATATCTTGAAGGATGCCAGTGCTACGGCGATTTATGGAACCAAAGCGGCAAATGGTGTAATTGTAATTACGACCAAGAAAGGTAAGCGGGGAGCACCTTCATTCAGTTACACGATGAGCATGTCCTTGATGTCGCCGCCAAATAATAAAAATATGGAACGGATGAATTCTGCTGAACGCATCGAGATGTCGGAGGAGATGCAGGAACGGGGATTGGAGTATAATGGTTTTAAACCATCCCATGTCGCTTATGAAGGAGCCTTGATGGATCTTTGGGATAAAAAAATAACCTATAAGGAGTTTCTTGCAGAGGTGAAACGCTTGAAGGAGTTGAATACGGATTGGTATGGACTGTTGTTTCGGACGTCTTTCAGCCATGCGCACACGATCTCGGTTTCGGGAGGAGGTGATAAATCGGACTATTATTTTTCTTTAGGTTATGCTGATGATGAAAGTGTGACTCGGGAAGAACGTTTACGGCGTTATAACGGGATGTTGAAAGTGAATACTTATTTTAGTGAGAAATTGCGGATGGGAATGAAACTAAGCGGTTCCTGGACACGGACCGACCGGCCTCATACAAGTGTTGATTTATATGAGTATGCTTATAATACCTCTCGGGCAATACCGGCTTACGATGAGAACGGAGAGTATTTTTTCTACGCGGAAAGTAATGGTTATACGACAACATTGCCGTTTAATATCTTCAATGAATTGGAGCATTCTGATTCCGAGGTTGATAATATGTCGTTAAACATGAGCCTGACGTTGAACTGGCGAGTGCTTTCTTGGTTAAGCTACGATATGATGTTTAGTTTTGCCCGTAGCAACACGAGCCAGACCTATTGGGCGGATGAGGAATCCTATTACGTGACCAATATGCGTCAGGTGCCTTACGGGGAACCTCTTCCAGATCCTAAATTGGATTTGATTTTTGCCAAGAATTATTGTTCTTTGCCTTATGGTGGTGTTTTGCAGAATCAAGAGACCAGGAATTATAGCTATACCTGGCGTCATAGTTTGGCATTCAATAAGCTTTTAGGAGAAAAACATGGATTATCCGCGAACGTGGGGTTTGAAATCCGTTCAACGAAATATGATGGGTTACAGACTACGGAATACGGATATCTGCCGAAGCGCGGAAAGAAATTCGTGGATGTCGATTTGCTGTTATGGCCTAATTATGTCACTCGAGTTCGGAATACCCCGAATGTCATAACGGATAGTCAGAATAATTTCGTTTCTTATTACGGAACCTTCTCGTATGAATATGACAGACGTTATATCCTGAATTTCAATATTCGGACAGACGGCTCTAATAAATTCGGGCAGGATAAGAGTGTACGTTTTCTGCCGGTATGGTCAGTATCTGCACGTTGGAACCTGAAGAATGAAAGTTGGGGAAATCTGCTTGAATTTATGGATGATTTCAGTGTACGGGCATCTTATGGCTCACAGGGAAATGTGCACCCGGATCAGACCCCGAATTTGATAGTCAACATGGGAACTCTTGATGCGAAAGCCCAAGAATATTCATCAACCTTATACAAGTTCCCCAATACCCGTCTGACCTGGGAAAAGACGAATTCTTTTAACTTGGGAGTTGATTTTTCTTTCTTCAAGAATTTTATTTCCGGTACGGTGGAAGTGTACAAGAAGAAAGGTAAGGACCAAATAATCACGAAAAATGTAGCTCCATCAACGGGTGCTTCTCAGGTAGCCTATAATAGTGGTGACGTGGAAAATAAAGGATGGGAATTGAGTGTGAATCTACAACCGATCAATACCAAATCATGGGTCTGGGGAATTAGTTTTAACACGAGTAAGAATTATAATACCGTTCTTAATGCCGGGGAACAGGTCGCTTCTACATGGCAGGATTACGTGAACGGAACGATCGTGTCGAATGGTAAGGCCTTGAACAGTTTTTACTCTTATAAATTTGGCGGTTTAAATGAGAAGGGACTGCCCACGTTTAAAGATATAAATGAAAAGGACGAGGAGGGAAATATGTTGGTACATTCCCAGGCAGAGGCATTTGAACGGGCTTTCGTGTATTCTGGTAAGCGAGAGCCGGATTTGTCAGGTGGTTTTTCAATGTTCTTGCGTTATAAGGCCATTTCATTGAGTACCCAATTTGCATTTAACTTGGGAAGCAAAATGCGCTTGAATGATTTGTACTTGTCTTCGGGCCAACAGTTGCCTTATCCTGCTCAAAATATGTCAAGTGAATACGTGAATCGTTGGAGAAAGCCGGGAGACGAGAAAATAACCAATATCCCTGTATTATCTGAGGAGAACTTAATTATAAATGAACGTGACTATGAGTATCCGGTGGGTAGCAGTGGTTGGGATATGTATAATAAGAGCGATTTGCGTGTCGTTTCTGGAGATTTTCTACGTTGCCGTTCTTTGTCATTACGGTATAATTTCAGTAGTAACTTCACGAAGAAACTGTATATGAAAGGGGCGAGTCTGACTTTCGATGCCGGGAATTTATTTGTCATAAAATCGAAAGACTTGAAAGGACGGGATCCGGAACAGGCGATAATGGATTCTCATACGATACCTCCACAGAGAAGTTATTCCTTAAGATTGAATGTAACATTTTAAAAATGTAGCTTATGAAGAAAATAGCATATTATATCACGAGCGTTTTATGTCTTTGTTTATACTTGGGATGTAGTGATTTCCTGGAGGAAAGTTCGCAAGATCTGATGATTCCCAAGACGATTAAGGATTATAAAGAATTTCTGTATGGTGAGGGAATAGATAATAATACGGTAATTCATGATTATCTGGATATTATGACGGATGATACGGAGGAATGGATGTCGCGAGGATTTTTAGCGAATGACTGGAGACTTCCCGTGTGGGGATATTACACGTGGCAGGAGGATCCGGAGATTGGAATTAATAATGAAATGACAGCTGATAATGCTTGGGATACCTATTACCATCGGATATTGGTGACGAATGTTATATTGAATGACGTGGAAAATATAGAAGGGGATAAAAATGAAAAGTATGATCTAATGGCAGAATGCTATTTCATTCGGGCTTATTCCTATTTTATGTTGGCGAACTTATACGGGAAACCATACATTGATGCGGAGAGTGCAGCTAAAGATCCCTGTGTCCCGATTAATAATGAAGTAAGTATCTCGGATAAGATGTTTGGGCGAGCCACGGTGGCTGATGTTTATAAACATATTGAGAGTGATTTGACTCAGGCTGTCCGTTATTTCCGGGAAAGTAATCTGGAAAAATCCATTTTCAGACCTAATTTGCCGACGGCTTATCTATTGTTGTCACGAGTATCTTTATTCCAGAAAAAATACCAGGAAACGATCAATTACGCTGATTCTGTAATGAAAACTACGCGGGCTGTGTTGTGTGATTTGAATACTTATACCAAGTCTGATTACTTTTTTTCATCATTGAATCCAGAGTTATTATATTCTTATGGGTGGAGTAGTATATCAGCTTTCCAAGAAAGTGCAAGTTATTTGGGGGTATTGATTCCTTCCAAGGAATTGATGGCTTTGTACTCCGAGGATGATCTGCGATTAACTTATTATTATGCGGGTTCAAAAAAGACAAAACCGCTGAAATGGGATAAATATTCAAACGTGTATGCTCATGCGTTCCGGATTTCAGAAGTATTTTTAAATAGAGCCGAGGCTTACGCCGAATTGGAAAATGTTCAATCGGCCATCTCTGAGATTAACGCTTTGAGAGAAAAAAGATTCTCCAAGGAAAATCCGATACAGGCCGCTAGCAAGGAGGAAATCATACGAAAGGTTCGTGAAGAACGGAGAATGGAGCTTTGTTTCGAGGGTTTCCGGTGGTTCGATTTACGGCGTTGGGATCGTCCGAGAATAGAGCATACCTATTCTTCCGCGGATGATGTAAATGCTTATGATATTTACGTGTTGGAGGAAAACAGTCCGTCCTATACCCTTCCTATACCCAAGAAGGAGCGGGATTTGAATACCGTGATAGAACGGTTTGAAAGACAGAAAAGTATAACGAAATAACTAAAATAGAAACTTATGAGACGAATAGTATATTTATTGATGCTTTTAGGGATGTTTTCTTGTTATGAGGAAGCGGATATCCATGTGGATGATTTGGAGGCTCGCTATAATTTGGAGGATGATCCATCTGACCCGGTGCAACATTATATTTACGAGTTTTATCAGCAATACAGGACGATTATATTGACAAATCCTACGATATATGATTATAAATTTAATTTTTCCCAGAAAAACAGGATTGATATAACGGCTCCGGAACAGGATAAAGACTTGTTATATGAAGGTATCCAGTTTATTGAAGATGTATTTATTGATATTTACACGCCAGAATTCAGGAAACGATATTTCCCGATGTTGATAATTATGGCAGATACGATTCGGGATGCCGGTTGGGGAAGTACGGAACAGAGAAATTCCGTGAGCAGTACCAATTTCGTGGCAATAGGAAATATCCGGAAAGGATTTGTCTCGTCATTGACTTCCGATGAGATCGTGAAAATGAGAGCCGACATAAATGGAAGTTTTTGGGCAGATTATATGATGAAGGCGAAGGGATGGTATACCGTTGATTCCGCTTTTTACAAGGTGAGTGCGGATGATTATGGGAAAGTGGTTATTGGTATGTTTGATGATACCACGCTGGATGAGATTGATTTTTACGAGATGGGATTCATTAGTTATGATCCGGAAGCCTCATGGATTGAACCTGGGTTTACTCAGGTGCAGAATCCTCGGGAGGAAACCGATTTGTCACAATGGATGCGTTTTATCTTTGAGAAAACCCCTGCCGAAATGGAAGAGATTTGTGCGAAATATCCCAAAATGAAACAGAAGTACGAGGTGCTTCGGGAGGGAATTCTTGCGGCCTGTGATTTTGATATAGGTAAAATAGGCCATTAAATTGTTTTGTCCTGCGTTATTGGCAGTCGTGAGAGAAAATGTTGAGGCATGCTTTCATGATTGCCAATATTATTTTTACTTTCGCATGTTAATCTATACATCAATCATGGCGAAAAAGGAGAAAGTGCAGGAAATGTTTAACGGGATTGCCCCGAAGTACGATTTGTTGAATCATTTGCTGTCCCTGGGTATTGATAAGGCTTGGCGGAGAAAGGCAATGCGGGAGTTGGAGCGGGGAGCCAAGGATCGGGTGCTCGATGTGGCTTGCGGTACGGGAGATTTTTCCATTGAGGCGCTACGACATGGAGTACGGCAGGTTGTCGGGGTGGATATATCGGAGAACATGCTGGCGGTGGCCCGGGAAAAGGCTCGGGATAAAGGGTTGGAGGAACAATTGGAATTTCTCTATGGGGATAGCGAACAACTTACTTTCCCGGATGAAAATTTCGATGCGGTGACGGTGGCTTTCGGAGTTCGTAATTTTGAGCATCTTGAGCGGGGATTGCGAGAGATGTGTCGGGTATTGAGGCCTGGGGGGCGTGTCGTGATACTGGAATTTTCGACACCGGATCGTTTTCCCATGAAACAATTGTATCGTTTCTATTTCAAGCATATCCTGCCACGGGTAGGTGGATTGGTTTCCGGAGATCGGGGTGCCTATGAGTATCTGCCAGCATCCGTGTTTGCTTTCCCACAGGGCGACCGTTTCTTGGACATTATGCGAGCCTGCGGTTTTCGTGACGTGCGTCGTCGTCCCTTGACATTCGGTATTGCCACTCTTTATACCGGCGAGAAATGATGGAACTTGTTTATTTGGAGCATAGCGGTTTCCTGTTGAGAGGGACAGCCTGTTCAGTGGTCATCGACTTTTATCATGATGCGGTGATGCCGGACGGCCAAGAGTGTACGGCTCGGGAAATTTCCACGGAAACAGGAAATATTTACGTGTTGGCTTCTCATGCACATGCCGATCATTTCAATCCCAAGGTATTGGAATGGTATCGGATGAATCCGGCTGTACGCTATATTTTTTCTGCCGATATAACCCTCTCGGATATATCGGCACCCGTTCATTTTTTGAGAAAAGGAGAGAAATGGAGTGACGGCTACCTGACCGTATCGGCCTTTGGTTCTACCGATGTAGGGGTGTCCTTCCTGTTGGAGATGGAAGGGAAAAAGCTGTTCCATGCGGGAGATTTGAACAACTGGCATTGGCGGGATGAATCGACTCCAGCCGAGATACGTGCGGCATCCTTGGCTTTTGCCCGGGAATTGGAGAGTTTGCTTCCCTTCGCGGGAGAGATTGATGTGGCCATGTTCCCCGTGGATCCCCGTCTCGGTACGGATTATGATTTGGGGGCTCGGCAATTTGTTGATACCATTCGTCCCCGACTGTTTGTTCCCATGCACTTTTGGGGAAACTATCGGGAGGCGAACGCTTTTGGGACATACGCCGAGAGTCGGGGTACACATTTTGTGTCCCTGCATCATCCCGGGGAAACTGTGTCACTTTGAAGGATAAAAAACACATTAACAATTAAATACTATGGAAATAAAAGGAAGATTCGACCATTTTAATTTTAACGTGCTGGATCTCCAGCGAAGTATCAATTTCTACGAAAAGGCTCTTGGATTAAAGGAAGTACGTCGTAAAGAGACTGCCGACGGTTCTTTCATCCTCGTGTACATGGGGGATGGTCAGACGGGTTTTACCTTGGAGTTGACTTGGTTGCGTGACCGGAAAGAGCCCTACAACCTGGGAGAGGGTGAGTATCATCTCTGCCTGCGAGTGCCTGGGGATTATGACGAGGTACGGCGTTTCCACAAGGAAATGGGATGCGTGTGCTACGAGAATACCGATATGGGGTTGTATTTTATTGAGGATCCGGATGGATACTGGATTGAGATTCTGCCCTTGCACGAATAAGATGTATGTCAATAATTGGAATGGAAAATATAAGTTATGATAGATTTTAAAAGTGTGGAGTTGGGAGACAAGGAGTTGATAGAGTCGTATTTGCTGGAATGGGGAAATCAGGATTGTAATTTGTCGTTCGTGAACCTGTGCAGCTGGCAGTTTATGACGGATAGCCGTTTCGCTATTGTGGAGGGATGTTTGGTGTTTCGTTTTACCTTGGATGAGGAGAGTGTGGTGTATTCTATGCCAGTGGGAGGAGGGGATCGGAAAGCTGTCGTGGAGTTGTTGAAACGTCAGGCGGCCTCGGAGGGACATGTTCTGCGGGTGCATGGCGTGTTCCCGGAATTGGAAGAATGGTTCAATCGGGAGTACCCCGGAATGTTTGATTACTGTTTGGATCGGGATTATTTCGATTATATTTATTTACGGCAGGATTTGGCGGAGTTGAAGGGAAAGTACTTGCAGGCTAAACGAAATCACGTGAATAAGTTCCGGAAAACCTATAACTACCGTTATGAGCCATTGACACCGTCATTGATTCCCCGTTGTTTGGAGTTGGAGGAAAAGTGGTGCGAGGAACACGGATGCGACGAGGAAGAGAGTTTGGAGAATGAGCGGAAGGCCCTGAATTACGCCCTGAAGCATTTCGATGAGTTGGGATTGATTGGGGGAACGCTTTGGGTGGATGAAGAGATTGTCGCTTTCACTTATGGAGCTCCGATTAACGGGAATACTTTTGGTTCGCATATCGAGAAGGCTAATGCGAAGGTGGATGGGGCGTATGCCGTGATTAACCAGGAGTTTGCCCGTCATTTGCCGGAGCATTTCACGTACGTGAATCGGGAGGAGGATTTGGGAATTCCGGGATTGCGTAAAGCGAAGTTGTCGTATCATCCTGAAATCCTGCTGGAGAAAGGATACGCGGAATGGAAAGGAGAGTGAGACGATGAGGGAAGAGGTCGAGCGTTTGTGGAAGACGTGTTTTCATGACACGGACGAGTTTATCCGGTTCTATTTTGACAGAAAATACCGGGACGAGAATACTTTGGTGGCTCGGGATGAGAAAGGACAGGCAGTGGCGGTTCTACAGATGTTGCCTTACCCGATGACCTTTGGGCAAGAGGTGGTGAATGTATCTTATATTTCGGGGGCCTGTACCTTGCCGGAGGCTCGTTCTCGGGGAATTATGCGGGAGTTACTGGGAGAGGCTTTCCGGCGAATGAAACAGCGGGGATTGGCGTTTTCGATATTAATTCCGCAGGAGGATTGGTTGTATGATTATTATGCTCGGGTAGGGTATTCCCCGGTTTTTAAGGTGGTGGAGAGGTGTTATTCTGTGCTTGACCGTGATTTGCAGGGAAAATTTCGTGTTGAGGTGGCCCGTAATGCCAGCGAGGTAACCGGGGAGTGGTTCGCTTATTTTGAGGAACAGAATCGCCGACGGGAATTTTGCGTGCAGCATCCCCGGGAGGATTTCGATGCGGTGGTGCAGGATCTGTTCGCGGAGGATGGACGCTTGATTGCTGTCCGAGGAGAAAATGGAAGGTTGGCTGGAATAGCTTTTGCAGTCCCGGACGGAGATCGGGTGAGAGTGAACGATTGGTTTTATGATATGGAAGGAGCATCGAAGGTGTTGCTGGCGGCTTTACAGGAGACATTCGGGGTTCAGAAGGTTGTTTGTCGGGAGGTAGCTCGAGTAGGTGAAGGTACACGGAGAGGCATGGCTCGGGTTGTTGATGCGGAGCAGGTGCTACGCTTGTATGCTCGGGAGAACCCGGGGAAAACAAGCGTGATTCGCTTGGCGGATGAACAGGTGCCGCAGAATTCTGGCTTGTACTTGCTGGAAAAGGGCTTGTGCCGGCGTGTGGAGGAATCTCCTGGAATACCGGAGATGGCGATGACAGTCGGGGAATTGACCCGCCTTGTGATGAGCGGGGAAGTCACAGCCCCCTTTATGTCTTTGATGTTGGATTAGTTATTTATTTTCCTCCTCGTTCGCTTGAGAACGGAGTAATTGTTCTATTTCGGGGAGGGATATTTTCTTGACATTCGTGATGATCATATGCTGAGAGAGGAAATTGCCGTAAGTGTTGCATTCCCTGATAATGCCCTCGAATAGAGGTTTTAAGTCTACTTCTAGGGGGAGCAGGAGAGTGAAGGTATCGAAGAAATCATTCGGGTCATGTTCTTCTATTTCTCCTTGAATTCGGGATATGGCCTGTTCCGTTTCGTTGTAAAGGGTAGTGTGCTGGAACTGTTTTATCGTGACGCCTTTCCTGGCGATGAATACGCAAAAATAGCGGAGTAGTTTACCACGTCCTCCCAAACCGGTGGAGACGTAGATTGTGTTGTCGTCCAAGAGGGAGGCTTGTATAATCATGCGGGATTGTTGGAGGGCGATAGTGGCCCATTCCTTCAGGGGAGTGTCTTTCTTCTGGAAAGCCTCGATGATGCGATAGGCTGCAATGTCCTCGATAGTGGAGAGTGTAAGCAGTAATTCTTTCTTTTCCTCGGCTGAATAACTTTCATCATCAAGCAGGTGGGCCTTGGGAAGGGCTTCATCTTGCCGTTGCTTGAACCCTTGGTTTTTCTGCATAAGGGTTTGCATCAGTTTCATGAACTCCCGTTGGGTGTCCACGTTGATTTGTTCTTCCAGTATATTGTATTCGACACCTCCTTGCCCAAGCAAGTCATGCAAGTTTTTCCATTCTTGTATTTCGTTATGTTCCATACGTTGGATAGCCCGGTTGATTTGTCGGGCAAAGGTACATTATTTCTTGTTTTTCTATACCGTGGAGGTTATGTTTTTATGTTTACTTAGAAAGAATAAAAATAAATAGCTTATATTCGCGGTATAAAATGAAAGTGTCTTATGTTATTGTCGGAATTGAATACAGGTGAAAGTGCCGTTATAACGAAGGTTAAGGGATATGGTGCTTTTCGTAAGCGGTTGAACGAGATGGGATTTATCCGGGGAAAAGTAGTAAAGGCCGTGAAAAATGCTCCCCTGAACGACCCGGTAGAGTACTCCATCATGGGTTATGAGGTGTCCTTGCGTCGAAGGGAGGCTGCGTTTATTGAAGTGGTTTCGATTCAGGAGGCGGAGCATATCGTTGGTTTTTCAGGTAGTGTGGAAGAAGCGGAGGAGGCTTTCGCCCGTCATTGGGAGACGAGGGACAAGCATATTCATGTGGCTTTTGTCGGTAATCCCAATGCGGGGAAAACGACCTTGTTCAACTACATGAGCGGTTCTAAGGAGCATGTGGGAAATTACAGTGGGGTAACTGTTGGGGCGAAGGAGGCTCATTTCCGTTTCGAGGGGTATGATTTCAAGGTGGTGGATTTACCCGGCACCTATTCTCTTTCGGCCTATTCCTCGGAAGAGCGATTTGTACGGGAGTATATTATGAACCAGGCTCCGGACGTGGTGCTTAATGTGGTGGATGCTTCCAATTTGGAACGGAACCTGTATCTTTCCACTCAATTGATTGACATGGACGTGAAGGGAGTAATAGCCCTGAACATGTACGATGAATTGACACGTTCTGGAGCGACATTCGATTACGAGGCATTGGGCAAGATGATAGGTATGCCGATGATACCTACTGTCGGTTCGAAGGGAAAGGGAGTGAAAGAATTGTTGCGGGAAGTTATCGAGGTATACGAGGGAAGGAGCGAGACGGTACGGCATATTCATATAAATTACGGAAATGAGGTGGAGAGCGGAATTGTGGCCGTTCGGGGAGAACTGAACCAAGAGAAGGATTTGATTTCTAACGTGTCGCCCCGTTTTCTGGCTTTGATGCTATTGGAAGGGGATGCCGAGGTGATGGAATTGGTACAGCGGGATGCTCAACGACCGGAACTGATGCGGGTAGTTAAAGAGCAGACGGAGCGGCTGGAAGCGACATTTCATGATAAGGTGGAGTCCATGATCACGGATGCCAAGTACGGTTTTATCTCGGGGGCGTTGAAGGAAACCTTCCAGGAAAGTCCGGTGAATCGGAGACGAAAGACGGAATATATAGATGCCATTGTCACGCATAAATTGTTTGGATTCCCGATATTTCTGCTTTTCCTGTTCTTGACGTTTTATATCACCTTCACGGTAGGTGGTTACCCGCAGGAGTGGATAGAAAATGGGGTCAACATGCTAGGAGAATGGATATCCACTACGATGGCTGATGGACCGTTGAAAGACTTGATAGTGGACGGGATTATTGGGGGAGTTGGCGGGGTTATCGTGTTCCTACCGAATATATTGATTTTGTTCCTGTTTATCTCTTTTATGGAGGATACGGGTTACATGGCTCGGGCTGCCTTTATCATGGACAAACTAATGCACAAGATCGGTTTGCACGGGAAGAGTTTTATACCGATGATTATGGGATTCGGTTGTAATGTGCCGGCCATTATGTCTACCCGGATGTTGGAAAACCGGAACGATCGGATACTGACGATATTAATTAATCCTTTTATGTCCTGCAGTGCCCGTCTGCCGGTGTATATCTTGCTGGTCGGGGCATTCTTTAAGGAATATGCGGCCTTGGTATTGTTCGGGTTATATATGATAGGTATTGTGGTGGCCATCGTGATGGCGAAGCTGTTCAAGCGTTTTCTTTTCCACAAGGAAGAGGCGCCTTTCGTGATGGAGTTGCCTCCTTACCGGATGCCGACGGGGCGTTCGGTGATGATTCACATGTGGGATAAAGGGCAGCAGTACCTGAAGAAAATGGGCGGAATTATCATGTTGGCCTCAATCTTGATATGGGCTTTGGGATATTTCCCGGTGAACGAGGAAATGGGGAAAGAATATGAACTTAAACGTCAGGCGATAGAACGCTCCTATGCGACTATGCCTTCCGTGTCGGATACTCGGATAGCAGGTTTGTTGGAAGCGGAGAAGCAAGGCCTTTTGGAAAGCTTGAGTCGGGAGGAATTGGAGGCCCGGCAGGAAAATTCCTATATCGGTCGTATCGGTAAGACGCTGGAACCCATCTGGATGCCTCTTGGATTGGAGTGGAAGGCCGGGGTAAGTATATTGACCGGGGTTGCGGCCAAGGAAATTGTGGTCAGTACCATGGCCGTGCTTTATCAGGCGGACGAGGAGGTGGAAACGGGTGAAATATCCTTGGGCGACCGCTTGAAGGCTCATGGCTATACTCCCTTGATCGCTTTCGTGTTCCTCTTGTTTGTGTTGCTGTATTCCCCTTGTTTTGCAACCTTGATTGTCATAGCGAAAGAGATTGGTGTCAAATGGGCATTCTTCGTCATGGGGTATACCACGATATTGGCTTGGGTACTCTGTTTTGCAGTCAAGCAGATAGTAGGAATATTTTTATGACAGATAGAAAATTTTTAGGATTATGGATATACAGATGCTTGCAGTAAAAATAATCATCGGTTTGGCCTTATTATTGGCTGGCCGATGGATTTTTCAGAAATTGACCCGGAAAGGAAATTGTTGTTGTGGTTGTGGCGGAAAATGCGGGCATAAAAAAAGCTGTCGATAATCTCGGCAGCTTTTTTTATATTAGTGCTTGTGTCTGTGCTCGTCGGAAATAGTCAATTTTTTTCTTCCCTTGGCTCTTCTTCTAGCTAGAACAGCTCTACCACCAGCGGTAGACATTCTTTCCCGGAAACCATGCTTGTTTCTTCTTTTTCTGTTGTGAGGTTGAAATGTACGTTTCATTGCAGTATTATCTAATGTTATTATTTTCTCAATTCGGACGACAAAGGTAGGCTTTTTTTTTATTGTGCCAAAGAAATTTTAGGGAATTATCTCCCAATATTGGAATTATTATTAGTTTTGTGATTGTAAATGAAGCTAAAGCACGATTCGAGAGGTGAATATAGAGATTGTGAATCATAAAGACAGGCGGGCGTGGAAAGAGTTTTTCGATTCTTACTACGGTGCTTTGTGCAATCATTGTTCCCGGATTGTGCCCGAACGCTCGGCTGTGGAGGATATCGTGCAGGAGGTTTTTATTAAGATATGGGATGGAAATGTGGTTTTTGAGAACGAGAATGCCTTGTCTGCCTATCTTTATAGATCCGTTACGAATAATGCCTTGAAATATTTGCGGGATACCCATGTCGAGGAGGAAAGATTGCAACAATGGTGTGAGGCGGAGCAGGATATGTCGGAGGATGAATTTTCCAGCGTGGTACAGGAGGAAGTGTTGAGGAAATTGAGGGAACTGATAGATCAGTTACCAGCCGAGCGACGTAAGATTCTGCTCATGAGTATGGAGGGAATGAAAGGAGAGGAAATCGCGGAACAACTTGGGGTGTCGATTAATACCGTGAAACAACAAAAATATCGGGCCTATAAGTTTATAAAAGAGCAGCTTGGCGATTATTGGGCCGTGGCGGTATTATTTTTCTTGTAAATTTCTTGTGATTTTTTTTCATCTTGCTGTTATACTTTTTTCTTTTTTCGGATTTATAGGATGTAAAAAGGATAAAAAGTATGGAACGGAACGGTCATAGCGTAACGGAAATAGTGCATCGGGTACTTCGCCATTTGTTGGGCGAAGAGGATGAACGGGAACGGGAGGAATTTCACCGCCTGATTCATGAACCGGGCTTATTGAATAATGCGTCTGATTTGGAGAATCGGGAGAAAATCATGGAACAATTGAATACACCTTCTTCTTTTTCTTCCGGGGAGGCTTACGAGCGTTTTATCTCCTATTGCCGGAAACGGGAACGAGTACGTTGGATCCGTTTTGCCCGAGTGGCGGCCGTTTTGGTATTGCCTGTTCTTTTAGGTGTTGGGGCATGGTGGTTGTTGTCTCGGGAGAAGGATAGTGCGGCTCTTCTTTCTCAAGTGGAAGAGGTATCACCTGTGTCCCCCAAGGCTTATCTTACTTTGGAGACTGGTCAGCATGTTGCGTTGGGACAACAGGGTCAAACGACAATGCAGGATGGTAGCGTGATGCGTCAGGATTCTGCTGTTGTATCCTATGCCGGTTTAGAGAAAGCCGATAAATCAAAGGTTGTTTTTCATGAGTTGAATGTACCCCGTGGCGGTGAGTATCTGTTGGTCTTGTCAGATAGTACTCGGGTGTGGGTGAATGCCGATTCCCGGCTTCGTTACCCGGTACGGTTCGAGGGGAAACGGGAAGTGTATCTTCTGGTGGGAGAGGCTTATTTCGATGTCGCTCGGGATGAGGCACTTCCCTTTGTCGTGCATACCTCCCGGGGGCAGGTGAAAGTCTTGGGAACGGAATTTAACGTGAACACTTATGATAAGGAGGCTGGAGTGGTAACCACCCTTGTGGAAGGGAGCGTACAATTTGCAGCTCCGGGTAAAGCGGTTAAATCCGTTGTTTTGAAACCGGGAGATCAGTTACTCACCGGAGAAGGGAATGATTGGCAGGTACGTGAGGTGAACGTGGCGGAATATGTCGCCTGGAAGGACGGCGAATACGTGTTTAATCATCAGACGTTGGAAAACCTGATGAAAATCGTGGAACGGAATTACGATGTCACAGTTTTCTTCGCCAGTGAAGGATGTAAATCTTTACGTTTCTCCGGGGATTTGAAGAAATACGATAAAGTCGAAAAATTCTTGCAGTTTATAGAGACAGGAGGTGACGTGCGTTTCGTGATAAAGGATAGAACGATAACAGTATATAAGAAATAGGGAAACCCTGGTCCGGTTCCCCTATTCGGTAGCTAGTGTATAATTAAATAATTAAACAGTCAAATGTATGAAAAAAAAGTGGATTAGAGGGTGTCCTATCCCCATTCATGTATTAAAAAAAAGCGTTTCTAATCATGAGATTGACATTTTTATTGACGGTGATGTTTAGTCTGAGTACTTGGGCAACGAGTGTTGCGCAGGAAAGTATGGTGACGTTGCAGATGAAGGATGCCTCCCTGGAGCAGGTTATTCTGGAATTGCGGGAGCAGACGGGTATGCGGTTCTTTTACAGTATCGACAAAATCAAGTCATTCAATCACGTATCCATCCAGGCTAAAGGAGAAAAGTTGGCCGACGTGTTGAATCGTTTGTTGGAAGGTACGGGGCTTACTTATACCTTATTGGATGATGTTGTTGTCATTAAGGATGCCGTGTTGAATCAAAAGAAAGATTCCGTCAAAAATACAACAGTCAAAGGTGTTGTCCGAGACGTGAAAAAACAGCCTATTCCAGGAGTGACTGTCTTGGTGAAAGGAACGACGATAGGAGTGACTACAGATGCTGATGGTAAATTTTCCTTGTTTGTTCCGTCTGCAATTTCCGAATTGATGTTTTCTTTCGTGGGTATGAAAACAATTACATTAAAGTGTAGTGAGCGTCCTAAACAGGGGGATTGGGTGATCACCATGGAGGATGACGTGATTGCCATGGATGAGGTAAACGTGGTGAGTACGGGGTACCAGACCGTGAATCGTCGGGACATGGTGGGCTCTTTCTCTCAGGTGAAGGCGGAGGATATCATGGTTGCCGGAGCTGTAAATATTACCGATATGTTACAGGGGCAGATTCCGGGAATGATTGTGACCCGTACGAGTGCCCGTGCCGGATCACGTGCTAATATTAAAATTCGAGGAACGGCCACGTTGGGGAATACGGACCCGATATTTGTGGTCGACGGGATTATCCAAGAGGATCCAATTCGATTAAATGCTTCAAGTGGGCAAATTGATGATATAAAAAACATTATCGGAGATCAGGTTTCCTGGTTGAATCCTCACGATATCGAAACAATTACAGTATTAAAGGATGCTTCCGCCACGGCGATTTACGGTTCTCGGGCTTCCAATGGCGTTATCGTGATTACAACGAAAAAACCGAAAAGCGGGGACCGCATCTCGGTACGCTATTCCGGTAGTTTCAGTTTTACACCCCGTTTACGTTATGACCAGTTTAATCTGATGAACTCTCAGGAACGGGTGATGTTTGCGGAAGAAGTTTTTTCTCTTGGTTCTCTTTATTCTTCAGAACCTATTCCAGACATGAATACACCGGAAGGAGTGATGCGCTTATTCTTTTTAGGTAAGATCTCGGAGGAAGAATATTGGACCCGTCGTGATTATTTGGAAACCTTAAATACGGATTGGCTAAAATTGTTGACCCGTAGGGCATTAACTCATTCACATAATGTAAGTTTTGGGGGTGGATCTGAACGGGCTACTTATTCAGCTTCACTCGGGTATAGTAAACAAGAAGGTCAGGAAGTGGGGAATGACACGGAAAAATTTACTTCTCGGGTTGCATTAAACATGCGTTTACATGATAAAGTACGCATGGCAATTTCTTTGGACGGTACGGTGGAAAAAACGCTTGGTTATGCGAATGGTGTCAACCCTTTACAATATGCAACTACGACAAGTAGAGCTATTCCTGCTTTCGATGAGAATGGGAATTATGCTTATTATTTAAAAACAAATTCTTATAAGTATAACGAGGAAAGTGAGTACCTAAGTTATAATATTTTGAATGAGATGGATAACAGTTGTTCCACGATAAAGAGTGGACGAGTAGGGGTTACCTTGGATTTTTCTTGGGAGCTAACTTCTTGGTTGAAATATCAATTGACGGGGGGGTATTCGTATAATAGTGTAAATACAGATAAGTATAGTACGGAGCGTACGTTTTATATAGCGAATAAATACCGGGGATATGATTACGGAACGGTGACTTCTACGAATCCTTGGTATGCTGCGGCTCAGTTACCTTCTGGAGGAGAATTGTTTTCTTCTACTGCTACGCAGCATAGTTATAATATCCAGAATAAATTAATGATATCCAAGAATTTTAATGAGAATAACCGATTAAATATAATGCTAGGAACGGAAGTCCGTTCTTCTATAAATCATAGTACACAAACTACGTTTTGGGGATATGTTCCAGATCGAGGGCATATGTTTGTGAAACCTACACCTCCCGAGGAGATCGTACCGATAGCAACAATATATGATGATACTGGTTTTGGTATATTGAATGATTTATATAATAAAAGAGCCGCAGTTAGTAAACGCACGGATAACTTTTTCTCTTTATTTGCCACATTGGCTTATTCTTTCATGAACCGCTACGTGTTTAATTTCAACGTACGTAACGATGCATCCAATCGTTTCGGGCAGGATGTAAACCGTCGTTTAGATCCGACCTATTCCTTTGGTCTTTCTTGGCGGATGTCAGAAGAACCATGGATGGCAAGTCTTCACAATATCATCTCAGATTTGAATTTTAAAGTGACCTATGGAATCCAAGGGAACGCAAACTTAAATAAAAGCCCAGACGTGATATTACAACTTTCTAGTATAAAAAAACCGTATGCTTCTTATGGTTCTCGTATAAGTTCGATACCCAATCCTAATCTCTCTTGGGAACGGACCCAAACGTGGAATTTTGGTTTGGATTTTCAATTATTCAATCGGTTTAATATTGTAGCCGATTATTATACCCGCCGTTCAAATGCGGTGATTCAACAAGATATCGCTTATGAAAATGGTCGGAAACAAATGGATATTAACGGAGGAATCCTGTATAATAATGGGATTGAGGTGACAGTAAGTTTTAATCCGGTAAATACGAAGAATTTTGGAATAAATCTTAGCGTGAATAGCTCGAAGAACTGGAACAAAGGGGGAGAAACACCTTTTGAACCAACTTATAATGATTTTTTAAATGGTAGTTCAACTTCAATATTAAAAGAGGGATATCCGATAAACGCTATTTGGTCATGGGATTTTACAGGCTTGAATCCAGAAAATGGTTCTCCTGAGTTTGCAAACTTGGAGGTAGATAATGAGGTCGCAAAATTGGATCCTACAACGGTGCTGACTTATTCTGGATCAACAGAACCTGATTTCACGGGAGGGATAAATTTTGGTGTCCGTTATAAATCATTTACCTTAAATACCTCGTTTTCATTACTACTTGGTGGCGTGAAACGTTTGGCAAGCCCGTATAAGAATTTCTACAATGGTGTAAATATTCCTGAAACAACGGAGAATATCAGTCGGGATGTGTTGAAACGCTGGAAAAAGCCTGGAGATGAAGCTTACACGAATATCCCTGGTTTACAAACCTCTTCTTCTTTGTTGAAAACTCCTTTTACATCGAGTATAACCGTTATGCAAGTTTATGCAAAGTCTGATATATTGATTGTGAAAAATTCATTTTTGCGTTGCCGTGATTTGGGAATCAGTTGGAGAATGCCTTCTGATATTACGAAGAAAATAGGTTTAAGCAGTTTTACAGCAAGTGCTTCGGTAAGTAACCTATTCGTAATAGCCTCAAAACGCTTTAATGGATTTGATCCGGAATTGGAGGATAGTGTGATGCCTAAAAATTATTCTTTAAGTATTAGTGTCGGATTTTAATAAATAGAAAAATGAGAAGAATATTTTTGATATATTGGTTTTGCCAATTGTTTGGCTTAACAGGATGTGCAGATTTTTTGGAACCTAAATCTTCGGATGAATACATACCAGAAAATGCAATTTCTTTGGATGAAATGTTGGTTGATGAGGTGTATACTGGATTGGTTGCAAATTCCTATATGTTTCAATTTTATAATTTTTTTGATGATGATGTTACGGTAACAGATTTACCGATAGGTTTTCGGGAATATGAACAGAATCAAGCAGATGCCATTTTTGCCCTATATACCTTGCAACCAGATCTATTTGCGAAAATGAGTTTATACGGGAGTGGCCTCACCGGTATTGCCTGGGATGAGTATTACGAAGCTATACTTGGTTGTAATGTGGCGTTGGATTATTTGGAAAAGATGAATGATGTAGAGGAAACGGAACGTTATGTGGCTGCACAGGCATTAGCCTTACGGGCATTTAATTATTTTCAATTGGTAAATTTGTTTGGTGCTCCCTATAATTATAACCCTGATGCATTGGGTGTCCCCTTGAAATTAAAAAGCGGTCTAACTACGGATTGGTTGAAACGCAATACGGTGAGAGAGGTGTATGAGCAAATTTGTAAAGATTTGGCACAATCAGATTCACTTTTCCGTTTGTTGCCAAGTGGTAAACAGTTTAATCAAGATTTTCGAATTAATTTGCCAGCCGTACGTTTCTTGCGTTCTCGGGTAAGTCTTTACATGGAGAATTATGAGGAGACAATTTGATGGGCTGATTCTGTTTTACTTTGGAAGGAATTTCAATTATATGATTTACTTACCTTTACTCCTTCAACAGATGTAGCTAAACCATATTACGGGAATTATACCACAGGGGAAGTAATCTGGTGTTATGGTTCTGCTGCAGACATTACTCGCTTGACAAGTTTACAAGCTTATGACGAAGATAATAAACGTTATTATTTGTTCAATGCCTCTCCTGAATTACTGAATTCCTATACGGTGGAGGATTCTCTGCGGAAGAAATTATATATATTCGAAGAATATAGTAATTATGTCTGGACCGGAAATAAGAGGGCTATCGGGAAAGTGCCAAATAATCAATACTTAAATGTACAGTATACGACAGACTTTGGTATGTCATTGCGTTTGTCTGAAGTATATTTGAATTTGGCTGAAGCCTATGCTATGTTGGGGAATGGCGAGAAGGCTTTGTACTACCTGAATGAATTACGACGGAAACGTATCAAGGAGTACCAAGATATAGTGGGGCTTTCAGGAGAGGAGTTAATTCAATTCGTAAAAGAGGAACGCCGGCGGGAATTGTGTTTCGAGGGACATCGTTGGTTTGACCTGCGTCGTTGGGGAATGGAGAGTTTTACTCGGAAATGGAAGTTGTACGATGAACCTTGGCAGTATTATGTGATAGAGAAAAATGACCCGGCTTTTACCTTACCTATACCGGATGAGGTTATTGAACAGAATCCAGGATTGGAGCAAAATCCCTTGGCTCCAGAACGTCACGAGTCATTATGATAAAAACGGATTAAAAATGAAAGATATGAAAAAGAAAAATATAGTACAGGTGGTGTTTCTGTTTTGTTTACTGTTAGGAGTAAGCGCCTGTGAAGAAGATGAATTGTATCCCCGGGAGCATAAGGCGGATTTTATAAAACAATTTCCAGAAGGAGACAATCCTTGGGATCTAGATTTAAAAGAGATTGCGAATCAATTTGGGGTAAAATGTATATATGACAACCTGAGTTCAGAAGATATTACACGAGTGTGGGCAAGTACTTCATCGGGTAAAATGTCAGGTGAGGGATTGCCTAAAGACAGTATTCGGCTGAAAAAATTATATACTCGTTTTTTTAAAGAACAGATATTTCCTTATTTGAATCCGGTATATGCAGGAATGGTATTGCCGAACTATATTTATTTTACATACAGATATTTGCAAGAAAAAATCGCAACCAATAATATAACAGGAGAGCAAGTTATTTTTTATGCGCACCAGGAAATGAATTATAATGGTTTGGGATTTTGGGTGTTTTGTTGGTCTACAGGAGAATTTGATGGGTTCTTGGGGATGAAACAAAATATTCAAATGTTTACTAAAGCAATAGATGTGGAAAAAAAACGAGAGATTGTATTAAAAAATATTTTCCGGAAAATGGTGGAAGAGGGAATTATTGCAATTCCTTCTGAATTTGAAGCAGGGCATGAATTTGATTATAAAACAAAGATTATTTCTACAGATGTTGTTCCTTCTCATGTTGATTATCCTAATTATTATAAACGTCGTGGGTTTCCAGAACAATTACGTAATTATATAAATTATACATCGCCAACAAATTTGTACAATATAACGAGTACAAGTCCTTTGGAGAATTTCTGTGATTACCTATGGCTGGCATTCCGTTACACGGCGGAGGAAATCGAACAGAATTACAAGGATTTTCCCTTGGTGGTGAAATACTATTATTTCACGGTGAACTACGTGAAAGATAATTATGGGATGGATATAAGCCGTATAGCGGAACCTGTAACTGAGGATTTGGATTCAAACTTGTAAAACAATAATAGATATGAAGAAATGGTTACTCGTGGTTGCCCTCTTGTGGGGCACCACCTTAACGGGTTATGCCCGTTTCCAACTGGAAGGGAAGTTGCGCTTGTTGCGTCCCACGGAAATAATCCTGGAAAACCTGAACGGGGAGGAGATCTTGAGATGTCACGTGAAAAACAGCCAGGAGTTCAAGACAAAGCCCGTGAATATCACCCCGGATTTGTATAAACTGAAGTTAGGTAAGGTAGAACAATTACTCTTGTTGACAAATGACCCTTTAAAACTGGAAGGTTTCCTGAACGAGGATATGCCGGAAAGCGGAAGTTTGAAAATGAGTGGCCTGAAGTTGATGGAGGAATATGGCCGGGTGGAAAAGGAATTCCGGACTAACCGTGAAAAGGCAGCGGCCATGTTGCATGGATTTGCCGAAAAAACTTCTGGGGTCACCCCCCTGGTCGCTTTAGCGGTGACGTACACGGGAGCCTTGTACCTGGATGACGTGTATGAACCCTTGCGAGCCTTGCTGGACGTGATGCCGAAAGAGGTTCAGGGAAGTGTCGTTTACAAATTGATGGAAGAGAAAGCCAACCGTTTTTCCGCTTTTGCTATCGGGCACGAGGCGATGGATTTCCGCTTGCAGGATGCCCAAGGAGAGATGCACGCCTTGTCGGATTTCCGGGGGAAAATCGTGCTGGTGGATTTCTGGGCCTCGTGGTGCGGTCCCTGTCGGATGGAAATGAAGTCCTTGCACAAGATTCACGAGGAAATCAAGGGGAATGACCTGCAGTTTATTAGTATATCGCTGGATTCCAAGCGGGAGGAATGGCTGCGAGCCATGGAATCCGACAACATCCCCTGGTTGGCCTTGTGGGAAGGAATTAACGGGGAGAAAAAGATGGACGCTTTCGAACAATCGAATTTACGGAAAGGTTACGGTTTTCACCAGATACCGTTTATCGTTTTGATAGACAAGGAAGGAAAGACCGTGAAACGTTTCCTTCGGGGAGAAGACGTGCGTAGAGAAATAGAACAATTGAGAAGTCGTTATAAATGAGAGATAAATAAAAAATTACTGTATGAAAAAGGTATTGAGTTTAGTATGCGGGGCAATGTTGGCGGGTATGCCGTTATTTGCCCAGGAGAGCCAGGTAAAGAATAACTGGCAGAACGGTTCCCTGGAACAGGACGGTGTGTATGGCGCGGAGATCGACCGGGCCCTGGATTTCCTGAAGGGAAAGAAAGCGAAGCATCGCCCGGTAGTGGCGTTGATCGGGGCAGGAATAGACCTGGAACACGAGGCATTGAAGGATAACCTATGGACCAACCCGAAAGAAAAAGCCGACGGGAAAGACAACGACAAGAACGGTCTGGTGGACGACATTCATGGCTGGAACTTCATCGGGGGGAAGGACGGGAGCGTGATGGAACGCTCGATGATGGAGGGTGACCGGGAATGGTTACGCCTGAAGGACAAGTATGCCGACCTGATTTTCGACGGGAAGGATTTCTACAAGTACGAGAACGGGAACCGGGTAAAGGTGGTACCTCCCGCTGATAAAGCGGAATATGATTATTTCATGCGCTTGTTAAGAGAACAAAATTCTCGATTAGGTTCAACTTATGCTGGTTATGTTTTTGCTAATGAAAATTGCCGATACGGGAAGATCTTTTTTGACCGGATGCGGCAGATGTTCCCGGGGAAAGAGAAATATTCTTATGATGATTTCAAGGCTGCAAATCCCGTTGAATCGATAGATATAAAAAGAGACAGTTTGGAGGCTATTGCTTACTCGATGATTAGTATGCACATGGGAATGTATGAAGGGATGTTGAAACAACGAGGAAAGAAATTAGATGACCTATCGTTTTTCTTTGATTATTATGAAAATGGGAAAAATATAGCAAAAGCAAAAGATAATTGGGAAAAAGCGAAGAATGCTTCCGGTGATGACGGTCGCCGCGAAATCGTGGGAGATGACCCGTATGACATTAACGACCGGGTTTACGGGAATAACGTTCACCTGTTGTCCAATTCCACGGGAGGCACGTTGGCCGCGGGGGTGATTGCCGGAAAAAGGGGCGTGGAGGGCCGTAACAACCCGATATGCGAGAACGCCGAGATCATGACCTTGAACGTGATCAACACGGCGGGGGAACCCTGCTTGAAAGACATGGCCCTGGCCATCCGTTACGCCGTGGAACACGGTGCCGACGTTATCCTTTGCGGCTTGCGGCAGACCGTTTACCCGGCCGCCCAGCGGGCTTGGGTGGAGGAATCCCTGAAACTGGCCGAGGAGAAGGGAGTGCTGGTGATCTTCACCGTGACGGAATACTCCGTGGACCTGGGCGAGTACACCTTCTACCCGAACCGTGACATGACCACCCCGGGATTGACGAACCTCATGGTGGTGGCTCCATCTGACGAGAAGGGTAATCCCTTCTTGAAATCGGATTTCGGGGACGAGGAAGTGGACCTGTTCGCCCCGGCAAGCAACGTCTTCTCCACGTACATGGGCGATGCTTACCGTGCCGGTAGCGGGGCCTTCGTTTCAGGAGCGGTGGTAGCAGGCGTGGCCGCCTTGATCAAGGCCTACTACCCCTCGCTGACGGGTAGCCAGATTCGTGCCCTGCTGAACGAGAACGTGACGAGCCGGGAAGGAGTGGAAGTGGAAAAAATGTTCCTGTCCGGTCGAGATTTGAAGCAGGACGTTTACTTGTTTGACGAGTTGTGCCTGTCCGGGGGAATCGTGAACGCTTACAAGGCGGTGATTGCCGCGGACGCGTTGGCTAAACAAGGGGGAGGAGCGCATAGATGAAAACATTATTGTTTCTGTTTTGCCTGTCCCTGGCATTCTTGCCTAGCCTGTTGGCCCAGCAGCTCTCGGGGACTTTCCCCTACGAGCTGGTCGGCGGGAAGATGGTGGTGACGGTGGAGGTGAACGGGTCTCCCCGGCGGGTGATTTTTGACACGGGGGCGTTCAACTGCTCCTTCTCCCGGGAGGTGGCCCGGGAACTGGGGCTGCAAGACACGCTCCGCCAGGTGGTGACGGACGTGAACAACAACCGGTCGGAATACCGGATGGCCGTCCTGGACCGGCTGGCCTTCCCCGGTACGCCGCTGGTGTTCCGGGGATTCCGGGCCCTGGTGACGGACACCAACCCCTTCGTGTGCTTCGGGGCGGACGGGCTCATCGGTAGCGAGTTGCTTTCCCGTGCCATCCTGGTCATTGACGGGGAGACGAGAACGGTGACCATCACCTCGGCGGAACAACCGCCCCGGGCTTCCCTCCGGGTAAGCCGGGGATTCATGAAAGCGGGGGTGATGCCGGTTATCGAGACGACGTGGAACGGGGAGGTGGTCCCCGCCCTCTTCGACACGGGGTACGGTGGGTTCCTGTTGATCAGGAACGAGGATTACGGCGAGCACGCGGCCTCGCTCCGGGTGGTGGCCGAGGGCGTGATGGAAGGCTCCTTCGGGTTGAGTGGCAAGTCCGCCGACGAGCACACCTACCGGGTGGCCGTTGACAATTTCGGGGTGAACACGGCGAGATTCACGGGGGTGGTGGCCGAGACCTCCAGCGCCCCGTACAGCCTGGTGGGCATGAAACTGCTGGATTTCGGGAAGGTGACGATAGACTACCCCCGCCAGCGTTTCTATTTCGAGCCCCGCGAGCGGGAGAACGAGCTGGAGGCCCCGTTGAACGACTTCGGGCTGAAGGTGGACGAGGGAGGTGACCTGGTGGTGACTTCCGTGTGGAACACGGAAACCTCCGGCATCAAGGCGGGCGACCGGGTGTTGAAGATCAACGGGGACCCCGTGAAGAAGTATGACTTCTGCGAGAGCATCACGACGGGTATCCCGGAACTGCAGCGGAAGGCCAAAAACGTGCTGGAGGTGGAGACCGCCGACGGGATAAAGAACGTGATATACAGGTATAACAAGAAAAAGGATAAAAAGAGATGAGAAAGATATTCATGATGATGATGGCCTGCTGGCTGCTGTTCCCGTTCCGGGGGCTCGTGGCCCAGGTGACGAACACTTCCATGGAGGTGATGGATTACCGGGAGGTGGACGGTAAAATCGTGGTGGACGGCATGCTGAACGGTAAACCGGCGTCGTTCGCCCTAGACCTCTCGGGGCACAACGCCCTGCGGGCTGAATGCCTGGAGGCGTACGGCATAGACCGGTCGAAAGCGGGGAAATTCGCCTATGACAGTTACGTGTGCCGGGATTACACGCCGGCGGGTTCCGTGGTGGCGGGTAACGTGACGGTGGGCAACCTGGCCTCCGGGCTGGAGGCAAACTTCTTCGTGCTGGAGAACGCCGCCTACCTGGAGAAGCTGGGAGTGGTGGGGACGATAGACGGGACGTTCTTCCGGTCCGCGTGCCTGACGATAGACGCCTCCCGGAAGAAACTGACCGTGACGGCTCCCTATCGACCGACGTACATGAAGCTGACCCACCGCCAGGGTTCCAAGCTGGAGACGGGGACCACGGTATCCACGATGGCCACGGTAAACGGGCAGGAGATGAACGTGGTGCTGGACACCTGGAGCGAGGGCGTGTTGAGCCTTCCCGCCGGGGATTTCGAGCGGTTGGCCGAGGGTAAAACCACGGGAACTGTCGAGATCGAGAAAGTGGACTTCAGCGGTCAAGCGGTGACGGCTAGGACGGTGACGGTACCTTCCCTCCAGCTGGCGAAAGAGATATTTAACGACGTGACGGTGGTGGAGAACCCGTCGCTGAAACGTCCGGTGTTGGGGCTGGGCATCCTGGAGCGGGGCATCCTGTCGATAGACTTCGCCAAGGACAAGATCTACTACCAGCCCCACGGGATGGTGGCGATTGACGACGCGGCGGAGAAAGCCCCGGAGGTGGTGATCGAGGAGGGTAAGCTGAACGCCATCACGCGGGATTACTTCATCGAGAACATCTTCGATTATCGCCAGGGGGGAGAGTTCAAGTCCAAGAGCGACCGGGTAATCGTGATTGATTTCTGGGCGACGTGGTGCGGTCCCTGCATGCGGTTATTGCCGGAAATGGAGAAGATGGCGGCAGAGTTTAAAGGAAAGGTGTTGTTCCTGAAGGTGAACGCCGACAAGGAGAAGGAATTGTGCAACGCTTTCGGGGTACAGGCCTTGCCGACGCTGATGTTCATCGCCCCGGGGAGAGAAATGATCCGGGATGTCGGAGCTTCCCCGGAGAAATACCGGGAAATCATCCAGTCCTTGCTGAAATAGGCGAGAACATGCGTGCTTCAATAGATAATAGATAGCGTTATTCCGGTACCTTGCAGTGCAAGGTACCGGTTCCTTTTTATTGAGACTCAACCTTCTTAGAATGCAGATTTTTCCTCCCTCTTTCGTCCATATTTAATCCTCTGTTTGTCAGTATTTCACGGTAAGCATCTCCGTATCAATTCCGTATCATCTGCGTATTATTACCGTAAAAATATGCAAATGATACGCAGATAATTTGCAAATTAATCACAATGAATTGATTATAAATAACTATTTGCCACGGGTAAGCAGCAGATGAAACTCCCACGAGTGCGGGATACATAAAAGATTATACCTACCCCTCTCCAAGCAGGGATATGCCCATGCTTCGCTAAGGTTGCGCCGGGGATTCGCCCAGTTCCCTCCGAATGACTCTCGTTTCACTCGCGTTCCCTCCACGTCGGCAAGCGTGCGTGGTTTGGGAGTCATTCAGGATTGATTCGGGACAAATGCGGCGAATTTTGAGTGATCTTTGACCGATTCTAATTAAAATGTAAATAAAGCGGGGAAATATTTTTTTTCTCGGAAAAAGATATTTAATTTTAAAGCATTTAATTATACTAACCCATACTCATGAGACAATTGAAGATTAGCAGGCAGATTACCGGACGCGATTCGGTTGCCATTGATAAGTATTTACAAGAAATCGGAAAATTCGAGGTGCTTTCTCCGGAGGAGGAGGCTGTGTTGGCCCAAAAGATTCACGAGGGGGATAAGGAGGCTCTCCAGCGGTTGGTGGAGTGTAATTTGCGATTTGTCGTGTCTGTCGCCAAGCAGTACCAGAATAATGGGTTGACGCTGGGAGATTTGATCAATGAAGGGAATTTGGGTTTGATTAAGGCAGCGAAATGTTTTGACGAGACCCGGGGATTTAAGTTTATTTCTTATGCCGTGTGGTGGATTCGCCAGACAATATTGCAGTCTATAGCGGATAATGCCCGGATGGTCCGTCTGCCGTTGAATAAGATTAGCTCGATGAATAAGGTGAACCGGCAGTATTTCAAGTTGGAGCAGGAGTTCCAGCGCGAGCCGACTGCCGAGGAAATTGCCCATGCTATGGATTGGACGGAAGAGGAGGTGAAGGAAAGTTTGCAGGTGGCTCATCGGATGGTGTCTATGGATGCCCCGCTTGCTGTCGGGAATGATTCCAATTCAACCCTGGGGGATGTGTTGATGACGAACGATAATCTCCAGCCGGAGGTGGAACGTGAGTTGTTCGCGGATTCCTTGAGAACGGAGATTGAACGTTCTTTTTCCACGTTGGATCCGCGTGACGCGGAAGTGTTGCGGATGTATTACGGATTGGGTGGCTACGTGTCCATGTCGCTGGATGAAATCGCGGAGCGAATGGATTTGACAAGCGAGCGGGTGCGGCAAATAAAGGCTAAAGCTATCCGGAAATTAAAAGATTCCTGGAGAAGCAAACGTTTGCGAGCTTACTTGTAAGGATTGGGAATGGTTGTGAATTAATTTTTTATTAAAAACATAAAACTTGCATAAATCACGATGAAAGTACGTCGTGATGTTATATATTTGCCTGCAGTTTTGAAATGCAATAAAATTTGTTTTATTAAAATTAAAATTATAAAAAACTGCAAGTATGATGGAAAAGTATGAATTAAACAAGAATCTTGCCCAGATGTTGAAGGGTGGGGTAATCATGGATGTAACTAACGTGGAACAGGCTAAAATCGCCGAGGCTGCAGGAGCGTGTGCCGTGATGGCATTGGAGCGTGTGCCGTCGGATATCCGTCGGGATGGTGGTGTAGCCCGGATGTCGGATCCCCGGATGATCAAGGAAATCAAGAAGGCTGTTTCTATTCCCGTGATGGCAAAGGTGAGAATCGGGCATTTCGTGGAAGCCCAGATTCTGGAGGCTATCGGGATTGATTTTATTGACGAGAGCGAGGTGTTGACTCCTGCCGATGATTTGTATCACGTGGACAAGACGACGTTCAAGGTGCCTTTCGTGTGCGGTTGCCGTAATTTGGGAGAGGCTTTGCGCCGTATCGGTGAGGGTGCTGCCATGATCCGCACGAAAGGGGAAGCCGGAACCGGTAACGTGGTGGAGGCTGTCCGTCACATGCGTCAGTTGACGAATGACATGCGTCAGGTACAGGCTGCTCCGGTGGAGGCTTTGATGAGTATTGCCAAGGAAATGGGAGCTCCTTACGATTTGGTGAAGTATGTGCATGATAACGGGAAATTGCCGGTAGTGAATTTCGCGGCCGGAGGTATTGCCACTCCGGCTGATGCGGCGTTGATGATGCAGTTGGGTTGCGAGGGTGTGTTCGTGGGTTCTGGTATCTTTAAATCGGGAGATCCGGCCAAACGTGCCCGGGCTATCGTGTTGGCGACGACGTATTATAATGACCCGGTGAAGTTGGCGGAGTTGTCCGAGGATTTGGGTGAGGCCATGTCCGGACTGGAGATTTCCAAGCTGGAGAATAAATACGCGGAGAGAGGGTGGTAATTGGAAGAATGCCATGAAAAAAGTTGGTATTTTGGGTTTCCAGGGGGCATTCCTGGAACATGAACAGGCCGTGAGAAGATTGGGGCATGAACCGCTGGTCGTTCGTTATCCGGGAGAATTGGAGGAGATAGATGGCTTGATTTTGCCGGGAGGGGAGAGCACGACAATGGGAAAATTGTTGAACCGTACCGGGATGATGGAGCCGTTGCGGGAGAAAATCAAGAGTGGGATGCCCGTGTGGGGAACCTGTGCGGGGATGATTCTGTTGGCAAAAGAGCTGGAGAATGACCCGGTAGTGCATCTGGGGGTAATGGATATTGCCGTGAGACGGAATGCCTATGGAAGTCAGATTGATAGTTTTTCCACAAGAGGGGTGATCCCTGCCATTTCCACCAAGGAGTTGGAGATGGTTTTTATTCGGGCTCCCTATATCACGAAAGTCGGTTCGGAAGTGGAGGTGTTGTATGAGTTGGACGGGCATGTTGTTGCCGCCCGTGAAGGGAATATGCTGGTGACCTCTTTTCATCCCGAGTTGACGGAGAACACGAGTTGTCTGGAATATTTTCTGACGATGTTCCCGGAAAATTGAAATTAGAAAAAAACGGTTCAGGTGACGAATAACCGAAGGGTCGGTTGTCTTGCCTGGACCGTTTTTTTATGTTTAGCTTACAGAGCGGCTTCCAATTCTTCGCGAGTAAGCGTGGCTGTTCCTATTTTCCGGACAACGATACCGGCAGCCGTGTTGGCCATGTGCATGGATTCCTTGATGTCATTGCCGCTGGCCAGGGCTAAGGATAGGGTGGCAACCACGGTATCTCCGGCTCCGCTGACGTCGAATACTTCTTCGGCTCGAGTGGGAATATGTATTGTCTGGGAGGTGGAGATGAGGCTCATGCCTTTTTCACTGCGAGTGACGAGTAGCGAACCGAGCCGGAACGCCGTTAATATTTTTCGGGCAGCCTCCTCGATAGCTTTGTCTTCGTTCGGAATCGTGAATCCCGCGATGTCCCCGAGTTCTTTCACGTTGGGGGTTACGAGTGTGGCTCCATGGTATTTTTGCCAATTTTTCCCCTTGGGGTCAACGATGACCGGTATGTTCTGGCTTTGTGCCAGGTGGATGAGAAATTGGCATAAGGATTCGGAGATCAGACCTTTCCCGTAATCGGAGATGACCACTAAAGATACCAGAGGGAAAAGTGATTGTAATTTTTGCTCGTATTGTTGCAGATTTGACTCGGAAAGCATGAGTTTTTGTTCATAATCCAGGCGGACGATTTGTTGTTTCCCGCCTAAAACCCGGGCTTTGACGATTGTCGGTTGTTCTGTTTTGATAAGTTGGGTCTGAATTCCTTTCTGTTGAGCCATTCGTTCGATTTCCTTGCCGAATAAGTCATAGCCGATAGCCCCGGAGAGGATGACATTCCCTCCCAGGGTGGCGATGTTGTTGGCCACGTTGGAGGCTCCCCCGAGACGGGATTCTTCTGTCGTGATGTTGACGATGGGTACGGGGGCTTCCGGGGATATGCGATCAACGGTTCCCAGGTAATATTTGTCGAGCATGATGTCTCCGACAACGAGAATAGGAGTGGATGTGAAATTCATGTTGCTGTTGTTGAAAGAAGAAGGATACGTTTTGCAGCGTATCCTTCCTGTGGGTTAATTTTCCTCTTTGCCGCCGAACATCATCAGGTAGGCTTTGATGAAGTCATCAATCTTACCGTCCATGACTCCGTTGACGTCTGAGGTCTGATAGTTCGTTCGATGGTCTTTCACCCGGCGGTCGTCAAAGACGTAACTGCGGATCTGTGAACCCCATTCGATTTTTTTCTTTCCAGCCTCGATTTTGGCTTGTTCTGCCATCCGTTTCTGGAGTTCCCGGTCGTATAATTGGGAACGGAGTAACCGCATGGCGTTTTCCCTGTTGTCGAGCTGGGAACGAGTTTCCGTGTTCTCGATAAGGATTTCCTCCTCTTCGCCGGTATCCGGATCTTTGTATTTGTAACGCAAGCGGACTCCGGTTTCTACCTTGTTCACGTTCTGTCCACCGGCACCCCCGGAACGGAATAGGTCCCACGAGATGTTTGCCGGGTTGATTTGAACCTCAATCGTGTCGTCCACTAGAGGGGTGACGAAGACGGAGGCAAAGGAAGTCATGCGCTTGCCTTGTGCGTTGTAGGGGGAAACCCGTACCAGACGATGGACACCGTTTTCTCCCTTGAGATAACCGTAGGCGTAGTCGCCCTCGATCTGCATGGTGACGGTTTTGATGCCGGCTTCATCCCCATCCTGGAGGTTGGAGATAGTCAGTTTGTACTTGTTGTTTTCCGCCCAGCGGATATACATACGCATCAGCATGGAAGCCCAATCCTGGCTTTCCGTTCCTCCTGCCCCGGAGTTGATTTTTAAGACAGCACCCAGTTTGTCGGCTTCCCGACGCAACATGTTGCGCATCTCGATGTCTTCCAGAACGCGAAGTGTCTCGGTATATTGTGCGTCAACTTCTTCTTCCGTGGCCTCTCCTTCTTTGGCGAAATCAAAGAGTACCTGCAAATCACTGACGGCAGCGGTTACCTGTTCGTATCCCTCGATCCAGAATTTCAGTTCCCGTACTTTTTTCATTAATTTTTCGGCTTCCTTGGGATTTTCCCACAAGGAGGGATTTTGAGTTCTTAACTCTTCTTCGGCGAGTTGTATTCTTTTCCCGTCGATGTCAAAGATACCTCCTCAATGCTTCACCTCTTTCCGCCAATTCTTTGATTTGGTCAATCGTGATCATTGTCTAAACTTTAAGTGATTACTAAAATATATAAACCATCCTCCTGTCGGGGGAGGATGGTTTGGTTATTTTGAAAAATTCTTGTTTACGCGTTTGCTGGCCACGGGGCGGTCACTTAGGATGCTTTCGGCCATGGATTGAATCTCCTTGGCGAAATCTTCCTGTCCGCTTTGCATGGCCGCACTGATAAGCATCTGCAATACCCGAGTACTATTGTATTCGTCCCGTTCCAGGGCTTTCCGGCGATTGGGAGACAGGGAGGCAATGTACCTTAGGGTCTGGGCATTGTCGATTCCCAAAGCCCAAGCCAAATCGTTCCCTTTCTCGTATTCTCCGGCCGTGTAGTAGATGGTGATGTAATTCAGCAGGAAGTTGTCTGCCGGTACCTGGTACAGGGGTAATTCTTCCATGCATTTGTCCAGTACATCGGTAGCCATGTTTACTTTTGCCGTATCGAGCATGATGATGGAGTCTCCGGGTTGTGCCGGTAACTCGGCTTCTTGCATCAGTTGTTCGGCAAGCCGGAGGAAGGTATTCCGGTATTTCATGATGGCGATGGTGTTATCGTGGAAATGGTCGATATTGACTTCCGGATCCTTGATGTTACCCCATACAAATTTGTTCATCAGGTTATCGTATAGGATTTTGGTGTTTACCCGGCCGAAGTCGTAATACATCTCGTTGGCGTCGGAACGGATGGGTACGACACGGTAGGCAGCACCTTCCAACTGGAAGTATTTCTCGAATCCCATGTAGCTTTCTTGTCCCATGCCGATCCCGAAATAAACGGGGCGTTCCCAGTTGTTGGTCGCGAGAATATCGAGAACCATTAATTCGGAAATATTCAACGAGCCTTTGTTTATTTCAATCTCGACTTTGTCTACAATGAGAGCGCTGTCCTCCGGGCTGACGGTTCCATTGGCAAGAACTTTCTTCTTGTCCACGGGAAGGTAGACTTTCCGGGTGGGGATATAGCTGACATTACCCTGGTAACGGGTACTCTTGGTAGCAGGGTCATCGCTTGCCACGAAGTCCATCACTTCTTTTAGAGGATAGGCTTTGTCCGTTCTTTCCTCTACGGCTACGAAGTCGATTTTACCTTCATGGTAGAGTTCTTCGGGGAAAGATGCCGGAACACCGGGGGTCTCGTATGCCTTGCGTTGAATCTGGTCTATGTACCAGGAACCTCCCAGTAGACTGAGATTTACGATACGTACATCCCGACGGAATCCTTCAACTTCCTGCACGTACCACAAGGGGAACGTGTCGTTGTCCCCGTAAGTGAAGAGAATGGCGTTGGGAGCACAACTGTTCAGGTAGTTCTTGGCGTGTGCCACCGTTGCATAACGGCCACTGCGGTCGTGATCATCCCAGTTTTGGGCTCCCATGTTGACGGGAACAGCCAAGAGGCAGACCCCGGAAGCGACGATGGCTGCAGTCTGGTGATTCATTTTGCGTTGGAGTAAATCCCACAGGTACAATACCCCAAGTCCGATCCAAATGGAGAAAGCATAGAATGAGCCCGCGTAGGCATAATCCCGTTCTCGCGGTTGGTACGGGTATTGATTCAGGTATAATACGATAGCCAGACCCGTGAAGAAGAATAGCAACATGATAATCCAGAAGCCTTGTTTACCTTCCTTACCCCGTTTGTATTGATAGAAAATACCCAATAGCCCGAGAATGAAGGGGAGCATGTAGTATTTGTTGTTGGCTTTGTTGTTCTTTAAGGTGTCCGGCATAAGTTTTTGGTCGCCGACAAGTATTTTATCTATAAAAGGAATACCGGTGATCCAGTTGCCATAGCGGAAATCTCCATGACCTTGGATGTCGTTCTGGCGTCCGGAGAAGTTCCACATGAAATATCTCAAATACATGTGTCCTAATTGGTAACGGAACATGAAACTGAGGTTTTGCCCGAAACTGGGACGTTGTATCGGCTGTCCGTTGACGCTGTACACGGGTCCCTTGGGCATGCCAACCCATTCCGTATAGGCTCCCTCGCCTCGGGCTGTACTATACATTCGGGGAAGGATGGTGCAGAAACGGGGATCGTATTTGACTTCCGGGTTGTATTTGATAATCTCGTATTTCCCTGTTTTTTCGTTTTGGTAATACACGGGACTGTCGTCCTCGACAGCAATAACGGGAGCATTATAATAAGGTCCGTATAATAAAGGCTCTTTTCCGTACTGGTCGCGGGCAAGATAGGATTGCAATGCGAATACGTTATCCGGATTGTTCTCGTCAATCGGAGGATTGCTCACGGAACGAATAACGATCATGGCATAGCAGGAATACCCGATAAGCATTACGACGAAGCAGGTGAGAGCCGTGTTGGCAACCGTGTGGTTATGTTTTAACGTGTAGCGAATCCCGTATGTAAGGGCAGCTATTAATAAAATAGCGTAGATGGCAACTCCAGTGTTGAACGGTAGCCCGAAACTATTCACAAACAACAGTTCAAACCATCCGGCAATCACGAACAAGCCCGGGATTACACCCCACATGATAACGGCTATCAAAATGAGGGAAATTGCACTTGCTTTCACGATACCCCATTTTGTGGTCTGGTATTTCTTGAAATAGTAGATGAAAACAATGGCCGGGATAACAAGCAGATTCAATAAGTGAACTCCAATGGCCAGTCCGATCATGTAGGCGATAAACACGAGCCAGCGGTTGGAATAGGGCTGGTCCGCTACGTTTTCCCATTTTAATATGGCCCAGAAAACCACGGCCGTAAACAGGGAGGACATAGCGTATACCTCTCCTTCAACGGCAGAGAACCAGAAGGTGTCCGTGAAGGTGTATGTCAATGCCCCGACTACACCGGTTCCCATGATGGCCCACAGTTGGGCTTTGGTATAGTCTTCTCCTTTTCTTAAAACGATTTTTCGGGCAAAATGGGTAATACTCCAGAATAGGAATAATATGGTGAATCCAGAACATAAGGCCGACATGATGTTGATCATGTATGCTTGGGTTTCCACGTTAGGTGAGAGCATGGCGAACAATCTACCGATGATCATGAAAAGCGGTGCTCCGGGAGGATGCCCAACTTGCAATCCGATGGATGTCGTGATGAATTCGCTACAATCCCACAAGCTGACGGTGGGTTCAACGGTGAGGATGTACGTTGTACAAGCGATAGCACATACCACCCATCCGGTGATATTGTTTATGAACTTGTAGTACCTCGCGGCTTGGTTTTCTGTATTACACATGCTCTTTTGTTGTTAGAATTTATATTTCATTTAATAATCAATGACTTAAACAAAATGTTGTTTAATGGCAGGACGAAAATAGTAATTTCTCTTGAAATTTTCTTCATTTTCTTTTGTAGAAATCAAAAATACATCTACATTTGCACCGTCAAACAATGACACAGTCGTTGAAGACAAGATTGTCCCATTGTGTAATGGTAGCACAGCAGATTTTGGTTCTGTCAGTCTAGGTTCGAATCCTAGTGGGACAACAAGCAGGATAAAGGCCTTGCAGCAGTGAAGTTGCAAGGTTTTTTCTTCAAGTTCTTAAGAAGAATGCCCAAGTGGTGGAATTGGTAGACACGCTAGTTTCAGGGACTAGTGGCCTTAAGGCTGTGCAGGTTCGAGTCCTGTCTTGGGTACATGCGAGACTCCCTTGAATTTTCAAGGGAGTTTTTTTATGGGTATTAAAACTGCATTTTAAATTTTAAGTGGGAATGAGAATAGGAATCATGAATCGAAAAATATTACAGTTGACAATACCTTCTATTGTTTCCAATATCACGGTACCTTTATTGGGTTTGGTGGATATTTCTATCGTGGGACATTTGGGAGATGCTGTTTATATCGGGGCTATTGCGGTGGGGGGAATGTTGTTTAATGTCCTTTTCTGGCTTTTCGGTTTTTTGAGAATGGGGACGAGTGGGTTGACTTCTCAGGCTTCGGGGCGAAAAAATGAGATGGAGCAAATGGTGATACTCGTGCAGGCGTTGGGAACCGGTTTATTTTTCGCGTTGATGATCCTGTTGTTCCAATATCCAATCGGGCGTTTGGCTTTTTATCTTTTGCAGACAGGTGATGATGTGCAACGATTTGCTGAGTTATATTTTCATTTGTGTGTCTGGGGGGTACCTGCCATGTTGGGAATGTACGCGTTTAACGGGTGGTTTATCGGGATGCAGAATTCCCGGTACCCGATGTTTGTCGCTGTTGGGGTTGCCGTCGTAAATGTTATTTGCAGTTTCACTTTTGTGTTCTTGTTCGGAATGAAGGTGGAAGGTGTGGCTCTGGGGACCTTGTTGGCGGAATGGTTCGGTTTGGCGTTGGCCTGTTGGCTGTGGTGGCGGAAATACGGGGCTTTGCGTTTTAAACTGGAATGGTGTTACGTGTGGGATATTGCCCGTTTGCGATGTTTCTTTGACGTGAATAAGGATATATTCCTGCGTACACTTTGTTTGGTGGCGGTGACTTTCATGTTTACTTCCGCGGGGGCCCGGCAGGGAGACGTAGTTCTTGCGGTGAATACCTTGTTGATGCAGTTCTTTACTCTTTTTTCCTATGTCATGGATGGTTTTGCTTATGCGGGAGAGGCATTGGTGGGATATTACGTGGGGGCGCAAGATTTCTCCAGTCTGCGTGTGGCTGTCCGATCGCTGTTGAAATGGGGTGTCGCTATGGCCTTGTTGTTTACTATCCTGTATGGGGGAGGAGGTGAAATTTTTCTTTCCTTGTTGACGAATGAGCCGGCGGTGCTTGTCGTGGCCGGGGAATACTGGACGTGGGTGTTGTTGATTCCTTTGGCGAGTTTCTGTGCCTTCTTGTGGGATGGAATATTGATCGGGGCCACGGCAACCCGACAGATGTTGATGTCGATGTTGGTGGCAACAATTGTGTTTTTTTTGATCTATTATGCTGCCTCTGCATTTTTGAATAACCATGTGCTTTGGATTGCTTTTTTGGCTTATTTGTTTCTTCGGGGTATGGTGCAATGTTTCTTGGGACGGAGATTCTTTTTGTAATTCCTTTGTGCATAGACTGAAATAATAAAGAATATTTGTGTCTATATATTTTGTGCTTGTTTTTTTATTTGAGGTTCTATATTTTCGGGCCTTAAATATGGAATTTTATGTCTGAGGTAGCTCCGTTGATTTCTGATTTGGCTGTGGTCCTGATTGCGGCGGGTTTGGTTACTTTGCTTTTTAAGTGGCTGAAACAGCCTGTGGTCTTGGGTTACATTGTTGCTGGTATTTTTGCAGGTCCGGCTATTCCTTTCGTTCCGACCGTGACGGATGTAGCTAATATAAAAATATGGGCGGATATCGGTGTGATATTCCTTTTGTTTGCCATGGGATTGGAATTTTCATTCCGGAAATTGATGAGCGTGGGAAGTACGGCTGTCGTTGCTGCCGTATTTATTGTTTCCGGAATGATGTTTTTGGGTTATACTGCCGGAAATGTTATGGGTTTTTCGCATCTCACAAGTATTTTTCTTGGGGGAATGCTTTCCATGTCCTCCACTGCTATTGTTTTCAAGGCTTTTGATGATTTCGGCTTGAGAGAGCAGAAATTCGCGGGTGTCGTTCTGGGAATTTTGGTCGTGGAGGATTTGGTTGCGGTGGTGTTGATGGTGTTGCTGTCCACGTTGGCCGTCAGTAAGGAATTTGAAGGAATGGCGATGCTTGAGAGTTTAATGAAGCTGATCGCTTTTCTTGTTTTCTGGACGGTTTTGGGAATATACTTTATTCCGACATTTTTGAAGAAAATAAGACGATATCTGAATGCCGAAACCTTATTGGTGATGTCATTGGCTTTTTGTTTCGGGATGGTGATGTTGGCCACAAAATCGGGATTCTCGGCAGCTCTTGGAGCTTTTGTTATGGGGTCCTTGCTGGCGGAGACCGTGGAAAGTAGTTATATAGAGAAAATAGTGCAACCTGTCAAAAATTTGTTTGGGGCGATATTTTTTGTTTCGGTCGGAATGATGATACAGCCTGGTGTGTTGCTAGACTATTGGGGTGCGATTCTGGTATTGGTTTGTCTTGTGGTTGTAGGGCAGGTCCTTTTTGGCACATTGGGCGTAGTGTTGGCCGGGCAGCCGTTGAAAGTTGCCATGCAGGCAGGTTTTTCCTTGACTCAGGTGGGAGAATTTGCCTTTATTATTGCCTCCTTGGGGGATTCATTGAGGGTAACGGATGCTTTTCTTTATCCTGTTATTGTTGCCGTGTCGGTGATAACGACTTTTCTTACACCCTACATGATTCGTCTGGCCTTACCGGCGAATGCTTTTGTTGAGAAGCATTTGCCAGATTCTTTGCGCATGTTGTTGACGCGTTATCTTTCCGGTTTTAGTACGGTAAGGCATAAAAGTACCTGGCATCGACTTTTGCGTTCCATGTTCCTTTCTGTCGGTGTTTATTTGGTTTTGTCCATTTTTCTGATGTTTGTATTCTTCACTTATGTGATGCCTTTTATTATGGAACGGGTGGAAGGTGTTCAGGGAGGATTGGTTTGTCTTGCGGTGTTGTTGGTTGTGTTGGGACCGTTCCTGTGGGCGATCGTGATGACCAAGAATCATTCTCCCGAGTTTCAATCACTTTGGCGGGATGGCAAGTATAATAGAGCGCCTTTGGTGTCGGTAGTTCTTATTAAAGTGCTGATATGCATTGGATTGTTGATGACAATTGTCATTCGATTGTTTAATGTGGCCTCGGGAGTCGGGATGGTCATATCGTTCGTGTTGTTGCTGGTTGTCGTTTTCTCCAAACGGTTGAAAAGAAGTTATCAGTCTATTGAGCGGCAATTTATGGATAATCTGAATGGAGAGGCAGAAGATGCCGAAAAGAAGGAAAGGTGGATGTTGGGGGTTATGCCTTTTTCTGATGTTCATCTAGCGGATTTCGAGTTGTCTCCGAATTCTTCGTTGATTGGAAAGACTTTACGGGAGGTAGGTTTTCGGCAATTGTTCGGAATAAATATCGTTGCAATTACTCGAGGTGAAACGCGAATTAATATTCCGGCTGGTCGGGAAATATTGTGTGCCTTTGATAAGATTACGGTTGTTGGTACAGATCGAGAAATAGAGGCCTTCCGGGAGTGTGTGGCTCAACGAGAGCGTGAACGGGAAAAGAAAATCTCGGCACGAAAAAATATGAATGTCTATATAGAACAATTTGTCGTAGAGGAGGGTTCGCCTTTGGTGGGACATTCGATTAATGAAGTTGGGTTAAGGGATAAGGTCGCCTGTCTGATTATTGGTATCGAAAGGAAAGGTGAGGCAATAATGAATCCAGCCTCAACATTTGTTTTTGAAGCAGAAGATGTAGTTTGGGTGGTGGGGGAACTTCGTTCTATATTGCGTTTGAGTGGGGAGCAAAGGGTCGCTCTTTCAAAAAAGCGATAATGTATTTTGTGCTTTTTTTACGGGAGTTTTGGGATTAAATTCTTATTTTTCTTGCCCAAAAGGAATAATTTAATTGGAAAAGTTATGGTAGAAAATTATGAATTAAATCCACATCCAATTGTGCGGTATTTAAAAAAGTCTCCTCGGGAGTTTACAAAAGATGATATAATTCGTTATGTGGTAGAGAACCATGTTGAAATGATCAATTTCCGTTATCCGGGAGCGGATGGACGATTGAAAACATTGAATTTTATCATTAATGACTTGGAGTATCTTGAGACGATTCTTACCTGTGGGGAAAGAGTGGATGGTTCCAGCCTTTTTCCTTATATTGAGGCGGGAGCAAGTGATCTTTACGTGATCCCGCGTTACAGAACTGCATTTTTGAATCCTTTTAGTGAAATCCCAGCGGTTGATATGTTGTGTAGTTTTTATACAAAGGATGGAAAGCCGTTGGATATGTCACCGGAATATGTTATGAGGCGGGCTCATGAAGAATTGAAACGAGTTACGGGAATGGAGTATGAGGTGATGGGAGAATTGGAGTATTATGTTATCAGTAAGCTTGATGATCTGTTTCTTGCCTCGGATCAGCGGGGATATCACGAGTCGACACCTTTTAATAAAGGGGCGGAGTTGAGGGCGAAAGCAATGCAATATATTGCTTCAACAGGAGGGAAGATTAAATATGGACATTCCGAGGTGGGTAATTTTACAGCTGGGGATTTGATGTACGAGCAGAATGAAATTGAGTTTCTACCTGTGCCGATGGAGGAGGCTGCAGATCAGTTGATGGTTGCTAAATGGATTCTGCGGACATTAGCTCATCAGGCGGGTGTTGATTTAACCTTTGCACCCAAGATAACTGTTGGTAAAGCTGGTAGTGGGTTGCATATTCATACCCGTCTGGTGAAAGATGGAAAGAATATGATGGTTACCGATGGAAAATTAAACGAGAATGCCTTGAAGGCTATTGCCGGTTATTTAGATTTGGCTCCTTCCCTTACCGCTTTCGGAAACACGAATCCAACATCTTATTTCCGTCTTGTCCCCCATCAAGAGGCTCCAACGAATATTTGTTGGGGAGATCGTAATCGCTCTGTTCTTGTTCGAGTCCCGTTGGGGTGGACTACAGGTGCTGCTGACATGCTCCGGGATGCAAATCCTTTGGTAGAGGTTGTTGAGCGGGATTATAGTATGAAACAAACGGTAGAATTCCGTTGCCCGGATGGGTCGGCTGATGTTTATTTGCTTATAGCGGGTTTAGCTGTCGCTGTTCGTCATGGTTTTGAGATGGAAGATTCGTTGCAATACGCACAGGATCGTTATGTGGATGTGAATATTTTTGATGATGCGAACAGACAGGTGCTTGAGCGTTTGAGTCAGTTGCCTGTTTCTTGTGCGGATTCTGCAGATTGTCTGGAGCAACATCGTATGGAATTCGAAAGATACGGAGTATTTCCTGCTCGATTGATAGACGGTACATTAGCCATGTTGCGTGGATATAATGATAAAATGTTGCGACAAGAGGTGGGTAATGATTCGGAAAAAATTATGGCTCTCGTGAAAAAATATTTCTATTGTGGTTGATTGTCTATGTCTGTTGTGATATAGAGTTGAAACCATAGCGGGAACTTTATTATTTAGATTAAGCTTGAATTTGTCTTTAAAGATAATTCAAGCTTTTTTTATCGGAAAAAATATTCACCATGATGGCGTAATAAAAATGTGGGAGAAAGTGGTGTAAAGTGGGAAATAAATTCATAACTTTACAACGTGAATTTGAAATAGGGCTATGCTTTCATTTATTGGAGATTACACGTGTAAGTTGGATGCCAAGGGACGGTTGGTGGTACCTTCTGTATTTCGTAAAGAGATGCAAAAGGGAGGAGAGTGTTCTCTCGTGTTGAGAAAAAATATATTCGATGATTGTATTGATGTGTATTTGCAAGGAGAATGGGAGCGGCTTGTGGAGAGATTGAGGGAGAGAATAAGTAGTTTTAATAATGAACACGTGCGTTTTATGCGTGCTTTTTTCCGAGGGGTGATGGTCGTGGAGATGGATGGAAACGGGCGTATATTAATACCGCGAAAGATGATGGATGAGGTAGGTATTGATAGTGAGGTAGTGATGATTGGATTGGATACGAAGATAGAGATCTGGAGTGTGGAGAAATACGAGCGGAGTGTTATGGAGAAGGATGAGTTTTTGCAGTTGACCCAGAAGTTGGGTTTGTGATTGGTTAAAATTTTTAGTTAGCGATAATTATGTATCATGTTCCGGTTTTATTGAGAGAGTCCGTGGAAGGATTGAATATAAATCCTCATGGCGTGTATTTGGATTTAACATTTGGAGGTGGAGGCCATTCGCGGGAAATTTTGAAAAAATTGGATGACGGTTGCTTGATCGGTTTTGACCAGGATCCTGATGCTGCTGCAAATGTGTTGGAGGATGATCGTTTTGTGTTCGTGAATCATAATTTTCGGTATTTGCGTCATTTCCTGCGTTATTGTGGATACGATGAGGCAGATGGTATTTTAGCAGACTTGGGGGTGTCGTGGCATGAATTTGATGAGGCGGATCGGGGTTTTTCCTTTCGTTTTGATGCAGATTTGGATATGAGAATGAATCAGCGGGGAAAGTTAACGGCCGCTGAAGTTTTGAATACTTATGAGGAAGATGAATTGATCCGGATTTTTCGGAATTATGGGGAGGTTGATAATGCCCGTCGTTTAGCGGGATTGATTGTTGCTGCCCGGATGGAAGGTCCGATTCAACGTTCGGGGGAGTTTCAAAAAATAATAGCTCCTTGTGTGCCTAAGTTGAAAGAGAAAAAATACCTGGCACAGGTATATCAGGCTTTGCGTATTGAGGTAAATGGAGAGTTGGAAGCATTGGAGGATATGTTGCTGGCGGCTGAGAAGGCATTGCGTCCGGGAGGACGTTTGGTGATTATTACCTATCATTCTCTGGAGGATCGTATTGTGAAGAATTTTCTGAAGACTGGTAATTTTGAGGGAAAGGTAGAGAAGGATTTTTATGGGAGGACGGAACGGAGTCTGGAGCTGGTGAATCGTAAAGTGATAGTGCCGTCTGCGGAAGAAATAGAGCAAAACCCGAGAGCTCGGAGTGCCAAATTGAGAATTGCAGAAAAAAAGTGAGCGACTATGGGTTGGTTTAAGAAACAGAAAGTAAAGGATTTTGTTTCCCCCTTGCAAGAACAGAAGGAGGTGCTTGGCGAGTCCATGAAGGATTTGTTGGATGGAAAACTGTTGGTGGATACGGGATTGAGGCGGAATATTCGTTTTATTATGTTTTTGACCTTGCTCGGGATTCTGTATATCGCAAACGGTTATCATACGGAAAAGTTGTATATGGAGAAGGTTGCATTGGAAAAAGAAGTGAGTGAATTACGTTTTGAGGCTATCACGACGGCAGCGGAACTGATGAAGTTGAGTGTGCAGTCGGAGGTGGAAAGAAGAATACACGAAGCGGGATTGGATCTGGTTCAAACCCGTGTTCCTCCGATTAAAATAGAGAGATAAGTTATGGCACGGAAACATGAGTTTACTTGGCGGCTTGGGGTTGTATACCTCATTGTGATAATCGTGGCTGGGGCGATTGTCGTAAAGGCTTTGCATGTGCAGATTTGGGAGGGAGAAGAATGGAGAAGTAAATCAAGAGCTGTTTCTTTTAAAGATTTTGAGGTAGCCCCTAATCGGGGTGATATTCGGGCAGAGGATGGTCGGTTGCTGGCTAGTTCTGTGCCTTATTATGCTTTACGTTTTGATTGTGTCGCAACACCGGATGAGATATTCAATAAGGGGATTGATAGTTTGGCCTTATGTCTTTCCCGTTTTTTCAAGGATGCTTCTGCTTCGGCATACAAGAAAAAGATTGTTAATGGTCGGAAAGCCAAAAAGCCCAACCGTTATTTGTTGTTGAATAGGCGGAAGGTTACTTATACGGAATTAAAAGAGATTAAGCGTTTTCCGATATTCCGGGAACGGGGAACAAAAAGCGGTTTGGTGCTGGAGCAGGAATATAAGCGTTTGCAACCGCATGAGGATTTGGCTGAACGTACGGTGGGATACGTGAGTGAGGCAGAAGACGGTAGTTTTGAAGGACGTGTTGGTTTGGAAGGAGCTTATGAAAGTGAGTTGAAAGGGAAGCCGGGCAGGAGTATTCGTCAGATGATGTCTGGAAGATGGGTGGCTGTGACGGTAGAGGATCCAGTGGATGGAAATGACGTGATTACCACGATAAATGTAGATTACCAAGATATTGCCCAATCGGCCTTAAAGAAACAGTTGGCAAAATTTGGGGCTTCGTCCGGGACTGCTATATTGATGGAGGTGAAGACTGGGGACGTGAAAGCAATCACAAATCTTGTGAAGAGTGGGAATGATTATCGTGAGATATTAAACCATGCTATTGGAAATGCAGCGGAACCGGGTTCTGTATTTAAAGCGGCTGTAGTGATGGCTTTGTTGGAAGATGGATATGTCCAGCCGGAAGATACGGTAGATTTGGGTAATGGTGTTTATACCTTTTATAAAAGGAGTTTACATGAATCCAGCAAGAAAATGCGGGGTAAAGTGACTGTGAAGGAAATGTTTGCCAGTTCGTCAAATGGATTCTCTAAAGTAGTAAATGATTGTTATAAAGATCAACCTCAAAAATTTATAGACAGGTTGTATTCTTTTGGATTGAATAAAAAATTAGGAGTGGAACTGGTAGGAGAGGGAGAGCCCTATATAAAATATCCTGTAGGTGAGGATGGAAAGAAGGCTAAAGATTGGTATGGAACAACGCTCCCGTGGATGAGTATCGGTTATGAATTGAAAATTACCCCCTTGCAATTGTTGGCTTTTTATAATGGGATTGCAAATGATGGAGAAGTGATGAAGCCAAGATTCGTGAAGGAAATCAGGCATGGTGGTCGGGTGGTGAGAGAAATAGATACGGAAGTGTTAAACAGTCATTTGTGCAGTGGAAAAACGATACGTCAATTGAAGGAAATGATGGAGGCTGTTGTCGATAGCGGAACGGCAATGAACTTAAGGGATGCGGCTTGCCGCATTGCGGGAAAAACCGGTACGGCTTGGATTGCTGTTCCCGGGAAAGGCTTTTCAGGAAAACGAGAATATCGGGCCACTTTCGTGGGATATTTCCCTGCCGATAATCCATTATATTCTTGTATCGTGAGTGTGGAGGGAGTAAGGCATTACGCGAATGTGGTGTCGGGAGATGTGTTTAAGGAAATAGCGAATAAAATTTATTCGCAACTTTCTGTAAATATGGATGATGTTGGATGTGATACTTTGGTGGAGGCATTGCCGGTGAGTAAGAATGGGTTGAAAGATGATTTTCTGGTAATATATGATGAGCTCGATTTTGATGTGGAAGACGAGAAAGTAAAAGAACATGATTGGGTGTTGACAACGCGGGAAAACGGAGAGGTTGTGTTGGAACCTCGTACGATTATAGAGACTTTGGTACCTAATGTGAAAGGAATGGGATTGCGAGATGCGATATATTTATTAGAAAATAGTGGTTTGAAGGTTGGTGTCAGCGGTTCCGGGATGGTGAGTAAGCAGTCGTTAACACCAGGAAGTAAAGTGAGACGGGGTAGTTATATACAAATAGAATTGAGGTAATTATGAGATTAAGTAAATTATTGGAAGGAATTTCTTGTAAGGTTTTGAATGGCGACCTTGAAGTTGAGATAAATGCAATTTGTTTTGATTCCCGAAAGGTGGGGAAAGGAGATGTGTTCGTGGCACAACGAGGAGCGCATGTTGATGGGCATACGTATATAGATAAGGCAGTGATGCAGGGTGCTGTGGCTGTAGTTTGTGAAGAGGTTACAGGGGAAAAGCATGTTGGGGTGATTTATGTCGTTGTGGAAAATTCTTCTGAAGCATTGGGCTGGATGGCTTCCCGTTATTATGGAGAACCGTCTCGAGAGATGAAATTGGTGGGTGTGACAGGAACAAATGGAAAGACAACGACGGCAACCTTGTTGTACGAGATGGCTAAATTAATGGGAGAGAAGGCAGGTTTGCTATCAACCGTATGTAATTATGTAGGAGAACAAAAAGTTCCTTCAACTCATACGACACCAGATGCTTTAGAAATAAATGCTCTGATGCGTCAGATGGTAGATGCCGGGTGCAGATATTGTTTTATGGAAGTTAGTTCTCATGCAGCGGATCAGCGTCGTGTGAGTGGTTTATATTTTGATGGAGCGATTTTTTCCAATATAACCCATGATCATTTGGATTATCATAAAACTTTCCGGGCCTATATTGAGGCTAAAAAAGGATTTTTTGACCGATTGCCGGAATCTGCATTTGCTTTAACGAATGCAGATGATAAAAATGGATTGGTGATGCTACAAAATACCAAAGCCCGGAAGTATACTTATTCTTATAAACGTTTGGCAGATTTCACAGGCAAGATAATAGAGAAGCATCTGGATGGAATGTTATTGAACTTGAGCGGTTCGGAAGTCTGGGTGAAATTTACGGGAGATTTCAATGCCTATAATTTATTGGCGGTCTATGCGGCTGCTCGGTTGTTAGGGGATTGGGATGAAGCTGAAATTGTGCGGGTGATGAGTATGTTGGTTCCTGTATCCGGTCGTTTTGAAACGATGCTTTCTTCTCAAGGCGTGATGGCCATTGTGGATTATGCCCATACTCCAGATGCGTTGGAGAATGTCTTGGGTACAATCGCGGGTTTAAAGCGGGATGGATTGGTTATTACTGTGGTTGGAGCAGGGGGGGACCGGGATCGGACGAAACGTCCGGAGATGGCAGCTGCCGCTTGTAAGTGGAGTGATCGGGTAATTTTGACATCGGACAATCCGCGAAGCGAAGATCCTGTTGCCATTATCGAGGATATGAGACAGGGAGTATCTCGGGAGGATAGCGATAAAGTATTGTCGATAACAGACCGAAAGGAAGCAATTAAGACGGCATTGATGCTCGCTCGCCAGGGTGATATCGTTTTGGTCGCCGGTAAAGGACATGAAGATTATCAAGAAATAAAAGGTGTGAAACATCATTTTGATGATAAGGAAGTAATAAAGGAAATATTTAAGTTATAAGCCATGTTTTATCATTTATTTGATTATTTGGAACAATTTGATTTTCCGGGAGCTGGAATGTTTCAGTATATTACGTTTCGTTCAGCTTGTGCGATTATTTTGTCGTTGCTGATTGCTACGATAATCGGTAAGCGAATCATTCGTTTTTTACAGAAACAACAAATCGGGGAGGAAATTCGTAATTTAGGGTTGGAGGGGCAAATGCAAAAAAAAGGAACTCCAACTATGGGAGGAATTATTATTCTGTTGGCAATTCTAGTCCCTGTTTTATTGTTCGCACGTTTGGATAACGTGTATATTCTACTGATGATTGTTTCTACTATATGGTTAGGTTTGATTGGATTCCTTGATGATTATATCAAAGTTTTCCGGAAACATAAGGAAGGATTGAAGGGAAAATTCAAGGTGATTGGTCAGGTGGGTCTAGGATTGATAGTTGGAGTAACATTATATGTCAATGATGATGTGGTGATTCGGGAACAGGCAACATTGCCGGAGGTTGGAGTGATGGCAAGTACCGTGGATGAGGGATTCTCGGAAGAGGAAAGTAAAGTGATGTTGATGAAGGATGTAAAGTCAACTCGTACAACCATTCCCTTCTTCAAGAACAATGAATTCGATTATGCTTGGTTTGGTATTCCCTTCGGGAAATACGCAGAACCTGTGGGTTGGATTGTGTTTATTATCATAACGATTATTATTGTAACCGCAGTCTCCAATGGGGCGAATCTGACGGATGGTTTGGATGGTTTGGCGACGGGAACATCTGCTATCGCTGGAGCTACGCTGGGAATATTGGCTTATGTTTCCGGTAACTTGGTGTATGCGGATTATTTGAATATTATGTATATCCCTCATTCGGGAGAATTGGTGATATTTATTTCTGCTTTCATTGGAGCTACAATTGGATTCTTGTGGTATAATTCTTTTCCGGCACAGGTTTTCATGGGAGATACTGGGAGTTTGTCGTTAGGAGGGATCATCGCTGTATTTGCAATAATTATTCATAAGGAATTACTTATCCCGATTCTGTGTGGTATATTCTTAATGGAAAACTTGTCTGTGGTGATGCAGGTAAGCTATTTTAAATACACAAAACGGAAGTACGGGGAGGGGCGCAGAATATTTTTGATGTCGCCCTTGCATCATCATTTTCAGAAAAAAGGAATTCCGGAGCCTAAAATTGTAACGAGATTTTGGATCGTTGGGATTGCTTTGGCTGTATTGACAATTGTAACGTTGAAAATTAGATAAGACTTAAATAATTTACGGATTATGGAACGTTTGGTTATTTTAGGAGGTGGTGAAAGTGGAACAGGAGCAGCTTTGCTGGGGAAAAAATTGGGATACAATGTTTTTTTGTCAGATAAAGGGAAACTGGCAGATAAATACAAAAATGTATTGGAACGGGAAAATATACCTTATGAGGAGGGTAAACATACTGAAGAGAAGATATTCACGGCGACCTTGGTCGTGAAGAGTCCGGGTATTCCAGATAAAGTACCCATGATAAAAGCATTGAGGGAGCGTGGAATAGAGGTTATTTCTGAAATTGAATTTGCAGGACGCCACACGGATGCGACAATGTATTGTATTACCGGGAGTAATGGAAAAACTACAACTACGTTGTTGTTACATCATATTTTGAAAAATGCTGGATATGATGTGGGATTAGCTGGAAACGTGGGAAGCAGCCTGGCGGCACAAGTGGCAGAAAATAAACATCGTTTTTATGTGGTGGAACTATCCAGTTTTCAATTGGACGGGATGTTTCGTTTTAAATGCGATACGGCTATTTTGACCAATATTACACCGGATCATTTGGATCGTTACGATTATAAATTCGAGAATTATGTCGATTCAAAATTCCGGATATTGAATAACATGAGACCTGAAGATTTGTTTATTTGCGGGTACGATTGTGATGTCGTGAGGGAGAGAGTTGGGCGAATGGGAGTAGTTCCCTCTGTTGCTGGATTTACTTATAGTGAAGATGAGCATTTGCAGGCGTTTATGAGGGGGAATATTGTGGTGGCTCGTTTGGAGGGAAGAGAATTTTGTATAGATAAGAAAGACATCACGATACAGGGACGTCATAATGTATATAATGCTATGGCCGCGATTTTAGCTTCTTTGAAGGCTGGAGTAAGTGATGAAAAATTACGAGAAGGTTTGATGACGTTTCCTCAGGTGGAACATCGCTTGGAAACTGTTGCCGTTGTAAATGGAGTAACTTATATCAATGATTCAAAGGCGACAAATGTTGATTCGGCTTGGTATGCATTGGATAGTATGCATGCTCCGGTAGTGTGGATTGCCGGAGGCACGGATAAAGGGAATGATTATAGTGTCTTGTTCGATTTGGTTCGGGAAAAAGTAAAATTATTGATTTGTATGGGAGTGGATAATCGAAAATTGATAGATGCTTTTTCTCCAATTTGTGAAGTGCTTGATACTCATAGTTTGGATGAAACGATGGCAATCGCCAGTCAACGAGCAGAAGAAGGCGATGTGGTACTTTTGTCTCCTTGTTGTGCCAGTTTCGATTTGTTTAAAAATTATGAGAATCGGGGAGAATTGTTTAAAGAAAAAGTAAGAGAATTGATAAAATAAGAAACACGCGGAACTATGTGGGCATGGAAAGATAAATTACAATTGAAAGGAGATAAAACTCTCTGGTATGTGATTATCGGTTTGGCAATTGCCTCCTTACTTGTGGTCTATTCTTCCACGGGAAGTTTGGCCTATCGGGTAAATGATGGAGATACGAGTGCCTATTTGATTAAGCAGGTGTTTTTATTGTTTCTTTGTTTTATAGTTCTGTTGTGGTTGCAATCCGTTCATTATAAATATTTTCTAGGCTTTGCGTTTGTCTTGTTGTTCCTGTCATTTGTGTGCCTTTTATGGGCGAAATTGTCTGGAACAACTTTGAATGATGCTGGAAGGTGGGTAAAAATTCCTTTAATCGGTTTTACTTTTCAACCTTCAGAGTTGGCCAAGTTGGGCGTGATCATGTATACGGCTCGTTCGATCGCTTTTGAACAGACTGATGCCGGATGTAATAATCGCGTGTTGGTAAGGATGCTGTTTGTTTTACCTGTCCTGTTTATGATTTTCATGGAAAATTTCTCCACTTCGGCTTTATTAGGTGGTGTTTGTTTAGTCATGTTGTTCGTTGGTCGGTTGCCTTGGATGACTTTCGGAAAATTGATAGGCGGGGTTGTTGTTGCAGTTGGTCTTTTATTGACAATTGTTTTTGTTGTACCCGAGCAGCATTTAAAATCGGTAGGGCGTTTGTTGACGATAAAGCATCGTGTGGAACATTTTGTGAATCCAGATGTCGCCGATAATGATGATTCCTATCAGTCAGACCAGGCAAAAATTGCTGTGGCTAAAGGAGGGTTAATTGGAGTTGGACCAGGTAATAGTGTACAGCGGAATTTTTTGCCGCATCCTTATTCTGATTTTATTTTTGCTATTATAATAGAAGAATATGGTTTAGGTGGTGCTGGCATTGTCATGTTGTTGTATTTGATTATTCTGTATCGGGTTGGAGCTATTGTGCGGCGATGTACTCGAACATTTCCAGCGATCCTGGTTACTGGTTTAGGATTGTGTATCGTGTTTCAGGGATTGATAAATATGGGGGTTTGTGTGGGGCTATTTCCTGTGACGGGTCAACCCTTGCCATTAGTCAGTATGGGAGGAACTTCTTTGGTTTTCACAAGTGCAATGTTCGGGATGATATTAAGTGTAAGTCACACATTCTCGGAAGAAGGAGAACGGGAGGAAAAAGCTCGGGTAAAACAAGAACAAATGGAGGAAAACCAGGAAAATCCATCCGAGAATATGGAAAATGTTGATGATGAGAATATGTAAAATGATAATATAAAAGTTTATGAAAAAAGTAATAATCAGTGGTGGTGGTACGGGAGGACATATATTTCCGGCATTATCGATAGCCAATGCGTTGAAACGTTTGGATCAGGAGATTGAAATATTGTTTGTCGGGGCAGAAGGGAAAATGGAAATGGAGAAAGTTCCAGAAGCTGGTTATGCTATCGTGGGATTACCAGTGAGGGGCTTACGTAGGAAATTGACATTTGAAAATGTAAAGGTCCTTTGGAATTTATGGCGGAGTCTGTGTAAGGCTAAAAAGATAATTCGTGATTTCAGGCCAGATGTAGTAGTTGGGGTAGGAGGATACGCCAGTGGGCCTATTGGAAAAATTGCTGTTAATGCTGGAATCCCTTTAGTATTACAAGAACAGAATTCTTATGCGGGGGTCACTAATAAATTGTTAGCCAAGAAAGCCCGGAAAATCTGTGTTGCTTACGAAGGAATGGAACGTTTTTTCCCGGCGGATAAGATCGTTTTTACGGGAAATCCTGTAAGAAAAAGTCTGTTGTTGGCAAAAGATTCTCGGGCGGCTGGGATTGAGGAATATGGTCTGGATGGGACAAAGAAAACGGTACTGGTGACTGGTGGTAGTTTGGGTGCAGGTAGTATTAATAATGCAATCTTTAAAATGCTGGATAAAATTGCGTCCTGGAGTGACGTGCAAGTTTTATGGCAATGTGGTAGTTATTATTATAAAAGTTTACAGGAACGTTTAGAAGGTAAATTACCTGCTAATGTAAAATTAATGCCTTTTTTGAAACAGATGGATTTGGCTTATGCTTGTGCTGATTTAGTAGTGGCCAGGGCAGGAGCCGGTACAATATCGGAATTATGTTTATTAGGTAAAGCAGTCGTGTTGATACCTTCTCCGAATGTGGCAGAGGATCATCAGACAAAAAATGCGATGGCTTTGGTGAATAAAAATGCTGCTATTATGGTTCGAGATTGCGAGGCGGAGGCTCGATTAGTGGATGTTATGGAAGAATTATTACAGCAAGATACCAAACGTCAACAGCTTTCTATGAATATTCAGCAGTTGGGAGTGATGAATTCAGATGAGATTATCGCTCAAGAAGTGTTGAAAATTATAAACGAGAAAAATAATTAATATGACGACTCTTGATAATGTGAAAAGTGTATATTTCATAGGAATAGGTGGAATCGGGATGAGTGCTCTTGCCCGTTATTTTAAACAGCAGGGTTTTCCAGTTGCTGGATATGATAAAACGCCTTCGCCTTTGACAAAAAAAATGGAGGACGAAGAAGGATTTATTATTACCTATGAGGATGATGAGCAAAAAATCGAAGACTGCTATAAAATGCCAGATTCTACATTGGTTGTGTATACCCCCGCAATTCCTAAAGATAATCATATTTTGAATTTTTTCAAGGATAATGGCTTTGTCCTGCATAAGCGGGCCGAGGTGTTGGGGTTGGTTTCCCGGCATAAAAAGGCTTTATGTGTGGCTGGAACTCATGGTAAAACGACAACTACGACCTTGTTGGCGTTTTTATTAAAGAATTCTCACGTGGGATGTAGTGCTTTCTTAGGGGGAATTTCTTCGAATTTTGGAAGTAATTTATTAATTGATTCCCACTCAGAATTTGTCGTTATTGAGGCAGATGAGTTTGATCGTTCCTTTTTGCATCTAACTCCGGAAATGGCTGTTATTACAGCGATGGATGCGGATCATTTGGATATCTATGAAACTAAAGAGAATATGTTGGAAGCATTTGAGGCTTTTGCCCGATTGACTAGAGGAAAGCTATTCTTGAAAAAAGGTCTGGTGTTGAAAACCCGAGAAGTGGATGGGGTGTATGCAGTAGAAGAAAAAGCCGATTATTATACAGCGAATTTGCGAGTTGTGGACGGTTCCTTCGTGTTTGATTATATCAGCAAAGATATTTGTATAAAAGATTTGCGATTGCGTTTCCCCGGGAGAGTCAATGTGGAGAATGCGACTGCTGCAATAACATTGGCACTATATGCGGGGGTTACTGCAGATGAGATTCGGAGTGCTTTACCTGAATTCAAAGGTGTTGCCCGGAGGTTTGATATACATGCGAATAGCGGGAAAATAATGTATATAGATGATTATGCTCATCATCCCCAGGAAATTCGAGCTGTATTATCTTCGATTCGGGAGATGTGGCCGGATAAAAAGATAACAGTGTCTTTCCAGCCTCATTTGTACACTCGTACCCGAGATTTTTATCCTGAATTTGCCCGTAGTTTGAGTTTGGCAGATGAGGTTATCTTGTTGGATATTTATCCAGCCCGGGAACAACCGATTCCTGGGGTGACAGCGGATCTGATTGCTGATCGATTGACGGTACCTGTTTCCCGTGTGACAAAGGCAGATTTTCCTGGTTTTGTGCAAGAACACGTGCAGGAAGGTATATTTATTACTATGGGTGCGGGTGATATTGATAGATTTATTCCTACATTTACAGAAATGTTTAATAGAAAGCTGTAAGAAAAAAGAATTTTATGATGAAACGTATTCGTTCGGTTATAATATCTTTGATTTTACTTGTATACCTGATAATTGTACTTACCTTTGTGGCGATAAAATTGGGGGAAGTGACATGTTCGGGGCTACAGGTTGCTGTCAACGATACGTTGGTTAATTCTTTCGTGAATCAGGAGGAGATAATGAGGGTTATAAAAAGGGATTATGGTAATATCGAAGGAATGCCGCTCTTGTCGGTAAATAAAGATAGTTTGGAGCGAATACTGGCGAAAAACAGAATGATAAAGTCGGCTCAGGTTTATTATAGTTTGGACGGATTCCTTCATGTGGTAATAGATCAGCGGGAGCCTGTGTTAAGAGTGATATCCAAGGAAAGCTATTACGTGGATAAAGAAGGGGAAGTGATGCCTTTGTCTACGAAGTTTACTTCTAGAGTTGTCGTGGCGACCGGGAATGTGACGAAAGAGTTTGCTTCTAAGAAATTGTATCCTTTTGTGATGATGATAAGGGAGAATGAGTTTTGGAATGCTTATATAGAACAAATAGTTGTTCGGCAGAATGAGGATATTGTTCTTATTCCTAAAGTGGGTAATTTCCAGATTGTGTTGGGACAGGTTGATGGGGCTGATGCCCGAATGGAAAAATTAATGTTGTTCTTGAAGCGGGGAATAGCCAAAAAAGGATGGAACCGTTACAAGGAAGTGAATTTGAAGTTTAAGAATCAGATTGTTTGTGTTAGAAAATGAAAGATACAATGGATTTAGTTGCTTCTTTAGATATAGGTTCAGACAAAATGGTGATGGCTTTAGGTGAAAGGGGAGAAGGGTATTGTCGTCTAATCGGCACCGAAAGCGTAGCCTCGGAAGGTGTTGTGCGTGGATATATAGAGGATAGGTTGAAAGTGAAGTCTTGTATACTTCGTTTATTAAAGAAATTTAGGGAGATTCATGAGGTTGATATTGATTCTCTGAATATAGCATTGCCATCTTATTTGTTGAGAGTCGAGGAAAAAAAAGAGGGTTGTCGATTTTCTCGTTCTCAAGTGATGGAGGAATGGAATTTGATGATGTTGGAAAGACGTTGCCGAAATATGGAGGTCCCGGTTAATGAAGAGGTCGTAGATGTTTTTCCCGTGGGATTTGAAATGGATGGGAAAAATTGTACTTATCCCGTGGGAAATTCGGCAAAACAGTTGGATGCTTTTTATCAAGTTTATATCGCACAAAAGAAGGTTTTGAATGATATTCGGGAAATATTGGCAGAAGTGGGGATTCAAGAGGTGACGTTTTTTGCTGTTCCAAGAATTTTTTACAAGGCCTTATCAAAAGGCAATGGTATTCGAGAGGATATAGTGGTGGTTGATTTGGGGGCGGAACATATTCAAGTGACGGTGTTAATAGATGGATTGTTAGTTACAGATGTGGACTTAGCGCTTGGATGTAATTCGATAGATCGGGATATTGATACTGCTTTTAAGATACAGGATGAAGGTAAAGCCAGAATGTTGAAAGAGGAGTATGGTATGGCTTTACGGGTAGAATGTAAGAATCAGAAAATAATGATTCCTGGTACGCGTTATAGTATAGAATGCCATGATTTGGCCTATGTTGAACAATGTCGTTTGGAGGAATTATTGGAAGGGGCAATATTCCAGATACAACAAAGCGGGTATTATGAAGAACTGGAAAATGGTATTTTGTTAACAGGTGGTGGTTGCCGGGTACATGGAATTGATATTTTATTGAATCGTCTTTCCGGACTTCCTGTTCAGGTCGCCCAAGTGAGAAATATGCATGCCTTGAAACATTCTAATTTGGAGCATCCAGAGTATTTGACCGCATTGGGATTACTGATGTGTGAGCTTCCTCCTGAAGAAAAACCGAATAAATGGAAAGATCGGTTAGGAGGTTGGTTTAGAAATTAAATGACAAAATGTATTCCGTATGTTTAGTGAAGATGTCGAAAAAGATACGTTACTGGATTTGACCCTTCCCGTGCAAGAAGAGTCAATTATTAAGGTGATAGGTGTTGGCGGTGGTGGTAGTAATGCCGTAAACCACATGTGTCGTCAAGGAATTCATGGTGTTGAGTTCGTGATTTGTAACACGGATATACAGGCATTGCGGATGAGTCCGGTAAAAAACAGAATACAGATCGGTAAGGAACTTACCGAAGGACTTGGTGCGGGAAGTTTGCCTGAACGGGGAAAAAAAGCGGCAATAGAAAGTTTGGATTATATAAAGAGCCTGTTGGAAAATAATACGAAAATGGTATTTATCACGGCGGGTATGGGAGGAGGGACCGGTACGGGTGCCGCTCCGATTATTGCTAAACAGGCTAAAGAATTAGGAATCCTAACAATAGGTATTGTTACCATCCCTTTTAGTTTTGAAGGGTGGCGTCGCGTGGAACAAGCCATGGAAGGTGTTGACGAACTGGTTAATTACGTGGATGCTTTATTGATCATTTGTAATGATAAATTGAGGGACATGTATGGGGATCTGAAGTTATCCAAGGCTTTTGAGATGGCGGATAATGTCTTGACTATTGCAGCAAAAAGTATCGCGGAAATTATTACTGTCAAAGGAAGGGTAAACGTCGACTTTGCGGACGTGGATGTCGTTATGCGGAATAGCGGTGTAGCTTTGATGGGGGCAGGAGAATCCGAGGGGGAAAACCGGGCTTTAGAAGCGATAAAAGCGGCATTGGATTCTCCCTTGTTGAACAGTAATGATATTAGAGGGGCTTCAAATATATTGTTGAATATGTTATATGGCTCTAAAGAGGTGACGATTAGTGAGCAGATGTTGATTACGGATTACGTGCAAAAATTGGTTGGGCATGATGTTGATATGATTTGGGGGTATGGAGAAGATGAATCTCTGGGGGATAAGTTGCGTGTTGCTGTAATTGCCACCGGATTCCATGGGGCCTCAATGGAGAAGAAAAAGAAAACTCCGGTGACCTTTTCGGTCGAGGAGATACCCGATTTGGAAATGGAGATGGTAGATGCAAGGAAGGTGGAAGAGGAAGAGCGTTTGAGAAAACTCCGTCAACAGGAAATGCGTAGACAGCGACAAGAAGAAATGCGGAGAGAAAGTAGACCTGCCAGACCTTCGGTTGAAGTTGAACAGGCAGAAAGAAAACCTCGGGAAGAGGTTCGGTCTAAACGAGAGGAGTATGATGAAGAATTCGAGAAAAGCAAAGGCCGTAAGCGGGGACGTAATGAGGTGCCGGATGTAAATGGTTGGTTCCAGCGGACATTGGATAATTTTTTTAACGTGAACGAGAATATGAGTAAGGATACCGAATTATAAATTGGATGGTTATGGAAGACGGACTAATAAATTTTAATCAATACGAGGAAACCGTGCCTATCATCAAAGTAATTGGTGTCGGAGGTGGTGGCGGTAATGCAGTCGAGTACATGTGTGAGCAGGGAATTCGTGACGTTGATTTTGTGTTGTGTAATACGGATAAACAGGTTGTAGAACATAGTAAAGTCCCGACTAAAATCCAGCTAGGAAAAAAGCAAACTCAAGGATTGGGGGCGGGAAACCGTCCCGAGTGGGGAGAGGCAGCAGCAATAGAAAGTGAAGAGGAGATCAGGGAGGTTTTGAGCAAAAACACGAAAATGGTATTTATTACTGCGGCAATGGGAGGTGGAACCGGTACTGGAGCGGCTCCTGTTATTGCAAGGCTAGCTAAGGAAATGGGGATCTTGACGGTGGGAATAGTGACGGTCCCGGCTCAGTTTGAAGGTCCGAAACGTTTGGGAAATGCCAAAAAAGGTGTTTTGCAGTTGAAAGAATACGTGGATGCCTTGATTATCATTAATAATGAGAAGATACAGCAAATCTATGAAAATTTGACAATATCTGCGGCTTTCGCCAAGGCAAATGATGTGTTGAACATTGCGGCTAAAGGTATTGCGGAGATAATAACCTTGCCTGGTTATATTAATGTGGATTTTGCGGATGTGAAGACGGTAATGACGGATAGTGGTATCGCTATTATGGGTGCGGCACAAGCCTCTGGAGAGGGACGTGCTCGTCGTGTGATTGAGGAGGCGTTGAATAGTCCGTTGTTAAACAAAAGTGATATTCTAGGTGCCAAGAATATTTTGTTGAATATCACTTCCGGAACGGATGAGATTACGATGGATGAGATGACGGAAATTACAAATTATGTAATAAAGGAAGTGGGAGACAGTGCAGCCATTATATGGGGTGTTGGAGAGGAAGAGAATCTGGGGGAAGCTATTTCGGTCACAATTATTGCCACAGGTTTTCCCATGGAGGATGTGGAGCATTTTTTATCTCCCGTGAAGAAAATATCAACACCAGGTTTCACAACGACTACGACAACTGAAGAACAACAAAAAGAAATAGGAAAAGGTGTACGCGAGTACGTGGGACAGAAATTGAAAGAAACAGATATTGCTTTACGTCCGGGTTTGTCTGATGAGGAAATAGAGGAATTGAGGGCAGTTCCGGCTTATGAGCGTAGGAATATAAAAATAGATAGGATCTGAATAGATGTGATATCTATAAAAAGCAGATCGAGGATTAATTATAACGTAATTTGATGGAGAAATTTCAGGAATTAGGATTGAATGGGGAGATTCTTAAAGGAGTGGCGGATTTGGGTTTTGTAACACCGAGCCCGGTACAAGAGAAAGCTATCCCTGTGATTTTGGGCGAACAAAATGATTTGGTTGTATTGGCTCAGACGGGAACGGGGAAAACGGCGGCTTTCGGTTTACCCTTATTGCAAAAAATTGATACGGAACGGAATGACACGCAGGTCTTGATTTTAAGTCCCACGCGGGAACTTTGTATGCAGATTGGTAATGACCTGAGAAATTATGCTAAATATCGTCCGGATATCCGGGTGGCTTGTGTATATGGAGGAACGGATATCCGGAAACAGATTCGGGAAGTGAAACAAGGAATTCATATTATTGTGGCAACTCCCGGTCGGTTGGTGGATATGATAAATCGTAAAGCCATTCACATTGAAACGGTATTTGCCGTGGTGCTGGATGAGGCGGATGAAATGTTGAATATGGGATTCCAGGAAGACCTTGATTTTATATTGAGCAATACACCTAAAGAAAAGAATACCTATCTTTTTTCCGCAACCATGCCTAAGGAGGTGGAGCGGATTGCTAAGAATTATTTGATCGAACCGCAGGAAATAGCTGTCGGTAAAAAGAATCAGGGGGCAGATACCGTATCACATCATTATTATATGGTACGGGCAAAAGATTGCTATGAGACATTGCGTCGGGTGATCGATTGTGCCCCGGATATGTATGCTATTATTTTTACACGTACGAAGAATGATGCCAGTGAGATTGCCAAGCATCTGCAACGGGATGGAATTGACTGTGACGCTTTGCATGGTGATTTGAGTCAGGCTCAGCGGGATAACGTGATGACAGCGTTTCGGGCTAAGCGATTGAAAGTATTGGTGGCAACGGATGTTGCGGCTCGCGGTTTGGATGTGGATTGCCTGACGCATGTGATTAATTATAATTTGCCGGAGGACGTGGAAAGTTATACGCATCGTAGCGGACGAACCGGACGGGCCGGCAAGGAAGGGATTTCAATAGCGATTATCCATTCTAAGGAGAAAGGGAAACTACGTCGTATAGAAAAGATTATAAAGAAAACATTTGAATATAAGTCAGTTCCTCAAGGAGAGGAGATTTGTCGCGCACAACTGGCATTCTGGGCAGATAAGATTATTGCTTCAGAGTATCAGGATAATCTGGCTCTCTACGAGCAGGAGGTTTATGATAAGTTTGCCGCTTATTCCAAAGAAGAACTGATACAACATCTTGTATCCTACGAGTTTGGACGTTTGTTGAAAAAATACAAGAATACCGAGGACTTGAATGTGGTGGAAGAGGAGAAGAAAGGTAAAAATAAAAAGGCTAAAGAAGAAAAGGCAACTATTGCTTATAGTACCTTTATTCTTAATATTGGCCGCCAGGATGGTTTGACTCCCAAAGAATTGATGGGAATGATTAATAAATATTCCCGTCATAAAGGTGTTGAAATCGGTGATATCCGAATCTTTAATACGGATACTAAGTTTGAGGTAGAGGAACAGGTCGCTTCCGATATGGCGATTGATTTCAAGAAAGTCTTGTATAAGGGTATTCCATTGGAATTGAAAGCCATTCCTACCCGTAAAGAGGGAAGACGTCGTCGGGAAGAGCATGGTAAAGAGCGTTTCCCGGCTAAACGTGAACGTCGGGAAAAGCGTTCTAGAAAGGATCGTCGAGCAGGAGAATTACCGGAGAAACGTCGGGGACGTCCCGGGAGTAATCCCAAGAAACCCCGTAATTTTAATCGGAGTTCTGCCGGAGGAAAATAATGGTTAATAGGCTTTGAGTACAGGCTTTTATGCGCTTTACTCAGGGCTTTTTTATATATATGCGTATGCAGATAACGAAAGCGAAATTTATAGCGAGTTCAAGCAATTTGAAACAATGTCCTCCCGCGGATAAACATGAGTACGCTTTTATTGGAAGATCAAATGTCGGTAAGTCTTCTTTAATTAACATGCTCACGAACAACGGGAAATTGGCAAAGACATCCGCTACTCCCGGTAAAACCCAATTGATAAATCATTTCCTGATGAATGACTCGTGGTACCTGGTGGATTTACCTGGTTATGGTTATGCCCGGACCTCTAAAAGTCAGCGAGGAGAGTTTAGTGCCATGATTCGTGATTACATTTTGAAACGGGAAAATCTCGTGTGTCTCTTCCTACTGGTTGATAGTCGCCATGAACCGCTGAAAACTGATTTGCGTTTTTTGGAGTGGCTGGGAGAGAATGGCGTCCCGTTCGTGATGGTTTTCACGAAGGCGGATAAGTTGAATGCTTCGGAGAGGGATACCTGCATTACCAATTACCATAAACAAATGCAGGAATCTTGGGAGACCATGCCCCTTGCCTTCCTGACTTCTGCGGAAACGGGTTTCGGGAAAGAGGCATTATTGGATTATATTGAAGAATTGAATAATACGGTCGAATTAGAATAGAAATGGAAGCTATCGGGCTATTTCGGTTAAATGCTTTGGTGAAGCAGATGTTTAAAAAGCATTTGTCTGATACCTTTTTAGTGGTAGCTGAGATTGCGGATATCAAGGAAAATCGTTCCGGGCACTGTTATTTGGAACTGGTGGAAAAACAGGAAACTGACGATACGGTTATTGCTTCTGCCAGGGCAACGATTTGGGCTTATACTTACCGGATGTTGAAGCCTTATTTCGAGACATCAACGGGAAAAACGCTACAGCGGGGAATTAAAATATTGGTGCGGGTGGAGATCGTCTTTCATGAATTGTATGGTTATTCATTGAACATTAAGGATATCGATCCTACATTCACGATAGGGGATCTCGAACGTAAAAGGAAGGAAATCATAGCACGACTGACTCGGGAAGGCGTGATTGACATGAACCGGGAATTACCTTTCCCCCTTCTGCCTAAAATAGTGGCTATCATATCTTCACCCACGGCCGCCGGTTATGGAGATTTCCTGGATCAGTTGCACCATAATTCCGCGGGGTATGCTTTCCATACTTTCCTTTTTCCTGCGGTTATGCAAGGTGATAAAACGACGGAATCCGTGATTGCCGCTTTGGATCGGGTTTATGAAACCGGAGACCTATTTGATGTTGTTGTGATTATTCGGGGAGGTGGTTCTCAAACGGATTTGGGAAGTTTTGATTCTTACGACTTGGCTGCGCATGTCGCTCAATTTCCCATACCCGTGATTGCCGGTATCGGGCACGAGCGAGACGAGACAATTGTGGATAGGGTTGCTTATCTGAGCGTGAAGACTCCGACGGCTGCTGCGGCTTTTTTGATAGAGGCTTTTCAAGAGCAGGAGACTCGATTGGAGGCGGGGCAACAACGGATGCTCGATTCTTGCCGGCAATTGCTGCAGCATGCACGGGAGGAACAGCAGCGGTATACCCTCGGTCTACAGCAAATGACCCGTTCCCTTGTAGATGCGCAACGTAATCGCTTGACCTTGCTGTCCAGGGAAATGGGACATTCTTCTCGGTTGTTTATGAAACAACAGTATAATGAGTTGGAACAAAACGGACTGCGTGTTGAAGGGAAATTGCCTTTGTTTTTGGAACGTCAGCGGGGAATATTGACCGAGTTTGTTCGTTCATTCACTCGTCAGGTACGCCAATATATGACGGAAGAGAAACATCTTCTGGAACTGTCTGCCACTAAAGTGGCTTACGCTGACCCGCAACGGGTGCTGGAACGGGGATTTTCGATAACCCGATTCAATGGAAAAATCGTACGTGCTGTTGCTGGTTTACAGCCTGGGGATATAGTGGAAACGGTTTTCCACGATGGCGTCGTTAGGGGAGAGGTAAAAGAAATACAACAAAATAATGAATATGATGGAGAATAAAATGACTTATAAGGAGGCGGTAGAAGAAATCGAATCTATCGTGAAATCATTGGAAGATAATAAACTGGATATCGATGTTTTGAGCGAGAAAGTGAAGCGGGTGGCCGAACTGATTGCTTTTTGCAAGTCTAAATTACATAAGACGGAGGAAGAAGTAGAGAAGGTGTTGAAATCCATGGAAGAATGAAAGAACTACTGTCCCGTCTCCTGTGCCTGTTGATTTTTTTGCCCCTGGAGGGTATTGGGCAAAACCTTTTCCCGGGAGTGGAGGATCATCCCGCGGTGCGTCATGCGCTCGTGGGAATTAGTGTGAAGCGAGTGACTGACGGACACGAGGTCTATTCTCGTGATGCAGATTTATCTCTTCGTCCGGCTTCGGTAACGAAATTGATACCCACGGTTTTGTCCCTGAAGGAAAGGGGCAAGGATTTCGTGTTTGTCACAAGAGTCTCTATGAGGGGAAAGCTTGAACAGGGTATATTACATGGGGATATTATCGTGCATGCAGGAGGAGACCCCGCTTTGGATTCCCGTTATTTTCCTTCGGTAAGATTCCTGCGAGACGTGGTAGAAAAGATTCGTGTAGCTGGTATTCGGGAGATAAAGGGGAGAATCCGTGTTGAACATGAGGGAGGAGAGACACTAATCCCTGGCTCGTGGCTTTGGGAGGATGTAGCTAATTATTACGGGGCGGTTTATCATCCCTTCAATTACCGGGATAATCTCTATACCTTATCTTTCCGTTCTGGGAAAATAGGAACACCGGCCACGCTGTTGAAAGTGGATCCCGTACAACCGGGCGTCCGTTTCGAGAATCATGTTCTGGCTGCAGCGGGAGATGCCGATAATGTCTGGATATATGGCGGCCCGGATGCTCGGGTTTTGCAGGTGCGGGGTTCCATGCCGGCTCGTCGGGAGATTTTCACTGTCAAGGGAGCGACGCATCACCCCGATCGGGTATTTGTGGCGGAATTGCAGCAGTACTTGGCTTCTTGTGGTATTCTTGTAAAAGATAGTCTGGTCGCAAATTCTGGAAAAGAGGTTTTGTTGTTGGAACATGTTTCTCCCACCTTGTCCGAAATCGTGTTTTTCACGAATAAACGTAGTATCAATCTATTTGCGGAGGCTTTGGGTAAGATAACCTTCCCGGATGATTGGGAGACGAAGGTAAAACAGTCTTTGACGGAAATGGGGATTGGAACAGAAGGAATTTTGTTGAAAGATGCCTGTGGTTTATCCCTTTTTAACCTGTTGCCGGCAACAACATTCACGGATTTATTGTTATGGGCATATTCCAATTTGGGCTCATCCTTCGTGCGTTCTCTCCCTTTGGCGGGCAAGGATGGTGGCTTGTCCGTTTACGCACGGGCGGAGGAATTACTGGATAATCTGCAGGCAAAAACCGGCTCTATGACCGGGGTTCGTGCATTGGCGGGTTATTTGAAAGCTGCGGATGGTGAAACTTATGCGTTTACGGTTATCGTGAATAATTATACTTGTAAGTCGTTTGAAATACAGAAATTCATTCGGGAATTTCTGGTTTGGGGCTATCATAATTGGCCACAAAAATAAAGAGCGGTCAGCAAGGACCGCTCCGAGTATGAAGTAACAAATTTATTTTAAGCTTGTTGGGTGTAATTGGTGTTATGGTTGTTATCGGGTTGGAACTGAGCATCCCCGAAAGCAAGAATCGGGAAGAAGATAAAACCGAGAAATGTCAAACCGATAGCAAAAGCTCCACTTTGTCCGAATCTATTGGATAGTGCGATGTAGGTTAGAATTGTCATGACCAGATTCACGACGGGAATAAACATCAGCAATATCCACCACCAGGGCTTCCCTACCATTTCCAGGAGAATGACCATGTTATAGATGGGGATGATACCTTCCCAGCCTTGTCTCCCCATTTTTTCAAATAATTTCCACCACGAAATGATAAACAATACAATGATGGCAAGATAGATAAGTGATACGAATGGAGCAATCATAATTTTTGTTTTTAGTTAGACAATATTGTTTTTTAAGATTGGTTCTGTTTCGTGATAAAGGTATGAAAAGGTTTTTGAAAAAATATTATTTTCATGAGAGTTTTTTCTGCTTTTTTATAATGGTTTATACAAGAATAAGGTAGATGTTCGTGTAGTATAAAATAAAGTATTTTGTTTTTGTCATGTTGATTCTATGAGTCGGCCATTTTATGGCGGACAAGTTTCCATATTTGGGATAGTCGCAGCATGTTGTTGGTGTTGGAACTGAGCAGGTGTCGATAGTTTGAAGCCAATATCGCGAGTAGAATGATGATGGCGATGATTGTGGCATAACCGTATACTTCTTTTAAACTCACCATGAGGATTTGCTTCTGGAATTCTCCGTATAGGGAGGTGAAGGAATTGGCCATGGAATGCATGGAGTCGATGTAACTTCCAAGTCCTGCAATGTTCTTTTGCTGGATGTGGTTGAATAACTGGGAGACTATAGCGGAGCTTAATGGTCCCCCGAAACTGGTTCGTATGAAACCGATGACGCACATGGCTTCAAAGTAATAGATGAATGTGACGCATCCGGCAAGGGCATAAGTCAATGAGGTGTACACGATGCTGACTCCAGCTCCTTTAAATACCATAGGCAAATAGAGCATGTATTTTTCTGTTGAGGCATCAATCAGAAAGTAAAGCATCACCTGGTATAATAGAAAAAAGAAAAAACCTGTCAGTACAATGTCTTTAATTTGCCATTTCCATTTTACTAAGGTGAGATAAAATATTCCCGTGCCAACGGCGATCCCGATGGGGAGTCCCCAGCTTATGTCTGCGTTATGTCGTTGATCAAAGCCGAGAATGGCGCCCGTGAAAATATTTTGAATGGAAGTGGATGTGGCGGACATTAGTGTCATGCATCCGAACAGTATAAATATATAGAGCATGTTGCGTTGGGAGAACGTCTTCAGATTTATATATGGGTGACGTATGGTAGCGGCTCGTTGGAGGCACAGGAACAGAAGAACTATGGCAAAAATGATGGCCCGTCGTATTTTCTCACCTTCAAGCCAGTCATAATGTTCCCCGTATACACAGATGAACACGATACATAGCAGCCACAAGCTCCATAGGATTCCTCCCAGGTAATCGATACCCTTGAAAGGCATATAGGGGCCTTGCCTGAATTTGCGGCGCATGCAGAAATAAACCAAGGCGAAGATAATGATGAATGCCCCGATAGTCAATCGATGCATGGCTTTCCAGTCGAAGGCATATATGCTGTAACCGGTGGCGATATTCACGAGCTGCACGCTTCCCAGGACAAAAGTGAATAGAAAGGGGAAGAATACCGCAAAATCTCTTTTGGGCGTGATCTTTAGTTGTATATTACTCCAGCAGACGAATGTGCCCACGATTTTGGAAAAGCCGCTGATGAAGGACAGGAAAACAACGAGTGGCAGAAAATCGGATACCATGCACAAGTAGTCGCTGACGCTGAAAACTCCACCCGAGAACAGAAGAAGTTCTCGGGGAGGAAAACGGAATAGTATCCTGAATAATAGCGGAAAGGCGATAGTTAGTCCGGTCATGGAGGCGTATCCTGCCATCATGATATCCTCGTTTATCCAGGATAGGTCTCCCGACATTTCGGCAACGGCGGACATGTAGACCCCTCCGGAAAACATGTAAACAATGATGATTAGTATAAATAGCGGGAAACGTAGGGATATGGGTACGAAATCCTTCCACGCCATGATGCGTCTTGCCGAGGCGACTTCTGCTGCTGACGGTGTTTCCATGGTATCAATACTTTACTTCACACTCCACGTTCATGCCGGAGCGCAAACGGTTAATGTCTTCTTGTCGGTTTTGGTCCGTGAAAATGATTTTGATTGGTATGCGTTGTTCAATTTTCACGAAATTCCCGGCCGAGTTGTCTTGGGGAATAATGGAATATTGGGCTCCGGTAGCGTTGGAAAGAGTGGCGACCTCTCCGTGATATTCAATGCCGGGAACGGCATCTACACTTATACTGACCGCTTGCCCTTCTTGAATGTTGGCTGTTTGGGTTTCCTTGTAATTGGCTATAATCCACACGTTGTAATGTTCCACGACAGATAGCAGCGTCTGTCCTGGTTGGATCAACTGCCCTTCTTGTATGGCTTTGCGAGAAGTCACTCCGTCGCATGGGGCCGTGATGACTGTATAGGATAAATTGAGTTCGGCCAGATTCTGTGCCGCTTTGGCGACCTCGATGTTGGTTTGGTTCTGTTCCAGACGTTGGGTTTGTTCGTCTTTTATCAGTGAGGTACTTTTCTTTTGGCGGACAAGCATGTCGTATTTGGCTTTTGTGGCCTCGTAATCTGCCTTGGCGTTGTCGTATTGCTGTTTGGTTACGGCCTCTTGGGCGAATAATTGTTCGTACCTGTGGAAGTCTGTTTTGGCTTGCGCTAGCCTGATGCGGAGTTCCTCAATATTTGCGTCGGAAACAGTGAGGTTGTTTGCCGTGGTGGAAATGACGGTTTGCATGGCCGTGTTTTCCATGAGCGTTTTCTGGTAGTTCGCTTGGGCTTGCACTACTTTCAGCTTGTATTCGGTGTTTTCGATGACTACAAGAGTGTCTCCTTCATGAACGAATTGGAAATCATCAAAGTATACCTTTTGTATGAATCCTTGTACTCTTGAATTAATAGGAATGATATTCCGTCTTACCTGGGCATTGTCCGTGTACTCGACTTGTCCGAAATGAAGGAATTTGGAGCATACCCAAGTCAATCCGCTGAGAATTATTGCGATAACAATGATGTTGCGCAATATCTTTTTATTTTTTCTGTTCATATTGATGTTATTTATTTGTTGCGTTAAGTGAACCTGTCGTGTACAGGAGTTTATAATAATTGTAAATGACGTTTATTTGTGCGTTCACGTGTTGTACTTCTGCGGACAGTCTTAGGTTGTCCGCATCCACCAGGTCGGTCACCAGTACGAGGTCATTGGCGTACCGGTTGGCGATTACTTCGTAGTTTTCTCGGGCAAGTTGCAGGCTTTTTTCCTGGGTTTTCAGAAGTTCGAAAGAGTCCAGGTAACGGATGTAGGCGGCCCGAACCTGGAGGGTCACGTCTTCCTCGGATGATGCGAGTTCCCGTTGTGCTTGCTCTATCGTGGTGCGTAGCCGGGACAGGCTTTTGGAGTTCTTGTATAGGCTTCCGATATTGTATTTTAATCCGACACCGATGTACCAGGTGTTTATATTGTTGTCTATCGTGGGAATTTCGTAGGTTATTGGCCCCTTGAGGTTATCTCCCGCGATGAGGGTTATTTGAGGCATGTATTCTGATTTTGCCACTTTTTCTTTTTTACCCAGCACGTCAAGTGCAAGACGGTTCTTGTTCAGGAGTGGGGAAGTCCGGAAGGCTGTTTCCTGGAATTCCTGTTCTTGGGATCTTGGTAGTTGACGGTCGAGTAGCGTTGTGTCGGGATAGATCTCTGTTTGTGGAGGTAAGTCCAGCATGGTCACCAGTTTGTTGTTGTAGATATGGATGGAACTTATCAGTTCCGTGCGTTTGTATTGCAGGTTTTGGTACTGTACCTCGTATCTTGTTATGTCGTTATTCAGGGCCACCCCTGCTGCTTCCCGGGCCTGCATGTCCCGAATCACCTGCCGGGTCTGTTCGATATTTTTATCATAGACGGTCAGCAGGTTTCGGAACTTATATAAATCAAGGTAGTAGCCGGTCAATAGGAAATAGATTTCCTGTCGATGTGCGGTGAGACTCCATTCCGCGATTTCCTTCTGTAATTTCAGGCTTTGGATGTTGTTGTGGATGGCGCCACCGGCAAATATTACCTGGGAGGCTTCAATGGCAAAGCTGTTCCCGAAATGAGGGGACGTGTATGTTTCTCCGTTGGAAAAGTCCCGCTCTGCCACCCAGGCATTCCCGTTGTATGTGGCAGAGGCCGAGAATTCGACATTGGGAAGATAGGCATTCCGGGCGACGGCAATGTCTTCCTCGTTGCCCTTGACTGCCGATTCGAAGATTTTAATGCTCTTGCTTTGGGTGTCAGCAAGCAAAAATAGTTCGTTCAGGCTCATGACCCGTTTCGGAGATTGGGCTGAAATGCCGAAAGCGTACACCAGCAGGCTGCCGGTGATGATATATTTCGTGATATGTTTCATGGTATGTTGATTGATATGGTAAATAGTATACAATAGCAACTATTATAATAAAAAAAAGGCTTAGATGTCATTCGCCTTTTGGGAGATCTTCTCGATAACCTCAAAAAATGTGGCAATCTTTTCTGGTGATATGCCTTCCAGTAATTCATTTGAAAGCCGTTTCTCGATTTCCTGGTATTGGCAGACCACTTCTTCTCCTTTTTCTGTTATACTCAATAGATTCTCGCGCCTGTCCTCGGGGTTCACGGTGCGTTTGGCCAATCCTTTTTCTTCCAGCGAGTCAATCATACGCATCACCACTGATTTGTTCTTGCCTGTAGCGATGGCTATATTTTGCAGAATTTGGTCTGTTCTAGCCTTTATCATGTTCAGCAGGATGAACTCTTCCACGGTCATTTTGACTTCTGCTTCCTGTGTGTATCGCTGTTTCATCAATCGGTGCAGTTTGTTCCGCAATTTACCGACGGTTGTTCCGAGTAATTCTTGTGTCATGTTTTTCTATTTTGACGGCAAAGATAGCATTATATTTTACATTAGTTGCTATTGTGTACTAATTTTTGGTGGTTATGGGATCGTTTTTATGTATTTAGTTGATCCATGGTGAGATGTATTAGACTGCATGGAAGTATGTTCTGTTATTTCCTTTAAGAAATGGGATGCTCGAAAAAACGGGTTGATGATTAAAAATAAAAAAACAGGATAATCGTGAGATTATCCTGTTTTGATATTGAATTGGTTATCAATTACTTCACTTCCTCGAAGTCCACGTCTGTCACTTCCTGGTCTTTGCCTCCGTTGTTGGCGGATTGTTGGTTGGAGGTGTTTTGCGTGTTTTGTGCACCAGCGGCCCCTTGTTGTTGGGCGTTGTACATCTCTTGGGATGCGGCCTGGAACACGTTGTTCAACTCGTCGATGGCACTGTTGATGGCAGCCACGTCCTGAGCCTTGTGGGCATCTTTCAGGCGTTGCAAGGCAGCCTCGATCGGTTGTTTCTTGTCTGCCGGCAACTTGTCACCGAATTCCTTCAGTTGTTTTTCCGTTTGGAAAATCATACTGTCGGCTTTGTTTATCGTGTCGATACGTTCCTTTTCCTTTTTATCGGCCTCGGCATTGGCGGCGGCTTCGTCTTTCATCCGTTTGATTTCGCTTTCGGACAGACCGGATGAAGCCTCAATACGGATGGATTGTTCCTTACCGGTAGCCTTATCCTTGGCAGATACTTTCAATATACCGTTGGCGTCGATATCGAAACTTACCTCAATCTGTGGCACTCCACGTGGGGCTGGTGGTAGTCCGTCCAAGTGGAAACGGCCGATTGTCTTGTTGTCCTTTGCCATCGGACGTTCACCTTGCAATACGTGGATTTCCACGCTTGGTTGGTTGTCTGCTGCCGTTGAGAATACCTCTGATTTCTTCGTCGGGATAGTCGTGTTGGCCTCGATCAACTTGGTCATCACGCCACCTAAGGTTTCGATACCCAATGAAAGCGGGGTAACATCCAACAACAATACGTCTTTTACTTCTCCTGTCAATACACCACCTTGGATAGATGCACCTACGGCTACTACTTCATCCGGGTTAACTCCCTTGGATGGGGTCTTGCCGAAGAATGCCTCAACTTTCTTCTGTACGGCAGGGATACGGGTAGAACCACCCACGAGGATGACCTCGTCAATGCTGGAAGCCGTCAAATTGGCATTCTGCAAAGCTCTGCGGCAGGGTTCGATAGTGGCTTGAATCAAGTGATCCGTCAATTGTTCGAACTGAGAACGGGTCAATGTTCTTACCAAGTGTTTGGGCACTCCGTCAACCGGGAAGATGTACGGCAGGTTGATTTCCGTTGAGGTTGAACTGGAAAGTTCGATTTTAGCTTTCTCGGCAGCCTCTTTCAATCGTTGGTGAGCCATCGGGTCCTTGCGGATATCCACGCCTTCATCTTTCTTGAATTCATCGGCCAACCAGTTGATGATCACGTCATCGAAGTCATCACCTCCCAGGTGAGTATCACCATCCGTTGATTTTACCTCGAATACACCGTCACCCAATTCCAGGATGGATATATCAAAGGTACCACCACCCAAGTCGAACACGGCGATCTTCATATCCTTGTCCTGCTTGTCCAGACCGTATGCCAGGGCGGCAGCCGTCGGTTCGTTGATGATACGCTTAACGGTCAGTCCGGCGATTTCTCCGGCTTCTTTCGTTGCCTGACGTTGCGCATCGTTAAAGTAGGCCGGTACGGTGATCACGGCTTCCGTCACTTCCTGTCCGAGGTAATCTTCAGCGGTTTTCTTCATCTTCTGAAGAATCATGGCAGAGATTTCCTGCGGGGAATATTTGCGGTCCCCGATTTCTACCCGCGGGGTGTTGTTGTCACCTCTTACCACTTTATAAGCGACACGTTTGATTTCCTTTTCTACCTGATCATAGGTTTCACCCATGAATCGTTTGATAGAGTATATTGTTCTCGTTGGGTTCGTTATGGCCTGACGTTTTGCCGGGTCCCCAACTTTTCTTTCTCCGTTATCCACGAAAGCGACGATAGATGGAGTGGTTCGTCTTCCTTCGCTGTTAGGGATTACCACTGGTTCGTTACCTTCCATCACTGCAACGCAGGAGTTCGTGGTTCCCAAATCGATACCTATTATTTTTCCCATAGTGATTAATATTATTTATTTATTATTTCTTTCGTTCTTTTTGTTTGCCTTCCGTCTTTCGATGAAAGACATCTATCCTTTAGCAAACCATGTGCCACTCGAAAAAATGATGGTTTTGGCCTTTTCTGGTTCTTGAATTTGTCATAAATTCTGCCATAACGTCAGAAAATGATCCTGCGGAAGGAATTTGCGTCACTTTTGCCATGCTTCGTGCCCGGTTGTGAGGAAAGACACTCCCTCTTCTCGTGTGGTAGCCCAGCCGTCGGGAATTCGGTTATAGTAACTTCATTCTTTCTTCGTTTTATCTTCGATTCAACTGGCTTTTTTAATGAGTGTCCCATGGATGGGGATGGTGGGAATAATGTCGTGTTTTGCCCGGGGAATACTTGGGGGTGGGAGGACGGAGAGAAAAGGCGAGGAATGCCTGACGAGGGGAAGGGTACCATGTGGTTATGAAGAATCTTATTTGTTTTTTATAGGATTTTAATTACCTTTATCCCCATTAAAATGCATACATTCATCGTGAAAGAATTACAGGATATGAAATTGCAGGTGATCGGATTCACTGCAAAACAGGATAATCAGCAAACTGTCAATTTACAGGCGTTTCAAGGTTTTGATTTACAGGTGGTGGCCGGGGAAAACCGGCAGGAGGTATTTCTTCGTCTTTTGCGGGAGTCTTCTGCGGAAGAAGTGCTCGTGGTGGATTTGGATCGGGTGGCTCCTTCGGCCGTTCCGGGATTTATCCAGGCTTACCGGAAACAGAAACGTGGGAATCACCTTTATTATGCCGCTTCCCGGAAACGGAAGTTGTGGTTCGGATTCATGGATGCCTGTCTTTGGCGGGGCGATCGGGTGTTGACGGATACCCCCGTGCTGGTGGGCGAGAAGTCGTTGTTTCTGAAGGCTTACGCTGGAGAAGATTTGGATTCCAATCTGTTGCGGGCCTTGAGCTATAGCTTGCAGAAGGCCTACGTGAAGTTTGCCGCTTTGGACGTTGCACCTTGCTGGAAAGAGAGTGAGGGAACGGGTGATCCGGCGGTGAATTACCTGTTGCGGTTGCCGTTCCGTTTCCTGGTATCCGGTGCTTTCTTCAAGACGTTGTTCTCTTCGGCTCATCGGGCGGAGCGGGATATGGTGTACCGGCTGTTGATGCTGGTGTTCGGCGTGTTTGTGTTCCTGTATATGCCCTATATCAGCAAGGATTTCGGTATCAGCGGTGACGAGTACGTGGATCATCGGCATGCCGGCTACGTGATAGACTTTTTTACCAAGGGAGATAAGGCCGCGTTGAATCAGCCGAAGACGGCACTGCATCTTTACGGGAACTCGGTCCAGGTGGTGGCGGCCGTGGTGGCTCGGGCTATCGGGGCAGATGACGTGTATGCCGTGCGGCATTTCATTTGTGCGCTGGTAGGGGCTTCCGGGGTGGTGTTCATCGGGTTGCTGGGATTGCGTTTCGGGGGTGGCCTGTGTGGTTTGCTTTCCATGCTGATGTTGTTCTTTTCACCCCGTTTCTTCGGCCATAGTATGAATAACCTGAAGGATATCCCCTTCGCGGTGGGGTACCTGATAGCAATATTTTATTTCGTGCGGCTTTTTGACCGATTCCCGGTGATCAAGTTGCGCCATGCCCTGGGGGCTGTCGTGGGTATTGCCCTGGCCCTGGGAACCCGTTCCGGGGGATTGATTTTGTTCCCCTACCTGTTCATGTACGCGGGGTTGTTCTATATATTGTGGGTGGGATTCAAGAATTTCTACCGTTTCCTGCGTTACCGCCGGGAAGTGGAGAATATTCTTTTCCTGTTGGTGCTGGTGTTGGGCGCGGGTTATTTCCTTTCCATCATCACCTGGCCCTTTGCCCTGGCGAAGCCGTTGACGAACGTGGTTCTTTCCTTGAAGGAATTCACGAATTACAATATCGGATTGCGGACGATATTCGAGGGTAAGCAGATGATGTCCAGTATGCTGCCCGTGCATTATGCCCCGAAATACTTGATGATTGCCTCCCCGCTCGTGGTGGTGGTGGGTTTCGTGGGGTATCTTTTCTTCCTTGTGTTCCGCAAGCGGGAATTCTCGCTGTTGTCCTTTTTCCTGCTGTTTGCGTTGGTGTTCCCCGTTTTCTGGGTGATTTACCAGAAATCGAACCTGTACGGGGGTATCCGCCACTTGTTGTTCGTGATGCCGTTCATGGTGTTGCTGGCGGCCCGGTTCTGGACGCTGGTTTTGGCTCACGGGGGTAAACTTGTGAAGGTGGGAGGGGCGGTGGCCTTTGTGGCCTTGTTGTTCCTGCCGGCCCGTCACATGGCGGTCAACCATCCCAGCGAGTACGTTTATTTTAACGAACTGGTTGGGGGAGTGAAGGGTGCTTACGGGGATTACGAGACGGATTATTATTACAATTCCCTGAAGAAGGCGGCTGACTGGTTCAAGCAGAACGTGGATTATAAGGACAAATCGATAACTATCGTGACGAATCACAGTTCCAATCTCGCGCATTATTTCCGGAAGGATACCAACGTGCATATCATTTATGGCCGTTATTACGAGAAGTATGGGGCGGATTGGGATTACATGATATTCGACAACGTGTACATCAACAGTTTCCAGCTGAAGAACGGACTATTCCCCGTGAAGGAGGGTTTCCTTTATTCCGTGGACGTGGACGGCTTGCCGATGAGTGTCGTGGGCAAGCGTACCTCCAAGGATGATTTCCGGGCCGTGCAGTTGATGAAGGAGAACCGTTTCCAGGAGGCCATTGTGCTGATGAAGAATTATCTTGCCGCTCACCCCTGGAACGAGGAAATCTGGATGCGATTGGCTCGGGCCTATTACCTGGTGGATAGCGTGGAGCAGACTTACACCTGTGCGGATAAGGCTTTGGCCTTGCAGCCGCAGTTGATGGATGCCTTGAACCTGAAGGCTTTTTCTGCCGTGGATCTGGGACGTTTCGCGGAGGCTCATCGGGCGGTGGATGCCATGCTGGCCCAGAATGATATCGCTTCCCAGTCCTATTACATGAAGGCTTGGGTTTATTATCACGAACGACAGGACCAGAAGGCGTTGGAATACCTGAACCGGGCATTGCGTTACAATCCCCGCAACGTGCAGGCGCTTGCCTTGGCAGGGGATATCCTGTACCGCAATTATAACTATGCCTCGGCAATCAGGCCTTACGAACAGGTGGTGCGTATGCAGAAGGCGGACGAGAACGTGTTCCTTTCGTTGGCGGACTGTTACAGCCGCACGGGGAAATATGCCGGGATAAAGCCTATCGCGGATTTGTTGCGTCGGGAAGGAAAGGACAAGTTCCGGTTGGACAAGATAGAGATCAGGGCCTTGTTGTTGCAAAAGCAACTGGCGGAAGCCGGTAAGCGTTTGGAGACCTATTCCCCCTCGGATGACGATACGGAATTGATGGTGCTCAGGGCTTTGTATGACTGGCTTTCCGGGCGACAGGCCGCGGCAATGGAAAGATTGGAGCAGGTGTTGGCGAAAGACAAGACGAACGGGGAGGCCTTGCAGTTGCAACAGATGATGCGCCAACAGGGTAACATGAAAAGATAAACGGACGCCATGGAAAAAATTTGTGTGATAATTCCTTGTTATAACGAGGCATCGCGTATTCGCTTGGATGTTTTCCGCGATTTCCTGCGGGAACAGGATTATATTGATTTTTGTTTTGTCAATGACGGGAGTAGGGACAATACTTCCGAGGTGCTGCGTTATGCCGTGGAACGCTGCCCGGAGCGTTTCCTGCTGGTGGATAACCCGGATAACCGGGGAAAGGCGGAAGCCGTGAGAAGCGGGATGCTTCACGTGGCCTCCCTGGGACGCTATGACCTGATTGGTTTTCTGGATGCCGATCTGGCGACCCCGCTGGAAGATATCCACCTGCTGGTGGAGGTCATGAGAAGACAGCCGTCGGTAATGATGACGATGGGCGCCCGGTTGAAACGCCTGGGGGCCAACGTGCAGCGGAAGGCTTACCGCCATTACATGGGGCGGGTGTTCGCCACGGTGGTTTCCCTGTTGTTCCGTATGCCCGTGTACGACAGCCAGTGCGGGGCGAAGCTTTTCCGGGTGTCGCTTGTACCGGAGGTGTTCCGTGCTCCGTTTTCTTCCCGTTGGCTTTTTGACGTGGAGATTCTTCTGCGGGTGCGTCGTCTTTACCCGGATTACGAGCGGCTCGTGTGTGAGGTTCCCCTGCGCACGTGGATCGAGCAAGGGGATAGCCGTATCCGTTTCTCGCACTTGCTCAAGATGCCTTACGAGTTGTTCCAGATCTATTGTCGTTACGCCTGATCGTTGTATTCCTGTTTAAAAGTGGTATTTATACCCTATATACATTTGTGGCGGGGAATTATCTTTGCCATGATTAGGAATATTCAATTTTAGGAGATTATGACAAATTATCAGTTGGAATCAGCATGCTGTGGAACCACGTTTGAAGACAAGCATTGGGAGTTGGATTGTCCCCGCAAGGATGGGGCCGCGTTAATATCCGCGCGTTACGCGAATTGTCAGTTGGAAATACGGGAAGATTTGCCGGGTATTTACAGGTATGCCAACTGGCTTCCGATTTGTCGTACCCTGGAAGGTTCCGGGGCTCCGGTCACTTACAAGAGTGAGGCCTTGGCCCGTCATTTGGGATTATCGAACCTTTACATCACGTTTAACGGTTATTGGCCCGAGCGGGGTGCTTTGATGCAGACGGGTACCTTTAAGGAATGTGAGGCGTATGCCGTTTGCGCCCGTCCGAGAAGTAACGACGGGGAGGTGATGGTGGTGGCTTCGGCCGGTAACACGGCGCGGGCTTTCGGGCGGGTATGCTCGGAGAACAACATTCCGCTCTTGCTTTGCGTGCCGGAGGATAACCTGAATTCCATGTGGGCCGACAAGCCTTGGAATGATTGCGTGAAGCTGGTGTGCACGGCTTCCGGCAGCGATTATTTCGATTCGATTCATCTTTCCAATATTATTTGCGAACTGGATAAATTCTTCCCGGAGGGAGGGGCCAAGAATGTGGCTCGCCGTGACGGGATGGGAACGACGGTACTTTCAGCCGTGTTGACCATCGGCCGTATTCCGGATTATTATTTCCAGGCCGTGGGAAGTGGCACGGGAGCCATTGCCGCCTGGGAAGCCAACCGGCGTTTCATCGAGGACGGCCGTTTCGGCACGAACCTGATGAAATTAATGGTATCGCAGAATGAACCTTTTACCCCGATATATGACGCCTGGAAGGCCGGTTCCCGGGATATGCTTCCGCTGGACGAGCAGGTGGCCCGCGAGCAGGTGGCCCGGATGTGCGCCAAGGTATTGTCCAACCGTAAGCCGCCCTATTCACTGAAGGGTGGGTTGTTCGACGCCTTGACGGCCACGGGTGGTGATGTGTTGTTGGCATCCAACGAGCAGGCTGCCGCTGCCGGGGAATTGTTCGAACGTCTCGAGGGTATCGATATCGAGCCGGCTGCTGCCGTTGCCTTGTCCTCGTTGATACAGTGCGTGGAGGGTGGTCGCGTGGAAAAGGATGCCGTGATTATGCTGAATATCACCGGTGGGGGAATCGGACGTTACCGGAGAGAGCACGACCATGTGCTGCAGCAACCTGATCTGGTATTCCCCGTGGGAACTGATCCGGATACGGTGAAGAGCCGGGTGCTGGAATTGTTCAAATGACCCGATAGGGCTGAATGACATATAAAGAGCCATGTTCAAATATCATATTTGAATGGCTCTTTTTGTTGTTTAATATTCATATCTTTGCATCTTAGAGAGGGAAGGGATGCGGGTGTATAACGGCATAATGATTTTGGAACAATGAACGAAATGAATACTCGGGAAGAACGGAGCCGGATGGCTCTCCTGAAGGGCTATCTGGTTGATTTGATGAATCTGTTCACGAAAATGCTGGATTTGGATTATCATTACGCTGTAATCCGGCGGGATTACGGCAACCGCTTCGTGTTGACGGAGTCGGTGCAGAAATCCCTGTCCATCGTGGTCGTGTCTCTGAACCGTTTCGTGAAGGATGTGGGTACGCTGTCGGCTTCGGCCCTCACGTTTTATTCCATTCTGGCATTTATTCCCCTGGTGGCCCTCGTTTTTGCCATAGCCAAGGGATTCGGGGCCGGGGAGGCTCTGCAGGGAGAATTACTCAAGCACATGCAGAGTAGCCCGGAATTGGCGGGATACATCATTGATTTTGCCAATAATGCCTTGGCTAATACCCGGGGAGGGGTACTTACGGGGGTGGGTATCGTCATCCTGCTGTGGGCCGTGATCAAGATGCTGCACAGCACGGAACTGGCCATGAACCGCATCTGGGGAATCCGCAAGGGAAGGAGCATCCGGCGTATGTTCACGGACTACCTTTCCATCATGTTTATTGCCCCGATACTGATGATCGTGGTGAGCAGTCTGAATGTCTACCTGTCCTCCAACCTGGAGACCTATTTGCCCGTGGCAGGGAGCATCATCCTGAAGTTGCTGAAGTTGTTGCCCTACGTGCTGGTGTGGTTGCTTTTTATCTTCCTGTACATGTTCATGCCGGCCACGCCCGTGAAGTTCAAGCACGCGCTGATTGCCGGGGTAGTGGCTGGTACGGTGTACCAGATCGTACAGTGGTTCTATATCCGCTTTCAGGTGGGAGTCAGTTCCTACAATGCCATTTACGGTGGGCTGGCGGCTCTCCCGCTGTTGCTGGTGTGGTTGCAGTTGAGCTGGAGCGTCGTTTTGTGGGGAACGGAACTGTGCTATATTTTCCGTAACCGTCATTTCATGTATAAAAGCGAGTTGTTGAGGGATACCAGTTGGATGGAGACAACGGAGTGGGCCGTGAAGATCGTGCGTTACGTGGCACGGGTGTACGTGGGTCACGGGGGTGGTCCCAGCCTGGGGATGCTGAACAAGGAGTTGAAGATGGACACCGGTAAATTGCGGCTTATTTTACAGGAGCTTGTCGACCGTCATATTCTGGTCGAGGCGAAGGAGGACGAAGATTATTTTTATTACCCGGCGATGGATTTTCATTCCCTTTCCGTGGGGGATATTATCATCCATCTTTCCCGCGTGGAGGAAAGCACGGACGAGGTTTGGAAACGGGAATTTATGACGGCAATCCGGGCCGGTTATGCCAACGATAAGCTGATTTGATTTGCACAAGTCGCAAATAATGCGTATATTGCGAAAAATCGAGAAAGGCTTATGAGGAAGAAAATCGAATTGGAGTATATTTTCGCGTCATCCGTAAAAATCTTGTTTGCCCGTGTCAGTACGGCTCACGGGTTGTCTGAATGGTTTGCCGACGACGTGCGGCAAAGCGGGGATATTTTTACCTTCGTGTGGGATGACCACGAGGAGCAGGCGGAGTTGGTATCAGTTAAAAAGGATGCTGCAGTCCGTTTCAAATGGTTGGATGCGGAGGATGAGGAGGAGTATTTCGAGTTTTCGTTGCGTCAGGATCCCATGACGGAGGATATTGCTCTGTTCATCACCGATTTCGTTGATGCGGGGGATGAAGCGGATGCCGTGGGGCTTTGGGACAAGCAGATCGAGATGCTGCATCGCCTGATCGGGGCATGATTTCTTCGCTTGTTGCGGTGTTATCCGATAATTTATGTATCTTTGTCATTCCGCGAGTGCGGGTATGATGCTGACGTAGTATTTTAAGGTGATAGGAATGAAAAAGTTGCATATTTTTATGCTGAAAAGTTTCGTGGGACCGTTTGTGGCCACGTTTTTCATCAGTATGTTCGTGTTGATGATGCAGTTCCTGTGGAGGTATATCGATGACCTGGTGGGAAAGGGACTGGAAGGTGAGGTCATCGCACATTTGCTGTTTTACGTGTCATTGACGCTGGTGCCGATGGGATTGCCTTTGGCCGTGTTGTTGGCCTCGATTATGACCTTCGGTAACTTGGGGGAGAATTACGAGTTGACGGCCTTGAAGGCGGCCGGTATTTCCTTGTACCGGATTATGCAGCCTTTGATATTCCTTATTATGTTTTTGACTCTGGCGGCCTTCTTCTTTTCCAATAATGTATTGCCCTACGCTAATTTGAAGGCGAGTAGCCTGTTGTACGACATCAAGCGGCAGAAACCCGAGTTGTCGTTGAAGGACGGGGTGTTCGTGAATGATATGGACGGTTATAGCATCAAGGTGGACCGGACGGATAAGAAGACCGGATTGATGCACGACCTGATGATTTATAATCACTCTGATGCCACGAAGAATTATGAGATGACGATTGCCGATTCGGGACGGATGGATGCCGATGCGACAGGTCGCTACATGGAGGTTCGCTTGTACAATGGTTGGTCGTACACGGATGAAGGTTACAAGGATCGGAACTCGAAGACTTTTCCCTTCCGGAGGGTATCGTTCAAAAAACAGTTTTTCTTGATTCCGTTGGAGGATAATTCTTTGAAACGGACGGACGAGGACCTGTTCAAGAATAGTTACGGGATGTTGAACATCAAGCAGCTGCAGCATGCCGAGGATTCCCTGGGCAAGGACCTGGAGAGAAGTCAGCGGAACCGGGTGAAGCAGATGTTGCGGCAGAATTACGTGAAACGCAAGGAGTATTCCCCCGAGCGGGATAGCGCCATGATGGCGGAGACCCGAGGACGGATGTTGAATCTGGATAGCCTGGCCAGGACCATGGATGCCCGGGAGGAGAAGAACGCTGCGGATAAGGCATTGGATTATGCCCGTTCTGCCCAGAATTCCTATCGGGGTGAGGTGACGATTATCGATCGTCAGAAGGAGATGATTCGTCGCCACCAGATAGAATGGCACAAGAAGTTCACCCTGTCTTTTGCTTGCTTTATCTTCTTTTTTATCGGTGCGCCGTTGGGAGGAATCATCCGCAAGGGCGGTTTGGGAATGCCGGTAGTGGTTTCGATATTTTTATTTATTGTCTATTATATCATCTGGATGATGGGGGAACGTGCGGCCCGGGAGGGAGCGTTGGAACCCTGGCAGGGAATGTGGATTTCATCGGTAATTCTGTTACCGCTGGGAGCTTTCCTGACCTACACGGCCATGACGGATTCGGCCGTGATGAGTTCGGAATCTTACACGAATTTCGTGAAAAAGATTGTCGGTTTCTTCAAAAGAAAAAAGAAGCATGAAGCGTGATTTAAGGATTGTATACATGGGGACACCGGATTTTGCGGTGTTGCCCTTGCAACGGTTATTGGATACGGGCCACAATGTGGTGGCCGTGGTGACTAACCCGGATAAGCCGGCCGGTCGGGGGCAGAAGCTTCAGGAATCGGCCGTGAAGCGGTTTGCCGTGGAGCGGGGGATTCCTGTCTTGCAGCCGGAACGTTTTCGGGACGAGGCTTTCCTGGCCTCTCTGCGGGCCCTGGAGGCGGATCTGCAGCTGGTGGTAGCTTTCAAGATGCTGCCGGAGGTGGTGTGGAACATGCCGCCGATGGGAACAGTGAACCTGCATGCTTCCCTTTTGCCTGATTACCGGGGAGCGGCCCCGATTAATTGGGCCGTGATGAACGGTGAGCGGCAGAGCGGGGTGACTACTTTTCTGCTGAAACACGAGATTGACACGGGATGCGTGATTTTCCAGCAACCGGTAGATCTCCCGGAAACCATGACTGCCGGGGAGTTGCACGATGCTCTGATGGTGGCAGGGGCTGATTTGCTGGTGAAGACGGTGGATGCCATGGCCGAGGGGAATTTCCCGCTGCGAGAGCAGGAAGAGTTGCTGGATGGCCGTGAGCCGAAACATGCCCCCAAGATATTCAAGGAGGATATGAGGATAGACTGGAATGCCCCGGTCGAGACGATATACAATCACATACGTGGCCTGTCGCCCTTCCCGACGGCCTGGACCGAGCTACGTCATCGGACTACAGGCGAGACGGTTTCCCTGAAGGTATTCTCGGTAGAACGTTTGTCTGGCGGGAAGTTTGCTGGAGAGCCCTTCGTGGATACGGACGGAAAGTCCTGTTTCGACGTGCACGTGCGGGACGGAGTTATTCGGGTAAAGGAATTGCAGCTGGCCGGGAAGAAACGGATGCTGACAGCCGATTTCCTGCGTGGATTCCCGCTGCGTGACTACACGCTTTGAAACGGTATGACCGCGAAAAGGGGGAGAATAGGGATTTCCCTCGCGGTTGCGGGGATGTTCACCTTGCTTGTCGTGGCATGGTGGTTATTGTTGCCTGAACCTTTGTTTGATGTGCCCTACTCTACGGTGGTGACTGACCGGGAGGGGGAGATTGTCGGTATGACGGTGGCCGGGGACGGACAGTTCCGGGTTCCCGGGGAGAGCCGTTTGTCGCCGAAGTACGTGGCGGCCTTGCTGACGTTTGAGGATAAGTATTTTCCCGTGCATCACGGGGTGGATCCTTTAGCTATGGCTCGGGCCTTGTGGTTGAATTTGACCCGGGGGCGTGTCGTCAGCGGGGGAAGTACGCTAACCATGCAGGTTGTTCGCCTTTCGCGGGGAAATCCGCCCCGCACGGTGGGAGAGAAATTGCGGGAGATGGTATTGGCTCTACGCCTGGAGCAGCATTACACGAAACGGGAAATTCTGGATTTTTACGCGGCTCATGCCCCGTTCGGGGGGAATATTGTGGGTATAGAGGCGGCCGCCTTGAAGTATTTCGGCCACCGTCCGGACGAGTTGAGTTGGGCGGAGGCGGCCTTGTTGGCCGTGTTGCCGAATGCCCCGGCCCTGATTTACCCGGGAAAGAACAATGCCGGGCTGAAAGCCAAGCGTGATGCCCTTTTGCGACGTTTGCAGGAGGATGGTTTCCTGACGGGGGATGATTTGCGGCTGGCAGTCGCGGAACCTCTGCCCGAGCGGATGTATCGGGAGGAGTGCATCGTGCCTCACCTGCTTGCCCGGGCTTCCGTGGAGCGACCGGGACAATTGAGCCGCTCGTGTATCGATTCCCGCCTTCAGGAGCGGGTGAACGCAATCGTGGAACGCCACATTGGCGTCTTGAAGCATAATTACATCTACAATGCTGCCGTTATGGTGGTGCACGTTCCCACGGGAGAGGTGCGGGCTTACGTGGGCAATGCTCCGGCCGTGGAAGGGGGCAACGGTGAGCAGGTGGATATCATCATGTCGCCCCGTAGCTCGGGGAGTATCCTGAAACCGGCCCTGTATGCCTTGATGCTGGAGGACGGTTACATTCTGCCGGGCACGCTAGTGTCGGATGTGCCTTCCCGTTTCGGGAGTTATGCGCCCGTGAATTTCAGTAAGGACTACCTGGGAGTGGTGCCCGCCCATCGGGCCCTCGCCATGTCGCTCAACGTGCCTTTCGTGCGTCTGTTGCGGGATTACGGGATGGAGCATTTTTACGATAAACTGAAACTCATGGGGGTATCTACCCTCACTTACCCGGCCGGGCATTACGGCTTGAGCCTCATCTTGGGCGGAGCGGAATGCCGCTTATGGGACTTGTGCTGCCTGTACGGGGGACTGGTTTCCACGGTGCGGCATTATAACGAACGGGACGGGCAATACTTCAGCCACGAGTACCGGCGCCTGAAATTATGGGCGGATGAACACGTGGACAGTGTGGCTTCCCGGGAGCGTCCCGTGGGAGCTGGGGCCGCTTGGCTTACCCTGGAAGCCCTGCGTGACGTGGAACGCCCCGATATGGAATCGGGTTGGAAGAATTTCGCTTCTTCCATCGACCTGAGCTGGAAAACGGGAACCAGTTTCGGTTTCCGGGACGCCTGGGCCGTGGGCGTGAATGCCGACTATGTCATCGGGGTATGGGTCGGTAATGCCGACGGGGTTGGTCGCCCGGGGCTGGTCGGAGTACGTGCGGCAGCACCCCTGTTGTTCGAGGTGGCGGCCTTGACAAGGGCTGTCGGGTGGTTGGAACGTCCCGATGATGACCTCGTGGAGATACCCGTTTGTCGGAAGAGCGGCTACCGCCTTTCGGGAATATGCCCGGATGCGGACACGGTGCCTGTTCCCCGGGCCGGGATACGTACCCCCGTTTGTCCCTATCATCGTTGGATTCACGTGGATCGTACCGGACGCTATCGGGTGAATTCCGAGCACGAGTCTGTCTACGCCATGAATCGTCTGCCCTGGTTCGTTCTCACGCCCGTGCAGGAATGGTATTATGCCCGGACGCACGCCGACTACCGCAAACTGCCGCCTTTCCGCGAAGACTGCCGCCCGGTAGGAACGGACGTGATGGAAATCATCTATCCCCGCCGGGGAGTGCAGGTGTTCATCCCTCGTGACCTCGGGGGAGTCATGCGGGGTGTGGTGTTCGAGGTGGCCCACCGGGAACCCGGGGTTGAGGTGTTCTGGCACATCGACGACCGCTACGTAGGTTCTACCCGCTATCGCCATCAATTGGAAGTCAATGTTCCACCCGGTCGCCACGTGCTTTATCTCGTCGATGAATACGGCAATACCCTTTCTCGCTCCTTTACTGTAGTGGAAAATTCTTGAAACTTGTTAAGTTGGCGATTACTTCATACCTTTGCGAAAAACATTGCTTATGATAATAGGAACATTACACGACACGGGACGGGTGGAATGCCTGCATCCCCTGTTCAAGACCGTGTTCCGCTTCTTGCGGGAACACGACCGGGCTGCCCTTTTGCCGGGAACCCTGGATATCGCCGGCGAGGACGCTTACCTGAAAGTGGAGGACGTCAACGGCCGCACCCGGGAAAATGCCCGTCACGAGCGTCACGAACGCTACATAGACATTCAGTTGCCCCTCTCCGGGAGCGAGACTTACGGCTGGGCTCCCCGGGAGAATCTCCGCGAGGAGGATGCCCCCTACGACGGGGAGCGCGACATCGTCTTCTACCGTGACCCGGTGGAGCGGGTCGTAACCCTGCATCCTGGCGAGTTCGTCATCTTCTTCCCCGAGGATGCCCATGCCCCCTGCATTGACTGCGGGAAACTGAGAAAAGCGGTTGTCAAAGTCTTAATCCGGTAAAGCCATGAAAAAAGGATTCAAAATAGCGGCGGGAATACTTCTCGTGCTAGTCATTGTCTACTGCTGCCTGCCTTATTACGCCCGGCAGGCCCTCATCTACTGGTACCCGGGAATCGACGATCTGGACATGTTCGAGCATCACACGGTTGCCGCCTCCGATTCCTGCTGGCAATGGCCCTCGGCCCGGGACTGCAATACCTATCGGATGCGTCCCGCAGATAGTGCCTACATCGACAGTCTCCGTACCGTGGCCTTCCTCGTGATACAGCACGACAGCGTGGTTTACGAGGAATACCGCAACGGGTGGAATGATACCCTGACTTCCAATATCTTCTCCTCGACGAAAAGCATCGTTGGCCTGCTCGTTGGTGTGGCCATCGACGAGGGAAAAATCCGAAGCCTCGATGAACCCGTGGGAAATTATATACCTGCCTTCAACGAGGGAAAGAAACGGAATATCACCATCCGTCACCTTCTCACGATGAGTGGCGGATTGAGTTGGGATGAGGCCTACGCTTCACTCTTCTCCGTGACCACCCACGGTTACTACGGAGATGACCTTTACGACCTGGTCACCGGTCTTGACGTGATCGAGGAACCGGGACAGCAGTTCTCTTACCGGAGTGGCGACACCCAGTTGCTAGCCTTCGTGGTTGAGGCGGCCACCGGTAAATCTATCAGCGACTATGCTGCCGAGAAACTCTGGCGCCCCATGCAGGCCTGCCGAGATGCTTATTGGTTGCTCGACCGGAAGGGTGGTGACGAGAAAGCCTTCTGCTGTTTCCACACCTCGGCCCGGGAAGTGGCCCGTTTCGCTCGCCTGATGCTGCACGAGGGCAACTGGAACGGTCGTCAGCTGATTTCCCGCGAGTACATGCGGGAGGCCACAAGCCCCGCCACCTACATCCAGAACCAGTGGGGAACGGGTCCCTTGGACTACTACGGTTTCCAGATCTGGATCATGCACTACAAGGGGCAGGTGAATCCCTACTTCCGGGGTATGCTTGGCCAATACATCATCGCCATCCCCGAGCGGGATGCCATCGTGGTGCGCCTGGGCCATCGCAAGGACGAAACCTACGTGAAGGAAACCACCCGCGACGTCTACCGCTACATGGACATCGCCATGGACATACTCGACGCGAGATAACACGGCATCCATTTCCACTTTGTGCTCGGGCGCGGTTTGCCATCGCTCGGAAAGCCGGGAAAGTCACGGGCTTTCCCGGAATAAAACAAGAATCAAAACACCGTAATATGAAAGTAGGAATTATCAGATGTATGCAGACTGAAGACTATTGTCCGGGGACAACGGATTTCAGAATGGTTCGGGAACGGAAAGGAGCATTCGAGGGAATCACCGAAGATATCGAGATTATCGGTTTCTGCAATTGTGGCGGTTGTCCCGCGAAAAAATCCGTGTTACGTGCCCGGGAACTTGTACGCCGGGGTGCGGACACGATAGCCTTTGCCTCCTGCATCCAAAAAGGCACGCCTTTAGGTTATCCCTGCCCGTTTGCGCAAAAGATGAAGGAATTGATAGTCCGGGATTTGCCGGAAGGAATCCGTTTCCTGGATTACACGCATTAGGCATATTTACCCGTCCGGCGATATTACCGTCCGCGGGTGCATGACAATGGAGCATGGGAAGAACGGCCGCGTGCGCTGCTTTTGCTGGTGGCACGAGGCGACAGGAGCAATCTTTCTATCCACGAGGGTAGGGAGATTGCTCTTTTTTTGTGCGCCCTTGCACCCTATTGTAAGTATATCCCCTTCGGGGCATCGGCGGGGCCTCTCCGGGTCACAAGTCATGGAATTCATATATACTCCTTATTTAAACTCTAATCAAGTCCTATTTTAATAGGGAGTAAATAAGGGTTAAATAGGAGATGAATAGGAGTTGATGTACCTTTGACCCACTTGTGACCCACCCGTGATACGCTTGTGAGAAGTTCGCGGGAAGGGGTGAAAGGGAGGCGGTTTATGCAAGAATCCCGATGCAACTTTCGCATCGGGATTCTTGGAACATGGGGAAGGACGGTGTTAACGGGCCGGGGCGATGATGAAGATGAATTTGTGGTCCTTGTAGGGGATCAGGTATTCTTCCCGGGGCCATGCTCCCCAGCTGTCGACGCACCCGAGGCCCATTTGCCGGGAGGCAAGTTTCACGACGGTGAAATTCCTCGGGGTCAGGTCGCCGGAATGACTCTGGTGAATATATTTGTTCGGGCCGTCGTCGAGGTCTTCCGGCAGGTAGTTCAGGCTGCTGCATTCCATGGGTGCCGTGGAGTAGAATTCCAGTCCCTTGCCGGCCGGGTTGAGTACTTTCCAGTAGCGGACCTCAGTTTTGTTGCCGCTTTCTTGCGGGCGAATGTATCCCCAGTATTGGTCCGCTACCTGTCGGGTGTAGATACCCAGGCGGTCGCCGTGGTTGCGGTCGATGTAGTTTTCCCCGGGGCCCTTGCCGTAGAAGTTGATGGTGGCGAATTCCCGCGGCATGACCAGTTGCATCCCGAAACGCATCAGGTGGGGCTGGTGTTGAGCGTTCTCGTCCACATTCAGGTTTTGTTCGATGAGCAGTTCGCCCCGGATGGTCAGGGTGTAAGTCATGGTCAGCGTGGCGCTTAGGCCGGGCATGTCGTACGTGGCGATGACCTGTTTGTTGGCGCCTTTGTTCTCGCGGTGGAATGATTTCAGTTTCATTTCCGGGTTTTTCCAGGCGCTGAACCGGCGTTGCAGGCCGGCGCCGTAGTCGTTGTCCGTGGGAGCTCGCCAAAAGTCCGGCTTGAGCGAGAATTCTTTCTCCAGCATGGGTTTGCCGTTGATATCGAGGTAGTCGATCCATCCGGTCGCTTTGTTGAAGGTGACGGAAGTTCCGGCTGCCGAGAGGGTGAGACAGGCTTTCATTTCATCTTCTTCCACGGTCCGGGAGTCCGTGCCGGGAGCGAGAATTTGTTCGATGGTGGGGAAGGCGTAGTTGGTCAGCGTGAATTGCTGGCGGGCGATGTCGTAACCCTTTTTGAGGAGCGGCCCATCGGCTAACAGCTTCACGTCGAGGTTGAGCACCAGTTCCTTGTGGCTGGAGCGGGCATCGGATATGGCTTTCTTCCAGGCGGCCTGCTGGTTGGCGGTTGGGAGGGTGATGTCCTTCTTTTGCCGGGGGGCAACGTCCAGGGAGGTAATGCCGTTCAGTATCTCTTCTCCCTCGCTTTCCAGGGTCCAGTGCAGGACGGCACGGTCTTTCAGGGTGCGGAAGAAGTATTCGTTGAATACCTCGACAATCCCGTTCTGCAAGTTGGTTGGGGTGAACCATATATCCTGGTAAAAGTAGCGCACCTCGTTGGCATGGGGGTTGGGTTGACGGTCGGGATTGATGATGCCGTTGTTGTTGAAATTGTGGTCGGTGGCAGGGTAACGCCCGTAATCGCCGCCGTAGGTGTAGATCATTTTCCCGTCCTTGTTGTAGTCGCGTAGGGCTTGGTCCACGAAGTCCCAGATGAAGCCGCCCTGGTATTTCGGGTAGGTACGTACCAGGTCCCAGTATTCCTTGAATCCGCCCATGGAATTACCCATGGCGTGGGCGTATTCACATTGGATGAGGGGACGGGGATTGTCGTTCTGGGCGTAATTCTCACAGTCCGCGTACCTGTAGTACATGGGGCAGAAGATGTCGGTCTTGCCTTGGGTTCCGGCACGCTCGTATTGAACGGGACGGCTGGGGTCGTATTGTTTGACAAGGTCGTAGGCTTTCTCGAAATTGGGTCCGTAGCCGGCCTCGTTACCCAGGCTCCAGAAGATGATGCAGGGGTGGTTCTTGAAGGAACGGACGTTGTGGTCGTTACGTTCCAGGTGTGCCTTCTCGTAGCGGGGGTCTTTGGCCAGGGTCGTTGCCCCGTATCCCATGCCGTGGCTCTCGATGTTGGCTTCGGCGATGAGATAAAGCCCGTATTGGTCGCATAGGTCGTACCAGCGGGGATCATCGGGGTAGTGGCAGGTGCGGACGGCATTGATATTTAACTCTTTCATGATCCGGATGTCTTCGATCATGCGTTCGACGGAGACGACGTATCCCCCGTCGGGGTCTATTTCATGACGGTTGACTCCCTTGAAGAGGACGGGTTGTCCGTTGACGAGTACTTGGGCGTTCTTTATCTCGATTTTGCGGAATCCCACGTTCTGGACGAGTGACTCGACGGTTTTGTCTCCGTCCTTGAGGGTCACGTGCAATTTATAGAGATGGGGAGTTTCCGCGGTCCATTTCAGCGGGTTCTTGACTTCCAGGTTAAAAGCCAGGTGATTGTCCTTACCGATGGTGGCCTCTTTGCCTGAGACCTCTTTACCTTCCTTGTCGAGAAGGGAGAGAATGACGGTTTTACCGGTGGCGTTGTTGAAGGATAGGTCGATGTTGAGGGTCCCGTCGGTGTAGTTGTTTGTCAGGTCCGGGGTAATGAATAGGTCTGCCACTCGGGCTTCGGGGCGGGCGTAGAGGTATACCTCGCGGGCGATTCCCGTGAAGCGCCAGAAGTCCTGGTCCTCGAGGTAGGAACCGTCACACCAGCGCATGACTTGCATGGCGATGAGATTCTCCGCACCCGGTTTGAGATATTTGGTGAGGTTGAATTCTGCGGCGACTTTGCTGTCCTCGCTGTATCCCACGAATTTCCCGTTCACCCATACCTTCAGGTTGGAGGTGGCGGATCCGACGTGCAGGAAAATTTGTTTGCCTTTCCAGTCGGCGGGAATGGCAACGCTCTTGCGGTAGGAGCCCGTGTAGTTGTTCCTTTCCTCGACGAGGGGAGGATTGTTGTCGAATTGGGTGCTCCAGGCGTAGCCCACGTTCTTGTAGATGCGATCACCGTAGCCGTTTATCTCGAACAGTCCGGGAACGGGAAAATTGTCCCAGCCGGAGTCATCGAATTTGTTTTCATAGAATCCTTGCGGAGCCTCGTTGTGGTGTCGTGCGAAGTTGAATTTCCAGGTGCTTTCCAGCGACAGATAGCGGTTGGACAGGTGTTTGTCGCCTGTTTCTGCCAGTTGCTCGTTCTCGAAGGCGAAAAAGGGCGAGCGGGGCGCCTCGCAGTTCACCCGGTTGATTTCGGGATCCAGCCAGTATTCCTTTTGTTCCTGGGCTGCGAGGGGCATGTATGCGGCAAGTGCGCATGAAAATAAGAGTTTTTTAATCATATAGCGTGTTTTTTAGGTTTCCTTGTATGCAAATGTAAGAAAAATAGAGGTTATCTCGATCTTGTTTTATAATGACCTTTGGGTCATTATTTAGGATGTTTACGCAAAAAGTAGGGAGAAAATGGTAAAAGGTGGAGAGAAAAAGATGGAAAGTAGGGAGAAAATCATTATTCCACACAAAAAAAGCAGTTAGTCATAAACTAACTGCTTTATTTTTGTGGTGCCACCAGGAATCGTAATCTAACGATAAGTGGCTGAATATCTTTGATGTAACTTTTAGCTAAAGACGTAATCTCCCGCTATTGCTCCACCGGTGGATTTCTATATCTTACGCACCATTTCGGCGGATGGTTTCTTGTTGCAAAGATAGCGAATTAGTTTGATAATCGCTATGCTTTTGGCATTTAACAATCATTATCGAAAGCCATATGTTAGTGAAATCAGAAAAGGCTGTGAAACATAGAAATAAACCTAACCGTATGAGTGATACCGAATTTATTATCCCATGTGAAGAGTGTTATCATTTACGCAGGAATTTCATATTTTTTACATCACTCCCCTAACATAAAGTCCATTTTTGCCATATATTATCTGAATGAAAGGTAAATCCTGACTTTGCTGTTCGGTACTCATTTCATTGAACTGTTGTTCGTCTATTGCGCTAGGCCTGTTTGGCATATTGGGGTGTGAGTGCCATTCTCCGAGGTAGCGAACTTGATGATAGGTCAACGCTGTTATTCGCTCATACTCTTCTGTGAGACCGCCAAAGCCACGAACGAATGATACTGGAGTATGAATGCTATCTTCAGGAGCTTCTACCATATAATAGATATATATTATGCCATAATCTCTGTCATAACTACCGAAGAGACATCCTCCAGTCTCAGCATTAGGTGAAGTTTCATACATTATCTTCATTTTATCTTTTACAACCGAAGACAAGTAAACCGTTACATTCGAAAATGAATATTGTTTCCACACTGACACTGACATAGGCAGGCTTTTAACCGTACCATCTTCCATATTGAGATGCCAGACGTTCAAATACTCTTTCTCATCAAGGAAATGTTTTCTTATCTGTTGGGATAGAATGCCTGCTAGAATACGCACATTTTCATAATTCAGTATCACAGATTCCTCTCTGCAACTAAAGGTGTTTGTTCTCGTCTTTTCGGTTTGTTCTAGATGATGTTCAAAGCGATGGTCTTCTATCAAATTACGATAATAGTCCATTTCCAACAAATCCAGTGTATGAGTCCTTGCTGTATCTTCCATTAGAAGCACCAAGTCGTCACCCTTGGGATTTAGAAAAGAAGTGCATCGTCTTTTATCATCTTGCTCATGAGCCAAATGCCGTTCGACAGCTATAGATGTACTAACATCTATAATCAGTTGTGTCCCGTTGTTTAAATGTTCTTTGTCTTGTTTGCTCAAAGATAAATAATTACCTTCCAAAGCTGTCAGTTTTTGACCAAATATACCTTTATACAACTCCTTTATAGACTTAACTTTCGATGTCATCACCTTGTTTGCAGGTAAGATATGCCTACCTATGTTATGTGGAAACAAGAAGTCAAAGTCTGTGATAACAAGTTCCTTTGTTACGCCTTCTCTTACGAAGTGGTCGGTCAATGCGGATCCCAAAGTACCAGAACCTATAATGGCAATTTTAGATAGCGTATTCTTCACACCATTTCTTAGTGCATTCTCCTGTCTTGAATCCATATCCAATACCATTGCCACTTCTACTGGTAACTGATAGAACCATGCTTCAAAACTTTTCGTAGACAGTTTACGCTTTTTTACCAGCACCTCATTGGGTGAACATACTGTCTTAATAATAAACAGATTCTTATTCGATTTGGTCCCAGCTTGGTTCTGCTGTGTGACATATACTAACAAGAGTAAAGGCAGTGTGGCTTTTCCGGCAACTGTCCTTTGGAGCAAAAGGAGAAGCGTGTCTGTTAGGGATTCATGAATTGACGAGTTTATCTGTCGCAAATCCCCAAAGGTCCGTGGAATACGTGCAAAGTTACTAGCATAAATCTTTTCAGTTGGTAGCCAACAGATATAATGGGTAGCATTGCCCTTTTCTACAAAATCCAGTGTGGATGTTAACTTCGATTTCTTGCTGTACCTCGCGTATGGGTTATTATCTTTAGGTATATTCATTAGACAGCACATCTCTTGGAAAGCAAAGAACACTTCTAATGGTCTATCAGCCTCATGAAGTTTATTTTCACTATTTAGGCTAAACCAACGGCGTATCGACGTTATAAAGTCGTACGCATTAAACATAGGACGGATATCCGAAAATGTAACATCAGAGACACACAAAGATACAGGCCTAGAATATGGTCCTGCATTGGTGTGGGGCAACTCTGTAGGAAAGTCTTTTCGCAAAGCATACACCTCTGGGAGCGATATATCCTCTTTATGGCAGATGATGGCAATTTCCTCTGTGCTCCTAATGTCATGGACAGGCTCATCGGGTACTTCCAAGCATATCAGTTTCGCTCTGATAATTTCATCTTCGTCGCTGTTGATGTAACACGATACGTTTTCTACATGGCAGTGCCTAATCAATGCAGTATAAATGCTTCGTGCCCTCGCTAAACGCAATTGTTCTCCTCGAACTTCACTGCCTTGAACAATCTTTACATTATAGTCTTTCATTGACCGGCACGAGGAGCAGGGTTAGCAATAGATGAGGTTCCAGCTACCGACGTTAATGCCAAAAGCTTTTTACCTGTCTCTGAAATTTTAAACACGATAGGTTGAGGTATGTTCCCTACTTTATTATGAGTAGCTGTATTCACGAAATGATCAGAACCTGATTTCAATTTCTTGATATACTGTTGCTTTGCCTGATAACAAGGTGGATTATTATCGTCGTTTTTTATTTCATTCGAAGATGCCACGATATGTGCGGCAGTACCTATCTGTTTATTAAGAATACTCTCCGCTGAAGGAAGAATTTCTTTCTTGTTGTCCGATTCATTGAAAAACGACCATGAGCAGTGATGCGGTGACAGGAAGATATTCCATTTCAATTTTTCATCGTCGCTGTTGTTATCTAAGATGTGCTGCCAAATGTCATGTTCGGCATCACCCCCCATCAATACTCTAGTTTTGTAATACACTTTTCCTGCTATTTCCACTTTAAACCAGAATTGCACAACAATTGATGTGGCATTTTTATCATCATACTTCTTACTGGTCTCTACATCTTCTTTAAAAGGAGCATGGATAAAGATCTCAAGCCAAGAGAAGTTACTGCCATGGGCAGAAGTTACCACCTTGCCGGGCACATAACAGTAACGGCTATCGAACTCCTTGTCTTGGTCGTAACCGATGATACGCAAGTAATTGCCCCTAGATCCTTTGAAATCAGGATCATCGTCATATAGATCCCTGCGACGTTTAGCCTCTTTACGTACAGCTACAGAAGTATCGGCTAGATTGTTCTTCAACCCCCGTGGCGTTATCCAAAGCTCCTCAATGATAATCTCATTCTTGTTCTTATCCTTGTCATAATCATTCACCTCTCCATGATAAAAATTATCCTCAAAGCCTTTGCAATGGTCATCATGTGGATGTGTACTGATAAACAGGTCAACGTATGGTCGGCCTGAGGCATCCTTTTTCAACTCTTTCAGCAGATCTGCCTTAACATCGTAGTTGATCTGCTTCCCTTTTCCGTCTGTAAGATCTGACAAAATCTGACAATCCACAATTATCGTCTTGCCATTATCCAGCTTTATCAACGTACAGTCCGCATTACCTACAGGATAATATTTAATTGTATGTTCCATATCCAAATTCTATTACTTTTCTTTCTTTTTACTAACAATGTTTTCTACACTTTTACGTACGTATGAGGTTTGTTTGCGGTATGCAAACAAAAACAACAAGGTCAAGGATGTAATTACGAGGAATGCCATCCATCGAGTATGCATAAATACGTTCACACACGGAATCAAGTTCAGACCGAATAAAATCAACAACGTAAGAAATGTAGCCAGAAAGGTTCGATACATGTTGTTCTCTGTCGAAAGGATTCCTACCTTTGGGTCTTTGGCCTCTGCATCCTTATAATCACTATAGGGAGCAAACACAACAAACTTCCATTTTTTCAAATAGTGTTCCAACAATAATGAGCCGATTCTGCTTAATATCATTCCGGAACAGTAGCCTCCAAATAACATAAGGAACGCATTATCCAAAGATAAGTCATAAATTCCTAGAACATCTACGAGTACCAAGAACAATGTTCCCGGTATCATATAGTTTAAAAATTGATATGCGGAAATTTTATCAAGAATTTTGTCCATATTAATCATAGTCTTCAATCTCATCAAACGTATTCATTGGCGTTTGATATGGTAATTGCCAATTAAAGTTGTAATAAAAAACAAAGCTGTTGCAATCTACAGTCTTAAATATTTTTGCTGTTGGTATTTTCTCTAGCACCATATTCACCAAACGTCTTGATGGATGATGGCTATCAAGACCATTAGGTGGGCAAGAAATAATATATTCCTTTGCATCAATTCGTTGAATCAATTCAGGAGTCACATTTTTTCTGCTACCATGATGAGGTAATTGCAACACATTAATGATCCTATGCGACAGTCCATATTGTGAGTCCTTATAGTCCAAAGCCTCTTTTATGCCATTTTTCCCTGCGTCAGCGGTAAGAAGGTAATTTTTGTCGGGCATACACAATAAAGAGACAATACTAGTCTCGTTAATAGGAGTGGTATCCTCATCTTTCCAAGACATAAAACCTTTGATATACTTCACCAGTTTTTTCATCGTCTTTACAAAAGTTTTGGTATTGCCGTTATCATCCAGAGTGGTTGGCGTTTTATCTGACTCTAAGAGTTTGGTGCGGTAAAGATCTTTTGATGGCGATAGTATAGTAAGGCAGTCAAAGTAGTTATTACCTACTACAGGGTGTATGATATTGTTTTCTCCAATTTTGGAAATAGCTGCCTGCTCAAGCTGATAAGCATACTTGAACGCCTCAGTCATTCGCTTATTAACGCTCTTGTCCGTAATCCTACTGTCTGCAAAATAATCAGCTGTTATATTGGAGTCCCGCCAAGGGCGATTCATTATCAGTTTCTTAATTGTCAACGACTGTTCTTCAAATAACCTTATTAAGCCGGAAATATGATCTATGTCGGGATGGGTGTTGATAACCAAGTCTATGATAGATATATTGAGCCTTTTTAGATATGCAATAATTTTTTCGCCAGTTTCTTTATAACCACCATCTACAACAATAACCGTTGGTTTTTGGTATTCATCCAAAAGCCTTATCAAAATGGCATCGCCTCCTTTAGAAGCGTTACCTACCTGAAAAAATCTTATTTCATATGCATTGATCATTTTTCTTTCTTTTTAGCCAATATTTCCTTCTCTATCATCGGTAGAGAAGCTACAAACTTATCAAACCGAACTTTGCCCATACGATTATATAGGGCTTTCCCCAACTGATACACCTTGGTTTGCAACAACTCTGGCATATAGCCGTTAGGGTTAGTATCTGCATGGCTGGCGTTCTCAATAGCTTTCAGCATCAGAGGCAGATATTTGATGTAGTAATATCCGCCTTTTTCTATGTTGTCAAGCTCCCGTTTAGCATCTTGTGCTGTAGTGATGTTCAATCCCTTGAGGTCAGCACGCTTATGATATAGAAGCCAGATCTCTATGCACGGATTACTAATAACTAGATGTCTGTTGCCCTTCTGATTACAGAAGGCATGAAGTTCTTCTATCTGTTCCTGAGGCCACTTGTCCTTATCTATCACGCACCACAGAGTGTCGCCATAATCTGCATCTAACTGGTTCTCGTTAATATAACCCTCAACACGAGCTAACACTTTTGATGGAGCCGAACCTTCACCATTCTCAATAATATCAACCTTAATGCGGTCTATCCCGTCAAAAAGACGAAAGTAGTCTGGCTCGCGCTCCGAACCTTCGCAAGCTATGGCAAAGAGCGAGTAGTCACGTACCTTTTCCTGCGGGACATCCCTAGTATAGCCTCTTACCTTGAACCCCATACGCTACTCCCAATTTAATTCGTTCAACTTGGCTAAGAAAGGGATAGCCCCGAACCGTCCGTTCAGATACCCCTTCTCTATATTCAAATCTGTGCGAGGCTTGAACTCATCAAGCGTATAAATGTGAGTGTTCTGTGTTTCGCGGTCTTTCTCAGTAAACCAGATTTCATCATTGCGGAAAATATTGCCATTAAGCAGCCCAGCATCGTGGGTTGTGAAAATCAGCTGGCCTTTCATGTTTTTGTCGGTTACTATACGCTCTACTAGTGCCTTTACCAATGAAGGATGCAGACTGCGATCCAGTTCATCAATAATGTATGTTTTGGTCATCCCATTCACCTCCTGAACCACGGGCAAAAAGTCAAATATACGCTGCGTACCGTCAGACTCTTCTTTCAATTCAAAGTCGTAATTACCGGCACTAACTTTATGTACAGACTTAATTCTACGGACAAAGTATTTGTCTCCTTCGCGTCTGATACTTATAGTAAATGCGCTGGCTTCCACCATAGCTTCCATGTCTTTGTCGGGGGTTTTAGAAAGTTTCCTTACAATCTTTTCTACGCCCTGCACCAACTCTGGCCATTCGGAGATGCTCATTTTGAACGACTCCAAGTCTTCATCCTTGAGCATCAATTCATCTATACCCAAATCCAATGCAGTAATCAACTTTTCCGACTGTTGCTTGAATAAAGGATTAGAATATCGGTTGTCGAAGATGGAGGTAGAATGGGTTTCTGGATAAATCACATGCATCTGAGTTACAATCCACATATAGGCATCCTTCATTTGCGCCTCCTTGACAACATCATATTTTGAAAGTAGTAGTTCGTTGCCCTTCAGGATATTCTCTTCCAATAGTGAAACCAACATTTTGTTCTTTGCATCCCCTTTCTTTGTTGGTAGCAATGAAATCTTAGTTTTTCCCGTTGTCGGATCACTCTTTCGTTCGAAGATACACTTAGGCGTTCTTTTGGTTGAGTATAGCCATTCTTCTACACAAGTACCACTGCAATAGCTTACACCATAGGAATACTGATCACTCGCAGTCTTGAACTCAATTTCGAGAGTCACTGGTTCTTTCGCACCTGTATATTTGTTGGCATCACGCGACGCAGCAGGGGGCAAGGTTCCATGAACCACCATTGCCTGAAGCCGACCTATTGCTCTGATAAGACAAGATTTACCTGCACCATTTGCGCCGTAGATGACTGCAGTGCGCAACACAGAAACGCCAGAGGCATCATTATGCAAATGCCATTCGTTTCGTCGTACATTTTGAGAGGGCAACATATTGAACTCCGTCTCCTGTCCATAAGACCTGAAATTCGTAATTACAAATCTAATAAGCATAAACTCATCTATTAGTTTTGATGCAAAAATACGCTTTTTCCGTTATAATACAATAAATATCTTGTGTTTTTTAATAATATTTATTCACCTAAGACGAGTATTTCGTAATATAAAGAATGTCTTGATAAACTTGGTAACATAAAAGTATGTCATCTTACTAAAGGTGAACTATACACAAAAAACATGCAAACTGTGTATTTCTTTTCTTGACAGCTTGTTTTATGTAATGTTAAATATGAAGTATTGGTAATGAATTTACTATATCTACCGTCTGACAAGAGAGCATAATCACCGATAGGAGCAAGTCAAGGATATAACGAGGTTGTTCGTGTTCTCGTGACCAGGCGTTGGGATCATTTTTGATTTGAGATGCTTTGTCGATGGTTACGGCATAACGTTCCATTATCCATTCGATGGCAGACTTGCCATTAACGATATACTCGTAGGCTTTGAGCGGAATGTTCTCAATAGTGATATGGCTGTTGTAAATGATGCGTGTCTTGTCAGCTATGAGCTTTCCGTTTTCGTCACGCACTTTGGCAAAGCGCATCTTTTCCACGGCGAAGTATTGGTATGTTTCTTCTGTCCACTCGTCCTGCCAAATGTCAATGTCTCCCGTAACAACTACACCGAGTGTACGTTGTGCCTGCGCCGACATTTCCGAATAAGCGACTGCGCCTTGTTCTGTAGCAGGAATATTGATGCCTTGCTCATAGTTTAAATGTAAGTCGGCCAGTTCCTTGCCGGCTTTATAAAAAGCCATAAAGTCCTGTACGTTATCCACTATAGGAATGCGTGGCAATGACTTTTTCAAGTCATCGGCGAAGCGTTCACGATATTGTGGCGAATGAAGCAATCCATACACATAGTAGAAAATATGTTCTTTAGTGATGGCCTTTGTTCCACCGAAGCGGTTACGGACTTCTTTCAGAATCCAGTCAGTTATTCCGTCACGCCGAATATATTTGGTAGTTTCCGCATCATCAAAAAGTGTAGCTTGGGGATTCTTGTTTTCCTCATACCAATATAATGGGTAGAACTGGCAATTAAATTGCAACTGATAATCAGGAATATAATGAGTAACTATAGTTGAAGCATCCTTATTAGAACCTTTTCCATTTACGCATAATATAACCTTGTCCGTATTCAGCGGGAACAAATCTTTACATTGCCCTGGGCTTTCTATCAGACTTGGAGAATAATATAAGTTTGTCACACAGAAAGGCCTATACGAACATTCCATAAGTCTTTCCCTTTCAAACTTTAGTAAAGTTCCACGCGACAAGAAATTTTTTAATGAACGAGTCCAACTTACTTTAGTTGTATCAGTATCTATGAATGATTCGACAGACAACGCCTTTTCTTGTGATTTTATTGTTTGAAATTTGCGGCATTGAGCATTATAATTATTAATCAAGTAATTAATATTGTCGTCCAATTGCGAATTAGAAAAATTATTAACCCAAACATCTCGACCTGTGGCTACTGCTGGTCCATTATGATTAAAAACGCTAACACCTTTTTTATCAAACAACGGTATTAGATTATCAAATACTCCATCACGTTGATTTATCCAATCAGCCTTATCATTAGGAGTGATGATCTGCCATTCCAATTTCTGCGAAGAAATGGAACGGAAATCTTTTACTAGTTTGAGCTTCTGCTCACGAGTGAGGTAATCACCTATGTCATGATAATGGATAACTGCTTTTTGTCCTTTTTTTGCCGGATTTTTGACAAGGAAAGTTATGGCGATAGGAGTACGAGAACCGCTACCAAAAATTTTGCCCCCCTCTTTACGGGATAATTCTCCGGAAGTACGCTGATTTCCACGCAAATTCAGTACATAAACAGAGGTAAATTCTTCCTCTATACATCTGCGCATACCATCCTGACCAATACCATCAAGCCATGCACCATTGCTTATGAATGCTACAATACCTCCTTCATTTTGTGGTATACGGTCAGAAGCCCACCGAAATGCTTTCACATAACTGTCGTAAGTTGATTTACTAAGTCCTGCTAAACTTCTTTTTGTATAAGTTTCACTCAGTCTCTTTTCCATAGCTGGATATACAGTATTTT